>NZ_JAXOJJ010000001.1:0-1010750 GCF_036663615.1 Sphingomonas rhamnosi
GACCGCGATCCGCCGGCATGCCTCGGCGGTCGTCCCGCCCTGGCCCAACACGATTTCAACTTCACGCAGCTTCCCGATGATCTCCTCGGGCTTGTGCTTCTTCGCAGGCATTCGTCGTCCCTTCCTTGATCCAGACCCTTATAGTCGATGGACCACTCAGAAGGGGGCAGCTCATCAGCGGGAACGAGGCTTCGGCATCAACGCTGGCACTGCTCGGGGCCAAGAATGCCGACGGCACGGCGTTCGTCCTGGATGCCCGTTCGGTTATCATGGACGACGGCAAGGCACTCGGCACTAAACTCACTACCATCGAAGCCGACTTCCGGGGCATCACCGGATCGGTTGAAACCCTTGAAGAAGTGCTGATCGACCCCACCGGAGCGACAGTCCGATCCGTCAACAAGCTGGACGCTAACGGATATATCAGCGGCACGATCCAAACAAACAATGGATCGGAAAGCGAGTTCAATGTCATCGCCAACAAGTTCAAGGTGGTCGATCCCACGCTTGGTGGCTCGCCCCAGACGGTTTTCGCTATCGAGAACGGCGAGGTTACGATCCCCAACGCTACAGTTGGGTGCCTTAAATACTCGGCACTCGTCCCCCTACTCAGCGGCAATCAGAACCAACTCAACGCGAACGCGGGTTATCAAATTCTACCCGGTGGCTTCATCATTCAGTGGGGGCAGTACCGCGCTACTATCAACAGCGAACGGACCATTCATGTCACGTTTCCAACGCCCTTCCTGAACGCCATCATGTCCGTGTCGGCGACGGCCTACGTCAACAGCAGCAACACCGAAAAGGATATGTGGGTCCAAACCATGTCCACACGGGATAAGTTCGGCGCCGATTTCTACGTCCAGTCCGCGACGGCCAATAACAATTCACTCGATGGCTTCGACTGGATCGCCTTCGGCTTCTAACGTCTAACCAACCTTGATCCGTCAGCCGACAGCTGACGACACGAAAGGAATTATGCCCACGAACTCTGAACTATCGAACCAAATGTCGGCGCTGGTGAATAGCTGGCAGACCTACATCGATCAGCAAATCCAACTCGACAACGGCGTGGCAGATTATGTCGCACCCGCGCCCGTTGGCGGCGTCACACAACCTAGCGCGGGCTTCTACCCAGTTACGATGCCCAATGGCATTACGAGGTGGCGGCCCTGTATTGACCGCATCCGCGCCGACGCAATGGCCTTCGATGTAATCTCACAGAACGGCACGAACAGCCCCACCGCCCTGCTCGCCCATAGCGGCAAGGTGGTGTTGGTGAACAATAACGGCGGCACCACAGCGGTGACGCTGACGTTCCCGACCGGCTTGGGTGCCAAGTTCAACTCCATCTACGTCATGAACGGCACGCAGAGCGCCATGTCCTTTGCAGCCGCTACAGGCGTCACGCTGAACCAAGAGGAAGGGCTTACCCGCGCCCGCGCCCGGTACGCGATGGTTACGGTGATCGCGACCGCCGCTAACGTCCTGAATATCTCGGGATCGATGAAGGCATGAGCATCACGATCCCCGCGCGCGGCATGGTTCAACCCCGCCCGATCGCTCCCGCAATCTGGTTCGGCACACTCCTAAATCCCCGCACGATCGACGAGGGGCAGACGGCAACGATGACCCTCCGAGTTATTAACTACGTGCCTGGACAGTCCCGCATCATCTGGTGGATGACTGGCGGTTCAGCATCGGCGGCGCGCTGGCTTAAATCGTGGCCTACAGCCTTCAAGGAGGCGTGCGCGGGGCACGGCATCACCGTTACGACGCTTACCACGAACAGCGTTCCAAACGCGAACGGCACCGTTGATATGTTGCTCTCAATTCCCGAGGGGTCGAATTACGCGGGCGAAGAAATCCGTATCGAGAATACCACTCGAAAGAACCGTAAGAACGACGCGAACCCGACCACTGCGCAGTGCGTGCTTCTGGTCAAGGCAAGCTCGCGCATTAGTGGCGCACCCTCTGACCCCGACCTTGTTAAGGGCGTGGGCAACGTCCTGACGATCAACGACACATCGCAGCGGCCGACGGGCGCACCAACCTACAATTTCCGCACTTACGACGTTGACGGGATCAACGCCCCAAAGCTCGTGCTTACTCCCGGTGATGGCGTTAAGTTCGTCCTAGAAACGACCAACTTCATCCCCGGCACCAAAATCAAACTCTATGCGGCGAACGATGGGCAGAACATGCTTGCCCCGGCGTTCCGCACAGCATTGATGGCGGCGCTTAAATCTCCGCCCCCCGGCATCACTTGGGAGCAGACCAAGTATCCACCCCCGGCTGGGGAATACTGGTATAACGGCTACACCATCGTATATAACGAGAATTACGATAACTCGCAGCCTCTAACCTTCAACGTCTACTGCGGCGACAAGGTGCGCGATGATGGGGGTTCGTCGCAATGCGATATAATCACGCAGATTGTTCAAGAGGGCACGGCGTCGGACTTCGATAACTATCGCTCGAAAGGCGACTGGGTTTCGAGCGCCACATACATAGAAGGCGACTGGGTAACGTATATCCCAGATGGCACCAAGTATATCGCGACCCGTGGCGTAGGGGCAAACATTGTTCCGACAAACACCGATTATTGGCGCGAGTACGTGCCCGTTCAAGTTCTTAGTGGTGCCAAGACCCTCGCACTCAAAGCCGCTCCGCCGCGTTACTGGGAAGTGCGGGCCGTTAAGTCCGCGACCTCTGTCGATTACACGATCAACGTCCCCGCCGACGTGATCGGCTCCACTGTATCGCTTATCGCAAACAATCCGCCTCCAGACTTCGAAGCGGCACTAACCAGCGCCGCGAACGTCGCGGGATCGCCTGCTACCTATGCGGGAGGCGTGCTCACCTCGACCGCCGACGCTACCAAGTCGCATCACGCGATTACGTTCAGTGTCCCGCTCGCCGGTACGGGCAAGCACTACCTCAAGCTGGAGAACGAAGCCGGCAGTTGGGTCGGCATCCGGTACGCGACAGTCTTCTACGACGCTTTCACCAAGCCGATTGACCCCGTGTACGTCACGGGAGTCAATCTCTCGACTGGCGAGTTTGGCACTGACCCCGGCATCTATTTCCAAAACTATATCTATCCGTCGCGTCCCGAGACGACGGACCCAAAACGCCACGAATACATGGACTATATCTGGAAGCTTGGCGTTCGAGCGATCCGCTTTCCCGTGAAGTGGGGCCGTATTCAACGCGACCTTTACGCGCCGCTCTATGGCGAGAAAGCCCCTAACGCAGCTTGGGCGGGATCGCTTGATATCGCGCGTATCGATGAGATTATCAGCTACTGGACGGGCAAGGGCGGGCGCGTCGGGCTGGATATCCATAACTTCGGCGAAGGACCGAAGGGCGGCAAGGTTCGCTTTGATCCAGAACTTGATACAACCGGCAAGTCATTCGAAGTTGAAGCGTTTATCGACCTCTGGTTGAAGCTGGCGAACCGGTACGCAACGAATACCAAAGTGTGGTTCTTCCTTATGAACGAGCCGAACGGCTCGGCGGCTTGGTCGCCATTGCGTTGCCGTTCTACGTTCCAAAGCACCGTGAATGCCATCCGGGCTCTTACTCCTGCACTCAACAAAATCATGGTTCCCGGTGCGGAATATTCGTCGACTGCCAACTGGGTTTCGAATGGACAAGGTGAGGCATTCCTGGATTTCGTCGATCCTGCAGATAACGTCGTGTTTGAGTGCCACAACTACTTCAACAGCGACAAGTCGGGCGCAGGCACGGATGCTGGCGCCTGTGTGGTGAACTCGCAAAACCAGTTGGTTGCGATCACCAACTGGGCACGCACAAACGGCAAGAAGCTCTGGATGGGCGAGATTGCGGGCGGCGATCCGGCCGTCGCTGGGCAGTCGGCTTGCGGTTCCGTCGTTCCCGCCGCGTACAAGTATATGCGCGACAACAAGGATGTCTGGCTGGGTTGGAGTAGTTGGGGATATGGCCCGTTCTGGCCCGCCGGTTACGCGTTCAATATGAACCCGACCGACTACCAGACGCCATCGGCACCAACTCCACAGATGGCGATGTTCATTCCCTACATTGCGGAGGAATACGGAACCGCGCCCGAGGGCGGTTAAATACATGCAAAAGAAAAGAGGGACATAAGCCCCCATGAACGACCTTAAACTCAACCCCCTAGTAACCCGGTCGGCAACGACGACGCTGAATAAGCTAACCCAGCTGCTCGCCAACCCCACCGTCCGCACCGCCGCCAAGGAAGTCCTCGGGATCGTGCTGTCGGTGATGGTGCGCAAACTCGTCAAGAAGCGGACCGGCTAACAGGTGCCTCACAGTCCCTTCCCTCAATCCTTTGACGGCTCGACGGCACTATTCGGTTGGGCGCTGTTCTCGCTGATCCTCATGCCTGGATTGGCGTTCATGATCGGCTCCTACTTGGGCCGCGACCTGTGGAGCGATCGACACCGGGGCATTGACGCCGTGTCGGCGCTCCGCAGCTTGATTTTCGCAGTATGCTCGGCCGTCCTGATGCGATGCCTTCCCGAAGTCGCCTACATGATTTGCTACGCAGAAGCCGCCCCGGCCACGCTCCAGCTACTGCTCACCGTAAAGCGCGCCTTTGATATCGCGAGCCTTGTCCCCGTCATGTTTTGGATGGGCACGTTCTGGCTCTGGTATCCCGATATCGTCCTCAAGCTGCGCAACCCTACCTCTTTGATCTGGTCGGACAGCCGTTGGCCCCGGCTAGGCCGCTTCGCTGGCATTGCGATCCTCAGTGCCAGCCTAGCAGCGACAATCGCTCTAGGACGCGCATTCTCTTAAATAACGAGTGTTCGATCGTATCAGCCTTCCGGCCTTCGTCCTCACGTCGGCTAGTACGGCGGTGGTTGCGCAAACCAATCCCGGCTCACCCTATGAGTTCTGGGCTCCCCTCCTTGCTGGCTGTCTCGCGGCGCTGATCGTTCGCGGCATTGCGATGAGCACGCCCACGAAGCGCAAAAAGGTCTTCCTCTTCGAAATGCTGGTCACGGCCCTGTCCGTGCTGCTGACGGGCGTGGTGATCTACGACCGGCAATATACAATCATGTACGCCACCCTCTCGGGCATGGGCATCGGAGCCCTCGGTGTCAGCGTGATCGGCATGGCGCGCACCTGGGCAACCTCGATGCTCCAGAACCTTGCCAAGTCCGTCCTAGCCGCGAGCGAGACGAAGAAACCCGACGCTTAGATCGGGTTTGCGGCGATGAACTGTTCCAGGTCCTCCGACAACTCGGGCTCGTCGGGTTCGGACATGCCGGCAATGGCGGGCCATACGTCCAGGAACTCCTTGCCCCATGTTCTCGCGAGCGCAGCCCCGTTGGGGTCGGCAAACAACCCTCGCACGCCCTCGACTTTGACCAAAACGCTCGCGGGTTTGCGGTCGTTGTTATCGTAGCCGTCCCGATCCTCCCAGAACCCGTCCTGCACGTTTCGATGAGCCTGGATGAGTGCCTGGGTATTGTGGTGCATGATCAAATCGTAGGTGTCATGGGCGATTAGGCTCCCACCCGACGGGTCCAGGTCCGCAATGGTCAGGTTGCGGCTGATATGCGTACTCGCGGCGATACGACGACGAATATTCGAGCGTGACTTGTCCTCCATGACTTCGCGGAGCAGCACGGCAAGCGGTTCGGGCCGGCCAGCGAACCGCTGAACCAAATCCGAGAATTTCATCGTCTGCATTGCCCAGCCGTGCGCGCTGCTGGCGTGACCAATGTTCACGGTCCCATAGACCGCTGCCATCGATGGGCTTGAGGCGTCAAAACTGATTTGAAATTCGGGGTAACCCAGCTTGCGGACCTCCTGTTGGATCGCCGTTAGAACACAGCCCATTTCCAGCTTGCTCGTGCCCAGAATGTGGAGCCAGCGGACCTTCCCCAATATGCCGTCGCGATGCATGTCGAGCATCCGCGCGACGATCATGCTGGGCGTGCTTTGATGCGCGCCTGCGAATGCCCAACCCTCGAACGGATAGTGCTTCACGGCTTCGTACCATTGGCGGCTTTCCCCGTGGTTGCGACCCTGAAGGACGTTGAGGAAGTTCGTGGCACCGGGGCGGCGCTCACGGACGAAACGATTGTTGTTGATACAAAGCTGGATCAGGCAGGCCATGTAGCTTTCGCCCACGCCGTTGGCGCGAGCTATGGCGGACAAATCGATTCCGTAGCCGTTCAACCGCTTCACGTGATTGCGCAGCCCCGGCAGGCCAATTCCGCCTGTGGGCAGATCGAGCGCCATCGAATAATCCGATACATGCTCCATCCAATTCAACATCCTGGGAGCGGTGTTCACGGCGTCAAATTCGATCGCACCGGTTTGAAGCTGAAAACCACCGCTGTCGCCCAACACCACCGTCGCGCTGCGATCCCTCGACATCACCATGTCGGGCTGCGGTACATTCAGGTTTTTAGGGTCCGTCTGCCCCGCGCTATAAAGGGCAAACGGATAGTGAAACGGCGCTTTTGGGTCGAGGAAATCCAGTTCGGCGGGCGTAACCGGCAGGGGCGCCTTCCACTGACCACCGGGAATGACGCGGAGATAGGCCTTGCTGATCGCAGGCAGGTAGAGCGCGCGATTGAGCGCCAGCCACTCATTTTTTGCCATCCGGTTTAACCAATCCTTGAAAAGTTTAGCGGCTAAACATTCGCCATCATCATGCGGGGTATGCGAGTGGCAACGGCTGTTAAGGCATTGAAATCTGTAAGCGGCTCTTCATCGAAAGCCCTTAATGCCCGGTTTAAGGCCGCTCAGGATGCGGCAAAAGAATTCTCCGAAAATGAGGATGCCAGCCCCGCACTGCTCAAGGATGCGATGGCCGCGCTCTACGCGTTTGGCGAAGACCTGATGGGCACGCCGGACGACCACCAGCATGATGCCGTGGAGGACTTTCTAGCCACTCACGAGGTCAAGCTAAACGCCGCTTCCAGGCGCAACAATTACATTCCCCTCGTCCAGCTCGTGTTCGACCAGCGCAGCAAAAGCCTCCAGAGCCAGTACGCCAAGGTTCTCCAGCTTGCCCGACACGATCGCGAGCCCGTGAAGACATTCGGCACTTGGCTTGGCGACGGCGGGATCAAGGCGCGGCACAGTGAAGCCGTGACGATGTTTGGCGGGACGGCTCGCGAGAACAACGACAAGGAGCGCGATGCACGGATTGCCCGTGCGACCGCGGAACTCGACAAGATGCCCGTGCTGGGCACTGCGCAACTATCGGGCGATTACCCCACGGGCTTTGTTACCTTGCTCGCCAAAGTCGATGACGACGGGCTGGCTACGATCCTTGATGTCGCGGAACGGCATATCGACAGCATCCGGCCAATAATCCTGCGCTACGACCCCCAGGGCGCAGCACGGAAAGCCATCTTGGCCAATCGTCCGCTCGGTCGCTTCTGGCGTGCCGTCGACCTCGTAATGGGGATCACACAGGCCAAAACTAACGGTGAGCCGCGCAGCATCCTCATCACCAACACCATGCAGGACGATAAGCCGGTTTGCCTCGTTCAAGCGGTGTCGCGAGCCCATGCCTACACCTGGGCCAGCGTTACGATTGGTGAGCATGTCGAGGGCTTGCCGCTCGAAAAGTCGGTGGTGCTGTATTCGAGCCAGGAGCAGGACAAGACGACAAAGAAGGTCATCTACTCCGGGGAAGCCGACCTATTCTGGACGGGATTTGCCGAGCATGACGGCTGGCGCATCGACGGAATGTCGATCGTCGCAGACGCCCTTACAACGCCCGTAAAACTGTTTGCTTTGCCTGACATTCGCGGCTTCCGCGTGGCCCGCATTGACCCCTCTACGGGTAAAGAAACCGCAATCTCGTATGCGAGCCTCCGATCTCTCCAAGCGTGGATTGAGGCGCAGCGAAAAGCCCGCAAACCTGCTCGGTCTGTAAAGCAGCGCAAGCCCTTCCCCGACACGCTCACGATGGAAGTCCTGGGGGGCGACCTCCGGTTGACGATGACGAACGCCAGCCAGTTTTCCAAAGCGGTCGCCACGAACATCGTTCTCGGGACAGCGAAGCCCGACCGGGAGTTCGAAGATCGGGAGTTGGGGTTGAAGGACGTGGAAGCGTTGATCCGCACGATCAGCGCCTATGAGGTCGACCTGGAGGGCTACTTTGCTGATCCATCGGGCCCGGATACCGCACTGTACCTGAACGCGGACGTTAATGGAGATCGGCTGGCGATCGTCATCCCCACACGGGGCGGCAGCGCAGTTGGTGAAAGCTGCCGGGATCTAGAGGTTGCGGTCTAATGAGCGAATTCACAGATCGTTTTGAAGAGTTTATCGAGACGCCGGAATATGGCGAAAACTTCAGACCGAGCGCTTGGGATATTGCGCTCCCGTTTGAAGAAGAATTTAAGAGGCACGAGGACGAGGGCAATCCGCTGCTACGTCATCACGTTAAATCGGCGGTAGCGCAGGACACCTATAAGGGCCTTATATACACGCTTGTATGGGGATACCCTAACGGCAATACTGATGCTAAAAGCCAAAACAAAAGTTACTCGCTACAAAAGGCCATGCTCGATCTAGATGAGACTGTCGACAGGATCGATCGGTTCAAGAACCATCCTCGCAAAGCACGGATCATGATTGATACGCTGAACAATCATCACGGTTTCCAGGTCTCGACGACGAGCAAAATTGCGTACTTCGCTGGCCTGAAAGCGCCCGAGGGCAATTGCCTGATATTCGACAGCCAGGTTTGCCGCGCGGTCCTGTTCTACGGCTACCCTGAATTAGATGACCTACGAAGCCGACTAGCGGGCGGTCGGTTGCCCGGACCATATACCAAAAACGAGTTCAAGCCGCTGCTAAAACCGGCGAATTATGGTGGCTGGATTGAGGGTGTAAACGCCTTGGCCCGCCTGCTCGGACCTTACGTCGAAGCCGAAGACGTCGAGCGTTTCATTTTTATGCTGGGCAAGGGTGCTGACAGGGCAACGGACGAAAGCAAAGCCCAGACAGTCTCGGGCAAGGCTGCTTCTCCGCTCGTCGAAACGAAGCCTGAGAAGCAGCCATACATGGGCAAGATGACGCGTAACAAAAAAATCAAGAATGAGCTAAAAGCCAAATAGAACGTTTCAGATCATCCATACTGGCGTGTCGAGAGCGATTGTTGCGGTGTCCAAATCCCGCGCGTTCTCGAACGCCAGATACAGTATGCCGTCACCGGCATAGACCTCCAGAACTGACATGCCTTTGGGCAGCGCGAGGAAGTCATCGGTGTGGGTCCAATCACCATAAGTGCCGCATTCCAGGTGCGACATTACGGAGCGCAGCGCGGCCTGGGTTGACCCCTTGAACGACGTGCTGGACGCGAATGGGTTCCTAGCGACGATGTCACAGAGGTAGGGCTTGTTCTCCGCTGCAAGGCTTCGGTTCAATACCTCTGCCTGCTTGGCCGAAATGTTGACCGTCTCGGCTTCGAAAGCCCGCCTGATCGAGACGAATGTGGGATGGGTGTTATTCAAGGCCGCGAGTTCAGGGCGGATGCTCACCACGTCCCTTGCGCTGAAAATTACTCGGTCGTGCAGTTCGTTATGCTCATACTGCTTCACTGGATTAGTCCTTTATATCGGTTGTTGGTTTCGCGGCGCAGCGTCACTTCCGTGATCGTCTGCCCCTCGATCAGATATGCGTGGTCGGGCTCGTCACCGTTCCAGGTCAGAGCAACGGCCTTGTTCGCGAACAACG
The DNA here is from genome assembly GCF_036663615.1 of Sphingomonas rhamnosi. Classification (NCBI taxonomy): domain Bacteria; kingdom Pseudomonadati; phylum Pseudomonadota; class Alphaproteobacteria; order Sphingomonadales; family Sphingomonadaceae; genus Sphingomonas; species Sphingomonas rhamnosi. The sequence goes on from NZ_JAXOJJ010000001.1 coordinate 9,724, forward strand.
GGTTCTTTCGAGCCCACGTGTCCTGGGCGCCATAGAGGCCGCTGAACGTGGCGTTAGCCGCGATGCCGGTCGCGCTGCGCTCACCGGGCAGCAAATCCGGCCCGATGGTCTTGTTTGCGAAGCCATGCCAATCCTGGTCCGCTGCACCGATACGCTCCAGCGCGTGATCGAAGCGGGTAAAGCGCAGGGCAAACTTGTCGTCGCCGCGATCGAAGAACCCGGTGGCGTTCACGTCGCCGCGCGCGTCGGGTTTGATCCACAGGGTTAGGGCGGGCCGGCGCTTTCCCTCATTGCCTTGACCTCTATGATTATCGACCTGGGTATGACCTTCGTCATTATCCGCCTGGGGCTCATGGCTTGGTACTTCAGCTACTTCCTGGTCATGGCCAGCCAGGACGGGCGAAGCCAAAATCATGGACCTCTCATGATTAACTTCGTTTTCTTCTCTTTCCATTACTTTAGGGTCCTGGGGTAGACTATATGTAGCGCCAGTACCGCAGTTCTCTGCTGCCTGAGACACAAGCCGTTGTGCCAGGGCAAGTGCTTCATGCGGAAAGAGTGCTGAAAGGCTGCTGAAAGAGTGCTGAATACCTGCTGAAAGGTTGCTGAAAACCTGCTGAAAGGTATCGGGGTCGTGCTGAAAGGTTGCGGAATTCAACGGGGTTTTCAGCACGTTTTCAGCGGGCTCATCCTCGCCATCCAGGCCTAGCGTAAACCACTCCGGGCTCGTTTTGACGGCATAGCCCAGTTGGTTGCGCGTCAGCCTGACGGGCTCGCCAGGATCAACGACCTGATAGCTGGTCCGCATGTTGATGTTATCGATGAGTTTTGCCTGGAGGCGCGGGCTCAGGTCGAGCCCCTTAGTCAGCCAGCTTACGATGCGGTCCATAACGCGGCGTGCAATCGCGTCGCCCTGGTGGCGTCCGGTATCAAAGCTATCGTAAACGGCGCGGATCATTTTTGGCCAAGGTGTGGCGTTCTTGCTCATGAAATCATCTCCTAAAACAGAAAGACCCGCTGCACGGGTCCGAAGCGCGCAGCGGGTCAAAGGTCTCTCTGTTTAAGATTGAGCGTCAGGAACCAAGCTGCCATGAGCGACAGCTTTTCGGACCTGCTGCTCACATACTACTTATGCAGCCTGCCTTTTTATTAAGTCAGTATATTTCTCGGCACGACTGTTCTTTTCGTATTGGAGTCCAGGGTCAGTGCTTCTTCGAGCTGCCAGTTGAGCCGATGCAAGCGGAATCCTATCATCCGACCGCTGATGCCCGTCGCTTCCTTCCAAGCAGCCATCGTCCAAACTTTGCCTTCGAACACAATCCAGCCGGGAGCCCAGGGATCGATCCAGCTCTCCAGCTTCATCGAGTAGGACTGCTTCACTTCTTCGGCCCCCGCTTCCAGGCAATGCCCTGCCTGTCGCACCATGCCGCGTAGGTCGTCTTGCTGCTCTTGCTGATCGTTTTGTCGGGGTTGGTGAACCAAATTTCGATGCTGTAATGGGGATAGGTGCGCTTGATCGCGGCCATTTTGCGGCGATCCGCCGCATCGAAAAGGCCCTTGGCTTCGACGATGCGCTTGTTCGCCACATCCACGAAATCCGGCAGATAATTGCACTCCAGCATGTAGGGCAGCTTGACCTGTTCGTACTGCCAGCCCTTCCCGAGATCGCGGGCGCATCGGGCTTCATAGGGGTTACGGAAGGCACTCATTTCAGGAACAACGCCGCCTCAGCGGCTCTGCGCTTTGTAAGCCCCGCCATGGCTTTGCCAGCAGCCATATTCCACCGAGCGAACTGCGCAGCGGCACCCGCATAATCGCCCGCGTTGAGCTTCTTGAGCAGCGTGCTGCCCTTGAGCGCACCAACTCCCAAATTATACGCAAAAGACGTGAGCGCCCCCAGCATGTTCGCCGTAATCGGCACTTTGACGAGCTTGCGAACATCAGCTTCGTATCCGTCATATTCCTCGACAATCCAGGCATCGGCTTGTGCCTGCGTACAGGTCTGACCCGGCTTAACGCCGGTCGTTCGGCCATAACCGATAGTCCAGGGAGCCCCGCCAGAAGCGGGATCGAGATAGGCTGTTAGTCTACAGCCCTCTGAAATCTTTACGAGGCCAAGACCGGCACGGGATGAAATGTTCATCCCATACTTACCGCGCCTGCGCTTATCGGCAGTTATCTACCGACTTAACTCGCCGCGCCGTCAAATAAGTAAATGGGAGCAATAACTAAAATTAGGTGACACAATGGCAAAAGCCAGTCTTAGAACACAGTTTACATCAGAGTCAAACGCACTTCGCAACGCAATACGGAGATGCACGATATCAACATGCCCCCAGTATGATGACTATGGCGGTAGGGGCGTTTTCGTTTGCGACGAATGGATTGACCCGCTTACGGGCTTCACTAGCTTCATCAAACATATCGGCCCCAAGGCTAGCCCTGAACTCACTTTAGAGCGTTTGGATAACTCCAAGGGCTATGAGCCCGGTAACGTTTCTTGGGTAACGCGCGCTCAGAACCAGGCCAATCGGAGGTCGTCCGATACCAGTGCGCGGGACCTCGGATGGGGCATTGGTAAGTTCTACAGGATGAGTGCCACGGGCTATATTTGGAGTGGTCCCAGTGCGCTGATCCCATTGGGCGATCGGGTCGAAACAGTAGCGGCTTGGAGCAAGAAAACCGGGCTTGCTCGCGCCACCATCGTGCAGCGCATCCAACGAGGCTGGACACCGGCGCAGGCCCTCGATCCCGACTTGTGGTTCCCCAACGGCGGCAAGCGCAGCGATTATCTCACCAACGAAGAAGAGGAGACAACTCCCATGGAATACACCGAAACGAACCAGCCTATCGACACCGCAACGACCGCGACGAACATTGCCCTGCAGCACATGACCGAGCGCATGAACGAGATGTCCCGGACGATCGCAGACCTACGTAGCGACATCGGCCTAATGGCTTCGCGCATGGACGAAGCCGAACACATGACGAGCGAGGAATATGGCAATCAGGTGGTGGAGCAGGTCATGGAGGCGATGCCCGCGATCCAGGCCGCCGCGATGAAAGCCACGACCAAGCGTCCAACCCGCCGATGAGCAAGGCAATCGAAGGCGCAATGGACCGTCTGGAGGCGGCCATTGCATCAACGGAAAAGAACACCGCCCTGATGGCTTCAATCTTCGACGAAATGATCGTGACCAAGGCTCAAGAACCTGTTGCGCTGCCTTCAAAGCTATCTTGGCTCGCAACGGCCCGCAGGAGTTTAGGCGGAATCATTTTATCCTCGTCGCACGCACTTAGTTTAAAGGATCGCCTCTCTATCGCCGGCGGGACCATTATTAGGCTCGCGCCGCCGTTTCTAAATTCATCATGTTACCGGAAACGTTATTGTCCAAAGCGTACCATTCTGTAACGATAAAACCGCACTGCCGCCTATCTGTTCACTAAGGCGGTGCACGAGACCCAGGCCGTGTCGCTTGCTTGTGGGCTTGGGAACGAAACCCGGCCCATTGTCCCGAATTGTCATACAGGCCATGCGGGCGTTCGCTTCCCGCTCCAATGACAGTGATATTAAGCCTTGTTGAGTAGAGAACGCGTGGTCAAAGCTGTTCGTAACGAGCTCCGTGACGATAATACCCAACGATGTGACAACGTCTAGGTTCAGCATAACAGGAACGCACGCGGACGTTAACTTGATTTCACTGTCGCTTGAACCTCGAACTTCGACAATATTATCGCACAACGACTTCAGATAGCTGCAGAAATCAATAGTTCGTGTCATTTCACTGCCAACAAGCTGATCGTATACTTGTGCGAGCGTGAACACCCGGCGAGCTATGCTTTTAAGCCCCCTTCGGCAACCTTCGTCAGTGGTGTCCTCCACCTGCTTGCTAAGCATTGCATACAGAAGCTGAAGATTATTGCGTACACGGTGCTGCAACTCCTCAGCAAGAACCTTCTTTTGATCTAATATCTTATTTTTGTCGTCAACAAGTATCTTCATCTCTTCGACCGTATCGGCGAGCTTCTTGATACGTGCAGAGGTTGCAACTGCCTCGCCGAGAACGTTCGCGAACCCAGTAAGGAAGTCGATGTCGTGCTGGTCGTAGTCTTGCCTATCGCTGCTATCAATTTCTAAGACACCGTACGAACTACTGTGACCGATTATGAGTACGCCTATGGTCGAGACGATACCGTGTTCCGCGTAAAACGGCGGCAGCATAAACTTTGACTCATCTTCCAATACATTGCAGATAAACGGCTTCCCGGTACTGAAAACTTGTCCTTGGGGGGTTCGTGCATCGGGATGTGGTACAACGAACCCAATGACGCCCGCGTCCCAGCCGTACCCAGCCTCGACGACAAGATCATTTTTATCCTGGCGATATCGGCAAATTTTCGAAAAGCGGGCATCCAGTCCTTGAGCGCAAACGCGCACTGCCTCATGAAGTATTGCGGAAAGGCTCGGTTCGCGTAACGCGAACGTTCCGAAAGCTGCGATGGCAGCTTGCTGTCGACGCAATTTTTGCACCACATTAGTTTCGTCTGTCATGCGGCCACACCAACCCCGCCGCCAGCTGATGGGAGAAGATGGAATCCATTCGGTATTACCGCTGGTACATCTCCAGTCTTAGCAATATCTAAAACAGTTTCGAGGGCACGCACGAGGTCATTTGGTCGATAAGGCTTGCTGATACAACCGTGGCCATTCTCAGACGTTAGGGCAAGCTGAGACATGTTCCCTGTCGCATATAGGATTCCAACGCCATCAGACATGCCCACCTCTGCGACAACCTCAGTTCCTAATCCTCCGTCGGCTAACCTTAGGTCTAACAGAAGGAGGTCTGGTTCGTGAAGCCTGACAAGCTCAATCGCCGATTTTACGGTCATCGCTATGCCGCAAACCTCATAACCACGCTCATTCAAAAACTGCTCTGTCATGTCGGCGATCATTAGATCGTCTTCGGCGATTATTATTTTTGCCATACCCTCTCCCCCACGGCCAAGCGGCACGATACCGACGCTTAAATCGGCGAGTCGGTCGCATGGTTAACGTGTGTTAGACTATATCCGGCTAAATTGAAGCAAGACAGTCCTTACAACATTTTTATAGCCGAGCCGGACGAACGGCTTGCTATGGCCGCAACTGTTTAACCGCTAAACTATCGGCAAAAGCCGACCGCATTAAATCCACGATATCCACAGCCTGGCGCGGGAACCAGTCCGCGCTGGCGGCGCCAAATAAATAAGATTTATGGCAGACAGCACACTTACCCTCGATAAAGCCGCAGGCGGCACCGTTCCTCTTGCCTGGACCGACGACAAAGGCGCCGAAATCGACATCAGCGCCGCTGACGTAATGCTCTACGTGAATGGCGGTTTCTCGATCGTTCCAGGCTCCGATCCGAACAACTCCAAAGGCCGGCTGTTCGAGTTCACGCCTACGATGGCACAGAGCCTGGGCAGCAATCCGCATGACTACCTGATTTTGATAGACGGCACGCCAGCGCGCGGCTGGATAGTCGCTACAGGCTTCGTGCCCGAATGATCCAGCTGAAGACGACGAGTCAAACCCTGCAACTCAGGGGCACGACCGCACCTCATATTGATGTTTGCACGGCTGCGAATACCGTCCAACTAACCAGCACGGGGCCGCGCGGCCCACAGGGCGTCCCGGGTCGCGACGGAGCGGATGGCATTGGTATTCAGGGTCCACCCGGTCCTACGGGAAGCCCCGGACCAGCCGCAGACCCCGCTGCTCTATCGGCTGTCTCGACCCGCGTTGACGCACTCACGGCTACCGTCACGGCAATCAACAACCTCGCACCGGAGCAGTTGAACGCCTTTTCGGAGGTCGCTCAGGCTCTCAATAACGATCCAGCGTTCGCGCAGACGATGACGACCGCGTTGGCACGTCGGGTTCGCGTCGATGCCGCGCAGGCGTTGTCCTCAACCGAACGAGCAGTCGCGCGCGAGAATATCGACGCAGCATCGCTGGCGTCGACGCTCGGCAAACTCGATCGAACGGATTACGTGCGCGCTCTACAGATCATCGCGACCGGTAAGCCTCCGGCTGGTTCACTTATCGGCGGGGGCATCGTCCCACAGGCTGGCACAATCGATATCCAGGCTTCTTCGATATCCGCTGACACCGGCCCAGCGCAGAACCTGACGCTTACGATCCGGGTTAACGGTGCGATCCGTGGCACGATTGCCTTCGCGGCTGGCGCGACTGTTGGCGTAATCACGTTCGCGACCGCGGCACTCAGCGCGGGCGATAGGTTGAGCGTCTATCTCGACGCCAGTGATACTGCTTTCATGGGCCTGATTGGCTCGCTTGTGGTACGCTTGTGAGCGAGATCGTTGAATTTCTCAAAGCCGGTGCGACTTCGTGGACGGTCCCCAATGGCGTCACGAGCGTTAAGGTTGAGGCGCTAGGCGCGGGCGGAAATGGCTACGCGATTAGTGGAACGCCATCGACTAGTAATCGACGTATGGGAGGCGGCGGCGCCGCTTATGCGACCTCGACCCTAACCGTTACGGTCGGAGAGGCAATTCCCGTAAACGTCGCGGCTGGTGGATCGCAAGCGCTCACGTTCTTCCGGTCGGCTGGCACGGTCTCGGCTGCGAGCGGCGCAAACGGTACAAGCGCGGCGCGCGGGCTTGCGGGTGCGGCCAGCGATAGCGTCGGCACGGTTGTATTCAGCGGCGGTGCTGGCGGCTCCTCTTCGTCAACGGGCGGTGGTGGCGGTGGTGGTGCGGCATCGCCGCTGGGCATTGGCGCCGCCGGAAACAGCTCGACCGCCACTGGCGGCGCGGGCGGTGGAGCCGTGGGCGGCGGCGGTGCGGGCAGTGGCACTGACGGCGGCTATCCCCCCGGTGGCGCAGTAGCGGATCGCACACCCGCCGGCCAAGATGGCATTAACGGTGCCGGCGGTGGCGGTGTTGCGACGGCGGTCACATCGGGCAAAGGCGGGCGAGGCGGGCAGTATTCGATTTGGATCGCGACCGCGACAGGCGAGCTTGCGGGACCAGGCGGCGGCGGTGGTGCCGGCAATCCCGGAGCCGGTTCGCTTGGCTATGGCGGCGGTGGCGGCGCGGGCGGCAATCAAGGCCGCGGCATGGGCTCCAACGGGATTATCGTCCTAACCTACACAGTAGCAGCACCCGAGCCTTCGACCTTCCACGCCTTTTCGTATTGGCTCTAACTGGTTGTCGCTTGGCCACGTTTGGCCCGACCTGCAAGAAACCGCTCACCGCGTAATTCATCGGCTCAGCGCTCGCCGACCTCATCAATCCAAGATATCCACGGCAAGACGCCGGAACCATTCGGAGTCGTCGCCAATCTACGGACGATGCGATGAACATAGTCGCTCTCCGACTCCGTGAATTAATCTCTCGTTGGCGCGCGTCGGGTCAGCTTGGCTATCCCAGTCGCGACGACCGTGCCGCCTACAACGGCCTTTGCCGCATTATCGCCTACGAACGCCGGAATGCTTACAACTGCGATTATCATCGCGCCGATCAGCAATATCGCAATTAGGCTGTAAACCGGATGATGCTTCGGTTCGAAGGCCAGCACGATCCGCATGAGCGCTTCAGCTATTTTCATTGCGTGGTACTCCGCACCGAAATGGCTAAGTCATTGATATGACTTAGTGTGTAACCCTGCACGCAAGTAGCAGCAGGTACATCACGTAGAGGAACGTCGGCCGCGCGCGGGCGGTCCAGGGGTCGGACTCGGGTGGAAGCGGATCGGTCATGTCGGGTCTCCGAAGCGCGAATGTTGTGAATGTTGAGACGATATGCGTGTTTTCGCTAACCGATACGGTTCGCCAGCCAGCCATAGAGGAACGCTTCGTTCGCCGGGCGACGTTCGGCGAGCGCGACATAGCGTTCGCCCTGCAGCGCCTCGATCGCCTTGAGCAGCACGCGTTCGGCACCCGCGCCGCGCCGCGCGAGGAACGCATCGAGCGCGGCGAGCAGCCGCGGCCCGACCTGCCCGTCGAGCGCGATGTCGGGATAGTCGGTCGCGCCGCGGTTGAGCGCGTTGAGCGCGCGCTGCAGGAAGACGGTCGCGACCGCCGGCCCCATGTTGATCCCCGTGTCGAACAGTTCGGCGGCGATCGCGGGCGCACGCGGCGCGACCCGATCGAACCCGGGCTTCAGCCAGTACAGCCGGCGGTAGATCGCCACCGCCGTCGACCGCGGCAGCGCGCGCATCGGGCCGGCATAGCCGTTGGCGCGCGCGACCGCTTCGGTGACGCCCCAGTTGGTGGCGCCGCCGCGGTCGGCGGGGTGGTCGACAAAACCGCCTTCGCGGTCGATCACCGCGTCGATCAGGTCATCGCTGTCCATCGTGCTGCTCCCTAATAGTGGAACATATCGTGAACTATATTGGTTCGCTGTAGGACAGCGGAATCTGCAGGAGGCGGTTGCGCGTGCGACGGGTGGCGGGTAGCGCGCCGCCATGCGCGTCCTTACCCTTTTGCTGGCGGTGCTCGCGCCGTCGCTTGCCGTCGCCGCCATCCCTGGTGCCAAGCCCGGAATCGTCCGGGTCCGGATCGACACGTCGGACGGGCCGATGATCCTGGCGGTCGATACCAAGCGCGCGCCGAAAACGTCGGCCAACTTCCTCGCCTATGTCGACGACGGGCGGCTGGACGGCACCAGCTTCTACCGCGCGGCGCGGAGCAAGAAGGATCCCAAGACCGGCTTCGTACAGGGCGGCATCCAGACCGATGCGCGGCGGATACTGCCCCCCTTCCCGCTCGAGACGACGACGATGACCGGGATCAAGCATCTCGACGCGACGGTGTCGATGGCGCGCGCGGCGAACCCCGATTCGGCGGGTGGCAATTTCGTGATCACGATCGGCCCGGCGCCGCAGATGGACGCGCGGCCGGGCTTTCCCGGCTATGCCGCGTTCGGGCACCTGATCGCCGGGCGCGAGACGGTGCAGCGCATCCTCGCCGAGCCGAGCGGCGGCGGGCTGGATGCGTTCAAGGGCCAGATGATCCTGCGCAAGGTGCGGCTGATCCGCGCGCGGCGGCTGGACGGGGTGGCGAAGCCGACCGGCGGGCCGAAAGTGTGGTTGCTGATGGGGAAGTAACGGGGTGACCGTGTGTTCCTGCGCAGGCAGGAACCCAGTGTTTCGGGCGCCGCGGATTGTTACCCTGGGTTCCTGCTTTCGCAGGAACACGGGTGCGTGCCTCGCCCGGCACTCGTCACCCCAGCGTAGGCTGGGGTCTTTCGGTTCGGGTCGCAGCATCCGCCAACAGGGAGACCCCAGCCTGCGCTGGGGTGACGGGTTGGTGATGACGATGTTGTGATTTTGGTCGGGGCGACAGGATTCGAACCTGCGACCCCCACACCCCCAGTGTGATGCGCTACCAGGCTGCGCTACGCCCCGACCGAGCCGCGTGCCCTAAGCGGGTGTTGGGGGATATGCAAGTGTTGGATGCGCGGAGGGCGGTCGGATGTCACGCCGGACACTCCGTCACCCCGGACCTGTTCCGGGGTCCACCGCGCCGCAAAACCGGTGGCTGAGGATTTTCCGCACGGTGGATGCCGGAACAAGTCCGGCATGACGGGGGAGTTTGTGCCCACCCTGTCAGCGCGCGTCCCCACCCCTCCAGTTGCGCGCCGGCGCGTGCGGTGATAGCGGGCGGCCCATGCGAGTATGGGTCACCGGGGCCCTTCTTCCCTTCAGATACGGAACGCCATGTTCATCTCACCAGCTTTTGCCCAGACCGCCGACGGTGCCTCCGCGGCCGGGGGCGGGATCGCCTCGTTCCTGAGCCTTGCGCCGCTGTTCCTCGTCTTCGTCGTGTTCTATTTCCTGATGATCCGCCCGCAGCAAAAGCGCATGAAGGCGCTGCAGGCGTCGGTCGCGGCGGTGAAGAAGAATGACAGCGTCGTCACCGCGGGCGGCATCCTGGGCAAGGTCACCAAGGTCGAGGACAATGTCGTCGAGGTCGAGATCGCGCCGAACACGCGCGTCCGCGTCGTCAAGGCGACGTTGACCGACATCACCAGCCCCAACACGAAGCCGGCCAACGACTGATGCTGGATTTCCCGCGCTGGAAGGTCGCGTCGATCATCGGCCTGCTGGCCGTGCTCTGCGCGCTAGCGATCCCGAGCTTCTTCCCTGAGTCGACGACGAGCAAATGGGGCGCGATTCCGCATCCGCGGATCAACCTCGGGCTCGATCTCGCCGGCGGCAGCTATCTGCTGCTCGAAGCCGACACCGCCGACCTCGCCAATTCGCGGATCGAGGCGATGCGCGACAGCGTCGCGGGGACGATGCGCAACGGCACGCCGCGGATCGACATCGGCGACATCTCGTCGCGTGGCGGGCAACTGTCGTTCATGCTGCGGGATCCAAGCCAGGTCGACGCGGCGCGTGAGCGGTTGCTCGCGATCACCGGCGGCGGCGCCGGAATGAGCGGGCAGCGCGAATGGGATATCGCGGTGGTCGACACCAGCCGGTTCGTGCTGAAGCCGACCGAGGCCGGCGTCGCCGAGGCGATCGATACCGCGATGAAGGACGCGACCGAGGTCGTTCGCCGACGTATCGACGAACTCGGCACCAAGGAGCCGACCATCGTCCGCCAGGGCGCGACGCGGATCGTCGTACAGGTGCCCGGCCTGCAGAACCCGCAGGCTCTGAAGGACCTGATCGGCAAGACCGCCAAGCTCGAATTCAAGCTGGTCGACGAGACCGCGAACCCCGCCGATCTGGCGAAGGGCATCGCGCCGATCGGTAGCCAGGTGTTGCCGTACCCCGGCAGTCCGCGGGGCATTCCGTTCATCGCGGTCAAGCGATCGGTAATCATCTCGGGCGATCAACTCGCCGACGCGCGCCAGGAGTTCGACCAGCAGACCAACGCGCCGCAGGTGGCGATCACCTTCGACTCGGTCGGCGGCAAGCGCTTCGCCAAGGTCACGACCGAGAACACCAACAAGCCGTTCGCGATCATCCTCGACAATTCGGTGATCTCGGCACCCAACATCAACGAGCCGATCCTGGGCGGTCGCGCGTCGATTTCGGGCAGCTTCACGGTCCAGTCGGCGAACCAGCTGGCGATCGCGCTGCGCTCGGGCAAGCTGCCGGTGAACCTGAAGGTGATCGCGGAGAGCACGGTCAGCCCCGACCTCGGCAAGGACTCGATCCGTGCCGGCGTGCTGGCGAGCGTGATCGCCGCGCTGGCGGTGATCGTGTTCATGTTCGTCACCTATGGTCGCTTCGGCCTGTATGCGAACCTGGCGGTGGTCATCAACATCCTGGTGATCGTCGCCGTCATGGCGATGCTCAACGCGACGCTGACGTTGCCGGGCATCGCCGGCTTCGTGCTGACGATCGGCACCGCGGTGGACGCCAACGTGCTGATTAACGAGCGGATCCGCGAGGAACGCCGGCGTGGTCGCAGCGTCGTCCAGTCGGTCGAGCTCGGCTACAAGGAAGCGAGCCGCACGATCTTCGAGGCGAACGTGACGCATGCGATCACCGGCGTGATCATGCTGTTGCTGGGCTCTGGCCCGGTGAAGGGCTTCGCGGTCGTGCTGTTGATCGGCATCTGCACGTCGGTGTTCACCGCGGTGCTGTTCACGCGGATGCTGGTGGCGCTGTGGCTTCGCAAGAACCGCCCGACCACGATCAATATATGATGCCTCGTCGCATCGCCCCTTCCTTCCGTCATCCTGACGAAAGTCAGGATCCAGGGTTGCGGGCGGTGCGCTTGGGGCTCTGGATCCTGACGTTCGTCAGGATGACGAATACGCATAAGATGGCTGAACCGACATGCGCCTGCTGAAACTCGTACCCGACAACACGAACCTCAAGTTCGTCTCGCTTCGCAAATGGGCGTTCGGGCTGACGCTCGCGCTGTCGATCCTGGCGGTGGGGCTGGTGCTCACACGCGGGCTCAACATGGGCGTCGATTTCGTCGGCGGCGTGCTGATCGAGGAGAAGTTCGCGACGCCGCCGTCTATCGACCAGGTGCGGACCGAAGTCGACCGGCTGGGCGTCGGCGAAGCGTCGATCCAGTCGTTCAGCGACCCCAAGACGCTGTCGATCCGCCTGCCGATCCCTGAAAGCACCGATGAGGGCGCGACGAACCGGCTGGTGAAGAAGGTGTCGGACGACCTGGCGGTGAAATTCCCCGGCGCGACCTTCACCAAGTACGACACGATCTCGGGCAAGGTGTCGGACGAGCTGATCAGCAAGGGTCTGCTCGCGGTCGGCCTCGCGATCCTCGGCATCGCGCTGTTCGCGGTGGTGCGGTTCGAATGGCAGTTCGGCGTGTCGACCGTCGTCGCGATCGTCCACGACCTGTTGATGACGCTGGGCTTCTTCGCGCTGACGCAGTTCGAATTCGATCTCAACATCGTCGCCGCGGTGCTGACGATCATTTCCTACTCGATCAACGACAAGATCGTGATCGACGACCGTATCCGCGAGAATATGCGCCGGTACCGGAAAATGGACATGCGCGAGATCATCGACCTGTCGGTGAACGAGACGCTGCCGCGCACGGTGATGACATCGGTGACGATCCTGCTCGCTTTGGTCGCGATGCTGGTGCTGGGCGGGCATGTGCTGCGCGGCTTCACTGCGGCGATGATCCTGGGCATCGTCGTCGGCACCTATTCGTCGATCTACGTGTCGTCGTCGCTGCTGATCACGCTGGGGCTGCGCGCCGAGCCGACGCCGGGCAAGAAGACGGCGGCGGATGGTGCGGAACGCGTCGGTCCGAAAGCGCCCCGCTAATGCGGACGGGCGCATGAGAATGGACCGGGAGAAGACCGATGGGCCGATCATCTCGGCGTTCGGTCGTCACGGGTTCAAGGTCGACGACGGCTATTATGCGGCGCTGCTGATCACCCCCGAACGTGCCGATGGCTGGGAGCCGCCGGCGTTCGACGTGCTGGGCGAGGCGGATGTCGCGGCGCTGTTCGTGCTCGATCCCGCGCCCGAATTCCTGCTGCTCGGCACCGGTGCAACGCTTCGGCATCCGCCGCTGGCGTTCCGAAAAGCCATGGAAGCGCGGGGGATCGGGATCGAGTCGATGGACAGCCGCGCCGCGGCGCGTGCGTGGAGCGTCCTACGCGGCGAAGGGCGCTGGATCGCGGGCGCGCTCTATCCCTTGGTCGACCAGCCCGGCTAGGTGGGCATAGAGCGCCGCGGTGTTCGCCCCCCAGGTGAAGCGTGTCGCGGTCGCGCGGGTTGCGGCCGGTGACGGCGGGTTTGACAGTAAGTCGGTGATCGCGGCAGCGAAGGCGGCGGGCGTCCGCGCGGTGATGCGGCCGGCGTCGGGGCTGGTGACGACTTCGGCCGCACCGCCGGCGTCGGTGATGACGATCGGCGTGCCGCAGGCGAGCGCTTCGACCCAAGCGTTGGCGAGCCCCTCCGACGAAGACGCCAGCGCCATCACGTCGGCGGCGGCGATCAGCTCGGGCAGATCGGCGTGGGGGATGCTGCCGAGCAGGCGGATGCGGTCGGCGGTGCCGGTGCGCGCGATCAGCGCCTCCAGCCGCGCGCGATCGGGGCCCTCCCCGGCGATCAGCAACGACACGCCGGGCAACGTCGCGACCGCCTCGATCACAACGTCATGCCCCTTGCGTGGGATCAGCGCCCCGAGCAAGAGGATCAGCGGGCCCTCAATGCCCAACGGCACCTTCGCCGTGCGGCGATCGAGCGGCACGAAGCGGTCCTGATCGACCCCGGTCGCATGGACGGTGATGCGGTCGGCGGGCATGCCGAGCGCGACCATGTCGGCTTTCATCGCGGCGCTGACCGCGAGCAGCCCGGCCGCCCCCTGCCCTGCCGCGCGGATCTGCGCCGCGGTGGCGCGCGCGCGGCCCCAATGGTGGATGTCGGCGCCGCGGGCCTTGATCGACACCGGCACGCCGTAGCGTTTTCCGAGGGCGACCGCGGCGAGTCCATCGGGAAAGAAGAACGACGCGTCGATCACGTCGAACGCAAAGTCCGCGCGGAGATGGTCGAGCACCGGGATCAGCGCGCGTTCCAAGGCCTGCGCGTGCCAGCGCCCGCCGGTCAGCGGCCAGGCGGTGAAGCGCGGGCGCAGGACCTCGATCCCCTTCCAATTCTGTCGATCCGGCAGCGCGGCGAGGGCGGCACGGGCGGGAAGGTGACGCAACGGTCCGGGCGGCAGGCCAAGCGGCGCGACCGCCTTCAGCCGGACGTCGGGATGCGCGGCGAGACCCAGCGTCTGCCGCTCGACGAACACGCCGAAATTGGGCCGCGTCGCGTCGGGGAACAGCGTGGACAGGGTCAGGACGCGCAGCATTGCGGGTCGGGTTTAGGGGGGAAAGGTTAAGCGCATCCTCGTCACCTCACCATGCTCGTCACCCCAGCGAAGGCTGGGGTCTTTCCGTTACGATCCGCGTCCTTGCGGCACGAGACCCCAGCCTTCGCTGGGGTGACGAGAAAGAGCGGACGGGGCGAGTGAAGGCGGGGAGGAGCGACGCAACCGTTCCCCCGCGGAGGCGGGGGTCCAGGGTTGCGGGCGCTGGTGCTCGAACTCCTGGACTCCCGCTTTCGCGGGAGAACCGTCCGGGATGCCTCAGATCCGCGTCGCGCCCGGATAGGCGAAGAGCAAATCCGCATCCGCGCTGGTTTCGACCGACTCGCTCCCGGTGACGGTCACGCATTCGCCCGCCTTGAACGCGACGCCGGCGACCGAGCCCGAGCCGGTGATCGGGATCACCCAGCCGGTCTTGCCCTCGGGCAGATTGACGACATGCTCGCCGCCCTTCCAGCGTTCGAGGACGAATTTGGGCCCTTCGACCATGATCGTCCGCCCGGTCTCGATTTCCAGCGGCGGCGCGACCGGAACGTACGGAGTCGGATCGGCGACAGCGATGCCGTCGTCGAGGTGGAGTTCGCGGTCGCTGCCGTAATCGTAGAGGCGATAGGTCGTCTCGCTATTCTGCTGGACCTCGATCACCGTCACGCCGCCGCCGATCGCGTGGATCGTGTCGGACGCGCAGTACATGAAGTCGCCGGCCTCGACCGGCTTCCAGTCGAGCAGGTCCTCGATCGTGCCGTCGATCGCCGCGGCGCGCAGCGCGTCCTTGGACACCGGCGCCTTGGTGCCGACCGCGATCGTCGAGGTCGGTTCGGCAGCGAGCACCGTCCAGCATTCGTCCTTGCCGCGCGGCAGCCCGCGCGCATGCGCCTGATCGTCGTCGGGATGGACCTGCACCGACAGCTTCTCGCTGGTGAACAGATATTTGATCAGCAGGTCGGGGGTGGTGTCGCCGGGCGCCTGGAACCAGACTTCGCCGATCGGCGGGGCGCCGGGTGCGGGATCGTCGAACCCGGGCCAGAGCGTGCTCCGCCCCCATGGCTTTTCGACGCGGTGGGTGTGGAGCAGGGTGGCGGGCATGATGGTCCTTTTTGGTGTGTGACGTGTGTCCGTCAACGCGCGGACTTTGCCGCGCGATCCGCCGCCTGTGAACCCCGTCGAAAGGGATTGTTCGGGTGCGGCGGGATACGCTAAGGACAGTTTCGATGCGTATCCCCCAGTCTCGTGCAAAGCTGCCTCGTGCGCTTGTCGTCACGCTCCTCGCCGCGCTTGCGCTTCCCGTTGCCGGTTGTGCGACCTCGCGCAGCAAGGGCGACCTTCCTTACGTCGCGCGCGACGTTGGCACGCTCTATTCGACCGCGAAGCGGCGGCTCGACCAGGGCCGCTACAAGGAAGCCGCGCAGCTGTTCGACGAGGTCGAGCGCCAGCATCCCTATTCGATCTGGGCGCGCCGCGCACAGATCATGAGCGCGTTCAGCTATTATCTCGGCAAGGATTATACCGCGTCGATCGCGTCGGCGCAGCGCTTCCTGGCGGTGCACCCGGGCAACCGCGACGCGCCCTATGCCTATTATCTCGTCGCGCTCGGCTATTACGAGCAGATCACCGACGTCACGCGCGACCAGAAGATCACGCGCCAGGCGCTCGATTCGCTGGGCGAACTGATGCGGCGCTATCCGAACACGCGCTATGCGTCGGATGCGCGGCTGAAGATCGATCTGGTCAACGACCATCTCGCCGGCAAGGAGATGGAGATCGGGCGCTTTTACGAGACGCGGCGCCAGTGGCTCGCGGCATCGGGCCGGTATCGTACCGTTGTCGACCAGTATCAGCAGACCACCCACACGCCGGAAGCGCTGATGCGGCTGACCGAGGCGTATCTGGCGCTTGGCGTGCCGGTCGAGGCCGAGAAGTCGGCCGCGGTGCTGGGCCGCAACTATCCGGGGACCGACTGGTACCAGCACGCCTATGACCTGCTGCAGAAGAATCCGGTCAAGCCGGTCGCGCCGCTGAAGCCGGGCGAACCGGTGGTGCCGGCGGGGACCAAGGGTCTGCCGTCGGTGTCGGTCGAATTGGACGAGCCGACGTCGACGCCGGCGGGTCCTGTGGGTCCGAGTTCGCGCCCGAACCCGGTCGGGTCGGGCGGGCAGCCGTCGAATACGGGGCCTGGGATCTGATCGGCGCCTGACGGCGTCGATCATGTCAGTCGCAACCTATCATGATCGCTTCCCCGGCGAAGGCCGGGGTCCAGTTGGAAAGGTTGAGGTAATGGAGGACCGCCCTTCATTACCGCTGTCCCCCAACTGGGCCCCGGCCTCCGCTGGGGAAGTGCGTATGGCGATGCCCGGCTCATCAGAACATAGGGGGATCACTTCGCGCCCCCGTTCGTCTAAGGCGTCGACACGATGCTGACAGATCTATCCATTCGCGACGTGGTGCTGATCGAGGCGCTGGACCTGGGTTTCGGCCACGGGCTCGGCGTGCTGACCGGCGAGACCGGGGCGGGCAAGTCGATCCTGCTCGATGCGCTGGGGCTGGCGTTGGGCGGACGCGGCGATTCGGGGCTGGTGCGGCACGGCGCGACGCAGGCGGTGGTCACCGCGACGTTCGATCCCCCCGCCGCCGATGCACCGCTGGCCGCCTTGCTCGACGAGAATGCGCTGGAGATCGAGCCCGGCGAACCGCTCATCATTCGTCGCATCGTCAAGGCGGACGGCGGCAGCCGCGGCTTCGTCAACGACCAGCCGGCGTCGGTGGGGCTGCTGCGCGAGATGGCGCCGCACCTCGTCGAAATCCACGGCCAGCATGACGAGCGCGGGCTGCTCAACCCGCGCGGCCACCGGGCATTGCTCGACATTTTCGGGCGGACCGAGCCTGCAGCGGTCGCGCGCGCCTGGGGCGTGTTGCGCACGGCGGAAGCCGAACTTGCCACGGCGCGCGCGGACATCGAGGCCGCGGCCCGCGATCGCGAATGGCTGGAGCATACCGTCGGCGAGCTGACGACGCTCGCGCCGCAGCCCGGCGAGGAAGAGACGCTCGCCGAGACGCGCCGGTCGATGCAACGTGCCGAGAAGATCGCCGACGATCTGAGCGCGATCGACGACTATCTTGAGGGATCGGACGGCGGGCTGGCGAAGCTGCGGCAGGCGGCGCGCGTCCTGGAACGGATCGCGGGCGATCATGCCGCGCTCGGCGAGGCGCTGGCGGCGGTCGACCGTGCGGTGATCGAAGGCGCGCTGGCCGAGGAGCATCTGCGCGATGCCCGCGCCGAGCTCGCCTATGATCCGCGTGCGCTGGAGGATGACGAGGCGCGGCTGTTCGAGCTGCGCGCGATGGCGCGCAAGCACCGGGTGCAGCCCGACGACCTTGCGGCCTTGGCCGACGAGATGCGCGGCAAGCTCGAGCGGCTCGACGCCGGCGAAGGCGGGATCGTGGCGTTGGAGGCAACGGTGAAAGCCGCGCAGGCCGACTATGACGCGGCGGCGGTGGCGCTGACCGAACGGCGGCTGAAGGCGGCGGCGAGGCTGGACGGGGCGGTGGCGGGCGAGCTTGCGCCGCTGAAGCTGGACGCGGCGCGGTTCCGCACGGTGGTGGCGGAGACCGACGAGTGGTCGGCGGCGGGCAAGGACCGTGTCGAGTTCGAGATCTCGACCAACCCCGGCGCGCCGTTCGCGGGGCTGACCAAGATCGCGTCGGGGGGCGAATTGTCGCGCTTCATCCTCGCGCTGAAGGTCGCGCTGGCGGAGGAAGGCGGCGCGTCGACGATGGTGTTCGACGAGATCGACCGCGGCGTCGGCGGCGCGGTGGCCAGCGCGATCGGCGAACGCCTGGCGCGGCTGGCGTTGTCGACGCAGCTGCTGGTGGTGACGCACAGCCCGCAGGTCGCGGCGCGCGGGGCGAAGCATTTGCTGATCGCCAAGAGCAGCGACGGTACGGTGACGCGCACCGGCGTGCGCGCGCTGAGCGAGTCGGAACGGCGGGAAGAAATCGCGCGGATGCTGTCGGGCGCGACGATTACGGATGAGGCGCGGGCGCAGGCGGAGCGGTTGCTGGAGACGGCGTAGGCCACTGCTCCCCTCCCTGGAAGGGAGGGGTTGGGGGTGGGTCGGATCTTGGGGCGGGCGATGTGAGTCTCAAGACCTACCCCCGGCCCCTCCCTTCCAGGGAGGGGAGCAGTGCCGCGACGTTACCTTAATCCCGATATCCCGGGTTGGTCCGGTCGAGTTTCCGTAGCAACGCCGGCCACGCCAGCCCCTCGGCCAGCATCCGGATCCCCGGCCCACTGGACTGACTCTGCACCTTCTCCGCCACCCCCTCGTTCGGGGTGTTGAGCCCAGCCCGGCCGGCGCTCAGCATCAACACCTGCGCCTCGCACGCGCGTTCGAGGAAATACATCCGCAGGAACGCCTGCGGCACCGATTCGCCAACCGTCAGCGTGCCGTGGTTGCGCAGGATCATGCTGTTCTTGACGCCGAGATCAGCGACCAGCCGCTCGCGCTCGTCGAGCTCGGTCGCGATACCCTCGAAGTCGTGATAGGCGACGTCGTGCCCGGCGATCATCGATGTCTGGGTGTGCGGCAACAGCCCCTCGGCCATCGCCGACACCGCCTGGCCGTGCGGGGTGTGGAGATGCAGCACCGCGACCGCGTCCTCGCGGCCGGCATGGATCGCGGAATGGATCACGAACCCCGCGCGGTTGACCGGCGCGGGGGTGTCGGTGACCTTGTTGCCTTCGATGTCGATCTTGATCAGCGACGAGGCGGTGATCTCCTCGAACATGTGCGTGTAGGGGTTGATCAGGAAATGATGCTCGGGCCCGGGCACGCGCGCGGAAATGTGCGTGAAGATCAGGTCGTCCCAGCCGTACAGTGCCACGAGCCGATACGCGGCCGCGAGATCGACGCGCTGCGCCCACTCCTCGGGCGACACCTGGTCGCGAACCGTGGGCGTGGGCTTGAGTGCGGTTGCCATGCTTCCTCTCCTTGTTTTGCCGGAAGGTATAGCATGGTGTCCAGGGGTTTGCGTAGCGGTTCCCCGGCGAAGGCCGGGGCCCAGTTGGGAAGGCACATGTAATAGGCCGCGGCACTCCGTTACCGTCGTCCCCAACTGGGCCCCGGCCTTCGCCGGGGAACCGCTTTGGAAGGCGTCAGATCACGCCCGTCCCGCCGGTCGCGCCGAACACGCTGCCGCTGGTGAAGCTGGTGCCGGGATCCGCGAGCGTAACGTAGAGCAGACCGAGTTCGGCCGGCTGGCCGGCACGCCCCAACGGCGTATCCTGCCCAAACTCGCCGAGCTTGCCCGGCAGCTGTCCGCCGACGACCTGCAGCGGCGTCCACACCGGGCCCGGCGCCACCGCGTTGACGCGGATACCCTGCTTGCCGAGCTGCTTGGCCAGCCCCTTGGTGAAGATCATGATCGCGCCCTTGGTCGAGGCATAGTCGAGCAGTTCCTCGCCTGGATCGACCGAATTGACCGACGCGGTGTTGATGATCACCGCACCCGGCTTCATCAGCGGAATCGCTGCCTTGCAGATGTGGAACATCGCATAGACGTTGGTCTTCATCGTGCGGTCGAACTGTTCGGCGGTGATCTCGGCGATCGACGCCTTGGACTGCTGGTAAGCCGCGTTGTTGACGAGGATGTCGAGCCCGCCCAGCTCGCGATTGGCGCGCGCGACGAGGTCGCGGCAGAATTTCTCGTCGGTCAGGTCGCCGGGGATCAGCACGACCTTGCGCCCCTCGCCGCGGAGCAGCTTGGCGACATCCTGCGCGTCGGGTTCCTCGGTCGGATAATAGTTGATCGCGACGTCGGCACCTTCGCGCGAGAAGGCGATCACCGCGGCGCGGCCGATCCCCGAATCGCCGCCGGTGACGAGCGCCTTGCGGCCCGCGAGCCGGCCCGAGCCGCGATAGCTGGTCTCGCCGCAATCGGGCACCGGACGCATATCGCGCTGCAACCCGGGCCATTTCTGATGCTGTTCAGGCAACGGCGTCGCGACATATTTGGTCTGGGGGTCGGACAGCCGGGCAGCGCCCTGTGCCATCGCGGGTCCCGCCGCGGCGGCGAGGCCGGCGACGGCGGCGCCCTTGAACAGGTCGCGGCGGTTGGTGTCGTCAGTCATGCGTAATCTCCGGGAAAAAAACTATTATTTACTGAATACTTAACTCGACCGAATGTTCAGACCCCTTGTCGGGTGGGGCCGCCCTCCCCTAACCCTGACCGATGCCGTCCCCGACCGAACTTCCCGCCACCGAAACCGATGCCGCCGCCGAGCTGGAGACGCTCGCCGCGCAGATCGCGTATCACAACGCGCGCTATCATACGGACGATGCGCCGGAGATCTCGGACGCGGCGTACGACGCACTGGTCCGGCGCAACGCAGCAATTGAGGCACGATTCCCGACTTTGGTGCGCGCCGATTCGCCGAGCCGGACGGTCGGCGCGGCGCCGGCAGGCCACCTCGCCAAGGTCGCGCATGCCAAGGCGATGATGAGCCTCGACAACGCGTTCGCCGACGACGAGGTCGAGGAGTTCGTCGCGCGGGTGCGGCGGTTTTTGAAGCTGGCCGACGACGAACCCGTCGCGCTGACCGCCGAGCCGAAGATCGACGGACTGTCCTGCTCGCTGCGCTACGAGGACGGGCGGCTGGTCCAGGCGCTGACCCGCGGCGACGGACAGGTCG
The DNA here is from genome assembly GCF_036663615.1 of Sphingomonas rhamnosi. Taxonomy (NCBI): domain Bacteria; kingdom Pseudomonadati; phylum Pseudomonadota; class Alphaproteobacteria; order Sphingomonadales; family Sphingomonadaceae; genus Sphingomonas; species Sphingomonas rhamnosi. Next base: position 30,739 of record NZ_JAXOJJ010000001.1, read on the forward strand.
GCGAGGACGTGACCGCGAACGTCCTAACGATCGCCGACATCCCGCAGGTGCTGAACGGCGAGGCGCCCGCGGTGTTCGAGGTCCGCGGCGAGGTGTATATGGCGAAGGCCGACTTCGCCGCGCTCAACGCCCGCCTGCTCGCCGAAGCCGAAGAGACCGGCAAGGACGCGCGCCAGTTCGCCAATCCGCGCAACGCCGCGGCGGGGTCGCTTCGCCAAAAGGACGCGGCGGTCACTGCGAGCCGGCCGCTGATGTTCCTCGCGCATGGCTGGGGCGAAACCAGCACGATGCCCGCGGATACGCAGGCCGGAGTGGTCGCGGCGTTGCGCGCGTGGGGCTTCCCGATCGCCGAGGCGTTTACCCGAGTCGAGAGTACCGCCGACGCGCTCGCGGTCTACCGCGCGATCGAGGCGGCGCGCGCCGACCTGCCGTTCGACATCGACGGCGTGGTCTACAAGGTCGACCGGCTCGACTGGCAGGCGCGCCTCGGCCAGGTGGCGAAGGCGCCGCGCTGGGCGATCGCGCATAAATTTCCCGCCGAGCGCGCGCAGACCATCCTCCGCGCGATCGACATCCAGGTCGGGCGGACCGGCGCGATGACCCCGGTCGCGCGGTTGGAGCCGGTGACGGTCGGCGGCGTCGTCGTGACCAATGCGACGCTGCACAATGCCGACGAGATCGCGCGGCTCGGCGTGGCGCCCGGCGACCGCGTGCTCGTCCAGAGGGCCGGCGATGTCATCCCGCAGATCGTCGAGAATCTGACTCCCGATGCGACGCGCGACGCGTGGGTATTCCCGCATGCCTGCCCCGAATGTGGGTCGGCCGCCGACCGTGAAGAGGGCGAGGTCGTGTATCGCTGCACCGGCGGGTTGATCTGCCCGGCGCAGCGCGTCGAGCGGCTGATCCACTTCGCGTCGCGCCACGCCTTCGACATCGGGGGACTCGGCCAGACGCTGATCGAGGCGTTCTTCCGCGACGGCCTGATCGAATCGCCCGCCGACATCTTCCGCCTGACTGAGGAGCAGCTGGCGGCGCGCAAGAAGGACGGGCGGATCTGGGCCGCCAAGGTGATCGCCGCGATCGAGGCCAAGCGGACGATCCCGCTCGACCGGTTCCTGTTCTCGCTCGGCATCCGCCATGTCGGCGAGATTACCGCCCGCGACCTGGCGCGCCGCTATGTGTCGGCCAAGGCACTCGGCGCGATGCTGCGCCGTGCGGTGGTCCTGCGCGCGCAAATCGTGCCGGTGATCGGCGAGCCCGAGCGCAAGTTCGTGCTCCGCCGCGACAAGATCCTGGTGGCGGCGATCGAAACCGCGGGGATCGGCCCCGAAGTCGCGAGCGCGCTGGTCGGCTTTTGCGCCGAGCCGCATAACCGGCGCGTGGTCTTCGACCTGCTGCGCGAGGTCGCGCCGCAGGACGTGGTATACGAAACGCGCGCCTCCGAGGTGAACGGCTGGACGCTGGTCTTCACCGGCAGCCTGGAGACGCTGAGCCGCGACGAGGCCAAGGCGCAGGCCGAGGCGCTCGGCGCGCGGGTCGCGGCATCGGTCTCGGCAAAGACCGACATGGTGATCGCCGGGCCGGGGGCGGGATCGAAGCTGAAAAAGGCGGCGGATCTGGGGGTTCGCGTGATCGACGAGGCCGCATGGTCACAGATCGTGACGGATGCGACACGATAGGGTTACTCTCACGCAGTCAAACCCGTGGTTTTTTTGCAACGCACCACGGGCAAACTCGGTTCCGTCGGATTGCGACTCGCATATGTCACAGACGTGAAATATTCCCCGTGCAGGGGCGCGGATGACGGCACAGGGAAGCCGACACCGAGCATGTGCTCCAAGGGGACTATTCAGATGCGTAACAACCTATTTCTGGGCGCTGCAGCCATTGCGCTCGTGGCGCCGATGGTCGCGTCCGCGCAGGAAACGACGTCTTCGATCCGCGGTAGCGTGACCGCTGGCGGCGTGGCCGTCCCAGGTGCGCAGATCACCGTGACCAACGTGCCGTCGGGCACCAAGTCGACGACCACGACGGACGCCAGCGGCGGCTTCACGGTCTCGGGTATCCGCGGCGGCGGCCCCTACACCGTCGACGTTGCCAGCGCGCAGGGCAACACGTCGGTCACCGACATTTATACCGTCGTCCAGCAGGCCTATGACCTGCCGATCGATCTTGCCGCCAACGCCGGTGGCGAAGAGATCGTCGTGACGGCCTCGTCGATCCGCGGCGCCGGCGTCACGTCGGACGGTCCGCAGACCGTGCTGACACAGGCTGACGTCCGCAAGGTCGCATCGGTCAACCGCGACATTCGCGACATCGAACGCCGCAGCCCGTTCGCCTCGCTCGATCTGTCGAACAGCCGCGCCGTGAGCTTTGCCGGCGTCAACCCGCGCTTCAACCGCTTCACGATCAATGGCGTCCAGGTCGGCGACAGCTTCGGTCTCAACCCCGACGCGAGCCCCACCGGCCGCGGCCCGATCCCGTTCGATGCGATCGGGTCGGTCGCGATCTCGATCGCACCGTATGACGTCCGCCAGGGCGGGTTCCAGGGTGGCGCGATCGATACCGTGCTGCTGTCGGGCGACAACACGTTCCACGGCACCGGGTTCTATTCGCAGAGCCGCGACGATATCCAGGGCGACCGCATCGGTTCGACCAAGGTGGTCCTGCCGAGCTACAAGAGCGAGACCTATGGTGCGACCCTGCGCGGGCCGATCATCAAGGACAAGCTGTTCTTCATGGTCTCCGCCGAGCGCAACACCGATCCACGTCCGTTCTCGCCGTCCTCGGCATCGGGCGTTCAGGGCCTGAACGACTCGCTGGTCGCCAACATTTCGGCAATCGCGCAGAGCAAATATGGCTACGACACGGGCGGTGTGCTCGCGATCAATCCGAACAAGGACGAGAAGATCGTCGGGCGGATCGACTGGAACATCACCGATCGTCAGAAGCTGACGCTGTCCTACGTCAACGCGTATGACACGTTCACCGCGCTGCAGAACACCACCGCGGCTGGCAGCTCGCCCAGCCTCGGCCTCGAGTCGAACGCGTATGCGACGACCGAGCTGCTGCGCACCGGCATCGTTCAGTTGAACTCCGACTGGACGGACAATTTCTCGACCGAACTTCGCGGGCTCTACAAGAGCAACCGCCGCGGTCAGGAACCGCTGCTGGGTCGCGGCTTCGCGCAGTTCGGCGTCTGCCTGGATCCGACCGGGGCGACCACCCCGGCCGGCACGGCAAACACCTCGACCAACACGACCTGCTCGCCCAACACCCCGCGCGTGTTCTTCGGTCCGGACATCAGCCGTCAGACCAACACCCTGTTCGTCGACACCTGGGGTGGTTCGGCGCTGGCGCGCTACACCGCGGGCGATCACGAGGTTCGACTGTTCGGCGAGTATATGGAGAACCGGACGTCGAACAACTTCCTGCAGTACAGCGCAGGCGGATACATCTTTGACTCGGTCGCCGACTTCCAGGCCGGCAACGCCAACCAGCTGATCTACGGCGCAACGCTCAACGGCCAGCCCGATGGCGCGTCCGCCGAGTTCAAATATGGTCAGTTCACCTTCGGCCTTCAGGACGACTGGCGGATCAACGACAAGCTGACGCTGACCTACGGCATCCGTTACGATCTGTACGGCATGCGCGACGCGCCGACGCTCAACACGTTCTTCCTCGGGCGCTACGGCTTCCCGAACACGCAGACGTACAAGGGCCTGGACAATTTCCAGCCGCGCATGAGCTTCAACTATCGTGCGACCTCGCGTCTGAAAATCCGCGGCGGCGTGGGTGTGTTCGGTGGTGGTTCGCCCGACATCTATCTGTCGAACAGCTTCTCGAACACGACGCTGTCGAACCGCGTGACGATCAGCCGCAACGGCAACACCAACACCTGCACGGGCGGCGTCCCGAACGACGTCTGCGTCGCTGCGCTCAACAACGTGAACGGAAAGACGATCCCGGCCGCGGTGCAAACCTATGCGACGACCAGCACCGCAACGCTGCCCAACAGCAGCACCGGCGCGTTGGCGCAGGACTTCCGCCTGCCGTCGGTCCTGAAGGCGACTCTGTCGGCCGATTACGACATCTTCGGCATCAATTTCGGCGCCGACTATGTCTACACCGACACGCTGCAGGCCGTGCTGTTCACGGATATCCGTTCGCAGCGGGTCGGCACGCTGCCGGATGGTCGCCCGCGCTACAATTCGGTGACCACCTTCGCCGACAACAACTACGACATCCTGCTCGGCAACACGTCGCGCGGTCGGGCGCATATCGCGGTCGTCCGGTTCGACAAGGAGTTCGACTGGGGCCTGTCGCTCGGCGGCAGCTACACCTATCAGGACGTCAAGGACGTGGCAGCGGCGACCTCGTCGACGATCAACTCGAACTACGCCAACCAGGCGATGGCAGACCCCAACCTGCCCGCCTATGGCACCTCGAGCGATCAGGCGAAGTGGCAGTTCAAGTACAGCGTGGGCTATGACCATGCGTTCTTCGGCGACTACAAGACCACGGTGCAGCTGTTCGGCGAAACCCGCGCGGGACGCCCCTACAGCTTCACCATGCAGGACAACGTCAGCACGCGTTCGAACGTGTTCGGCACGCTGCTGAACAACAACCGCTACCTGCTCTACGTTCCGACCGGCGCCAACGATCCGCTGGTGACCTATGACAACGCGACAACGCAGACGGCGCTCGACACGTTGATCAACAACAGCGCGCTGAAGGACTATCGCGGCAAGATCGCTCCGAAGAACATCGCCCGCAGCGGCGTCTTCACCCGCATCGATCTTCACCTCGAACAGGAACTGCCGACCTTCGTCGGTGGATCGCGCGTTTCGCTGTTCGCGGATATCGAGAACCTGCCCAACCTGCTCAACAGCAAGTGGGGTGGCCTTCGCCAGCTCGGCTTCCCGCAGACCGCCGACGTCGTTCGCGTGGCTTGCTTGGGTGCAACGGGTGCACCGCTGACAGGGGCGATCGGTTCGGCGACCAACCCGGCCAATGGCTGTGTTCGCTACCAGTACTCGTCCTATGTCGAACCGCGCGAGCGTCTGGTGACTGCCGCGCAGTCGCTCTACCTGATCCGGGTTGGCGCACGCTTCTCGTTCTAAGCGTCGCCTCGATCGATCGGCTGAAGGGGCCGCCGTTCCATCCGGGACGGCGGCCCTTTTGGTTTGGGCGGCGCCGCCTTTTGCACCCGCCACGCCCCCCGTGTAAGAGCGCGATCCACGATGGCCACGATCCCACCCACATCCGGCACCCCCGGACTGCCCGCCCGGCGCCTGCCGTTCACCGCGAGGCCGTTCTTCGAGAACAAGAGCCGCGCGTTCTGGACGCTGCAGGCGGTCGGTTGGAGCGGCTATCTGGTGCTGCGCGGCGTCTCGTCGGTGTCGAACGGGCTGACGCTCGACGTGATCATCCCGGTGATCATCGAATCGATCATCGGCTATTGCATCACGCTGCTGCTCTCGACGCTGTACGGCTATTACCGGGGCATCAACCGGGTCGTCGGGCTGTTCCTGACGGTGGCGACGCTGGCGGCGGCGACGTTCCTGTACGTGATCCTCGACGCCTTCGCCTTCTCGTTCATCAAGACCAGCAACCCCGGGGTTACGATCACGCTGTTGCTGGGCTTCGTGTTTCTCAACTTCGTCACGCTCGCCGGCTGGTCGGCGCTGTATTTCGGGATCAACTTCTACCTGATCGTCGAGGAGCAGATCGACCAGATGCAGCATCTGGAATCGCAGGCGTCGACCGCCCAGCTGGCGATGCTGCGCTATCAGCTGAACCCGCATTTCCTGTTCAACACGCTCAATTCGATCTCGACCTTGGTGCTTTTGAAGCAGACCGAGCGCGCCAACGCGATGCTCAGCCGGCTGTCGTCGTTCCTGCGCTACACGCTCGCCAACGAACCCACCGCGCACGTCACCGTCGCGCAGGAGATCGACCAGCTGAAGCTGTACCTGGAGATCGAGAAGATGCGGTTCGAGGATCGGATGCGTCCCGAATTCGACATCGATCCGCGCGCCGAACGCGCCCGGCTGCCGTCGCTGCTGCTGCAGCCCTTGGTCGAAAACGCGATCAAATATGCGGTCACGCCGCAGGAGGAAGGCGCCGAAATCTGCGTCCGCGTGCGGCTCGCCGGGGAACGCGTGCAGATCGCCGTATCCGACACCGGCCCGGGGTTGATCGAGGGCAGGATCGGTTCAAGCCTTTCAACCGGCGTGGGGCTCGCCAATATAAGGGACAGGTTGGTGCAGTCCTTCGGGGCCGACCACCGTTTCGAAACGCGCTCCACGCCCGCTGGCGGTTTCTCGGTCGAGATCGAGATCCCCTACCAGCTCGAAGACGTGAACAGAGAGGCCGCATGACCATCCGTACCATCCTCGTCGACGACGAGCCGCTGGCGATCCAGGGCCTCGAGCTCCGCCTTGCCCCGCACGAAGACGTCGAGATCATCGAAAAATGCTCGAACGGCCGCGAAGCGATCCGCGCGATCAAGACGCACAAGCCCGACCTCGTCTTCCTCGACATCCAGATGCCCGGGTTCGACGGCTTCTCGGTCGTGCAGGGACTGATGGAGGTCGAGCCGCCGCTGTTCGTGTTCGTCACCGCCTATAGCGACCATGCGCTGCGCGCGTTCGAGGCGCAGGCGGTCGATTATTTGATGAAGCCGGTCGAGGAATCGCGGCTCGCCGACACGCTCGACCGCGTCCGGCAGCGGTTGAGCGAGAAGCGCGGCGTCGAGGAAGTCGACCGGTTGCGCGAAGTGCTCGCCGATGTCGCGCCCGATGCGGCGGCGGACATGCCCGAGGGCGGCGACGCGGTCAGCGCCAACCGCTTCGAGAAGCTCATCAACATCAAGGATCGCGGGCAGATCTTCCGCGTCGACGTCGACACGATCGAGCGGATCGACGCGGCCGGCGATTACATGTGCATCTACACCGGCGACAACACGCTGATCCTGCGCGAGACGATGAAGGATCTGGAGAAGCGGCTCGACCCGCGCCGGTTCCAGCGCGTGCATCGCTCGACGATCGTCAACCTCGATCTGGTCAAGCAGGTGAAGCCGCATACTAATGGCGAGTGTTTCCTGGTGCTCAATTCGGGCGCGAGCGTGAAGGTGAGTCGGTCGTACCGCGACGTCGTCGCGCGGTTCGTGCACTGATACGCCCGTCACCCCGGCCTTGAGCCGGGGTCCCGCTCCTCTGCGCCGCTGAAGAAGCGGGACCCCGGGACGAGCCCGGGGCGACGAAGAATTGACCGTCATCCCAGCGAAGGCTGGGATCTCCCGGTTCGGGTCGGCGCGTCCGCCAACAGGGAGACCCCAGCCTACGCTGGGGTGACGGGGCGGGAGTCGAATTAACCACTCCACAACGCCTGCCCGCTACCGCGCAGGGATGGCGAAGCGCGTTCCCCTCTCCGTACACGGCCTGATCGGCCTGCCCGCGCTCATCCTCGCGACCAGTTGCGTGCCCGATGATCACCCCAAGGCGCTCGCCCGCGTCCAGGCGGTGCCCGATGCGCGGACGCTGCTCCACCGCATGGCGCTCAGCGTCCCCGACGACATTCCCGCGAAAGCGCTCACCGACGACAATCGCCGTGCCGCGTTTACCCCGGTCGTCGCGCCGGCGTTCACCGCGGCGCGCACCGCCGACGACGCCGCGCGCGCCGCCGACTGCCTGACTGCGGCGGTCTATTACGAGGCGCGCTCGCAATCCGCGGACGGGCAGCGCGCGGTGGCCCAAGTCGTGCTCAACCGCGTCCGCGACCGCGCGTTTCCGAACACCGTGTGCGGGGTGGTCTATCAGGGATCGCAGCGGCGCACCGGCTGCCAGTTCAGCTTCACCTGCGACGGATCGATGCTGCGCCCGCGCGAACCCGGCGCCTGGGATCGCGCGCGCGGTATCGCGGAAGCCGCACTGTCGGGCAGCGTCTATGCCGCGGTCGGGGCGGCGACATCGTTCCATACGACGAGCATCCTGCCCTGGTGGGCGTCGAGCCTGTCGCGCATCGCGACGATCGGGGAGCATATCTTCTATCGCTGGCAGGGCGGGCTGGAACGCGCGCTGACGTTTCGGCAGGCCTATGCCGGGTTCGAGCCGGGCGCGCCGTCGCCGGCGCCGGCCGCGAGCGCGACGATGGCGGCGGGGGTGACCGTCCACCGCGGGACCGAAGCCGTCGCGGGGGTGACGGTCCACCGGGGCAAGACGGCGCCCGACGCGACGCCGCAGCTCGTCCGTGTCAATTTTGCGGGCGTGCGGGTGCATGTCGGTGTGCACCAGCCGGGTGTGCTCGATACCGGCGCCGAGGCCGCGACGGTCGGCGAGGAAAGCGCGCCAATCTGACACTTCGTCACCCCGGACTTGTTCCGGGGTCCATGGCGCCGCAAACCAACCGGCCATTGGGTACGCGGCGCGATGGATGCCGGAACAAGTCCGGCATGACGAAGGGATTTAGCGCCCACCCTCGCAAAACCGTGCTGCATCTGCTAACGGCGCGCGCATGCTGAACCTGAACAATATCACGGTGCGCCTGGGCGGCCGCGTCATCCTCGACGGCGCCAGCGCGTCGCTGCCGCCGGGCAGCCGCGTCGGGCTGATCGGCCGCAATGGTGCTGGCAAGTCGACGATGGTGCGCGTGATCGCGGGCCAGCTCGAACCCGATGACGGCTCGGCCGACATGCCGCGCGGCGCGCGCATCGGCTATCTCGCGCAGGAAGCGCCGCACGGCACCAAGACGCCGTTCGAGACCGTGCTCGAGGCCGATACCGAACGGGCGGCCTTGATGATCGAGAGCGAGACCAGCGAGGATCCCGACCGGCTCGGCGACGTGTACGAGCGGCTGATCGCGATCGACGCCTATACCGCCCCTGCCCGCGCCGCGCAGATCCTGCTCGGGCTCGGCTTCGACGAGGAGATGCAGGCGCGCACGCTCGACAGCTTCTCCGGTGGCTGGAAGATGCGCGTCGCGCTCGCCTCCCTGCTGTTCTCGCAGCCCGACCTGCTGCTGCTCGACGAGCCGTCGAACCATCTCGATCTCGAAGCGGTGATGTGGCTCGAGGATTTCCTCAAAGGCTACAAGGCGACGATCGTCGTCGTCAGCCATGAGCGCGACTTCCTCAACAACGTCGTCGATCACATCCTGCACCTGCAGGGCGGCAAGATCACGCTCTACCCCGGCGGCTATGACTCGTTCGAGCGCCAGCGCGCCGAGCGGCTCGCACAGATCGAGGCGGCGCGCGCCAACCAGGCGGTGCAGCGCGAGAAGCTGCAGGAGTACATCGCCAAGAACTCGGCGCGCGCCTCGACCGCGAAGCAGGCGCAGTCGCGCCAGAAGATGCTGGCGAAGATGCAGCCGATCGCGGAGAGCTTCAACGATCCGACGCTGTCGTTCGGCTTCCCCAACCCGACCGAGCTGCGCCCGCCATTGATCACGCTCGACATGGCGACGGTCGGCTATGCCGATGTGCCGATCCTCAAGCGGCTCAACATGCGGCTGGACCCCGACGACCGGGTCGCGCTGCTCGGGCGCAACGGCAACGGCAAGACCACGCTAGCGCGGCTGCTCGCGGCGCAGCTGGCGCCGATGGACGGCGCGATGTCGTCGTCGAACAAGATGAAGGTCGGCTATTTCACCCAGTATCAGGTCGAGGAGCTCGACCCGCACGATACGCCGATCGAGCATATGTCGCACCTGATGAAGGGCGCGACGCCCGCCGCGGTGCGCGGACAGCTCGGCCGATTCGGCTTTTCGGGTGACAAGGCGACGACCAAGGTCGGCAAGCTGTCGGGCGGCGAGCGCGCGCGCCTGGCGCTGGCGCTGATCACGCGCGACGCGCCGCACATGCTGATCCTCGACGAGCCGACCAACCATCTCGACGTCGATGCGCGCGAGGCTCTGGTGCAGGCGCTCAACGCCTATACCGGCGCGGTGGTGCTGGTCAGCCATGACCGGCACATGCTCGAGCTGACCGCGGACCGGCTGGTGCTGGTCGACGATGGCACCGCGAAGGAATTCGACGGCAGCCTCGACGATTACATCGCGCTGGTGCTGAAGGGCGACGGCGGCAAGGGCGACGCCGCATCCAAGGCGGACAAGAAGGCGGGCAAGAAGGCCGCGGCGGACGCGAAGAGCAACGACGCCGCGATGCGCAAGACGCTGCGCGAGCTGGAGGAGCAGACCGCCAAGTTCACCAAGGAATGCGCGGCGATCGATCTGGCGATGTCGGATTCGGCCAAGGCCGAGCCGCGCTTCTCGCGGATGTCGATGGGCGACCTCAACAAGCGCCGTGCCGAAGTGCAGGCCAAGCTCGACGCGAGCGAGGCGAAGTGGCTGGAGGCGAGCGAGGCGCTGGAGGGCGTGCCGGCGTAACCCCAAGCCGTCCCCGCCCCCTTCCGTCATCCCAGCGAAGGCTGGGATCTCCCGGTTCGGGCCGCAGCATCCGCCAACGGGGAGACCCCAGCCTGCGCTGGGGTGACGGAGGCTGGCTCGGCGCTCTCCCCCCTCCCCAACTTCCGTCATCCTGACGAACGTCAGGATCCAGGGTACTGGGCGCAGCGTCTGCAACTCTGGATCCTGACTTTCGTCAGGATGACGGCTGGATCAGTCGGCGGTCTTGTCCGCCGCGGGCCGCTCGAACCAGGCCTCGATATCCCCCGACAGCTTCAGCGTCAGCGGATTGCCGTGGCGATCGACCTTCTTGCCGAGCGCGACGCGGATCCAGCCTTCGGAAATGCAATATTCCTCGACGTCGTGGCGCACCGCGCCCTTGAAGCGGATGCCGATGCCACGTTCGAGCAGGTCCTGCTGGAAGAACGGGCTGCGGTAATTGGTCGAGAGGCGATCGGGCGGGGTGTCGCCCTGCGCGGCGGCTTCGGTCTGCGGGCTGTCTGGTGTCTCGGTCATGCCCTGCGCGTTAGCGGCAACCGCACGCCGCACGCCACAAAAAAAGGCGCCGGGATTGCTCCCGACGCCGCCTTTGCCCGCTTAGCTGCAGACCTGGACCCGAACCGGATCGCCATAATAGGGATCGCGACGCCATTCGCTCCAGCACCGCGGACGATAGTCCTGACGGTAATAGGTGCGGACCGGCGGACCACGGTAATACCCGTCATTGTAATAGCCGCGGTCGTAATAGCGCCCGCGATTGTTGCTGGCGATCGCCGCGCCGACGCCGAGACCCAGGATCCCGCCGAGCACCGCTGCGCCGACCGCATCGCCACCACGGTTGTAGTGACGGTAGCCGCCGCGACCCCAACGCTGCGCGTCAGCGGGCGCCGCCGCGGTCAGTGCGGTGGCTGCCAGCGCGATTCCAAGCCCTGCCTTCTTCATCAAACCGTTCATCTCGAACCTCCAATACCCGATCCGCATGACACAAACGCACATCTGTCCGACCGTGTTTCAGGTCCTAGGCGAGTCGGCCTGAATGGCCTTGGAACAGCGCGTTAACCTTGGGTTTAGCCAGCGCGTGCCGCGGTGTACGACCGCGCACTTCGTGCCGGGGCGGGACGGCCGGGAATCGCCGCTGGTATGCATGGGCCATTCCCGGCATCGTGCGCCCACAAGGCAAGGGTCGGTTCGATGGCGAAGATGAGGGCGATGCAGATGGTGGCGGTGGCGGTGCTGTGCGGCACCGCGACGCTGGCCGGCGCCGTCGCGATGCTCGGCACGCCCGCCAGACCGGTGATAGCGCAGGCCCCTGCCCCCGCCGTCCCTGCCCCCGCCGCCCCTGTCGCAGCCGCCCCTGTCGCAGCCGCCCCTGTCGCAGCCGCCCCTGTCGCAGCCGCCGTGTCGAAACCTGTTGCTTCACCGGCGGCACCGGCACCGGTTCCAACGCCAGCGCCCGACCCCGGCTATGTCGTGAAGCGCATCCTCGACGTGAAGTCGCCCTTCGTTCACGGCGACTATTACTGGGACACTGCCGGCGTCCCCGACGGGCCGATCGTGGTGACGGTCGACCTGGCGGCGCAGGTGCTGTCGGTGTTCCGCGGCGGCTATGAGATCGGCACCGCGGTGATGGTCTATGGCGCGGACGAGAAGCCGACTCCGCTGGGCGTGTTCGCAGTCAGCCAGAAGGACGCGACGCACGTGTCGAACCTCTACGATGCGCCGATGCCGTACATGCTGCGGCTGACCAACGACGGCATCTCGATCCATGGCAGCCCGGTCGGGTCGAACCTGGCCACGCATGGCTGCGTCGGCGTGCCGAAGCCGTTCGCAAAACTGCTGTTCGGCGTGGTGAAGCTGGGCGACCGCGTGATCGTCAGCCGCGGCGAGACGCTGTCGCTCGGCGATCAGGTCAAGGCCGCGTCCTAAAGCCGCGAGGGCTTCAGCGCGCCGGCGCGGCGCGCGGGGCCTGGCGGTCCAGCGCATGGCGTTGCGCGAGGGTCAGCAACGCATCGAGATCCTCGCGGCTGATATCGAACTCCTCGTGCATCTCGGCCAGCGCCGCGTCGATGTCCTCGGGGTGCAGGCTCGCCGCCGCGACGCTCGCGGCCACCGCCGGCGCGCGGTGCGGATAGGAATGTCCGGTCAGCCGGTGGAACGCGATGCCGAGCGCGACGAGCAGGATCGAGTTGAGCGCGACCGGCGCGAACGCGAACGCGTACCCCGCCGCGTGCACGCTCTCGCCGGCGATCACTGCGGTCAGCGCCGCGGCGCCGCCCGGGGGATGCAGGCAGCGCAGCAACGACATCACCAGGATCGCGACCCCAACCGCCACGCCCGCCGCCAGCGTCGCGTCAGGAATCAACCGGTAGGCAGCGACGCCAACCAGCGTCGATAGGGTGTTGCCGCCGACGACCGGCCATGGCTGGGCGAGCGGGCTTGCCGGTACCGCGAAGACGAGCACCGCCGACGCGCCGATCGGCGCGACGATCAACGGTAGATCGGGCCCGCCGACCGCGAGCAGCGTACAGATCGCGATGGTCAGCGCGATGCCCAACACCGCGCCCACGCTGCGCATCACGCGTTCGCCAAGACCGGCACCGACCAGGATCGGGTTGAAGAGCTTGAAAGTCATGCGGCGCCCCCTGCCATCGACCGGGGACCCGCGTCGATAGCCGTTACCGAATGACACGCAGGCGTTGCTTCCACGCGGGAAAGGATTGCACATTTGATCCGGCTTGTCGCAAAGGGGCGCAATGGTAGAACCCGAGCATATGCCGGTCAGTGGCGGCAAATTTGAACTGTTGGTTCAAAGCGTTACCGATTACGCGATCTACATGCTCGACCTGCAGGGCAGGGTCAGCAGCTGGAACGCCGGCGCCCGCTTGTTCAAGGGCTATGAGCCCGACGAGATCATCGGCGAGCATTTCTCGCGCTTCTACACGCCCGAAGAGAAGCAACTGGAGATTCCCAGGATCGCGCTGGAAACCGCGGCGCGCGAGGGGCGGTTCGAAGCCGAAGGCTGGCGCGTCCGCAAGGATGGCACGCGGTTCTGGGCCAATGTGGTGATCGACCCGATTCGCGACCCGGCCGGCACGTTGATCGGCTACGCCAAGGTCACACGCGACCTGAGCGAGCGCCGCGCGGCCGAAGAGCGGTTGCGCGCCAGCGAGCAGCGGTTCCGCCTGCTGGTCCAGAGCGTGACCGACTATGCGATCTACATGCTCGACCCTGAGGGCCGCGTCAGCAGCTGGAACACCGGCGCCGAGCGGTTCAAGGGCTATGCCGCCGACGAGATCATCGGCGAGCATTTCTCGCGCTTCTATACCGATCAGGACCGCGCCAGCGACATACCCCGAATCGCGCTGGAGACCGCGCGGCTCGACGGCCGCTTCGAGGCGGAAGGCTGGCGACTGCGCAAGGACGGGTCGCGCTTCTGGGCGACGGTGATCATCGATCCGATCCGCAACGACGACGGCGTCCTGATCGGCTTTGCCAAGGTGACGCGCGACCTGACCGAAAAGCGCGTGATCGAAGAACAGTTGCGGCAGTCGCAAAAGATGGAGGCGGTCGGCCAGCTGACGGGCGGACTGGCGCATGATTTCAACAATCTGCTGACCGGCATTGGCGGCAGCCTGGAGATCATGACGGTCCGCCTCGCGCAGGGACGCACGGACGAGCTGGGCCGCTACCTGACCGCGGCGCAGGGCGCGGTGCGGCGGGCGGCGGCGCTGACCCACCGCCTGCTGGCCTTTTCGCGCCGCCAGACGCTCGACCCCAAGCCGACCGACGTCGACCGGCTGCTGAGCGGGCTCGACGAGCTCGTGGAGCGTACGGTCGGCCCGGGCGTCACCGTCGACCGGCACGTCGCGCACGGGCTGTGGCCGACCCTGGTCGATCCCAATCAGCTCGAGAACGCGGTCCTGAACCTGTGCATCAACGCGCGCGACGCGATGCCCGATGGCGGTACGCTGACGATCGAGACCGCGAACACGACGCTGGACGCATCCACCGCACGCCAGCACGACCTGCCCGCCGGCGACTATGTCACGGTCTGCGTGACCGACACCGGGACCGGCATGACCGCCGAGGTGATGGCCAAGGCGTTCGACCCGTTCTTCACCACCAAGCCGCTCGGCGAGGGCACCGGGCTCGGCCTGTCGATGATCTATGGGTTCGCGCGTCAATCCGGCGGGCAGATCCGGATCGAATCCGAGGTCGGCCGCGGCACGACGATGTGCATCTATCTGCCCCGCCACGATGCCGATGCCCCCGAGGAGCCGCGTGCGGAGCGACCGGCGACGCCCAGCCCCGGCGCGCGGGGCGAGGTCGTCCTGGTCATCGACGACGAACCCACGATCCGCATGCTGATCGCCGAGGTCCTCATCGAATCGGGCTACACCGTGATCGAGGCCGCGGACGGCCCGGCCGGACTGCGCATCCTCGAATCCAATGCGCCGATCGACCTTCTCGTCACCGATGTCGGTCTGCCGGGCGGGATGAACGGCCGCCAGGTCGCCGACGCCGCGCGCCAGCACCGCCCCGCGCTGAAGATCCTGTTCATCACCGGCTATGCCGAGACTACGGTGATCGGCCGGACGCAGCTCGAACCCAACATGTACGTGCTGACCAAGCCGTTCCAGATGGACACGCTCGCCGAGCGCATCCGCACGATCCTGCAGGACTGACGCGCCTCAGACGCAAAAAAGCCCTGGACGCCATGAAGGCTTCCAGGGCTTTTCATGGTGGGCGTGGCAAGGATTGAACTTGCGACCCCTGCGATGTCAACACAGTGCTCTACCACTGAGCTACACGCCCACGTCGCAGCGTCTCTAGCGGTGTTTTCACAAACCGCAAGCGGTTCAGTTGAGCCCGCTCACATTATCCGTCTCGAACATGCGATCGACCTCCATCACCAGGTCGCGCAGGTGGAACGGCTTGGACAGCACGCGCGCCTGCGGCATCGTCCGACCCGCCTTCAACGTCACCGCGGCGAAGCCGGTGATGAACATCACACGCAAATCGCTGCACATCTCGCTCGCGCGCTGCGCCAGCTCGATGCCGTCCATCTCGGGCATGACGATGTCGGTCAGCAACAGGTCGAACCGTTCGGTCTCGAGAAACGGGATCGCCGCGGTGCCGCGGTCGACCGCGGTCACGGCATAGCCCGAGCGTTCCAGCGCACGCGTCAGATATTCGCGCATCACCTGATCGTCTTCGGCTAACAGAATTCGCAACATCTCGGTCTAGCGTCCCATCGTTCCCAAGCGCCGCGTTACGCCAAAAATGGTTAAGATATCCAGAGGATTGCCCCACTGGCCGCCGCCGCGTAGCATATCGCCGTGCCCCAAACCCCTTCGTTCACGCGCACAGGCGCGCTGCCGCCGGCGAGCCCCGTGGTGATGTCGGTGCCGCACGCGGGGCGCGACTATCCGGCCGCGCTGCGCCAGGCGCTCCGCGTTCCGCTGGCGACCGTGCTGCCGCTCGAAGACCGTCACATCGACGCGGTGGCGCGTGCGGCACGGACCGTCGAGACGCTGATCGTACAGGACCGCGCGCGCGCCTGGATCGACCTCAATCGCAGCGAGGACGAACGCGACCCCAAGGTCGACGAAGGCGCCCCGCCCCGCGCGCTGGTCCACCAATCGGCCAAGCTGCGCAGCGGACTGGGGCTCGTGCCGCGCCGCGCCTCGGGCGCGGGCGATCTCTGGGGACGACGCTTCGCCGATGCCGATGTGATGCGGCGGATCGCCGACGATCACCGGCCCTATCATGCCGCGCTGTCGCAGGCGCTGGCCGCCGCGCGCACGCGGTTCGGAGTGGCGGTGCTGCTCGACGTGCATTCGATGCCGCCGCTCGGCACGCCCGGCAGCGCGGCGCGGATCGTGCTGGGCGATCGCTTCGGCCACAGCGCCGACGCGCGCTTCGTCGCGCGACTGGAAGCCGAGGGGACCGGGTCGGGCCATGCGACCGCGCTCAACGCGCCCTATGCGGGGGGGCATATCCTCGAACGCCATGCCGACCCCGCGGGCGGGATCCATGCGATCCAGCTCGAATTCGACCGCTCGCTCTATCTCGATCGACGTCTCGACGCGCCGGGTACGGGGTTTGCGGACACCGCCGCGCTGCTCGGCCGGATGCTGGCCGCGCTGGCCGACGAGGCGCTGGGCACGCCGATCGCCGCGGCCGCCGAATAAAAAAAACCACCCCGTGCGCGAAGCACGGAGTGGCCAAGGTTCAGGGAGGAGACACGCCTGGAAGGCGTGTCGTACGGCGCCGCGAAAGGGGGGACACGATGCCGTACAAGAGCTAAATAGGCGAACGCGATTTTGGTTCAACCCTGTTGCCGAAAAGCCGCAAAGTTTTTTCAGCGGCGGACCATCGGTGCCATTCTGGCGAGCACGGTATCGCGCAAGATCAGGTGATGCCGGAGCGCCGCAGCGACGTGCAGCACGACCAGCGCGAGCATCAGCCAGCCGAGCACCCCATGCGCTTCATGGCCGAACCCGCCCGCTGCCTTCGACACCGGCAGGTAGGGAATGTCGAACAGCCCGAACCAGTCGAGCGGGCGGCGCTTGTCGGTGCCCGACACCATCAGCCAGCCGGTCAGCGGCATCGCGACGAGGAGCAGGTACAAGGTCCAGTGCGTAGCGTGCGCGACGCCCTTCTCCCAAGCCTGGGTACCCGCAGGCAGCGGCGGCGCGCGATGCGCAAGCCGCCACGCGATCCGGCCGAAGGTCAGCACCAGCACGGTGATGCCGATCGACTTGTGTGCCGCCATCCACGGGCGCAACGCCGGGATCGGATCGCTGAGGAGGCCGACGGCGAGGTTCAGGACCACCAGCAGCGCGATCGTCCAATGGAACCAGATCGCGACGGTGGAATAGCGCTCGGTGCGGTCTAACAGCATGTACAGCCCCCTCTTAATCTGGGGACGTTCTACACCGGCAAGAGGACTCGTGATAGCCGTCCGGAACTGCCACCCCGGCGGTAACCGGGGTGGGGGTTCGGTTCAGCCCAGCTGCGGCTGCGGCGCCTTGCCCAGCTGGACCTGGCGGCCGAACAGATCGCGCATCAGCGACAGCGAGAACAGGTGCGCATAGAGCAGCGGCAGCATCCCCGACTTGCTGATCTTGCGCAGCGTGTCGCCGCGCGCATCCATCAGCTTCTCTTCGTTGATCATCTGGAAACCGCGATAGATGAACGGCTGCTCAGCGCCCTCGGGCTGGATGCTGACTTCGCCGTCCATCAGCAGGTCGAGCTCGCGCAGCTCCTTCATGAAGTTCTGCGTGCGCGCGCCGGCCTGTTCGAACGATTCGTTGAACGCCAGGATGTTCTTGGTGATCTCGGTCGGCTGGCCGTCCGCGAACAGCGCGTCGCCCTCTTCGGATTCACCCACCGCGTCGGAGGTCGGGTCGAAGCAGAGCGACAGCTCCTGCGCGTCGGGGTGCAGCCGCGCCAGCATGTACGGGTAGCGACGGATGTAAGCCGGGACGTAGAAGGTGGTCTCGGTCAGCTTGCCGTCGTCGCCGACGAACACGTTGACGCCCTCGTTCAGGCCCATCAGCGCGAGCGGAATGGCGTCGTCGCCGATCGAGAAGACGATCGGCATGTGGCGCTGCACCAGCGGGAATTCGTCGACGGTGATCGGAATCGCATGCTGGCCGACTAGGAACGGCGCGCTATCCTGCGTGCGGACCTTGTAGTTGGCGTGCGTCTCGCTCGAAAGCGGTTCGAGGCCGTTGTAGAAAAGCGGAAGCTGGGCGGCGCTGGCCATGAATCTCTCCGAAGAATTGGCAGCCGCTCAGCGCGGCCGATTGGGGCGAGGCTCTATGGCGCGGGCGCGTCCGGCGCAAGCGTAACGAGTTTGCCGGGGTTGAGGATGCCGAGCGGGTCGAACGCCGCCTTGATCCGGCGCAGCGCTCCCATCCGCGCCGGTGACGACAGTCGTTCGAGCTCGGCGAGCTTCATCTGGCCGATGCCGTGCTCGGCCGAGATCGATCCGCCCGCGGCAACGACCAGATCGCCGACGAACCGCGTCACGACCGGCGCATCCTCGGCATACCAGACTGCCGGGTCGGTACCGGGCGCGGCGCGGACGTGGAAGTGCACGTTGCCGTCGCCGAGATGCCCGAACCCGCTGGCGCGCGTGCCGGGGAAGCGGGCCCCGCACGCCGCACTCGCCTCGATCATGAAGCGGGGCATCGTGTCCACCGGGACCGAGATGTCGTGTTGCGTCGCGGGGCCTAGCGCGCGTTCGGACGCGGACAGCGCATCGCGGATCCGCCAGAACGCCTCGGCCTGCGCTTCGCTCGCCGCGATCACCGCGTCGCGGGCCAGGCCGTCGGCGAGCGACGCACCGAGCAGCCGTTCGAGCAGCGCCGCGGGCGGTTCGCTATCGCGCGTCGCGGCGGTGGCTTCGACCAGCACGTGCCAAGGATGCCGCCCGACGAGCGGCGCGCGCGTCGCCGGGATATGCGCAATCACCGCATCGAGCGATTCGTCGGGTAACAGTTCGAAGCTCTCGATCGTGTCCGTCGCTGCCTGCAACCGACGGAGCAGGCGCAGCGCGGTCTCGGGGCTGTCCACCCCGACCCACCCGACCGCGCGCGCCGCGACGGCCAGCACCAGCCGCAAGGTCGCGGCAGTGATGACCGCGAGCGTCCCTTCGGACCCGATCAGCAGCTGGTCGAGATCATAGCCGCGATTGTCTTTCTTCAGCGCGGACAGACCGTCATGGACCGTCCCATCCGCCAACACCGCCTCGACGCCCGCGACCAGCCCGCGCATCGTGCCGAACCGAAGGACCTGCGTGCCGCCCGCGTTGGTGGACACCAGCCCGCCGATCGTCGCGGTGCCGCGCGCGCCGAGCGTCAAGGGGAAGCGGCGCCCGCATCCGTGCGCCGCGGTATCCAGGGTATCGAGGATCACGCCCGCCTCGGCCACCGCCAGGTTGGCGTCCGCATCCAGGCTGCGGATGCGGTTCATCCGCCGCATCGACAGCAGCACCGCGCTGCCATCCGACGGCGGCGTCGCGCCCCCGACCATCGACGTGTTCCCGCCCTGCGGCACCAGCGGCACGCGGTGCGCGGCGGCGGCCTGGACGATCGCGACCACGTCCGCGGTCGACGCCGGCGCCAGCAGCGCGGGTGTCCGGCCGTGGAAACGGTCACGCCAATCGGTCAGCCACGGCGCGATATCGGCGGCATCGGTGACGATCGCCTTGGCATCCAACTGCGGCGCCAGCGCGCCCAGCATACGGGTTTGTGCAGGGGTCATGCCGTGCTGTACCGCCCGGGTCGGCGCAGAGCTACCGTGCTCCTGCAGAGGCGGAGTTCCGGCCACTTGCAATGTTGGACATCCACCGGCACGCTGCTGTCAGGCTCTTTCTCATGATCAGCTTCACACGACGGATCCCGACGCTTGCAAACACGCTCACCGGTGTGACCTTTGCGACTTTATACGCCCTGCCGCCCACAATTCACCTCGCGTTCAACCCGATCGCCTAACGCTCGTGTCACCCATGATTCATCCAGCGATCCCCGCCACTCTGCTCGCGCTCGCCGCCCCGGCTGCGGCGATGGTCCAGTCCGATCTCGGCGGCGTACGGTTCACCCGTTTGTCGATCCACCAGCGGATCGTCATCCGCGTCCCCCGCCTGTTGCGGACGAACCGTCCGGCGGACGAATCCCGACCGGCGTGGAAGGAGCACAAGGGCCCGAAATGCGTCGCGGTCGCCGATATTGCCGGCGCGGTGCTCGGTACGCCGGGTGTGGTCGATCTGATGATGGACAATGGCACGCGGTTGCGCGCGAAACTCGACCATGACTGCAAGCCGCTCGATTACTATAGCGGCTTTTACATCCGCCCGGCGGCCGACGGCCTGGTCTGCGAGGACCGCGACGCGATCCGCATGCGCTCGGGCGCGACCTGCGAGATCGAGGGCTTCAAGTCGCTGCGCATCAAACGCTGAAACGCCGCTTTACTTCCCCCGAACGCGCGTTTCCTTGACATTTCACGCCAAATCCGCGAGCGCCGACGGTCTCGGGTACCGCATGGCGCACCCGCCGTTTATCCGGATATTTCGCATGAGCCTGACTGCATGAGCTTCGCCGATCTCGGCCTATCCGACGAACTGCTGAAGGCGGTCACCGACTCCGGCTATACCGAACCGACTCCGATCCAGGCGGGCGCGATCCCCTCGGTGCTGATGATGCGCGACATCATCGGTATCGCGCAGACCGGCACCGGCAAGACCGCGTCGTTCGTGCTGCCGATGATCGACATCCTGGCGCATGGCCGCAGCCGCGCCCGGATGCCGCGCTCGCTGATCCTCGAACCGACGCGCGAACTCGCCGCGCAGGTCGCCGAGAATTTCGAGAAATACGGGGTGAACTCGAACCTCTCGATGGCGCTGCTGATCGGCGGCGTGTCGATGGGCGACCAGCTGGCCGCGCTCGAAAAGGGCGTCGACGTGCTGATCGCGACTCCGGGCCGGCTGATGGACCTGTTCGGTCGCGGCAAGATCCTGCTGACCGGCTGTTCGATGCTGGTGATCGACGAGGCCGACCGGATGCTCGACATGGGGTTCATTCCCGATATCGAGGAAATCTGCACCAAGCTGCCCAAGACCCGCCAGACCCTGCTCTTCTCCGCGACCATGCCGCCGCCGATCAAGAAGCTGGCCGACAAGTTCCTGTCGAATCCCAAGACGATCGAGGTCTCGCGTCCCGCCTCGACCAACCTCAACATCAAGCAATATCTGGTCACGGTCGCGTCGCAGTCCGCCAAGCGCGACACGCTGCGCCGCCTGCTCGACCAGACCGAGGTGACCAACGCGATCATCTTCTGCAACCGCAAGACGACGGTCCGCGACCTCAACAAGATCCTCAAACAGGCCGGGCTGAAGTCGGGCGAGATCCACGGCGACATGGAACAGCGCGAGCGGCTCGCCGAGCTCGACCTGTTCAAGACCGGCGCGGTCAACGTGCTCGTCGCCTCCGACGTCGCCGCGCGCGGGCTGGACATCAAGGGCGTGTCGACCGTCATCAACTATGACGCGCCGTGGCATCCCGACGATTACGTCCACCGCATCGGCCGCACCGGCCGCGCCGGGGCGACCGGCACCGCCTACACCTTCGTCGCGCCCGACGATGCCGAGAACATCCAGAACATCGAAAAGCTGACCGGCCAGACGATCGAGCGCATCGGCACGGTGGCGAAGGTCGCGCCGGTCGAGACGTCGGCGCCGATCGAGGCTGCCGAGCCCCCGCGCCGCAGCCGTACGCGTCGTGCACCGCGCGCGGATACCGTGGCGCCCGCGGTCGAGGCCGAGGTGCTCGCCGAGATCGCCGCGAAACCCGCTCGTGCCGAACGCCCGCGCCGTGCGGATCCGACGCCTGAGCCTCGCGTCGAGCGCTCGCGCCGTGCGGAGCCTGCGCCCGAACCTCGTGTCGAGCGCCCGCGTCGCGAGGAGCCGGTCGTCGCGCCCCGTCGCGAAGCCCGCGTCGAACCGCGCCGCGACGAACCCCGCCGTGATCGCCAAGTCGACGACGCCCCGGACAATGGTTGGAACGGCCCGGTTCCCGACTTCCTCAGCGCCGTCATCGGAGGCTAACATGCCCGTATTCCGCCCCGCACTCCGATTTGCCGCGCTTGCGCTGGCGACCGCCGCGCTGGCTGCGCCTGCCGTGTCCAAGGTCGCCGCGCCGCGTGTCAGCGTCGCAAGCTTCAGCAACCTCGCGAGCCCGCTGCCGCTTCCCTATCACGAGGCGGCGAACGCCAATGCGCAGGTCGCCGCGGCGCGCAACCGCGCGATGAAGGCGCACAAGCGTCTGCTCATCGATCTCGGCGGCAATTGGTGTCTCGACTGCCGTCTGCTAGCGGGAACGATGGACCTGCCGGAGGTCAAGCGCTTCATCGACGCGCATTTCGTCGTCGTGACGGTCGATGTCGGCCGGTTCGACAAGAACGGGCAGATCGCGGCGCGCTACGGCATCAAGGGGCGCTTGAAGGGCGTACCCGCGGTGCTCGTGGTCGACCCGCGCAGCAACAAACTGCTCAACGCCGGGCATGAGACCGACCTGTCCGACGCCCGCTCGGCAGGGCCCCAGGCGCTCGCCGATTGGCTCGCCGGCTGGGCGGCCTGATCCAGCCTGCGGTTCCCCGGCGGAGGCCGGGGCCAGTTGGGAAAGTCCCGATAACAACACGATCCCCGTCGTAATCAGTGTCCCCCACCTGGACCCCGGCCTCCGCCGGCGAACGGTATCAAGCCGCCTTCGCCATCAGCGCATCGTCGATCGCCGCCGCCCGCTTGTACGCCTCGCGCTGCGCCAGCCGCGCCGCATAATCGACAAACGCGTCGCGCTTCGGCATCGACCCGAACGCCTGCCCCCACATCACCTGGCTGCCGACATAGACGTCGGCGGCGGTGAAGCGGTCCCCGGCGATGAACGGATGCGCCGACACCGCAGTCTCCAACGTATCGAGCATCGTCTCGAAACAATCATACCCGACCATCATGCGCTGCTTGTCCGTCGGCGTCACGCCCAGCGACTTGTTCGTAACCGCCTGCTCCACCGGCCCCGCCGCGTAGAATAGCCAGCGATAATAGGCCGCGCGTTCGGCGGCGGTGGGCGCCAGCCCGGCGTCGGGAAACGCCTCGGCCAGATAGGCGCAGATCGCCGCGCCTTCGGTCACCACCTGTCCGTCATGCACGATCGCGGGCACCTTCCCCATCGGATTGATCGCAAGATACTCGGGCGCCTTCATCGACGTGGCATAGTCGAGCACGACCGTCTCGTACGGCGCGCCGATCTCCTCGAGCATCCACCGCGCAATGCGACCACGCGACATCGGATTGGTGTAGAATTTCAGCGTCATCGAACCCTCCCCTGAACAGACCAAGAACATCATGCCATTCCCGGCGGTCGTCAAGCGTGTTCAGGCGAGCGCGGCCTCGAACAAGGCGAGCATCCGGCCCCACGCCTTGTCAGCCTGCGCGGCGTTGTAGACGCGGCTGTCGGGCGGGCACCAGCCATGCATCGTGCCGTCATAGACCTCGATCTCGGCCGGCAGCTTGGCGGCCGCGAACGCCGTCTTCAGCGTATCCTTCTCGGTCGGCGACCGTGCGTCATCGTTGGCGGCGATCGCGATCAGATAGCGCGCCTTCATCTGCGGGATGCGCAGATGCGGGCTGTCGGGCTTGTCGGTGACCATGCCGCCGCCGTGGAAGGTCGCGCCTGCATGGATCCGACCTGGCACCGCCGCCGCGGTCAGCATCACCATCGGACCGCCCATGCAATAGCCAGTGGTCGCCATCCCGCGCTTGCGGTCGACCTGAGGCTGCTTGTCGAGGAAGGTCGTAAAAGCGATTCCGTCGCGCACCGTGCCATCGGTGCTGAGCGCGGCGCGGAACGGCGCGATCCGGGCCTTCACCTCGGGCTGGTCGTAGGATTCGCCGGGCTTCAGGAACGGCGCCTTAGTCGACCGGTAGAACTGGTTGACGACCAGCACCGCATAGCCCGACTGCGCGAGTCGATCGGCCATCTGGCGGAACGCGGGCCGCAGCCCCATGATGTCGGGCCAGATCAGCACGCCGGGATGCTTGCCCGTCGCAGGTGCCACGAAATAGGCGTCGGCCTTGCCGTCGGGCGTCGCGATCGACACGTCGCGCCCTTTGATGGTCGCGGCGTTGGCAGGCGCGGGCAGCAGCATGGCGAGGCCCGCCGCCCCCGTCATGACGCCGAAATCGCGGCGCGACACGCCGCCCAGCAGGCGATCATTATCCTCGGTGGTATGGTCGTCGCACATGCGCCTCTCCTCTTTGAGGACAGGCTATATCAGCATGGGCCCGACGCCAACCGCGATCGCGGGATCAGCGCTTGAACGGATCGTCGAACAGCGGCTTGACGGGCAGCACGCCGCCCTGCGCCACGAACTCGGCGTCCGCCGCAGCTTGTGCGCGCTCGCCACGGAGCTGTTCGAGCAGCGCCTCGCGGTCACCCTCCAGCCGCGTGTCGGTCGGCGCTTCCATGCCCGCCGCCTTCGCCGCCTTGGCAACCGCGGCATCGAGCTCGCGCTGCGTCGTCAGGCCCAGGGTCACCGGATCCTTCGGCGTGATGTTGGCGATGTTCCAGTGGCTGCGGTCGCGGATCGCGGCGATCGTCGTGCGCGTCGTGCCGATCAGCAGCCCGATCGCGCCGTCGGTGATCTCGGGATGGTTGCGGATGATCCAGGAAATGCCGTCGGGCTTGTCCTGGCGCTTGCTGACCGGCGTATAGCGCGGGCCCTTGGTACGGCGAACCTGGTCGGGGCCCTTGATCATCTTCAGGCGATAATCGGGGTCGGCCGAACCCTTGTCGATCTCTTCCTGCGTCACTTCGTGCGCGCGCACCGGATCGCGGCCGGTCAGCTTGGTCGCGGCAGTGTCGTCGGCGATCGCCTGCACTTCGAGGATGTGCAGCCCGCAGAATTCGGCGATCTGCTCGAAGCTGAGCGCGGTATTGTCGACCATCCAGGAGGCGGTCGCGTGGGGCATGAGCGGCTGGGCCACGGCGTGAA
Source organism: Sphingomonas rhamnosi (assembly GCF_036663615.1). Lineage (NCBI taxonomy): Bacteria > Pseudomonadati > Pseudomonadota > Alphaproteobacteria > Sphingomonadales > Sphingomonadaceae > Sphingomonas > Sphingomonas rhamnosi. The sequence continues at coordinate 55,702 of NZ_JAXOJJ010000001.1, forward strand.
CTCCGTAAAAATAGAAAGGGCCGCCCCTTTCGGAGCGGCCTGACATGACGGGCGATGTACTCCGCGGGGAGGCCGCAAGCAAGCGCGGCGTCTAGGCCGCGATCGCGAGCGACTGCAACGGGACCAACGCATGGAGGAACTGCCGGGCGCTGGCCGCCCAGCTGAAGCGGCCGGCATAGGCGGCGCACGTCACGCGGTCGCGGGTCAGCGCGGACGCGATTGCGACATCCAGATCCTCATCCATCGCCGCCACGCGCGCGTCGAGCACGTCGATCGGGCCTGTCACCGGATAGGCCGCAACCGGCGTGCCGCAGGCCAGCGCTTCGATCATCACCAACCCGAACGTGTCGGTACGGCTGGGGAAGACGAGAACGTCGGCGCTGCGATAAGCGGCAGCGAGTTCGTGGCCCGAGCGCTGCCCAAGGAACCGCACCTCGGGAAAGCGCTTGGCGAGCGAGGCGCGCGCCGGGCCGTCGCCGACCACGACCTTGGTGCCGGGGTGGCGGCACGACAGAAAGGCCTCGACGTTCTTCTCGATCGCGATGCGGCCGACATAGAGCATGATCGGGCCGGAGAGATCGGCAAACGCCGGGTCGCGCGCGCCGTCGATGCCGAACAGCGAGAAATCGACGCCGCGGCCCCAGGTGCGGGCCTGGACGAGCCCGTGCGCCGCCAGCGCGGCCTCGACCGAGGGCGTGGAGGCGAGAATGGCTTGGGCCGGGGCGTGGAACCAGCGGATATACCGCCAGATCCATTCCGGATTCGCCCCGGTCCGCGCCGCGATATAGTCGGGAAACTGGGTGTGGTACGCCGTCGTGAACGGGATCCCGCGGGCAAGGCACCAGTTGCGCGCGCCGAGGCAGACCGGGCCCTCCGTCGCCAGATGGATCGCATCGGCATCGAACGCGGCGAGCATCCGCCCAACCGCCGCCGACCGTGCGAAGGCGAGCCTGATTTCCGGATACGTCGGACAAGGCACCGACGCGAACCGCTCGGGCGAGACGACGAGCACCACGTGGCCCATCGCCTCGAGCTCGGCGCGCACCGCCTGAAGCGTGCGGACGACGCCGTTGACCTGCGGGTTCCAGGCGTCGGTGACGATGGCGATACGCATCAGTCTATCCTTTATCAGGCGGCGATAGCGACCACGGTGTCGCGCTCGCGCGCGGCGATCTCGTCACCCCAGTGCAGCAGCTCCATCCGCCCATCGAAATGCTCGACAAGCGCGGTGCAACTCTCGACCCAGTCGCCATCGTTGAAATAGGCGACGCCGGCGATGTCACGCGTCTCGGCGGTGTGGATATGGCCGCAGACCACGCCGTCGACCCCCTTCAGGCCCGCGGCATGCGCGACGACCGTCTCGAACTGCGAGATGAACGCGACCGCATTCTTGACCTTCGCCTTGGCGTGCTTCGAGAGCGACCAATAGGGCATGTTCAGCCGGCGGCGTGCGGCGTTGACCCAGCGGTTTAGGCCCATCAGCAGCGTGTAGGCGGCGTCGCCGACGTGCGCGAGCCAGCGGTGCGCCAGCGTGATCGCGTCGAATTCGTCGCCGTGCAGCACCAGCAGCCGCCGACCGTCGGCCGTCTCGTGGATCGCGTTGCGCTGGATCGCGATGCCGCCGAAATCGAGCCCGGTGAACTGGCGGAACACCTCGTCGTGGTTGCCCGGGATATAGACGACGCGGGTGCCGCGCTTGGCACGCTTCAGCAGCCGCCAGACGACGTCGTTGTGCGCGGCAGGCCAATAGAACTTCTTCTTGAGCCGCCAGCCGTCGATCATGTCGCCGACCAGGAACATCGTCTCGCTGTCGACATGGTCGAGAAAGTCGATCAGCATCTCGGCATTGCACCCGCGCGTGCCGAGATGGACGTCGGAAATCCAGATCGTGCGGAAGCGCCGGCGCTCCACGATCCGTTCGGGCACCGTCGGATGCGAATGGATGAAATCCGCAATGTCGGTGACGTCGGCGGCAAATGGAAACGACGTGATCGCGGTCATGGGCAAGTCCCTTTGGAGGCTGCGCATCCAGTCTATGCCACGCAATTGTGACACCGCAGCCTCATCAAAGTGACGGTTCGAGGTCGCGCAGATGACGGTGCTGCGACGCGGGTCAAACACGTTGACGAATCATTGGGCCTGAACCATGGCGACCGCTCACTTGGGGAGACACTCAATGGGCTTCGGCTTTAAGAACTTCGGCGCGACGGTTGCCGCCGCCGCACTTGTCATCGCACCGACGGCAGCCTCGGCCGCCGCCAACCCGGCAGCATCGCTGTCGCTGAACAAGGCGCGTGCCGGTACGCCGACCGCCAAGGGCGCGAGCACGCTGACGGGATCGACCGCGACCTTCGTCAACATCGGCATCCTGGCCGGGCTCGTCGCCATCGTGCTCGTCGCGACGGGCGGCAGCGACGACGACTCCGACAGCAACTAAGCCGGCCCAACGGGGGGCGGGCCCGGAGGTGGATCGAGATCGCTCGCCCCTCCGGGCCGAAACCCAGCGTACCGGCCCGCGTGCCGGACGGTGTAGCCGTTGCGCCACCGTCCGATGCCCGCGCCCTCAGTCCATCGTCAGCACGATCTTGCCGACATGGTCGCCCGCCTCCATCCGCGCATGCGCGGCGGGCGCCTCAACGAACGGGAAGGTCCGGTCCATCACGGGCTTCAACTTGCCCCCATGGACGTGCGGCCACACGGTGCGCGTGAGTTCGTCGGCGACCAGCGCCTTGAAGACGCTGTCGCGCGGCCGCAGCGTCGATCCGGTCAGCGTCAGGCGGCGGCGCATGATATCGAAGATCTGGATCGTCGCGGTCGGGCCGCCCTGCACCGCGATCGAGACGTGGCGGCCATCTTCGGCCAGGCACTGGAGATTGCGGGGCAGATAATCGCCGCCGACCATGTCGAGCACCGCGGCCACGCCGCGGCCTTCGGTGATCGCCTTGACCCGCTCGACGAAATCGTCGGTCTTGTAGTTGACCGCATGGGTCGCGCCCAGACCGAGCGCGGCCTGGCATTTCGCGTCCGACCCCGCCGTCACGATGATATCGATTCCGAACAGCCGGCACAGCGCGATCGCCATCGTGCCGATGCCGCTGGTCCCGCCGTGGACGAGCACCGTGTCGCCCTCGGTCGCATAGGCGCGCTCGAACAGGTTGGTCCACACGGTGAACAACGTCTCGGGGATCGCCGCGGCCTCCGCCATCGAAAGCCCGTCGGGCACCGGCAGGCACTGCCCCGCCGCCACCGCGACATATTCGGCATAGCCGCCGCCGGCGAGCAACGCGCACACGCTTTGCCCCAATTGCTCGGCATCGACACCCTCGCCGACCGCGACGACAACACCCGCCACTTCGAGCCCCGGGATCGACGGCGCGCCGGGCGGGGGCGGATAGCCGCCCTTGCGCTGGAGCACGTCGGGCCGGTTCACGCCGGCCGCGGCGACCTTGATGAGCACCTCGCCCACGCCGGGCCGCGGCACCGGGCGGTCGACCAGCACCAACACCTCGGGGCCGCCCGGTTCCGCGGGGTCGATCGCCTTCATTCGATCGGGGAGACTCTGATTGGGTGCGGTCATCGTGTCGAACTGTCCTGTAGGATCGCGCATGTTATTGACATGCAGCGTGGTGGGGTCAACGTTGTCCGCACGATGGAGCCGGATGATACCCCCTCGCGTCCCGACGACATGCTCGATGCCCTGATCCGCCAGGACCTCGATCCGCTGTCGGTCGCCGAGCTGGATGCGCGGATCACCGTGCTGCAGGGCGAGATCGCGCGCTGTCAGCACAAAAAAGAACGCGCCGTTAACCACCGGGCAAGCGCCGACGAGCTATTCAGACGATGAAACATGCGGCATCGGCCGGGCGATACGCCAGGCGAGACCGATGCCGGTTTCAAGTGCTTGATGCGCGGCCCTGCAATCCCGACATGGTTGGAAAGGGCCAGCGTCTTCGCGGCCCGACTGGAGTATTGTAAATGCCATCATTTGCACCCGCGCTCGAGACCACCCTGCACAAGGCACTCGAAGCCGCGTCGTCGCGCCGCCACGAATATGCGACGCTCGAACATCTGCTGCTCGCGCTGATCGACGATGAACACGCATCGAAGGTCATGGGCGCCTGCAACGTCGATGTCGGCGAGCTGAAGACCACGGTCGCGCATTATCTCGACACCGAGCTCGACGCGCTCAAGGTCGATGCCGCCACCGACCCCTCCCCGACCAGCGGGTTCCAGCGCGTTGTCCAGCGCGCGATCCTGCACGTCCAGTCCTCGGGCCGCGACGAAGTGACCGGCGCGAACGTGCTGGTCGCGCTGTTCAGCGAGCGTGAGAGCTACGCGGTCTATTTCCTGCAGCAGCAGGACATGAGCCGCCTGGATGCCGTCAGCTTCATCAGCCACGGCGTCGGCAAGGGCGGACAGCAGCCGACCGAAGCCTCGACGCCAAAGGGTGCCGACGACGAGAAGCCGGCCAAGGGACAGGAGAAGGGCAAGACGGAAAGCGCGCTCAAGCAGTTCACGGTCGATCTCAACGAGAAGGCCAAGAACGGCAAGGTCGATCCGTTGATCGGCCGCGGCCCCGAAGTGGATCGCACGATCCAGATCCTGTGCCGCCGGTCGAAGAACAACCCGCTCTATGTCGGCGATCCCGGCGTCGGCAAGACCGCGATCGCGGAAGGCCTGGCGCGGAAAATCGTCGAGGGCGACGTGCCCGACGTGCTGAAGCCCGCGGTGATCTACTCACTCGACATGGGTGCACTGCTCGCCGGCACGCGCTATCGCGGCGATTTCGAGGAGCGGCTGAAGGCGGTCGTCAACGAGCTCGAGAAGCTGCCCGACGCGGTACTGTTCATCGACGAGATTCATACCGTGATCGGTGCCGGCGCGACCAGCGGCGGCGCGATGGATGCGTCGAACCTGCTCAAGCCCGCGCTGTCGGGCGGCACCATTCGCTGCATCGGCTCGACGACGTACAAGGAGTTCCGCAACCACTTCGAGAAGGATCGCGCGCTGCTGCGGCGCTTCCAGAAGATCGACGTCAACGAGCCGACGATCGAGGACACGATCAAGATCCTGGCGGGCCTGCGTTCGGCGTTCGAGGATCATCACTCGGTCAAGTACACGCCGGACGCGATCAAGGCCGCGGTCGAGCTGTCGGCGCGCTACATCAACGATCGCAAGCTGCCCGACAAGGCGATCGACGTGATCGACGAGGTCGGGGCGATGCAGATGCTGGTGCCGCTCAACAAGCGCAAGAAGACGATCACGCCCAAGGAGATCGAGCTCGTCATCGCGACGATGGCGCGCATCCCGCCGAAGAGCGTGTCGACCGACGACAAGAAGAGTCTCGCCAGCCTCGAGACCGACCTGAAGCGGGTGGTGTTCGGGCAGGACAAGGCGATCGAGCTGCTGTCCTCGGCGATCAAGCTGAGCCGTGCAGGCCTGCGCGATCCGGACAAGCCGATCGGCAACTATCTGTTCACCGGTCCCACCGGCGTGGGCAAGACCGAGGTCGCGCGCCAGCTGGCGACGATCCTGGGCATCCCGCTCCAGCGCTTCGACATGTCCGAATATATGGAGCGGCATTCGGTCTCGCGGCTGATCGGTGCGCCCCCGGGCTATGTCGGGTTCGACCAGGGCGGCCTGCTGACCGACGCCGTCGACCAGCAGCCGCACTGCGTGCTGTTGCTCGACGAGATCGAGAAGGCGCATCCCGACCTGTTCAACATCCTGTTGCAGGTGATGGATAATGGCCGCCTGACCGACCAGCACGGCAAGTCGGTCGATTTCCGCAACGTCATCCTGATCATGACGACCAATGCGGGCGCGAGCGACATGGCACGCGAGACGGTCGGCTTCGGGAACCTCACGCGCGAGGGCGAGGATGAGCAGGCGGTGCAGAAGATGTTCACGCCCGAGTTCCGCAACCGGCTCGATTCGATCGTGCCGTTCGGATACCTGCCGACGACGGTCGTCGCGCGGGTGGTGGACAAGTTCATCCTCCAGCTCGAACTGCAGCTGGCAGACCGCGGCGTGCACATCCAGCTCGACGACGAGTCGCGCGCCTGGCTGACCGAGAAGGGCTATGACAAGCTGTATGGCGCCCGCCCGATGGGCCGCCTGATCCAGGAGAAGATCAAGCAGCCGCTCGCGGAAGAGCTGTTGTTCGGCAAGCTGGTCCATGGCGGCGAGGTCACGGTGAAGATGAAGGACGGTGCGCTGTCCTTTGCCATCGAAGCCGCAGCGCCCAAGAAGCCCAAGAAGAAGGGCAAGAGCGAGCCCGTCGAAGCGGAATGAACGAAGGGCCCGGTTGCGATGCAGCCGGGCCTTTTTGCATTGTCGGCTTTCTGCGAGCCGCTTGATCCGTATCCGGAATGAAGGCGACCGGAAATCGATCGATTTCATCACAAGGAACCAAATCGAGGATGATCCTCCGCGTTTACGGTTCCTTTTCGATCGTTGCGCTAACGATACGGAATGAGGTGGGCGCAGGCGATTAGAGGGTTGGCCGCGATGCTGATCGCGGCGGTGGGGTGTGGTGCAACGCCAGCCACCGCAAGGACCCCGATCTCTGTGTGCATCACGCCGGTAGTCGCCGGCGACACCGCACGGGCGCTGTTTGCGCACCCCGACCGCTTCGATTGCGCGACGCCCCAGAATCGCATGGGATCCGGAGATTTCTGGGCCATTTCACAACCGCTGCCGCCGGGAGTCGCGTCGCGCGGCCAGAATGCCGCGATGGCGAGCGTATGGCAGGACGCTGTCACGCTGCACGTCCTGTATGCCGACGGCCATATCGCCAGCACCGGGTTCACCAGTGCCAATGCAGGGCACCATTTGCACCTCGGCGCCACGCTTGCCTTGCCCTTGCCCGCTTACCACGCGAAACCCGTCCGATTGCTGTGGCACGTCGAGGGCGCGGCGAACATCCGCGGCATCCTGATTGGCGCCTCCGTGATGAGCGATGCGGAACAGAGCGCGTCGGAAATGATGCTGGCGATGCTCTATGGCGGCTTTGCCGGAATGGCGCTCGCGCTGATCGTCTACAACCTCGCCTTATGGGGTGCGCTGCGCCAGTCGTTCCATCCGCATTATTGCGGGCTTTTGCTCTGCCTGCTCGCCTACGCGATGAGTTCGTCTGGCGCCCTTGGGCAGTGGCTGCCGGATCTCAACAACAACGACCGGCTTCGGATCAATGCGATGCTGCTGGCCGCATCGGCCATCGCCGCGGTGATGTTCGCCCGCAAATTCTTCGAGCAGCGCGTCTTCGAGGGCTGGCTGAGCCGTGCGGCCGACGCCATTGTCATCGGCCTGGCCACGACCACGATGGCGTATGTGACACTCGCCCCGTCGCGGATCGCCTTGCTCGACCAGGTCGTTCTGCTGACCTATGTGTTGCTCCCGCTCTTGGTGGCGGTTGTGCTGGTTCGGGCGTGGCGGAACCGGAGCAATTATCTGTGGCTGTTCGTGGTCGCCTGGGGCGCACCGATCGCGTTTTCCAGCCTTCGCATCGCCAGCGCGGCAAACCTGATTCCGTGGAATTTCTGGATCGACCAGTCGACGACGATCTCGATGATGATCGAAGCGCTGCTGTCGAGCGTCGCCATCGCCTATCGCATCCGGCTGCTGGGCCGCGAACGCGACGAGGCACGCGTCCAGGAGAGCGCGGCACGGCTGCTGGCCGACACCGATCCGTTGACCGGGTTGCTCAATCGCCGCTCGTTCCTTGCAGGCGCGATCGGACGAGCGGGGGACCACATGCTGCTGATCGTCGATATCGACCATTTTAAGACCGTGAACGAGACGATCGGCCATGACGGCGGCGACGATGTGCTGCGCGTTGTTGGACGCACGCTGCGCGCGGCGGCGCCGTCCGATGCGCTGGTCGCGCGGATCGGCGGAGAGGAATTTGCCATCCTCACGCACGCGGCATCCCCGCCGATGTCGGAGCCGATCCTGGCGGCCCTGCGTCGCGCGCGGATGCCGTTCGACCTTACCGTCACCGCGAGCATCGGGACCTGCATCGGCCCGATCCGCCGCGAAGCCGACTGGAAGCGGCTCTATTGCGACGCCGATCGCGCACTGTTCGCGGCCAAGGCCGGCGGCCGCGACCGCGCGCACGACGCGCCCGCGTTGGCGGCGTGATCCTGCCCGCACGTGATCGCCCTGCGCGCGGCGCGCCTTGACCCCCGTCGCGCGCCTGCGCCATAGCGGCGTCATGGAAACGCCGATCGAAGACCTCTCGTTCGAGGATGCACTGAAAGACCTCGAGAAGATCGTCGGCCAGCTGGAAAGCGGCGACACGCCGCTGCAGCAGGCGATCGAACTGTACGAACGCGGCAATCGGCTTCGCCAGCGCTGCGCGGACCGGCTCGACGCGGCGCAGGCGCGGATCGAGGCGATCCGTCTCGACGGCGAGGGCAAGCCGGTGGGCGTCCGCCCGTTCGCGGCGGGCTGACCCGGTGACGACGATGCCCGTTTCGCTGGACGCGGCGATCGCCGAGGTCTCGGCCGAGATTGACCGGCAGTTCGACCTGCTGCTCGCGGTTCCCGACGATCCGCGCGCGGATTTGTACCGCGCCATGCGGCACGCCGCGATGAACGGCGGCAAGCGGTTGCGACCGCTGCTGGTGTTCGCGACCGCGACGCTGTTCGACGTCGACCGCACCTGCGCAGCGCGCGCCGCGACGGCGCTCGAAGCGATCCACGTCTATTCGCTGATCCACGACGACCTGCCGGCGATGGACGACGACGACATGCGACGCGGCAAGCCGACCGTGCACAAGGTGTATGGCGAAGCCTGCGCGATCCTGGCCGGGGACTGTCTGCATGCGCTAGCATTCGAGATCCTTGCGGACCCCGAGACTCATCCCGATCCGTTCGTCCGCGCCGATCTGGTGCTCGATCTCGCACGCGCCGCCGGTCCGATGGGCATGGCCGGGGGCCAGATGATGGACCTGAAGGCCGAGGCGTCGCGCTTCGACCTGCCCACCGTCACGCGGCTGCAGCAGATGAAGACGGGCGCGCTGATCTCGGCCTCGGTCGAAGCGGGCGCGATCCTGGGGCGCGTTGCGCCAGCGGGCCGGATCGGGCTGCGGGGCTATGCGCATGACCTGGGGCTTGCGTTCCAGATCGCCGACGACCTGCTGGATGCCGAGGGTGACGAGGCGGTCGCGGGCAAGAAGCTGCGCAAGGACGAGGAAGCGGGCAAGGAGACCTTCCTGACTCTGCTCGGTGCCGAGCGCGCGCGCGAACAGGCGCGGATGCTCGTCGACCAGGCGATCGCGCACCTGCGTGGTTACGGCAAGGAAGCCGATCTGTTGCGCGACATCGCGCGCTTCGTCCTCGAACGCGACCGCTAGGATCAACCATGACGCGCATCGGTGTCTATCCCGGGACGTTCGATCCTGTGACGCTCGGCCATATGGACATCATCCGGCGCGGCGCGAAGCTGGTCGACAAGCTGGTGATCGGCGTGACGACAAATGCGTCCAAATCGCCGATGTTCACGCTCGACGAACGACTGGCAATGGTCCGTCGCGAGGTCGCGCCGATCGGCGGCGACGTCCATGTCGTCGCGTTCGATTCGCTGCTGATGGATTTCGCCGAGCGTGAGGGGGCCAAGGTGATCGTCCGCGGCCTGCGCGCGGTCGCCGACTTCGAATACGAATATCAGATGGCCGGCATGAACCAGCAGATCAATCCGCGCGTCGAGACCGTGTTCCTGATGGCCGATGTCGCGCTGCAGCCGATCGCTAGCCGGTTGGTCAAGGAAATCGCGCTGTACGGCGGCGATATTAGCAAATTCGTACCCGCCGCGGTCAGCGCGGACGTGACCACGCGCGTCGCGCAGATCGGCCGCAAGGGCAGCTAGGCGCCCTCCCCACGTTCGGGCCCCTACGTTCAGATTGGCGCAAGCGGCGATTTGCTCTAAGCGACGACATCCTAATGCGAGTGAAGATTTGATGCGCCTTTTCGCCGGTATGTTTGCCCTGCTCGGCTGCCTGGTCGCGGTTCCGGTATCCGCCCAGATTGTCGATCCGAACTCCGCGACGCGCAAGGCGCCGCCGCTGACCACCGATACGCAGAATCTGCTGTTGCTCGACCTGTCGACCGGCGGGCGCGTGACGATCTGGCTGCGGCCCGATGTCGCGCCGCTGATGGTCGAGCGGATCAAGACGCTGACGCGCCAGCATTTCTACGATGGCCTTGCCTTCCACCGCGTGATCGACGGGTTCATGGCGCAGGGCGGCGATCCCAAGGGCGACGGCACCGGCGGCTCGACTCTTCCCGACGTGAAGGCCGAGTTCAACTATCTGCCGCACGTCCGCGGCGCGGTGTCGGCGGCGCGATCGGACAAGGAAGACAGCGCAAACAGCCAATTCTTCATCGTCTTCCAGCCCCGCCTGGCGCTTGACAAGAAGTACACGGTTTTCGGCCGAGTTATAGACGGCATGCAATACGTCGACGCCATCGAACGGGGCGAGCCGCCCGCGAACCCGTCGCGGATCGCCCATGCCTATATCGCCGCCGATAACCCGCCGGCCTATGTCGCGGGCGCGCCCGTTGCCGCCGCCGGCCTGGGTGCGCCGGTGACTCTGCCGGGTACGAAGACCGGCCCGGATGTCGCCAAGCCCAAGCTGGCGCCGGCCAAGAAGGCCGCTGCGAAGAAGTGAACCGGTGAACGTCGACCTTTTCGACTTCGCGCTGCCGACCGACCGTATCGCGCTCCGCCCTGCGGCGCCGCGCGATGCGGCGCGGATGCTGGTGCTTAACGCCGACGCGACGCACGACGTGGGGGTGGCGGACCTGCCTCTGCTACTCCGGCGCGGCGATCTGCTCGTCTTCAACGACACTCGGGTGATCCCGGCGCAGCTCGATGGCCACCGCGGCGATGCGCGGATCGGTGCGACGCTGCACAAGCGCGAAGGACCAAGGCGCTGGCGTGCCTTCATCCGCAATGCGCGGCGGCTGAGCGAAGGCGACGTGATCCACTTCGGATCTGGCGTGTCGGCAACGGCTGTGGATCGCGAAGCGGACGGCAGTTATGCGCTCGAATTCGTCGGTGACGAGCCGGTTGAACTGCTGCTCGAACGCGCCGGGCACATGCCGCTGCCGCCCTATATCGCGGGCAAGCGCCCCACCGACGAGCGTGATGCGGCGGATTACCAGACGATGTTTGCTGCCGAACCGGGCGCGGTTGCGGCGCCGACCGCGGCGCTGCACTTTACGCCGGCGCTGATGGCGGCGATCGAGGCGGCGGGGATCGGCCATGCCACGCTGACCTTGCATGTGGGCGCGGGGACGTTCCTGCCGGTCAAGGCGACCGATACTGTTGACCACCGGATGCACGCGGAATGGGGGCGGATCGACGCCGCGACCGCTGAGCGGTTGAACGCCGTTCGCGCGGCGGGTGGCCGGGTCATCGCGGTAGGAACGACGTCGCTCCGCTTGATCGAGAGCGCGACCGATGCGGAGGGTGTTATCCAACCGTTCGACGGCGACACGTCGATCTTCATCACACCGGGGTATCGGTTCCGCGGGATCGACGGATTGATGACCAATTTCCATCTGCCGCGCTCGACACTGTTCATGCTGGTCTCGGCGCTGATGGGGCGGGAACGGATGCAGGCCGCCTATACGCACGCAATCGCGCACCACTATCGCTTCTACAGCTATGGCGACGCATCGCTGCTGCTGCCATGATCCTGTTGCTGCTCGCACTGTTGCAAGCCGCCCCGGAGATCGTCGTGGTCGCGCCGCCCAAGGCGACAGCGCAAACGCCTGCGACGATCGTCGTCGAACCCGCCGCAATGTTCGCCGCCGCCTGCGACGCCAATGGGGATGCGCTCGTCACCCGCGCCGAACTCTCCGACTGCGTGGCGCGAAGCTTTGCCGGGGCAGAGTCTGGGTCGATGCGCTATCTTGCGTATTCGGACTGGGCGCTCCGCTGGCTCGGTGACCGGACCGCTTTGCCGGCCCCGTTCGATGCCGACCGTGACGGTGACAATGTGATCACGGTGGCCGAATTGCAGGCGCAGTTCGCAAAGCTGTTCTCGCGCTGGGATCGTGACCATGATGGCGAATTGACGCGCGCGGAACTGCTGACCTTCAAAACCCGGCCGATCGACGCCAACGGCCCTACCACCCCCGCCCGCCCCGGCGACAAACCGGGCAGGAAACCACGATGACCACACGCTTCGCTTTTACGATCACGGCGACCGACGGCGCGGCGCGGACCGGCGCGATCCAGATGCGGCGCGGTGCAATTCGAACGCCTGCCTTCATGCCGGTCGGCACCGCAGCGACCGTCAAGGCCATGAAGCCCGCGGACGTGGAAGCCGCGGGCGCGGACATCATTCTGGGCAATACGTATCACCTGATGTTGCGCCCAGGTGCCGAGCGGGTCGCACGGCTCGGCGGGCTGCATGGATTCATGGGATGGAAAAGACCGATCCTGACCGACTCCGGCGGATATCAGGTGATGAGCCTTGCGGACCTCACGAAGCGGTCGGAGGAGGGCGTCGCGTTCAAGTCGCACCTCGACGGAACGCGGCATCTGCTGACGCCCGAACGCTCGATCGAGATCCAGCGGTTGCTGGGGTCCGACATCGTCATGGCGTTCGACGAACTGGTGCCGACGACTAGCACGCGCGAGGTGCAGGCCGCCGCGATGGAACGATCGATGCGCTGGGCGAAGCGCAGCCGCGCCGCGTTCGACAGCGGCGAAGAACATGCCGCAGGTGCCGCGATCTTCGGCATTCAGCAGGGTGCGCTCGACCGGACGCTACGCGGCGACAGCGCGGCAGCTTTGACTGATATCGGCTTTGATGGCTACGCGGTCGGCGGGCTCGCGGTTGGCGAAGGTCAGGACGCGATGTTCGGCTGCCTCGATTTCGCACCCGGGCAGCTACCGGCTGACAAGCCGCGCTACCTGATGGGTGTCGGCAAGCCCGACGACATTGTCGGCGCGGTCGAGCGCGGGATAGACATGTTCGATTGCGTCATGCCGACGCGGTCGGGACGCACCGGCCAGGCCTTCACGCGCACCGGGCCGATCAATATCCGCAACGCCAAGTTTAACGAAGATGAGGCACCGATCGACCCGGCATGCCCATGCCCGACCTGCGCGACGTGGAGCCGTGCGTATCTTCATCACCTCGTCCGCGCTGGCGAGATGCTTGGCGCGATGTTGATGACGGAGCATAACATCTGGTTCTATGAAGAGTTGATGGCTGACCTGCGCGCCGCGATCGCCGCCGGCACCCTGCCTGCGTTCGCGAACGACTTCCGCGAGCGGTACCGACGTAAAGAGTAGGAGAGTATGATGACCGAACCGACAGACGATACCCCGAACGAGATCCTGGCCGCCGCCAAGGAGGCCAAGGATCACGCCGACGCCGCCGCCAAGGCTGCGGTCGACAAGGCAAAGAACTGGCCGCTCGGTGCGATCGGGCTGGGAGTCGGCATCGGATCGGCGGCGATCGCCGGCGCGGTCCTGTACGCCAACCGTCCGCGTTCGAAGAAGTAAGACACCATGCATCTGCTCCGCACCGCCCTGCTGCTGACCGCAGCCATCCTTCCCTCGGCGGTGACGGCGCAGGCACGCCCTGCCCCCGCGGCCTCGGTGAAACCGATCGCGTTTACGGAGAAGACACTCGCGAACGGCCTGCGCGTGTATGCAATCCGCGACACGACGACGCCGAACGTGTCGGTTCAGGTCTGGTACGACGTCGGATCAAAGGACGACCCCAAGGGCAAGTCGGGGTTTGCGCATATGTTTGAGCATCTGATGTTCAAATCGACGCGCAACCTAGTGTCGGAGCAGATGGACAGGCTGACCGAGGATGTCGGCGGATACAACAACGCGTCCACCAACGACGACTATACGAACTACTATGAGGTCGTACCGGCCAACCACCTTCAACGGCTGTTATTTGCCGAGGCGGACCGGATGGCAAGTCTGGTGGTCGAGCCCAAGAGCTTCGCGTCCGAACGCGACGTCGTGAAGGAGGAGCTTCGTCAGAGCACACTGGCGCGGCCGTACGGCAAGCTGTTCTCGGTCTACATGCCCGCTCTTGCGTATACCACGCATCCTTATGCGCGCGGGACAATCGGGAGCCTGCAAAACCTGGAAGCGGCGGGCATCGACGACGTCCGCGCGTTCCACGCGACCTATTACCGGCCCGACAATGCCGTGCTGGTAGTCTCGGGCAATTTCGATCCCGCTCAGCTGAACCGCTGGGTGTCGCAATATTTCGGCGGCATCACCAAGCCGGCGGGGTCTATCCCGCGAGTCACGGTCGCAGAGCCCGCGCGTACCGCCGCCGTGACGCGGACGGTGTACGAGCCGAACACGCCGCTGCCCGCGGTCCTGATCAGCTATCACGTCCCCGCTGACCGCGATGCAGACATCCCGGCGCTGACGGTCCTGAAAGCGGTGTTGGCGACGGGCGAGAGCTCGCGGCTGTATGAGAGCCTGGTCTACCGCGACCAGCTCGCGCAATCCGCGGAAGCATTTCTCGACAGCAAGCAGTCGACCGGCAATCTCGTCGTTTATGCGATCCTGGCGGGCGGCAAGACCGCGGAGGCGGGCGAAGCGGCGTTGAAACGCGAGGTCGCGCGGTTGCGTGACGCCCCGGTGACTCCAGCAGAGTTGAACGAAGCCAAGAACGAGATTCTGACCGCGTCGATCAAGAGCCGCGAGACCGCAGAGGGCAAGGCCAGCACCCTGGCGTCGTCGGTAATCGTCGACGGCGATCCGCGTGCGGCCGACCAGCAGCTTGCGGCGATTGCGCGCGTCACGGCGGCCGATCTTCAACGCGTCGCGCGCCAGTATCTAGGCGATAATCAGGCTGCAACGATCCGTTACCTGCCGCTCGCCGCGAAGCAAGGTGTAGCCGACACGATCGCGCTTGCACCGACCGTGCAAGTCGCGGACCTGAAGGCGCCGACCAACGTGGCCGTCGTCACGCCGGCCAGCGAGGCGCAACGGATCAAGCCCCCCGCCCCCGCCCAGCCGATCGCGGCCGCGATCCCCCAGCCGGTCGAGACGCGACTGGCGAACGGCATGCGGCTGATCGTCGTCGAGAAACACGATCTGCCGATCGTCACCGCGTCGCTAGTCGCAAGCGGCGGTGCCGCGACCGATCCTGCGACGCGCGCTGGTGCTTCGAGCCTGACCGCCGACTTGATGACCAAAGGGACCAAGACCCGGTCGGCCACCGAGATCGCACGCGCGATCGAATCGCTGGGCGGAGCGATCGGCAGCGACGCGGATCGCGACGGCGCGTCGGTCGACGTGACGGTGAAGTCCGATCAATTGGCACCGGCGATGACGATTCTGGCCGACGTCGCGATCAACCCCGTGTTCACGCCCGATGAGATCGAGCGCGCACGGGCGCAGGCGATCGACGGCGTGACCCTGACGATGAAGGATCCGGCGCAGTTGGCCGGGCTGGTCGCCAACCGCGCGGTGTTCGGGGCGGCGCCTTACGGTATAGCGCTGGAGGGAACCGAGACGTCGTTGAAGACGATTACGCGGCCGGACCTCACGGCGGCGTATGCACGGACGTGGCGGCCGGACGCCGCGGCGCTTGTCCTCGTCGGCGACATCACGCCGGCGGCGGCGAAGGCGCTGGCCTACGCGACTTTCGGGACTTGGAAGGCGCCGGCCTCCGCAGCGGTGGCATTACCCGCAGCCGGCCCGGTTCCGGCACCCCGCGTCGTCGTCGTCGACATGCCCGACGCCGGACAGGCCGGTGTCGTCGTCGCCCGCCCGGGGATCACACGGACCGACGCGCGCTTCTATCCACTGGCGGTTGCGAACACCGTGCTTGGCGGCGGCTTCTCGTCACGGTTGAACCAAGAGGTACGGATCAAACGCGGGCTGGCGTATGGCGCCGGCAGCGGCGTGCAGGCGCGGCGGTTGCCGGGGATCATCGCGGCACGGACTCAGACCAAGAACCCGACCGCCGCGGAGGTCGTGACGCTGATCGAGGCGGAGATGACGCGGATGGGCCGCGAACCGGTTCCGGTGGCTGAGCTCGAGACGCGCAAGGCGGTGCTCGTCGGCAATTTTGGACGTGCCATCGAGACGACCGATGGTGTCGCCGGGATCCTTGGCGACTATGTCGTGCAGGCGGTGCCGTTGTCCGAGTTGCAACGCTATACGCAGGCAGTGGGCGCGGTCGATCCGACGGCGACGCAGACGGCCGCGGCCGCGCTGCTCGACCCGAAGGCGGCGAGCATCGTCGTGGTCGGTGATGCCAAGCAGTTCATAGAACCGTTGCGAAAAGCCTATCCGAATGTCGAGGTGATCCCCGAGACTGCGTTGAGGCTGGATAGCGCTGCGCTGAAGTGAAGCGTTCATGGCAGGGCAGTTCGTCCCACCACAGGACGCCCCTGTTTTCGTAGCGGATCGATAGCGGTCGATCCGCTATAGGCCTCGTCGGCCGCGGTGGTCGATGAGGTGGGTCTTTGCGCGTTTCGCTGACGACATTCCGGCTGATGGGCCGCATCTGGATCGCGCTGGTCGCGGTCGGGTTGCTGGTGACCGCCGGTATGTCGGCGCATGCGGCGCTGCGGGCGATGGACGCGCATGGCCTGTCCGTCACGGTGCCCGAGGTGCGGCGCGGGTATGAAGCCGACGAGCATTTTCCCGGCGCCGCGTTGCTGTACGGCGAGCGTGGCTCCGGAGCGCCGGCGGCGGGGGTGACCGGGACGATCGGGCTGCCCGATCTGCCGATGTCGGCGGCGGCAGCCAGTCAGATCGTCGCGGCGGATGCCGGTATCACCGCCGCCCAGCCCTTTTCGATGGCGCGGGCCAGCGCGGTCGATCGGGGGCGGGCGCTGCAGTGCCTGACTGCGGCGATCTATTATGAAGCGGCGTCGGAGCCCGATGCCGGGCAGCAGGCGGTGGCGCAGGTGATCCTCAACCGGGTGCGGCATCCTGCCTTCCCCGCCACGGTCTGCGGCGTGGTGTATCAGGGGTCCGAGCGGACGGTGTGCCAATTCAGCTTTGCCTGCGACGGGGCGATGGCACGCACGCCGTCGCGGACCGCCTGGGTGCGGGCGGCGCGGGTCGCCGGGGCCGCGCTGGCGGGCTATGTGTTTGCCGGCGTCGGGTTGGCGACGCATTATCATACCTATGCCGTAACCCCGGCGTGGAACCGCAGCCTGGTGATGACCGACGCCGTTGGCGCGCATTTCTTCCACCGGTGGAAGGGGTATTGGGGGACGGCGTCGGCATTCTCGCAGCGCTATCTTGGCGGCGAGCCGGTGCCGGGGCCGCATCTGCCAGTCGCGCCGGTTGCGCCGCTGGTGTTGGCGGCGGTTGCTCGGCCGGTGGCTGCAGCGGCGGTGACGCCCGTGTCGAGCGTGCAACCGGCTTATGCCGAGAGTGGCGCGGCGAAGTCGCCATTGCCGCTGGCGGCGCCCGACACGTTGCCGCCAGCGTCGCAGATCCTCGATCGGTGGAAGGATTCGGGCAAGCCATTGTGACAGGACCCAGCTGAACGACCGAGTCGGATGCTGGCAAAACTCGACGCTGTAGGACAGCGGAATTGTCGGGAGCGGCCGGATGACTCGACGGCGGGGCTCGGACCGAGTGCCGGGGCGCGGACGCCCCGGCCGTTCGTTATTCGGCGGGCACCATCGGGGTGCCGATCATCATACGTTCGCCACCGGGGGGTGCGGCTTCGCGGGCGGCGCGCAGGACCTGCGTGCGCTCGGCGCGGCTGGCCATCTCGTCCCAGGCCTTTTCGGCGCGGCGGCAGCGGTCGCGGACATTGTCGAGCAGGGCGGCATCGCCGTTGCGACGTTCTTCATCGGCGCGGGCGCGGTAGAATTCGGGATTGTCGGCCATGCTCGGTCACTCCTGCTACAGGAAAAATGATGCGGCGACCGGAATGGCCGCCGCATCGCAGCCGATATTAGTCGGCCGCCTGAAGGTTGACCGCCGACTGCTTGCCGCGCTTGTCGGGCTCGAGCTCGTAGGTCACGCGCTGGTTCTGGTTCAGCGTCGCCATGCCGGCGCGCTCAACCGCGGTGATGTGCACGAACGCATCGTTGCCACCGCCATCGGGAGCGATGAAGCCATAGCCCTTGTCGGCGTTGAAGAATTTTACGGTTCCGGTGATAGCCATGAATGGCTCCTTCTCAATTGAGGACCGCCCGAGTGTCGGACGACCGCGTGCCGCGGAGCAGGGAAAGAAGGAGAAAGGTGCCGCAAAGCGCCAAGAACCGTCGATGTGCGACTGTAGCAGACCCCTCTATGCACGCTTGTCGTCAGAAAAGCAAATCCGGGTCGGTTGATCTGGGGTAACACGGTGGTTTCGTTACGCAATTTCTGCAAACGATGGCGCCACCCCGGGGTTGGCCGGGGTGGCATCCGGATCAATCCTTGAGCCCGGCGGGAACGAGGCCGCCATTCTTTTCGAGCTCGCGCATCACCGCCTTGTGCAGCCAGATGTTCATCTCGGCGCTGCCGTCCTTGGCGCCGGTGTAGCCGAGCTCGGTCGCCAGCTCCTTGCGGTTGTCGAGGCTCGAATCGAGGTCGAGCAGCTTCATCAGGTCGACGATCGAGCTGCGCCAGTTGAGGTCGGAGCCCTTGCGCTGGGCGATGCCGGACAACACCGCCTCGACGTCGACCGACTGGGTCGGCGCGGTCGGAGCCGGCGTGGCGGGGGTTGCGACAGGAGCAGGGGCCGGCTGGGCAGCGGTGGTCTGCGGTGCCGGGGCGGGCGCGGCGGGCTTGGGGGTGCCGAAATGGCCGCTGCCGAGCGGGCCCTTTTCGCCGAAGATGGCGGACTTGATCTTGCTGAAGATGCTCATCGAATTTCCTTTGTTGAACCTGGGTGTCAGCTGTTGATCGACATTGTCGCGGGGCGCAGCGCCTCGCGCTCCTCGGCGGTCGGGACCGCGGTGGGATCGGGGCGGAACGCCTCGGGCGCGCGGTCGGTGGGGCCGGGGTGCGGCTTGCCTGGCGCGAGGTCGGGGACCGCATGCTCGTTGGGGTTCGCCTTCTTCGCACTCAGGAACAGCGTCAGGAGCGCGCCGCCGAGGCCGAGCGCGGCGGCGCCGGTGGCGAGCAGGGTGCGGCCGAGCGTCTTGGGCTTAGGCGGTTGGCGGGTCGCTTTGGTCATCGTCGGATCCTGGCTGTTGCGCAAGCTCAACGGTTTCCTGCTGGCCCTGTTCCGCAAACTCGGCGAGCAGGTCGGCGACGTCGGGGTCGTCGATCGTGGCGAGGAGCTCGGCGAAGAACGCGTCGCGCTCGGCGCCCTCCTCGCGGCGGCGCGCGTCGACCTCGACGGCGCGCGACACGTCCATGCAGCCCTGTTCATACGCGTCGAGTTCGCGTTCGTACCGATAGTCGCCGAATTCGCCCTGTTCGAAACCGTCGAAATCCTCGGGCGGCGGGAAGCTGGTGCGCCATGCGTCGGTTTCGGGCAGCTGCCAGACCAGCGGCATGTCGGGATCGCGCGAATGTTGAGAATGTTGAGGCGCTGGCGTGGTTTCCTGGGCGTCGGTGGGCTCCGGGGCGGGGGCGGCGATCGCGATCAGCCCGGCGGCTTCGGCGCGGGCCCATTGCTCGGCGGTCCAGCTGGCGCGGGCGGCGGGATCGAGATCGGCAATATCGACTTCGCCCGCGGTCGCAACGCCGGTGCGGACGAAGCGGTCGGCGGCGGCGAGCGCGTAGAGCGGGGTGAGATCCGCCCCCTCCCCTGCCTCCGGGCCGTCGCCGAACACGCCGGCGCGGCGGGCGAGGAACAGGCCGGCGCGCGCGGGGCTTGCATCCTGGCCGACGAGGTCGAGATAGGCGTCGAATTCCTGCGCGACGAGCCGCGCGGCCTTGGCGTCGCAATCGGTCGCGGTCTCGGCCTGGCGGTCGAGCCGGGCGAGCAGGCTGAGCGCGAGGCGGTTGTCGTATTTGTGGCGGGTGATGACGGTCTCGCCGCGGACGATGGTGTCGACGGTGCCTTCGAGCGCGCGGACCAGCAATGTCTCGGCGATCGCTTCGCGCGCGACGATCGCGGCGGCGCGCCAGCCGAGCGCGAAGGCGGCGCCCTTGGCCGTGCGGCGGAAGGCATAGGCGGACGCGGCGGACAGCCCGACGCGGCGCGCGGCGACATCGACGCCGTGGCCCTCGGCGAGCGCTTCGAGGAAGTGGCGCTGGTTGGCGGCGGACCAGCCGTCGTGGCGGCGCGAGACGTGCAGCGTGTCGTCTTCGTCGTCGCCGGGGAGGAAGGTGGTGGGGATCGCCGTGGCGCCGGTCGGCGGGGCGTCGGTGCCATAGTCGCTGGCGTAATCGGTGCCGGGCACGGTGGCGAAGGCGGGGCCGCGGGGGTTTTGTGAGTCGGTGTTCACGGTTTGATCCTTTCCTGGAAGGAGAGGATCAAGGGAATATGCAGAGTTCGGCTCTGTAGGACAGCCCCTGCGGGGAAGATTCCTTGCGGCCCGTCCGCAGGCGGTGCGGTGCGCCACCGAAACGGAGCAGCTTGTTTCCGCAGACGCTTCCGCGCCTGTCACATCTTGCGCCTCACAACGGGAGGAAGATGATGAAGGGATTCGTTCTGGCGGTGGCCGTTTTGGTCGGGAGTGCCGCAAGCGTGGGTGCGCGCGCGCAGGAAGCGGCGCCGGCCAGGGAAGTGACGCGCAATGCCGGGCCGGCCGACATGGAGGAAAGCCGCATCGAGCGCGTCACGGCGGATCTGAGCGGCGCGATCGGCACGTGGACCGGCGTGCGCAGCTGCGGCCGTGCAGAGCGCGCGAACGATGAGCGGCAAAGCGCCTATGAGCGCTGGATCGGCCAGCAGACGCTGGCGCGTCCGCGCAAGCTGTTGCTGGTCGCGGGCGTGGGCGCGGGGCGGTGGCGGTACGAGAACCGACGGCGGAGCAGCGGGGCGCGGCACTGCAAGGGCTGGTATGTGTCGGCGCCCGTGTACGCACATTTCTATTGATCGATGGCCGCGTGACCGTGTCCGAAATGGAGCGGTCGCGGGTGACGTAGGGCGGCGGGGGGGGGCGGCGGCGCGCGGTGTTGCGGGATGCGTTCATTCCCGACCAGGCCGGCGTTGCCGCCCTTTGCGATGGCGCGCATCCTCGGCTTGACGCTGCTATTTTTGTAGCTACATTAATGAGGCGAAGGTGGATATCAGGTTCGACCCGGTGAAGCGCATGCTGACCCTCGACGAACGCGGGATCGATTTTGCCGATGCGGGCAAGGTTTTCGACGGACCGGTCTTCGAATTCGAGGATACGCGGTTCGCCTATCCCGAGCCGCGGTTCGCGACGTACGGACTGCTCGGCGAGCGGTTGGTGGCGGTGATCTGGACCGCGACGGACACGGGACGCCGCGTGATATCGATGAGGAAGGCCAATGACCGAGAATACGCGCGCTACCGGCACCGACTGGCTTGATCCGGCCGACGACGCACCGGAGCTGACCGACGAGCTGCTCGACATCGCCGAGTTCTCGATCGCCGGGAAGGTGATCCGCCCGGCGACGGGCTATCTGGGGCCGAACGGCGTCGTGAAGGGCCGCCCGCCCTTGCGCGACCGCGCCAAGCAGCAGGTGACGCTGCGGATCGACCCGGACGTGCTCGCCAAGTTCCGCGAGGGCGGGCCGGGGTGGCAGGGGCGGATCAATGCGGCGTTGCGGGTGGCGGTGGGGCTTTAGGGGTAACGCTGCCGGGCGTGGAGAACGTCCCTCTCCCCTTGGGGAGAGGGAGGGAGGAGCCGAAGGCGACGGAAGGGTGAGGGGGCGTTGGGACAGGCGTTCCGAGCCTCACTCCCCTCACCCTTCCCACGCCTGCGGCGCGGGCCCCTTCCCTCTCCCCAAGGGGAGAGAGAGTTTGGAATGGCGCCTCGCGGGTGGCATCGTCCGTCCAGGACGAGCCGCAACGTCACCGCGGCCTATGCTTCTCGATCACGGCCTGCGCCATCGCCATCACCTCGTCGTGCGGGATGCGGAGGGCGGTGGACGCCATCGCCTTCTCGACCTTCGCGCGGAACCACGCGTCATAGGCTTCGGCGTCTTCGGTCGTCGCGAACTCGGACTCGATGGGCGTGAGGTCGACCATGCGCAAAGTATAGCGCACGATATCATGGGGTGAAAGGCGCGAAACGCTTGCACCGCGGCTAAGCGAAACGGTCTCAGTATCCTTTTTGCACGATTCGGCATGGCCAGTTCGATCGGCGCCGCCCCCAAGAAATACAGCCGTCTGTAGATCGGGATTGAACGCATTCAGCAAACTATGACGTGAAATCGGATATTGAAACTTTCCCAATTAACCGACATTTACGGTATGTAGGAGGAATGGATGTCCATTAAGCTTAAAGGCCGCGACGGTGAGTCGGTGTCCATTCCAGTAGGTGGAATTGGACTGCAAGGGCGCGACGGCCACATGGTTGCAATTCCTCAGGGTGGAATTGGTCTACAAGGTCGCGATGGCCGGATGGTAGCTATTCCACGCGGAGGGATTGGCTTGCAGGGACGTGATGGTAGAATGACGGCAATTCCGCAAGGCGCGATCGGCCTTCAAGGCCGTGACGGCCGAATGGTTGCTATACCGAAGGGCGGCATCGGTTTGCAGGGGCACGATGGGCGGATGGTCGCTATCCCTGCGGGCGCAATTGGATTGCAAGGCAGAGATGGTCGAATGGTATCTATCCCTAGGGGCAAGACCGGCATTCAGGATGTTAATGGAAGAATGCGAGCAAAGTAGATGCACGACACCGCCTTTTAAGTGAGCAATATCCAATTACTTCGTGGGTGCGTCGCTCCATTCACATTTTGGGCAAAATCGAACATAGCCGCTCTCTGTTTCCAGCTCCGGCCGGTAGAGCGAGGCGACCTTGTAAGACGAACAGCTCGGGCATCGGTCAGGAGTTCCGCTTCGATGCTTTTTTAGCATCATTGCAAAGGCATCCACACATGCGTTGGTCGCCATCAGAGCAACAATCGCGTCATACTGCGTTGCGCTTCCGGCATGTGTCAGCCAGCTTACAAGGTCCCAGCCCCGGCGAGCCAAGTCCTTCAGAAAACCCCTTGTGACAGCGGCGCTACTGCCCGGCGCCAAAGTATCCGCAGCCGCCTCCGCCCAGTGCTTGAAGTCGGCCGCTTTCGGCCTCTCGCCCTCTTCGATCACCGCAGTTGCCGATATTGCCCTCGACAGTGCAACCAGAACCTCCCTGCACTGAAGACCTACAGTCTGATAATCTTCAACCTCTTCAGCCTCGTCCAACGTATCGGATATCTGCTCCATTTTCCGGAATACCACCGTCATGTCAGCTTCTTCTTGGCCAAGCTGCGGCCGATCGCGCGCCGCCACTCGAGCCATCAAACCGATATGAAATGACAATGTGTAGTCAAGGCTTGGAAAGCTGCTCTGCGAGTACAGGTTCGTCGGACTGGTAACCACCCACCATCTACTCTTGTCGGTATGAACGTCCCAAACGTCGTATCGCGACATCAATACAAATTCGGTTTTGACAAGTTCAGCATGCACGACCGTTTCTTCGCCGTGACACTGCCCCTCGACATACTCCGTGATATCGCGGGCTTCATGCGGAGCCTGCGATAACACCAGATGCGAAATCGCCTCAATCGTTAGCGGCGGGGGAACAACGCAGTCATCTTCAGCGGGAACCCGGTTTTCCATTCCTCTACTCCGCCCCCTCGACCACCCGCTTCTCCAGCAACGGCGCAAGGTACTTCCCCGTAAAACTCCCCTTCGCCTTCGCCACCTTCTCCGGCACGCCTTCCGCGACGATCTCGCCGCCCTTGACGCCGCCTTCGGGGCCCAGGTCGATGATCCAGTCGGCGGTCTTGATGACGTCGAGATTGTGCTCGATCACCACCACCGTGTTGCCCTGTTCGACCAGCGCGTGGAGGACTTCGAGGAGTTTGCGGACGTCCTCGAAATGCAGGCCGGTGGTGGGTTCGTCGAGAATGTAGAGCGTGTTGCCGGTGGCGCGGCGGGACAATTCCTTCGAGAGTTTCACGCGCTGCGCCTCGCCGCCGGACAGCGTCGTCGCCTGCTGACCGACCTTGACGTAGCCGAGGCCGACCTCGACCAGCATCGCCATGCGGTCGCGGATCGGGGGGACCGCCTTGAAGAACTCGGCGGCGTCCTCGACCGTCATGTCGAGCACGTCGGCGATGCTGTGGCCCTTGAACTTCACCTCGAGCGTCTCGCGGTTGTAGCGCGCACCGTGGCAGACGTCGCAGGTCACATAGACGTCGGGGAGGAAGTGCATCTCGATCTTGAGCACGCCGTCGCCCTGGCACGCCTCGCAGCGGCCGCCCTTGACGTTGAAGCTGAAGCGGCCGGGCTTGTAGCCGCGCGCCTGCGCCTCCGGGAGCCCCGCGAACCAGTCGCGGATCTGCGTGAAGCTGCCGGTATAGGTGGCCGGGTTGCTGCGCGGGGTGCGGCCAATCGGCGACTGGTCGATGTCGATGACCTTGTCGAGATATTGGAGCCCGGTGATCTTGTCGTGCTTGCCGGCCTGGATGCGCGCGCCGTTGAGCTCGCGCGCGGCGGACGCGTAGAGCGTGTCGATGGTGAAGCTCGACTTGCCGCTGCCCGAGACGCCGGTGATGCAGGTGAAGGTGCCGAGCGGGATCGACGCGGTGACGCCGCGCAAATTGTTGGCGGTGGCGTTGTGGACGGTGAGCTTCTTGCCGTTGCCTTTGCGCCGCGTCGCGGGGACGGGAACGCTGCGCTTTCCCGTCAGATAGTCGGCGGTGATGCTGGTCTTGGACTTGAGCAGCTGCTTGAGCGTGCCCTGGGCGACGACCTCGCCGCCGCGGACGCCGGCGCCGGGGCCCATGTCGATGACATAGTCGGCGGTGCGGATCGCGTCCTCGTCATGCTCGACGACGAGCACGGTGTTGCCGAGGTCGCGCAGGCGGCGCAGCGTCTTCAGCAGCATGTCGTTGTCGCGCTGGTGCAGGCCGATGCTGGGCTCGTCGAGGACGTAGAGCACGCCCGACAGGCCCGAGCCGATCTGCGACGCGAGGCGGATGCGCTGCGATTCGCCGCCGGACAATGTTCCAGAGGTGCGGTCGAGGTTGAGATAGTCGAGGCCGACATTGTTGAGGAAGCCGAGGCGCTCGACGATCTCTTTCAGGATGCGTTCGGCGATCGCGTTCTGCTGGTCGCCCAGATGGCCGGGGATGTCGGTGAAGAATTGCAGCGCGTCGACCACGGACAGGTGCGTGGCGTAGGCGATGTCCTTCATGCCGATCTTGACCGCGAGCGCCTCGGGCTTGAGGCGGGCGCCGGCGCAGACTTCGCACTTGGCGGCGGACTGGTATTTGTTGAGCTCCTCGCGCATCCACGCGCTCTCGGTCTGGAGCAGGCGGCGGTTGAGGTTGCCGATCACGCCCTCGAACGGCTTGACGACGTCGTACTTCTTCTTGCCGTCGATGAAGGTGAGCGTGACGGGCTTTCCTCGCGAGCCGTGGAGGATGAGGCTCTGGATCTCGGGCGGCAGTTCGCCCCAGGGGGTCTCGAGGCTGAAGGCGAATTCGCGCGCGAGGGAGCCGAGGACCTGCATGTAATAGGGGCTGGGCGGGTTGGATTTCGCCCAGGGCATCACCGCGCCCTTCTTGATGCTGAGGCCGTGATTGGGGACGACGAGGTCCTCGTCGAACAGCTGCTTCTCGCCGAGGCCGTCGCAGGCCGGGCAGGCCCCTTGCGGCGCGTTGAACGAGAAGAGGCGCGGTTCGATCTCGCTGATCGTGAAGCCGCTGACCGGGCAAGCGAACTTTTCCGAGAAGACGATTCGGCCGTCGGGGGCGTTGTTGCCGAGGATTTCGGACTTCGGCGTGTGCGGCTCGACCGGGTCGGCGGGGTCGATGTACGCCAGGCCCTCGGCGAGCTTCAGCGCGGTCTCGAAGCTCTCGGCGAGACGCGTGCCGATGTCGCCGCCGACGACGAGGCGGTCGACCACGACTTCGATGTCATGCTTGTACTTCTTGTCGAGTGCGGGGGCTTCGTCGATCTCGTGGATCGTGCCGTCGATGCGGACGCGGGTGAAGCCGGCCTTCTGCCACTCCTGCATCTCCTTGCGATACTCGCCCTTGCGGCCGCGGACGACGGGGGCGAGGAGGTAGAGGCGCGTGCCTTCGGGGAGCGCCATGACGCGGTCGACCATCTGGCTGACGGTCTGCGCGGCGATCGGGAGGCCGGTGGTCGGGCTGTACGGCGTGCCGACGCGCGCCCAGAGCAGGCGCATGTAGTCGTAGATCTCGGTCACGGTCGCGACGGTCGAGCGCGGGTTGCGCGAGGTCGTCTTCTGCTCGATCGAGATCGCGGGGCTCAGGCCCTCGATATGGTCGACATCGGGCTTCTGCATCAGTTCGAGGAACTGGCGGGCATAGGCCGAGAGGCTCTCGACGTAGCGGCGCTGGCCTTCGGCATAGATGGTGTCGAAGGCGAGGCTCGACTTGCCGCTGCCCGACAGCCCGGTGATCACCGTCAGCGTGTCGCGGGGGATGTCGATGTCGACGTCCTTGAGATTGTGCTCGCGCGCGCCGCGGACGGAAATGTGAGTCAGCATATGTCGAGTTCTACTTCTGTTCTTTGCCGGATGCCAGTGGTGGAAATAGGAACGCACGGCGGCGCCCGCCAGCACCCGCGGATTGAAAAGCGGGGTGCGTGTATTATCTCGGTCGTACACAGCGACATGAGGACATGATGGCAAAAGCGAAGACGGGCGCGAAGAAGGCAGACGGCGCAAAGCCCAAGGTGAAGATCCCCAAGGAGTTCGCCGGGTTCAAGGTGCCCAAGGAGCTGCGCAAGAAGGGCGAGGCCTTGATCGAGCGCGCGAATACGCCCGAAGGTCGCCAGGCCATCGCGTCGGGGCTGGCGATGGTCGGCGGGCTGGTCGCAGCGAATGCAGCGCGCAAACAGGGCGAGGCGGCGAAGGCGGCCGAGGTGAAGCCCGATGCCGCGAAGCCGGATGCGGCGAAACCCGATGCCCGCGCGCCGGGCGCGCCCGGGATCAACCCGCAACAGATGGCGGACCAGATCGGCGCGGCGGCGGACCTGCTGATCGGGCGGATTTTCGCAAAGCGCTAGCGTCGTTGCCCGTCCCTGCGCGGGCGGAGTCGGGAGAAGACGCCGACTCTGAATGATCTTTGCAAAATGCATCCGTCACGCGGGGGCGACGTATGTTGCAGGCTATCGCGCTTTGGTGAGCCTGCATGGAATTTGACAAGGAGACGCAACAGCTTCGTCGCGTTCGTGAGCTGATCGACGAGGCGCTGGGCTCGGCCGACGCCGAAGCCAATGCCGTCGTCGCCGCGCGGCTGCGCGACGTCATCGCCTATCTCGACGAAAGGCTCGCGGCGAACTGAGCACCGGGTTCGCCGCGCATCCGCCAGGTTCAGGCCCGATGTTACCCGCGCATGTTGATGTCTTGGATTTGGGTATGGCGGCGATCAGCCCTGAACGCGCCGGAAATTCCTTAGGAACGCTGCGAGGCACGGCGGATCTGCGCGCGCGACACTGCCGCGGTCTCCTGGGGGGTCTGGACGCAACGCCCCCTGCCCCCAGCACGACCGTCACTAGGTTCACTTTGAACCCATCGTCGCTTGCAGGGGGCGCAATGCCGGTCAGGTTCAGCGCAGTCTAGGGGGGATGGCGCATGGATCTGGCGACGAAGCTGATCGAACTGGAAAAGCGTACGGCGCAGCACCGCGAATTGTTGCTGACCGAGGAAGCCGCCAAAACGGCGCTCGTGATGCCGTTTCTGCAGGCATTGGGATATGATGTCTTCAACCCTGCGGAAGTGGTGCCCGAATTCACCGCCGACGTGGGGATCAAGAAGGGCGAGAAGGTCGATTATGCACTGTGCATCGATGGGAAAGTCAGCATCCTGATCGAGTGCAAGCCCTCGACGATCGACCTGGACCTGAAACATGCATCGCAGCTCTATCGGTATTTCTCGACCACCGAGGCGCGCGTGGCGGTACTGACCAACGGTGTCGTCTATCAATTCTATTCGGATATCGAACAGCCCAACAAGATGGACGACAAGCCGTTCTTCGTCTTTTCGATGGATGCGATGCGGCGGACCGATCCGACGACGCTCGAACGCTTCTCGAAAGGCGAATTCAGCATCGATGCGATCGTGGCAGAGGCGGGGCGCCTGAAACTGCAATCGCAGGTGCGGATCGAACTTGAACGCGAGTTCGCCAATCCGTCCGACGAGTTCGTTCGGATGATGGCGGCCAAGGTGCAGAACGGTCGCATGACGGCATCGGTCAAGGAACAGTTCCAACCGGTTCTGGCGGCATCGATCGCGGGCCTGATCCGCGACCGCGTCAACGACCGGCTGACCTCTGCCCTGAACGTCGCCAACCCCTCTCCGGTCGACATCGACGAAGGCGCGTCGGACGACATGTCGCAGGGCGACGGGATCATCACGACCGAGGACGAGATCGGCGGGTTCCGGATCGTCCAGGCGATCGCCGCGCGGCATGTCGACCCCAAGCGCATCGTGATCCGCGATTCGAAATCCTATTGCGCGATCCTGCTCGACGACAACAACCGCAAGTCGATCGCGCGGCTGCACTTCAACAGCCCGACGACGCGCTATGTCGGGACGTTTGCAGGCAAGGCGGAGACGCGGCACGGCGTCGGCGCACTGACCGATATTTACAAGCTGGAGCCCGAGATCGTCGCGCGGCTGACCGAGCTGGAGGATCCCAAGCGCGCGGTAGAGTGAGCGGCACGCCAGTGAGGCGGCATGCATTGGCTGCAAGGGGCGTGATGCCGGTCGCCGATCGCAGACGATGCCGTTCCCGCCGCGGCACCGGTTGCGCGTGATGATCGGGCATGCTTGCGATATCGCACGCCCGGCTATCGACCGGTGACGGGGCCCGGCGGTGGCGGGGCGAAGGCGTAGGGGGCGACGACGGCGCCAGGCGATCCGGCGGTGACCGCGCGGTACAAGGTCGCGCCGGCAGGGCTGTAGGCCAGCATATCGGTGGCCAGGATCGACAGCGCGACGATCCCGGCGCCCCAGAGCGATGCCGGATGGATTCGGCCCGTGCGGCGCCGGTCGGCGATGATCCCCGCCAGCGGAAACAGCAGGATGCACGCCGACGTCACCTCGAACGCCCAGGGGACGAGCAGCGGCATCGGCAGCAGCCGGCCGAATGCGGGCCCCACCAGCACCGCCATGCCGCAATAGTGCAGCCGGCGATGCCAGGCGGTTTGCCGGCGCAACGCGACCGCGGTCCAGGCGAGCCCGGCAAAGGTCAGCACCGACAGCGGATTGAGCACGAGAAACTGCGCGGGCGGGAAGAAGAACGGTGCGTGCCCCCGGCGCACCATCAGCACGGTGACGGCGATGCCCAACACCACCATCGGCGCGATCCACACCGTGCCCAGCCAGCCGAGCCGACGATGCAGGGCCCGATTGGCGGTCGCCGCAAACGTCGCCTGCGCGACGTAGATCGTCACCCATCCCATGAAGACCAGCGCGTGGAGATGAACGATCAACGGTGCGCCGAAACTCGAGCGGCCCATCGCCAACTGCACCGAAAAGCCGAGAAAGATGATTCCCGCCATCAGCAGCGATGTCATCACGAAATACCGGTCGTCGGCGGACCCCGATTGCTGGCGCGGTGCTAGCGTGGCCATGTCATCCCCCCAGAGACATACAACAGGGGGATAGTATCATCGCCGGCAGATCACGACAACATGGTCGTCAATACTACCAGACGCTGAATCATTGCGTGTAGAACGAACGACTTGCTTTCTACGGGATCGAAAAGGCGCACCGAACGACGGGCGCACGGCGCGCCGCGAAACGGCCGGTGTGCCCGCGACGCCGCGCATCGGCTGGTCCGTGAGAGCATGGCGGGCCCCGCGACCATCGGTTTGAAATACCCATCATTTGTCGGGCAGGCGCATCCATCGCCGCGTGGTCACGTATCTTGCAGACTATTGCGGTTGGGAGAGCCTGCATGGAGATCGGCAAGGACGTACAGCAGCTTCGCCGGATGCGCGCGTTGATCGAGGAAGCGCTGTTGGTCGCCGACCTTAACGACGACGTGCTGATTGCCGCCAAGCTGCGCGACGTGATCGCGTATCTGGACGAGACGTTGACGCACCCCTGATCGGGCATCCCGGCCGAGCATTGGCGCGCCAGGCTATGTCCGGCGGGTGTATTCGGGCGGACTGAGCTGGCGGCGCGCCTGCCCGGCCTAGCGCGGAGGGCAGCCGCCCGATCCGGTCTGCACACATTTAATCCGTGTCTTTTGCGTCCTTTACGGACTCTCGTCGTAGCTCTTTGCCACGCCCTGCATCACCGAATGGAGTTCCCTTGCCCAACCCGACTGCGCCGATCGATTATGAAATCCTGACACTCACCGAACTCGAAGCCGCCGCGAAATCCACTACAGCCGATCAACGGCGCGCGCATCTGGACCAGGCGGGGATATTCGCTGCGGCCGGCGAAGCGGACCACCGGTCACGCGCGCGCAGCCCCGAGGGGGTGGAGTAAGACGAAGCGGCCGCGCATGGTTGCCGCGGGCATCACCTGCGCGGCTTGCCCCGCCAAGCCAGAGATCGGCGGTTGAGCGTGGCGAGATCCGCGGTGCCCGCGATCACCGCCTCGCCGAGCGCGATGGCGGCGGCGAGCGTTTCGGGCGGCGCATGGCGGTAGGCGGGCCGTCCGACGATGTGATCGTACCACACCCCGCCACAGGCATTGTCGAGCAGGATACGCTGGAAGCAGTGGTCGGCACGGACTGGCCAGCGGCGATCGTCGGCGAGCGCTGGCAGGGTCTCGCGCGTCAAGGTCAGCCAGCGGGTGGCGGCGTCATCCGGCATAACGGGTCGCGCCGGCCAGGGCGTGACGATGCACCGGCCGGCGCGGTTCGGTTACTTGACCTCGGCGGTGCCGTTGACGACCGCGGCCTTCTGGCCGTTGGTCAGCGCGTCGGCGTTGACGTCGGCGTCGTCGATCGCGTCGGAACGCTCCTCGGCATTGTCGCGGACCGCGTCGGCCTGGTCTTCGAGATTGTCGGCGGTGGCTTCGAGCGCCGACGCGTTGTTCTCGGCGGCCTGCTCGACCTGGTCGCCAAGCTTGTCGTCGCCCTTGCCACCGCAGGCGGCGAGCGACAGCGCGGAGACGGCGAGGATGGCGGCGGTGAATGCGGTCTTCATGTAAGGTGGATCCCTGTTCGTTTCGGTGGCGAGACAACCGGTGGGTGCGGGGGTTGGTTCCGGGGGCGACGGTTGCTGCCGTCTGCAAAGGAACCGCCCACGGATCAAGACACCGCCCCGGCGGAGGCCGGGGCCCGATTGGGGGCGCTCAGTCATGGAGGGCCCACGTCCCCACAGCGACCTTCCCAATTGGGCCCCGGCCTTCGCCGGGGTGGACGTGGTGGATGGCGTCCCCCTATGGCCCGACACGGGCAAAGCCCGTGTCGTCGGACGGCGCCGTAGCGCCGCCGGCCGGGCAAGCCGGTTTACATCTGGCCGAAGGCCTAGATGTGGATCGGCTTGCCTTGCACCGCCATCGCCGCCTCCTTGAGCGCCTCGGCATGCGTCGGATGCGCGTGGCAAGTGTAGGCGATGTCTTCGCTGGTCGCGCCGAATTCCATCGCGATAGCGGCTTCGGCGATCAGCGTGCCGGCGAGGCTGGAGACGATCCACACGCCGAGGACGCGGTCGGACTTCGCATCGGCGATGACCTTCACGAAGCCGTCGGTGTCGCGGTTGGTCTTGGCGCGGCTGTTGGCGGCGAACGGGAACTTGCCGACCTTGATCTCGCCCTTTTCGCGTGCGGCTTCCTCGGTCAGGCCGACGCCGGCAATTTCGGGCATCGTGTAGACGACCGAGGGAATGACGTCCTCGTTGACGATGCCGGTCTGGCCGGCGATGTTCTCGGCGACCGCGACGCCCTCGTCCTCCGCCTTGTGTGCGAGCATCAGGCCGGGGACGCAATCGCCGATCGCCCAGACGCCGTCGACCTTGGTCTTGAAGCTGTGATCGGTTTCAATCTGGCCGCGCGTGTTGAGCTCGAGGCCGATCGCGGCGAGGTTGAGGCCGTCGACATTGGCGCGGCGGCCGATCGCGACGAGCACGGCGTCGGCGGTCAGCGTCTCGGCGGCGCCACCCGCGGCGGGCTCGACGGTGACGGTCGCGGTGGCGCCCTCGACGGTGACGCCGGTGACCTTGGTCGACAGGCGGAGTTCCATGCCCTGCTTCTTGAACAGCTTGGCGGACTCGCGGCGGACTTCGCCGTCGAAGCCGGGGAGGATCTGGTCGACATATTCGACCACGGTCACCCTGGCGCCGAGCCGGCGCCAGACGCTGCCGAGCTCGAGCCCGATCACGCCGCCGCCGATCACGACGAGATGCTCGGGGACCTTGGGCAAGGCGAGCGCGCCGGTGCTGTCGACGACGACCGCCTGGTCGATCGCGACGCCCGGCAGCGGGGTGACGCTGGAGCCGGTGGCGATGACGATGTTCTTGGCGGTGACCTTCTGGCCGGCCACCTCCACCGTATGCGCGTCCTGGAACGCGGCGAGGCCCTTGAGCCAAGTGACCTTGTTCTTCTTAAACAGGAATTCGACGCCGCCGGTCAGTTCCTTGACCGCTTTCGCCTTTTCGGCGTGCATCTGGTCGAGGTTCAGGGTGACGCCGGTGAAATCGATGCCGAACTTGGCGAGGTGGCCGCCCTTGGCTTCCTCGTAGATTTCGGATGCGTGAAGCAGCGCCTTGGACGGGATGCACCCGACGTTGAGGCAGGTGCCGCCGAGCGTCTCGCGGCTCTCGGCGCAGGCGGTGCGCAGGCCGAGCTGCGCGGCGCGGATCGCGGCGACGTAGCCACCGGGTCCGGCACCGATCACGAGGACGTCATAGTCGTAGTCAGCCATGGTTCTTCTCACTTCCCCGGCGAAGGCCGGGGTCCAGTTGGGGGACATATGGGAAGACCGTGGCGCTTCGTCACCTCCGCCTTCCCAACTGGACCCCGGCCTTCGCCGGGGAACAGCTGAATTACAGGTCGATCAGGATACGCGTGGGATCTTCGATCGCGTTCTTGAGCGCGACGAGGAACGTCACGGCTTCGCGGCCGTCGATCAGGCGGTGATCGTAGCTGAGGGCGAGGTACATCATGGGCCGCACGACGACCTGACCGTCGCGGACGACCGGGCGCTCCTCGATGCGGTGGAGGCCGAGCACCGCGGACTGCGGCGGGTTGATGATCGGGGTCGACATCAGCGAGCCGAACACGCCGCCGTTCGAGATGGTGAAGGTACCGCCCTTCATCTCGTCCATCTTGAGCGTGCCGTCCTTGGCGCGCTTGCCGAAGTCGCCGATCGTCTTCTCGATGCCGGCAACCGTCAGGTCCTGCGCATCGCGGATCACCGGGACGACGAGGCCGCCGGGCGACGAGACCGCGACCGAGATGTCGGCATAATTGTGATAGACGATGTCGTCGCCGTCGATCGAGGCGTTGACCGAGGGGATGTCCTTCAAGGCCATCGTCGCGGCCTTCACGAAGAAGCCCATGAAGCCGAGGCGGACGCCGTGCTTCTTCTCGAACAGGTCCTTGTACTTGGCGCGCGCCTCGATCACCGCGGTCATGTCGACGTCGTTGAACGTCGTCAGCATCGCAGCGGTGTTCTGCGCTTCCTTGAGGCGCTTGGCGATCGTCTGGCGGAGACGCGTCATGCGGACGCGCTCTTCCGGGCGGCCCGAGGCGGCGGCGGCGGGGGCGGCTGCAGTCGGCGCCGCGGCGGCGGCCGGTGCGGGCTTGCTGGAGGCCGCCGCGGTCACGTCTTCCTTGGTGATGCGGCCGTCGCGGCCGGTGCCCTTTACGGTCGAGGGGTCGACGCCGTGCTCGAGCACCGCGCGGCGGACCGACGGCGAGAGCGCAGCGGGCGAGTCGCCGGCGGCGGGCGCGTCGCTGGCGGAGGTGCCGGGCTGGTCGCCATAGCCGGCGCCGCCTTCACCGGTCGCAGGGGCTGCGGCGGGTGCGGCACCAGCAGCGGTGGGGGCCGGCGCTGCGCCTGTGCCACCAGCGGCGTCGATCGTCGCGAGCATCGCGCCGACCTGGACGGTGTCGCCGACGGCGACGGCGTGCTGTCCCATGACGCCGGCGACCGGCGACGGGACTTCGACCGAGACCTTGTCGGTCTCGAGGCTGGCGATCGGCTCGTCGACCGCGACGGCTTCGCCGGGCTGCTTCAGCCATTCGCCGAGTGTGGCTTCGGTGATCGATTCGCCCAGGACGGGGACGGTGACTTCGGTTGCCATTTCACTTCTACCTTTTGTGCTCCTGCGGAGGCAGGAGCCTAGGGTTGCTCTGCTGGGCCCTGGGTTCCTGCCTGCGCAGGAACACAAGGAGCAGCGCTAGGTCGTTATGCGCCAGCCTTGCCGGCGGTGCGTTCGTCTTCGGTCTTCCGCGCGCGGCGGATCTCGTCGCGGACGCTGTGGCCGAGCGCGTCGGCGACGAGCGCACCCTGCTCGGCCTGGTGCCGCTTCATCAGGCCCGTCGCGGGCGACGCCGAGGCGTTGCGGCCCGCATAACGCGCGCGCTTCACAGGGGAGTTCACCGTCGCCAGCGCCTCCTCGATCAGCGGCTCGACGAAGAACCAATAGCCGTTGTTCTTCGGCTCTTCCTGCGCCCAGACGATCTCTTCGAGGTTCGGCATCCGTGCGACGCGCTCGGCGATCGCGTCGCCGGGGAAGGGATAGAGCTGTTCGACGCGGACGATCTGCGTGTCGTTGCCGCCCGCCGCATCGCGCGCCTCGATCAGGTCATAGGCGACCTTGCCGGTGCACAGAACCAGACGCTTCGTATCGACGTCCGCCGCACCATTGGTGTCGGACAGCAGGCGACGGAAGTGGCTGTCGCCCTGGAAGTCCTCGGCCGACGACACCGCCAGCTTGTGGCGGAGCAGCGACTTGGGCGTCATCACGATCAGGGGCTTGCGGAAGTTACGGTGCATCTGCCGGCGGAGCAGGTGGAAATAGTTCGCCGGGCTGGTGCAGTTCGCGACCTGGATATTGTCGTCCGCGCAGGACTGAAGGAAGCGCTCGGGACGTGCCGAGCTATGCTCGGGCCCCTGCCCTTCATAGCCGTGCGGCAGCAGCATCACGAGGCCGTTGGCGCGGAGCCACTTCGACTCGCCCGAGGTGATGAACTGATCGATCATGATCTGCGCGCCGTTGACGAAATCGCCGAACTGCGCCTCCCAGAGGACCAGCGTCTTCGGGTCGGCGAGCGCGTAGCCGTACTCGAAGCCGAGCACGCCGTACTCGCTGAGCGGGCTGTCGAGCACTTCGAAATTGCCGTGCTCGATTTCCTGCAGCGGCACGTACTTATGCTCGTCGGTCTGGTCGACCCACACCGCGTGGCGCTGCGAGAAGGTGCCGCGGCCCGAATCCTGGCCGGACAGACGGACGCCATAGCCCTCCGAGAGCAGACCGCCGAACGCGAGCGCTTCGCCGGTCGCCCAGTCGAAGCCCTTGCCGGAGCGGAACATCTCGCGCTTGGCGTCGATCACGCGCGCCAGCGTCTTGTGGATCTTCACGCTGTCGGGAACGGTCGTCAGCGTGCGGCCGAGCGAGTCGAACAGCTTGGGGCTGAGACCCGTCTCGACGTTGCGACGCACGTCGGAATCGGCCTTGGGCGCGCTGAGGCCGGTCCAGCGACCGCCGAACCAGTCGGCCTTGTTGGGCTTGTACGAGGCACCGGCCTCGAACTCGCTCTCCAGGCGGATGTTGAGTTCCTTGACGTTCTCGTCGATCCAGGCCTGGTCGACGACCTGCTCGGCGACGAGGCGGTCGCCATACACCTTCGACACGCCGGGATGCTTGCGGATGATGTCGTACATCAGCGGCTGCGTGAAGGACGGCTCGTCGCCCTCGTTATGCCCGAAGCGGCGATAGCACCACATGTCGATGACGATGTCGCGGTGGAACTTCTGGCGGAATTCCATCGCCATCTTGGTCGCGAAGGTCACCGCTTCGGGATCGTCGCCGTTGACGTGGAAGACCGGCGCCTGGACGCCCTTCGCCACATCCGACGGATAGGGCGACGAGCGCGCGAACTGCGGGCTGGTCGTGAAGCCGACCTGGTTGTTGATGATGAAGTGGACGCAGCCACCGGTGTTGTAGCCGCGGATGCCGGAGAAGCCGAGGCACTCCCAGACGATCCCCTGCCCCGCGAACGCGGCGTCGCCGTGGATCAGCACCGGCAGCGCGGCGACGTGATCCTTGAGGTCGTTGTTGAGCGTCTGGATCGCGCGGGTCTTGCCGAGCACGACGGGGTCGGCGGCTTCGAGGTGCGAGGGGTTGGCGACGAGGCTCATATGAACCTTGTGGCCGCCGAACTCGCGGTCGGTGCTGGTGCCGAGGTGGTATTTCACGTCGCCCGAGCCGCCGACATCCTCGGGGTTGGCCGAGCCGCCCGAAAATTCGTGGAAGATGACGCGCAGCGGCTTGGCCATGACGTTGGCGAGCACGTTGAGGCGGCCGCGATGCGCCATGCCGATGACGATCTCGTTGACGCCCATCTGGCCGCCGTACTTGATCACCGACTCAAGCGCCGGGATCATCGATTCGCCGCCGTCGAGGCCGAAGCGCTTGGTGCCGACGTACTTCTTGCCGAGGAATTTCTCCCACTGCTCGGCCTCGATCACCTTGGTCAGGATCGCCTTTTTGCCATCCGTGGTAAATTCGATCGCCTTGTCCTGGCCCTCCATGCGCTCCTGCAGGAAGCGGCGCTCCTCGACATCGACGATGTGCATATATTCGAGGCCGACATTGCCGCAGTAATTCTTGCGCAGCGTGTCGACGAGGTCGCGGACGGTGGCCCATTGCAGCCCCATCGTGCCACCGAGATAGACCGGGCGATCGATGTCGGCGTCGGTGAAGCCGTGATATTCGGTGCGCAGATCCTCGGGCATCTCGCGCTTGGAGAGACCCAGCGGATCGAGATTGGCGGCGAGGTGACCGCGGACCCGGTAGGTGCGGATCAGCATCTGCGCGCGGATCGCGTCGCCGGCGGCCTTGATGATATCGGCCTGGCTGACGGCAGCGGGGGCCGGTGCGGCCGGGGCAGGCTTGCCGCCCTTTGCCGGCTTGGGCGCCGGCTCCATCTGGGTGGGGTCGAGCGCCGCGGTGAGATCGTCGGTCGTGGTCAGCGGCCAGCGCGCGCTTTCCCAGCTTGGGTTCTGCGCGGATTCGAGCCCCTCGAAGAAGGCGCGCCAGCCGGAATCGACCGATGCGGGGTCGGCATTGTACTTGACGTACAACGTCTCGACGAAGGCCGGGCTGACGCCGGCGGCGATATCGCTGAAATCCTGGCCTTCGTAGCCCATCATACCCTCGTCATCCCAGCGAAGGCTGGGATCTCATGCGGCACGAGACCCCAGCCTTCGCTGGGGTGACGCGCCTAGTGATTACCCGTTCAGCACCGACAACAGCGTCGTACCGAGTTCGCTCGGGCTCTCCGAAACCTTGATCCCGGCGGCTTCCATCGCCGCGATCTTGCTCTCGGCATCGCCCTTGCCGCCCGACACGATCGCGCCGGCATGGCCCATGCGACGGCCCGGAGGCGCGGTGCGGCCCGCGATGAAGCCGGCCATCGGCTTCTTGCGGCCACGCCTGGCCTCGTCGATCAGGAACTGCGCGGCCTGCTCCTCGGCGTCGCCGCCGATTTCGCCGATCATGATGATCGACTGGGTCGCGTCGTCGGCGAGGAACAGCTCGAGCACGTCGATGAAGTTGGTGCCGTTGACCGGATCGCCGCCGATGCCGACCGCGGTGGTCTGGCCGAGGCCCGCGTTCGAGGTCTGGAACACCGCCTCATAGGTGAGCGTGCCCGAGCGCGACACGACGCCGACCGAGCCCTTGCGGAAGATGCTGCCGGGCATGATGCCGATCTTGCACTCGCCGGGCGTCAGCACGCCAGGGCAGTTCGGGCCGATGAGGCGCGACTTGCTGCCCGACAGTGCGCGCTTGACCTTGACCATGTCGAGCACGGGGATGCCTTCGGTGATCGCGACGATCAACTCAATCTCGGCGTCGATCGCCTCGAGGATCGAATCCGCGGCGAAGGGGGGCGGAACGTAGATCACCGACGCGGTCGCGCCGGTGACGGCCTTGGCTTCCGCCACGGTGTTGAAGTTGGGCAGGCCCAGCTCCTCATGCGTCGTGCCGCCCTTGCCGGGCGTGACGCCGCCGACCATCTGCGTGCCGTAATCCAGCGCCGCGCGGGTGTGGAAGGTGCCGGTCTTGCCGGTCATCCCTTGCGTGATGACCTTGGTGTTCTTGTCGACGAGGATGCTCATCTGTCTCGTTCCTTACCACCCCGGCGAAGGCCGGGGCCCAATTGGGAAGCGCTCATGGGAGTGCGATACGATCGTACAGGTCATCCCAACCGGGATTGAAGCCGTTGATCTCTCGCAGTTTCCAGTCCCGCTTCCACTCCTTCATCTGCAGCTCGCGCTGCCGGGCGGCTTCCCAACTGCCGAGCGTTTCGTACCAGACGAGCAGCTTGCAGTCGTATTTCTGCGTGAACCCGGGGACGACGCCGTTGCGGTGTTCCCACACGCGCTTTGCCAGATTCACCGTCGAGCCGAGATAGAGCGTACCGTTGTACCCGCTTGCCATGATGTAGACGAACGCTTGTTCTTCCATCACCGGGGCCTTCCCAATTGGGCCCCGGCCTTCGCCGGGGTGGTATTCCCTATCTCACCTCATCAGTTCAGCGAACCGTCGATCCCCTTGCACGCCACGATCAGCTCCTTGACCGCGTCGACCGATACGCCGAGGTTGGCCTTGGCTTCGTCGTCGAGCTTGATCTCGACGATCTTCTCGACGCCACCGGCGCCGATCACCACCGGCACGCCGACGTAGAGATCGTTGAGGCCGTACTCGCCCGAGACGTACGCTGCGGCGGGCAGGACGCGCTTCTGGTCGTAGAGATAGGCCTCGGCCATCGCGATGCCGCTGGTGGCGGGGGCGTAATAGGCCGAGCCGGTCTTGAGCAGGCCGACGATCTCGCCGCCGCCGCCGCGGGTGCGCTTGACGATCGCGTCGATCTTCTCCTGGCTCGACATCCCCATCGCGATGAGATCGGGAACCGGGATGCCCGAGACGGTCGAATAGCTGATCACCGGGACCATCGTGTCGCCGTGGCCGCCGAGCACGAAGCTGGTGACGTCCTTGACCGAGACCTTGAACTCGTCGGCGAGGAAGTGGCTGAAGCGCGACGAATCGAGCACGCCGGCCATGCCGACGACCATGTGATGCGGCAGCCCCGAGAATTCGCGCAGCGCCCAGACCATCGCGTCGAGCGGGTTGGTGATGCAGATCACGAACGCGTCGGGGGCGTTGGCCTTGATGCCCTCGCCGACCGCCTTCATCACCTTCAGGTTGATGCCGAGCAGGTCGTCACGGCTCATGCCGGGTTTCCGCGCGACACCGGCGGTGACGATGATGACGTCGGCGCCGGCGATGTCGGCATAATCGTTCGAGCCGGTGATCGTCGAGTCGAAGCCTTCGACCGGGCTGCACTGCGACAGGTCGAGCGCCTTGCCCTGGGGAATGCCCTCGGCGACGTCGAACAGGACTATGTCGCCAAGCCCCTTGAGCGCCGCGAGATGCGCGAGCGTCCCGCCGATGTTACCGGCGCCGATCAGCGCGATCTTCTTGCGAGCCATGCAATCCGTCTCCGTCTACGGGGTGATTGGCCACGCCGCCTACGCGCATTATGGCGCTACGGCAACCGCTAAAGCGCTTTACGTGGCCGCTTATTGCGACTGGTTCGCATGTGCAATAGCTCCCGTCATCCTGACGAACGTCAGGATCCAGGGTCGGGAACGCAGCGCTTGAAACTCTGGATCCTGACTTTCGTCAGGATGACGGAAAGGGTTACAGATGCCCTTCGGAGAGATACTCCTCGGACCGCATTTCCTCCAGCCGGCTGATCGTACGATCGAACTCGAAGCGACCGTCGCCGGTTTCGTACAGTGCGTCCGGCTGTGCGTCGGCGGCGGCGAGCAGCTTGACCTTGTGTTCGTAGAGCGCGTCGATCAGCGCGACGAACCGCGCGGCTTCGTTGCGGTTGTCGGGCGTGAGCTGGGGGATGCCGACCAGGATCACGGTGTGGAATTTCCGCGCGATCGCTAGATAGTCGGCCACGCCCCTTGCCTCGCCGCACAGCCGCTTGAAGCTGAACACCGCGACGCCCTTGAGGCTCTTCGGCACGTGGAGCGTGCGGCCCTGCACCTCGAGATCCTCGGAGGGGACATGCTCCTTGTCGTCGGTCGAGAAGTCGGTGAGGCGGAAGAACGCGGCGGAGAGCTGTGCGGTCGCCTCGGGCCCGTTGGGGACCAGCCAGGTGTCCTGCTGACCCAGGCGGTCGCGCCGATAATCGACCGGACCGTTCAGGGGCAGCACGTCGAGCTGGCGTTCGATCGTCGCGATGAAGGGCAGGAAATGCTCGCGGTTGAGCCCGTTCTTGTAGAGATCGGACGGCGGGCGGTTCGAGGTGGTGACGATCGTGACGCCGGCGCCCAACAGCGCGGTGAACAGCCGCGAGAGGATCATCGCGTCGGGGCTGTTGGTCACCATCATCTCGTCGAACGCGAGCAGGCGGGTCTCCTCGGCGATGTGCGCGGCGACCGGGGCGATCGGGTCGCCGACTTCCTTGCGGCGTTCGTTGGCGATGCGGGCGTGGACCTCGAGCATGAACTCGCCGAAATGGACGCGGCGCTTCTTGGCGACCGCGGCGTTGGCGTAGAACAGGTCCATCAGCATCGACTTGCCGCGGCCGACCCCGCCCCAGAGGTAGAGCCCACACGGTGCGGGCTTGCTGGTGAAGCGCGCGAAGAAGCCGGTGGGTTGGGGCTGCGCGAGCTGCTGGGCGAGGGTGTCGAGGCGCGCGGCGGCCGCGGCCTGGGCCGGATCGGGGCGGAGTTCGCCCGAGGCGATGAGTGCGTTGTAGGCTTGTAATACGGTCACGGACTTCCCCGGCGAAGGCCGGGGCCCAATTGGGAGAACCGACGTAATGAGCGGAACCGCGTCACAACAGCCGTTCCCCAATTGGGCCCCGGCCTTCGCCGGGGTGGAAAATATCAGACGATCCGTTCGGCTTCCATCTTCTTGATCTCGGCGATCGCCTTGGCGGGGTTGAGACCCTTGGGGCAGGTGTTCGCGCAGTTCATGATGGTGTGGCAGCGATACAGGCGGAACGGATCCTCGAGTTCGTCGAGCCGCTCGCCGGTCATCTCGTCGCGGCTGTCGGCGAGCCAGCGATAGGCCTGCAACAGGATCGCAGGGCCGAGGAACTTGTCCGAGTTCCACCAATAGGACGGGCAGCTGGTCGAGCAGCAGGCGCACAGGATGCACTCGTACAGGCCGTCGAGCTTCTCGCGGTCCTTGGGGCTCTGCAGGCGCTCCTTGCCCGACGGCGGCGGGGTGACCGTCTGCAGCCACGGCTTGATCGCGCTGTACTGCGCGTAGAAGTGCGTGAAATCGGGGACCAGGTCCTTGATCACGTCCATGTGTGGCAGCGGGGTGATCGTGACCTCGCCCTTGATGTCCTCGATCGCCGTGGTGCAGGCGAGGCCGTTGCGGCCGTCGATGTTCATCGAGCACGATCCGCAAATACCCTCGCGGCACGAGCGGCGGAAGGTGAGCGAGGAATCCTGCTCGCCCTTCATCTTGATCAGCGCGTCGAGCACCATCGGGCCGGTCTCGTCGAGGTCGAGCTCGAAGGTGTCGTAACGCGGGTTCTCGCCGCTATCCGGGTCGTAACGATAGACCTTGAACGATTTGAGCCGTTTGCCCCCGGAACCCTGGCTGGTCGCGGCGTGCTTGACGCCCTTCTTGACGACGCTGTTCTTCGGGAGGGAGAATTCGGCCATTGCGCGCGGTCCGTCCGTGGATGGGGTGATCGATTAGCGGTGCCGATACATGACAGACAGGAGGTCCGCAAACCCCGTGTCGCTGCACCGCATCATGGGGCACCCTAACTGGGGTCAGATCACGTCGAGGACAAGCCCGAGCGCCAGCGCTTCGTCGGCCTCGATATACCAATTGTCGGGCGCGCGGGCCTTGAGCTCCTCGAACGATACCTTCGAGCCCGCGACCAGATCGCGAAAGCCCTCGTTCTGGATCTCGATCGAATCCTCGATCTCATGGAGCTTGGCGCG
Organism: Sphingomonas rhamnosi; assembly: GCF_036663615.1. Taxonomy (NCBI): domain Bacteria; kingdom Pseudomonadati; phylum Pseudomonadota; class Alphaproteobacteria; order Sphingomonadales; family Sphingomonadaceae; genus Sphingomonas; species Sphingomonas rhamnosi. The sequence goes on from NZ_JAXOJJ010000001.1 coordinate 97,904, forward strand.
CAGCGCGTGCGACAGCGTGTTGAGCGGGCCGTTGAGCTGGATCGTGCTCTGCATCGAGCGTTCGTGGATCATCAGCCGGGTGTGCTTGGTGAGGAAGCGGCTGTGGACCGGGAAGGCGGACATGAAGGTCGCGCCGGCGGAATAGACCGCGACCTTGCCGAGGAACAGCGTCTCGCGATCGGTGTATTCGCGGAGCAGGCGGATATTGTCCGCCATCGCGCGCGCCATCTCGGGGTCGCCGCCGAGCGTGGTGATCGACACGACGAGAGGGCCATTGGTGGGCGCGTTCGCCAGCTGGAATTTGTAGCTGTCGTACATCTGGTCGTTGACCGGGCCGTGCAGCTGGACGTGCGGGACCGCCAGCAACGGGTAGTTGCGGGCGTTCGATCGGGGGGTGGTGTCGGTCATGCGCGCGTAACCGCTGGGGTGGGGGGCGGGTTCCTTATCTCCCTGACCACCCCCGCGGAGGCCGGGGCCCAAATGGGAAAGCCAGTGTAACGGATCGCCGTCCGTCGTAACGATCGTTCCCCAATTGGGCCCCGGCCTTCGCCGGGGTGGAAGGTAACTATCCCCGCCGGGCCAGACGCAGCTTGATGATCCAGCCGAGGACGCCGCCCGGCACGCCGCCCGCGAGCGAGAACAGCGCGGCGAAGGGAATCGCGAGCGCGGCGTTGGGGTCACCCGCGGCGGCGGGGTGCAGCGTCACGTAGAGCACCGCGCCGATCGCGACGAGCAGCGGCCAGGCGAACCCGACCAGCAACGGCTGGAGCCGCGTGGGCACGCCCACCGCGATCGGGACCAGGAACCCCACCGCGATGATCGCCCACGGGCTCAATAGACGCGCTTCTTGGGCTTGATGTAGTCGACGTCGTCGGTGAGCGTGTAATCGTGCACCGGACGGTAATCGATCTTGGTCTCGCCGCCCTTGCCGCCCCAGCCGTTGAAGCTGGTGATGGTGTGCTTCATCCAGTTGGCGTCGTCACGCTCGGGGAAATCCTCGTGCATGTGCGCGCCGCGCGATTCGGTGCGGTTGGCGGCGGAGTTCATCGTCACGACCGCCTGGCCGATCAGATTGTCGAGCTCCATCGTCTCGACCAGATCGGTGTTCCAGATCAGGCTGCGATCCTTCACCGCGATGTCGGTCATCCGGTTGTAGATCCCGGCCATCTTCTCGACACCCTGGTTCAGCAGCTCGGTGTCGCGGAACACCGCGCAATGCTTCTGCATCGTCTGCTGCATGTCGAGCCGGATCGTCGCGGTGGTCGATCCGCCGCTCGCGTTGCGGAAATGGTCGAGGCGCGACAGCGCCAGCTCTTCCGAACCCTTGGGCAGCGGCGCATGCGCGACGCCAGGCTTCTGGATGTCCTTGATACGCAGGCCGGTCGCGCGGCCGAACACCACAAGATCGATCAGGCTGTTCGACCCCAGGCGGTTGGCGCCGTGGACCGAGACGCAGGCCGCTTCACCGACCGCGAACAGGCCGGGGACGACGGTGTCGGGGTTGCCATCGACGAGGTTGACGACTTCGCCGTGGAAATTGGTCGGGATGCCGCCCATGTTGTAATGCACGGTCGGTGTGACCGGCAGCGGCTGGCGCGTGAGATCGACGCCGGCGAAGACCTTGCCGGTTTCGGTGATGCCCGGCAGGCGCTCGGCCAGCACCTTGGGATCGATGTGATCGAGGTGCAGGAAGATGTGGTCGCCATTCTTGCCGACGCCACGGCCTTCGCGCATTTCGAGCGCCATCGAGCGCGAAACGACGTCGCGCGAGGCGAGGTCCTTCGCCGACGGGGCATAGCGCTCCATGAAGCGCTCGCCCTCGGAGTTGGTCAGGTAACCGCCCTCGCCACGTGCGCCCTCGGTGATGAGCACGCCGGCGCCATAGATGCCGGTCGGGTGGAACTGGACGAACTCCATGTCCTGCAACGGCAGCCCGGCGCGGAGCACCATCGCATTGCCGTCACCGGTGCAGGTGTGCGCCGACGTCGCCGAGAAATAGACGCGGCCATAGCCGCCGGTCGCCAGCACGGTCTGGTGGCTGCGGAAACGGTGGATCGAGCCGTCTTCCATGCACAGCGCGATGACGCCGCGGCAGACGCCGTTTTCCATGATCAGATCGAGCGCGAAATATTCGACGAAGAAGTCCGTGTTGTACTTCAGGCTCTGCTGATACAGCGCGTGGAGCATGGCGTGGCCGGTACGATCGGCGGCGGCGGCGGTGCGCTGGACCGGGGGCCCCTCGCCCATGTTCTGCATGTGGCCGCCGAACGGGCGCTGATAGATCGTGCCGTTCTCGTTACGGCTGAACGGCATGCCGGCATGTTCCAGCTCGTACACCGCCTGCGGGGCCTCACGGCACAGATATTCGATCGCGTCCTGATCGCCGAGCCAGTCCGAGCCCTTGACGGTGTCGAACATGTGCCAGGTCCAGTGATCCGGCGAGTTGTTGCCGAGCGACGCGGCGATGCCGCCTTGCGCGGCGACGGTGTGCGAACGGGTCGGGAAGACTTTGGTGATGCAGGCGGTTTTCAGGCCGCTCTCGGCGATGCCCATCGTGGCACGGAGGCCCGAGCCGCCGGCGCCGACGACGACCGCGTCATAGGTGTGATCGATGATCTTGTACGCAGCAGACATCAGGCGGGCGCTCCGGTGAAGGCGACCTTCAGGATCGCGAACAGCGCGATCCCCGTGGTCGCAACCGTGAAGAGGTTGAGGATGATCATCCAGACGACGCGGGTCTCATCATGCTGGTAGTCTTCGATGACGGTCTGCAGGCCGAGGCGGAAATGGTAGAACACCGACGCGACGAGCAGGATCATCGGGATTGCGACCCAGGCCGATTGCAGCCAGAGGCGGACCGCGGCGTAATCATAGCCGGGCATCCGCGCGACCGAGAACATCAGCCACAAGGTCAGCCCGATATTGGCGGTCGCGGTCAGCCGGTGATGCCACCAGTGATGCGTGCCCGATTTGGCGCTGCCGAGCCCGCGGACGCGGCCGAGGGGGGTACCATTACCCATTACTTCATCCCCAGAAAAAGCCAGAACACGATGGTCAGCGTGACCGATGCGACCATCGTCGCCAGCGCGCCCATCTTGTTGCGGCGCAACTCGAACCCCGCGCCGGTATCCATCACCAGATGGCGGATGCCGCTCATCATGTGCTGGAACAGCGAGAGCGTCAGGCCGATGCCGATGACGTAGCCGAGGATGTTCAGCGCGCCGGTGTCGGTGGTGAACACGTCCTGAAACGTCCGGTAGCTTTCCGCGCCGCCGGCGATCGCGGCAAGCCACCACACCAGCAGGCCGGTGCCGACGGTCGCCATCCCGCTGCCGGTCGCGCGGTGCAGGATCGAGACCAGCATGTGCGGGCCCCATTTATAGATCTGCAGATGGGGAGACAGCGGACGAGCAGGATTGCGGGATGCCAAGGGCGAAGTCCTCGAATGGGTTTGGCGCCCTACTTAGCCCTCGCGTGCTGCGATGCAACCCATGTGAAGGGAGTCATTCGCACCCTTGCAGACTGCCCCGGTTGGTTCGTAACAAAGCGGATGGCCGTCCAGGGAAGCTGTCACTGCGGAAACGTGCGGATCGCGCTGCCGAGCAGCCCGACCTGGGTGGCGGACTGCAATTGTTCGCTGTGCCGGCGGCTGGCGTGGCGGGTGGCGTATTTCCCGCCCGACCAGGTCCGCATTTCGGGCGAGACCACGGCGTATGTGTGGGGCGATCGGATGATCGGCATCCACCATTGCCCGATCTGCGGCTGCGGTACGCACTGGGAAACGCTCGGCGAAGACTTCGGCAAGGTCGGGATCAACGCGCGGCTGCTCGACGATTTCGACGAAGCGTCGATCGAAGTCCGGAAGTTCGACAACGCGGGCTGAGCAGGGCGCGCGCGGGCAGAGGCCCCGACGGCGCCGCGCGGGGAATACCCGAACCGCCGCTCTAACCAGCGCTTAACCAATGGCAGTTACGGATCGATCATCATCCCCCTCCCCGCGGAGTGCATCCTGTTGACCACCACCGAGCTTCCGGTTCCCGGTACGATCGCCGCGTCCATCGATCTGGCGGCGCGGCTGCGGGTGTTCGATTTCGACGGCTCGCTGACGACCGCGAGCCGTGAAGTATGGGCCGCGCTGGAACCCGAGGTCACGCTGGTGTCGCGCGCCTATTGGGAACAATGGCTGCGCTGCTTCTCAGACGAGCGGATTTGGGCACCGAACGAGACCGAGCGGATGATCGAGATCGGCTGCACCTTCCTGCGCCACCGCTTCCTCGAGACCGGCGGGCGGACCTGGATCGAATCGATCGAACGTTCGGTCGCCGCCGCATACGCCGCGGGCGTGTCGCCGATGGCGCTGCTGTCGATGATCAGCGCAAGCGACCGCGCCGCGCTGGACGTGCTGATGCGCCGCGTCGACCGCGCGGGTGATCGGTTGCCGGTGTATATCGACACGCTGATGCGGCTGTCGGCGCTGGAAGGCGAGATCACCGTCGCGCTCCACGCCGCCTATCGTGCCTATTCCGCGCAAGAACAGCGCGATACGCTGGCCGCGGAATTCCGCGACGGGATCGCCGCGATGGTCGAGACCGCGACCGAAGAGGGGCATGCGCTGCGCGAACAGGCGGTGCGCAGTTCGGCGTCGACGCGCGCGGTGCTGGTCAAGGCGAGCGAAGTCGCCGCGGCGGCCGAACAGTCCGCGGTGGCGATGCGCGAGGCGGCGCAGACCGCGGCCGGGCTGATCCGCGCGATCGAGGATGCGCGGACCGAAGTTGAGGCCGCGGCCGAGATCGCGACGCGCGCGTCGGCGCAGGCGGGTCAGGCGGTCGGTATGTCGGAGACGCTGAGCGATCACGCCAAATCGATCGAATCGATCCTGGGGCTGATCCGCGACATCGCCGGGCAGACCAATTTGCTGGCGCTGAACGCGACGATCGAGGCGGCGCGTGCCGGCGACGCCGGGCGCGGCTTCGCGGTGGTGGCGCAGGAGGTGAAGAGCCTCGCCAGCCAGACCGCGCGCGCGACCGACGACATCGCCGCCAAGATCGCGGCGATCCAGTCCGCGACGCGCAGCACGGTCGACACCAACGCCAGCATCAAGACCACCGTCGCCGAGGTCCAGGAAAGCGCCGACCGGATTCGCTATGCGATGGAGGCGCAGGCGCAGACCGTGACCGCGATCACCGCAGCGGTGGACGAGACCGCGCTCGCCGCCGATTCGATGTCGACCACAATCGCCGCTATCCGCACCGATACCGAGACGGTCGCGACCGAGATCGACGGCGTCGGCCGCGGTTTCGACGTACTCGACGGTCGCCTGTCCAACCTGAAGAACAGCGCCGGCGATTTCGTCGCCAAGGTCGCCGCATGACACGACCGAAAACATAACCCTGGGGGGGGACTGATGCCGAACGGGACATCGTGGAGCGGCAAGGCGCGCGCCTTTGCCGACCATGTACGCGATTATGACTGGGACGACCGGATCCGGACCGGATCGGCCGAGATCGCCGCGCTGCTGATCCCGGAGGATTACGAACGCATCGCGGTGATGTTCTGGGATTATTACGTGTCGCTCGAATCGGCGGCGCATCTGGTGACGGCGTTGACGCCGGGCGCCCGCGCGCGCGTGATCGCGCGCAGCGTCGACTATGCCCGCGCCAAATATGCCGCGCCCTATGCCGAGACGTGGCGCGAAGGCGCGGTCCTGCACGCCGATCTGTCCAAGGCGTCGGGGGTGCCGCTGCCCGCGTTGCTGGCGGCGCTGGCCTATGCCCACAGCACGACGATGATGCTGATCGGCGAACGACTGGGCGGCGCGGACCCGCGGATCGGCCAGCTTTGCGACGTCGTGCTGCGGCTGTCGCTGATCGAGGCGGACGTGATGGCGTCCCATCTGGGCGCGGTGGACGCCGCCGCGGCGCAGAGCGAACGCGGCACGCGCGCCGCACAGTTCCGCGAGCGGATTGCGGCATCGATCGGCGACACCGCGGCGCTCGGCGCGCGCATCCGCGTGCAGGCGGCGGGGGCGTCGTCATCGGCGCGCGGCGTGCTGGGCAAGGCGGGCGAGGTCGCCGCGGCCGCGGAACAGTCGGCGGTCGCGATGCGCGAGGCGGCACAGACCGCGACCGGGCTGATCCGCGCGATCGAGGATGCGCGGAGCGAGGTCGAGGCCGCGGCCGAGATCGCGACGCGCGCCAGCGTGCAGGCGAGCGAGGCGGTCGGCATGTCCGAGACGTTGAGCGCGCACGCGAAATCGATCGAATCGATCCTGGGGCTGATCCGCGACATCGCCGGGCAGACCAATTTGCTGGCGCTCAACGCGACGATCGAGGCGGCGCGTGCGGGCGATGCGGGTCGCGGCTTTGCGGTGGTGGCGCAGGAGGTGAAGAGCCTGGCCAGCCAGACCGCGCGCGCGACCGACGACATCGCCGCGAAAATCGCCGCGATCCAGTCGGCGACGCGCACCACGGTGGCGACCAATGCCGGGATCAAGACCACTGTCGGCGAGGTGCAGCACAGCGCCGACCGCATCCGCGACGCAATGGAGGTGCAGGCGCGCACCGTCTCGATCATCACCGAAGCGGTCGACGAAACCGCGCTTGCGGCGGATTCGATGTCGACGACGATCGCCGCGATCCGATCGGATACCGAAGCGGTGGCGGGGGAAATCGACCTGCTCGGTCAGGAATTCGGCGAGATCGACGACCAGCTGGGTGAGCTCAAGACCGCGGCGGATGGGTTCTTGACGAGCGTGGGGTGAGCGTGCCGCGCCTCGCCCTGCCCGTCATGCCAGCATAGGCTGGCATATCCCGGTTCGGGTCGGGCGCCATCCACGGGGAAACCCCAGCCTTCGCTGGGGTGACGGTTTGAGGCGCTGGCGGTGTCGCTCCCGTCGACGCTGCGTTCGCGGCGCGTTCGGATTTGGTTCGCGCGGAGGCGCGGGGGCGCGGAGGGGATGCGTTCGGCACGTCTGGTGCGCGCGACAAGCGGCCTGTTTGGGAGCCTGTCGGCTCGGCATAGGGCTCCGCGGTATCCGCGCCTCCGCGTGAACCCGTTCTTGCGTCGAGGCCGAGGTGACGCGACGCGTCGGCGCCGCTAAGCCGCGCGGATGACCATTCTTCTTACCGGATCCAGCCGCGGTATCGGCGCGGCGATACATCAGGCGCTGGGCGATGCCGGCGCGACCGTCATCGGGCATGGGACCGCGAGCGGCATTCCCGCCGACTTTGCCGATCCCGCGGCGCCGCGGATGTTGTGGGACGCGGCGCTCGACCAGGCCGGCGGCGCGATCGACGTGCTGATCAACAATGCCGGCGTGTTCGAGGCGAGCCCGCTCGGCGACGAGGGCTGGACCGGGAACTGGGAGCGGACGATGCGGATCAACCTGACCGCGTCGGCCGAACTGTGCAGGCTCGCGGTGCTCCACTGGCAGGCGCGGGGACGCGGCGGGCGGATCGTCAACATCGCCAGCCGCGCGGCCTATCGCGGCGATTCGCCCGCGCATTGGCATTATGCCGCGTCGAAGGCGGGTATGGTGGCGATGACCAAGACGATTGCTCGGGGATATGCGCGCGAGAACATCCTGGCGTTCGCGGTGTGCCCTGGCTTCACGATGACGGGCATGGCCGAGGACTATCTGGCGAGCCGCGGGGGCGATGCGTTGCTGGCGGATATCCCGCTTGGGAAGGTCGCGGATCCTGTCGAGGTGGCGTCGGTGGCGCGATACTGTGCGCTGGAGGCGCCTTCGTCGATGACGGGCGCGGTGATCGACGTGAACGGGGCGTCGTATGTCCGATAGCTGGAAGCTCACCCTGCCCTGCACGCGGGCGGAGGCGGAGGCGATTGATGCCGGCGAGCTGGCGATCGATGCGGTGCTGATGACGACCGAGGAGATCGAGGACGACCGCGAGCATTGGCGGCTCGATGCCTATTTCGAGGCGGAACCCGATGCCGAGACGGTGGCGACGGTGCGCGCGCTGGTGCCGAGTGCGGCGGGCGCGCCCCATGCGGTCGAGCGATTGGCCGCTGCCGACTGGGTGACGATGAGCCAGGCGGGGCTGGAGCCGCTGCATGTCGGGCGCTTCTATGTCCACACCGGCGAGGCGGTTGCGCCCGCGGGGACGCGCGCGTTCCACATCGCCGCGAGCCGGGCGTTCGGGACCGGGCATCACGAGACGACCAGCGGGTGCCTGGCGATGCTCGACGGGCTGGCCGACTCAGCGTTCGCGAACGTGATCGATATCGGGACAGGGACAGGGTTGCTCGCCTTCGCAGCGGCGCATCTGTGGCCCGACGCGCGCGTGATGGCGACCGATATCGATCCCGTGTCGATCGAGGTGACGGATGAGAATGCCGCGCTCAACGGGGTCGAGGGGATCGATCTGGTCGTCGCGGACGGGACGCTGGACGACGCGATCGTCGCGCGGGCGCCCTATGATCTGGTGATCGCGAACATTCTGGCGGGGCCGCTGGTGTCGATGGCGCCGGAGATCGCGTCGATCGCGGATGTGGGGGCGACGATCGTGCTGGCGGGGCTGCTGGAAACGCAGCGCGACGGCGTGGTCGCGGCCTATGCGGCGTGCGGGTGCGCGCTGGAGGCGGTCGACCGGCGCGGCGACTGGAGCGTGCTGCGGTTGCGTGCGGGGGATGTGCGGTTCGTGGCCGAGGGGCCGTTCGATCCGAAGGGCCGCGATGGGTGGGCACTGGATTTGTAGCGACCCTGCTCCCCTCCCTGGAAGGGAGGGGACGGGGGTGGGTCGTTGGGCCGCGGAGCGGGTGCCCCTAACCCACCCACCCCTAACCCCTCCCTTCCAGGGAGGGGGACTAGCTTGCCTTCGACCGCGCATAGTCCTGCGTGCCCATGGTCAGCACGACGTCGTCGGGTTCGATCTGCGCGACCGGGATGTCGGGCAGCGCCTTCAGTTCCTCGTAGAGCGGCGCGAAGTCGGTTTCGACGGTCAGCCGGAGCAGCTCGTCGAAGCTCGGGATGACGAAGTAATTCTGCTGGAAATCGTCGATCCGGTAGTCGGTGCGCATCACGCGGGCGAGATCGAGCGCGATGCGGTTGGGGCTAGGATCGTCGAGCGCGAAGCGCGATTCGGCGAAGCTCGAGACAATCCCCGAACCGTAGATCCGCATGCCCTCGGGCTCGGCGATCAGCCCGAACTCGACGGTGTACCAGTAGAGCCGGCCGAGATATTTGAGCGCGTCGAGACCCAGCGCGCGCTGTCCGCCGCGGCCATAGGCTTCGAGATAATCCGCGAACACCGGATCGGCGAGCATCGGCACATGGCCGAACACGTCGTGGAAGACGTCGGGCTCCTGCAGATAATCGAGCTGGTCGGGCCGGCGAATGAAATTCCCCGCGACGAAGCGGCGATTGGCCATGTGATCGAAGAACACGTCGTCGGGGACGAGCCCGGGGACCGCCACGACCTGCCACCCGGTCAGCTTCATCAGTCGTTCGGACAGTTCCTCGAAATCGGGAATGCCGGGTTTGGACAGTTTGAGCACGTCGAGCCCACGCAGCCACGCGTTCGACGCGCGCCCCGGCAGCAGCTTGGCCTGGCGCGCGAACAGCGTGTCCCAGGTCGCATGTTCCTCGGCCGTATAGTGCGACCAATCCTGAGCGATCGTCCAGTCGCCCTGCGGCGGAAGCGTCGGTGTGTCTTGTGCCATTCGCGCGCACTTAGCATGACGGTATGATGACGGGAACGGGCGTGCGGCAGTGGTTTTTTCGGGCGGTGGCGGCAGTGCTGCTGCTGGTGCTGGGCTATGCGGTGGCGGGGGCGATCGGCGGGGCGATCCCGACCAACCGCGCGTGGCGACCGGCCGCACGCGGCGTGCGGATCTTCGTCGAGAGCAACGGCGTGCATACCGGGATCGTCATGCCGAAAAGCGCTGCCGGGGTGGACTGGCGGCGATTCGCGCCGGCAGGCGACCTGGCCGATCCGCGCTACGGCCGGTTCGATCATGTGGCGATCGGCTGGGGCGACAAGGCGTTCTTTCTGGAAACCAAGACCTGGGCGGATGTGAAGCCGCGGACGGTGCTGGGCGCAGCGATCGGCAGCGCGGATACGCTGATGCATGTCGAGCATGTGCCCGCGCCGACGGTCGGTGACGATGTGCGCGCGGTGGTGCTGAGCGAGGCGGCGTATCGGCGGCTGGCGGCGTATATCGCGGCGAGCTTTGGGCCGGGGGGTGCGCGGTATCCGGGCTATGCGGGGTACGACGTCTTCTATGATGCGCGAGGGCGGTATGACGCGGTGCACACGTGCAATGCGTGGAGCGGGGATGCGCTCCGGTATGCCGGGGTTCGGGTGGGGGCGTGGACGCCGTTTCCGGGGGCGGTGATGGCGTGGTTCTGAGCGGCTCTGCCCACCGTACCATTCCCTGAACCACCCCGGCGAAGGCCGGGGCCCAAATGGGATGGCAGTGGTAACGGAGCGCAGTCCGCCATCATGAACGCCCCCAATTGGGCCCCGGCCTTCGCCGGGGTGGCGTTGGGCGTGGCGCGCCTCGCCACCGCGCCGTTCTCCCGCGAAGGCGGGGGTCCAGGAGTCGCAGACGCAGCGCTGCTTGACCCTAGACTCCCGCTTTCGCGGGAGAACGGCGGGTTTGATCGGGCGGGACCGCCGCTCAATTCCCCGCGCGGTACCCCTGATATTGCTGGCATTCCGACGCGTCGCGGTTGTTGCGGCAGCGCTTTTCGCGCTCCTTCCGCTCGCGGCCTTCCTTGGCCTCCTGCTTGCGCATCTTCTTGCCGTAGTTGCGGTCGGCCTCTTCCTGGCTGGTGGTCGACCAGTCGACCGCCTTGCCGGCGACCTGGAACGGTGCCTTGACGATGCTGGTCGCGGTGCTGATGCAGCCCGCGGTGGTCAGCGGCAGCAGGGCGAGGATCAGGATCTTACGCATTTACTTGGCTCCCGTGCGCGAGGCGTTGCGCGCTTCGACACCTTGTAGCGGAAAATCGGTGAAGAAACCGTCGATTCCTTGGGCGAGCGCTGCGGCAATTTCGGCCTTCACGTCGCCGTGCGCCGCGGGGTCGGTGCCGCGGTGGAAGCGCGCGCGGACGAAGACGTTTTCCGCGCGGTAGGTCCAGGGGTGGACGCGCAGGCCCGCGGCGTGCGCGTCGGCGACCAGGGTCGTGGGCGCGTCGCCGGTCCAGAGTTGCGCCTTGTCCGGGCCTATGCCGTAGGCATAGGCGGCGATCTGCTTGAGCCCGGCGGGCGTGAGCATCGCCGCATAGCTGGGCGCGGCGTTGTCGGCGGGTGCCCCCTGCCCCGCGGTCAGCTGGATCAGGCGGATTTTGGTGATGCCGTGCAGATGCTTGAGGTTGGTGACCTCGAACGACTGGATGAACACCGGCGCGCTGGCTGAATCCCAGCCTGCGGCGCGCAGTTCGGCGACCAGCGGCGCGTCGGTCGGGTGGCCGATGCTCGCGAAATAGGTCGGATGCTTGGTTTCGGGATAGATGCCGACCGCTCGGCGCTTGGCGAGCGCGATGATCTCGGCCAGCGTCGGAATCTCGAACTTGCCGTCATACGCCGCGTTGCCGGGGCGGAGCTTGGGCAGGCGCTCCTTCGCCCGCAGCGTCTTCAGTTCGGCGAGCGTGAAGTCCTCGACGAACCAGTCGGTCTGTGCGCGGCCGTCGATCGTCTTGGTGGTGCGGCGATCCGCGAATTCGGGATGCGCCGCGACGTCGGTGGTCTCCGAGATCGCGTTCTCGTGCCGCGCGACGAGGACGTCGTCCTTGGTCGGCACCAGATCGGGCTCGATGAAATCGGCGCCCTGGTCGATTGCGAGTTCGTACGCCGCGAGCGTGTGTTCGGGGCGCGATCCGCTGGCGCCGCGGTGCGCGATCACGATCGGGGATTTGGTCGGTTCCATGCGCACACCCTGCGCCGGGACGATGGCGAGGGCCAGTGCCGGCCCCAATGAGAGCCAATCGCAATAGGATAGGATCGAAGACATCGGCGTTCAGCACCCAACAGCGGAGACGATCCCCATGCATTTCACGATCAATGGTCAATCTTATGACGCCGACGTCGATATCCGGACTTCGGTGCTCGATCTGTGCCGCGAGCATCTGGGCCTGACCGGCTCCAAGAAGGGCTGCGACCACGGCCAGTGCGGCGCATGCACGGTGCTGATCGACGGGCGTCGGGTCAATTCCTGCCTCACCCTGGCGGTGATGCACCAGGACGACGAGATCACGACGATCGAGGGGCTTGGCCAGGTCGGCAATCTGCACCCATTGCAGGAGGCTTTCGTGCGGCATGACGGCTATCAATGCGGCTATTGCACGCCGGGGCAGATCTGCTCGGCGGTCGGCATGCTCGACGAGGTCAAGAAGGGCTGGGCGAGCCATGTCTCTGGCGACCTGACCGATCCCGCCTTCGACGACGCTGAGATTTCCGAGCGGATGAGCGGCAATATCTGCCGCTGCGCCGCCTATCCCAACATCGTCGACGCGATCCGCGAAGTCGCGGGCGCCGAGCCCCAGGGCCGCACCGCGGACGAGAAGGACGAAGCGATGCGAAGCGAACTCACGCACGGGGAGCTCGCATCGTGAAGACCTTCACCTACGCCAAAGCGGACACGCCCGAGGCCGCAGTCGGCGATTTCACGCAGGGCGCGAAGTTCATCGCGGGCGGCACCAACCTGCTCGACCTGATGAAACTGCAGATCGAGACGCCGGGCAAGCTGGTGGATATCAGCCGGCTCGACCTCGGTACGATCGAGGAGCGTGAGGATGGCGGGCTGACGATCGGCGCGCTGGTGCCGAACAGCGACCTCGCCGCCGACCCGCGCGTCATCGCCAAATATGAAGTGCTGAGCCGGGCCTTGCTCGCGGGCGCGAGCGGTCAGCTGCGCAACAAGGCATCGACCGGCGGCAATCTGCTGCAGCGGACGCGCTGCTATTATTTCTACGACACGGCCGCCAAGTGCAACAAGCGCGAGCCGGGCACCGGCTGCGACGCGATCGGCGGGTTCAACCGCATTCTGGCGGTACTCGGCACCAGCGAGCATTGCATCGCGACTCACCCGAGCGACATGGCCGTCGCGATGCGCGCACTCGACGCCACGATCGTGACGCTGAAGGCCGACGGCGATCGGCGGCGGATTTCGATCCACGACTTCTACCGCCTGCCCGGCGACACGCCGCATATCGAGAACGTGCTCGAAGCCGGCGAATTGATCACGCATGTCGAACTGCCGACGCCGCCCAAGGGCAAGCATGCCTACCGGAAAGTGCGTGACCGTGCGTCCTACGCGTTCGCGTTGGTCTCGGTCGCCGGCGTCGTGTCGGTCGAGGACGGGCGGATCGCGAGCGCCTCGCTCGCGTTCGGCGGGCTGGCGCACATGCCGTGGAAGAACGACGCGGTCGAAGCGGCCTTGGTCGGCAAGGAGCCGAGCGATCTCGTCTTTGCGGCCGCTGCCGACGCACTGGTCGCAGGCGCCAAGGGCTATGGCTCGAACGACTTCAAGATCCCGCTGGTGAAGCGCACGCTGATCGCGACGCTTCGCGAACTGACTTCGGTAGAGGGAGCGGCATCATGAGCCTGTTCGATTTCGGCACCACCAACAGCCTGACGATGGACAAGCCGCACCCGGAGAGCCTGCTCGACACCGGCGTGCAGGGTGTGATCAGCCGGCCGATCGATCGCGTCGACGGGCCGCTCAAGGTCTCGGGCACCGCGACCTATGCGGCCGAATATGCGTTCGACAACATGGCATTCGGCGTGCTGGTCGGCACCAAGATATCGGCGGGCAAGGTCGTCAGTATCGACGCGGACGCGGTGCGCGGCATGCCCGGCGTGATCGACGTGGTCACCGACTTCGACCGCTTCATCCGCGTGGCCGGCCAGGGCGGCGAGACCGAAGCCCCGACGCAGGGCGTCAAGGAGATCACCGCATTCGGCCAGATCGTCGCGATCGTCCTCGCCGAGAGCTTCGAAGTGGCGCGCGACGCCGCGCAAGCGCTGCCGATCAAATATGAGGCCGGCGAAGGCCAGTACGACTTCGAGGCGCACAAGCACGAGACGCGTAAACCCAAGGATGATTCGACCAAGGCGCATTTCAGCCAGGGCGACGTCGACAAGGCGATGGCGGAGGCGCCGGTGACGGTCGACGTCACCTACATCACCCCGAGCCAGAATTCGTCGGCGATGGAGCCGCATGCCTCGACCGCGGTGTGGGAGGAGGACGGCACGCTGTCGCTCTATGGATCGTACCAGATGCCGACGCCGGACGCGTCGCAGCTGGCGAAGTCGCTGGGCGTGCCGGTCAAGAAGGTGCGGATCGTCGCACGGTACATCGGCGGCGGGTTCGGGTCGAAGCTCGGCATCTCGCCCGAGAGCGTGGCCGCGGCGATCGCCGCCAAACAACTCGGCCGCCCGGTGAAGGCGGTGATGGCGCGCCAGCAGGTGTTCGACGCGACGGTGCGGCGTTCGAATACCGAGCAGCGGATGCGGTTCGGCGCGCATGCCGACGGGCGGCTGACCGCGATCGGGCACGAGACGCTGTGTTCGAACCAGTCGACCGAGCAGTATTTCGAACCCGCCGGGATCAGCTCGCACATGCTGTACGCGGGCGAGAACCGGCTGATCACGCACGACCTGGTCGACGTCAACCTGGTGGTATCGGGGTCGATGCGCGCGCCCGGCGAGGCGGTCGGGATGATCGCGATCGAAGGCGCGATGGACGAGCTTGCCGAAAAGCTGGGGATGGACCCGATCGAACTGCGGCGGGTCAATGATCCCGCACAGGACCCCGAAAAGGACATACCCTATTCGTCGCGGCAGTTGATGCGGTCGCTCGACGAAGGAGCCAAGCGCTTCGGCTGGGGCGATCGGCGCAAGGCCGGCACACGCCGCGACGGCGAATGGCTGATCGGCATGGGCGTTGCGGCCGCGGTGCGCGGTAACATGCTGCAGGAATCGTCCGCCAAGGTCGAGATCCGGCCCGACGGCACCGCGACGGTATCGTCGGCAATGACCGACATCGGCACCGGCAGCTACACGATCCTGGCGCAGATCGCGTCGGAGATCCTGGGCATCCCGGTCGAGAACATCACGCTGTCGCTCGGCGATACCAACGATCCGCCGGCGGCGGGTTCGGGCGGGTCGTGGGGCGCGCAATCGTCCGGCACCGCGGTGTATCTGGGGTGCGAGATGCTGCGCGGGAAGCTCGCCAAGGCGATGGGGGTCGACGAGGACGGGCTGACGCTGAAGGACGGTCAGGCGATCGGCGACAACCGGTCGACGCCGATCGGCGACCTGGTCGGCAAGGGCCTGGAGGCGACCGGCCACGTCAAACCGGGCAAGCAGGAGAAGCTGACCACGCAGGCGTCGTATGGCGCGCATTTCGCCGAGGTCGGCGTGAACGCGGTCACCGGCGAGGTGCGCGTGCGGCGGATGCTCGGCGTGTTCGCGGCGGGGCGTATCCTCAACGCGAAGACCGCGCGGTCGCAGTGCCTGGGCGGGATGACGTTCGGGATCGGGTGTGCGTTGACCGAGGATCTGATCCACGACCTTCGCAACGGCAAGCTCGTGAACCGCGACCTGGCGGAATATCACGTGCCGTCGAACGCCGACGTGCCGCAGCTCGACGTGCATTTCCTCGACGAGCGCGACATCCATGCGAATCCGATCCACGCCAAGGGGATCGGCGAGCTGGGGATTTCGGGCGCGGGCGCGTCGGTGGCGAACGCGGTGTACAACGCAACGGGGGTTCGGGTTCGCGACTTCCCGATCACGCTCGACAAGCTGCTCGAGGGGTTACCGGCGGTTTAATCCTTCCAACCACCCCGGCGAAGGCCGGGGCCCAATTGGGAAGGCGGGTGTAACGGAGCGCTGTCCGTTGTCACGGATGTCCCCCATTTGGGCCCCGGCCTTCGCCGGGGTGGTAGATGGCGGTTGGCTCACCCCCGCCCCATCCCTATCTCCGGCCTCACTTCGAGGATGATGCATGACCGACCATGTGATGGATGCGGCGTTTCGGCCGGCGGGGCTCGATCGCGCGGTACAGGGCGTGCTGGGGCGGCCGATCGACCGGGTCGAGGGGCCGGACAAGGTCGCGGGCACCGCCGCTTATGCCTATGAGGGCACACCGGCGCGGATCGCCTATGCGGCGGTCGTCGGGACGCCGGTCGGCAGCGGCCGCATCGTCGGAATCGACGACACCGCGGCGGCGTCGCTCCCCAGTGTGATCGCAGTCCTCCACGGCGATCCGCGGATGCCGTCGGGTCAGGCGAGTTCGAACGCGATGCCGCTGTTCGATACCAAGACGATCCTCCATCTGGGCCAGCCGGTCGCGATCGTCGTCGCCGAGGACCAGGCGATCGCGCGCGACGCCGCGGCGCTGGTGGTGGTCGAGGTCGAGGCGGGCGCAGCGCGTTACGACGTCGCCGATCAGCCGGTCGATACCGCACCCGCCATCGGCTTCTTGCCGCCGACCGACATCGGTGACCTCGACGCCGCGATGGCTGACGCCGCGGTGACGCTGGACCGGACCTATACGACGCCGATCCATTTTCCGGCTGCACTCGAACCGCATGCCACCACCGCGTGGTGGGACGATGGCAAGCTCACCGTGCGCACCAGCAGCCAGGTGATCGGCAGCGCGCGCAAGACGATCGCCACCGCGCTGAAGATCGATCCCGATCTGGTCCGCGTGCTCGCGCCCTATGTCGGCGGCGGGTTCGGCGGCAAGACCGGGGTCGGCGCCGAAGTGATCCTCGCCGCGATCGCCGCGGAAGCGACGGGCCGCCCCGTCAAGATCGCGCTGCCCCGCCGCCAGACCGCCTATATGGTGCACCATCGCTCGCACACCGTGCAGCGTGTGCGGATCGCGTGCGATGCCGACGGCGTGATCCACGGCTTCGGCCATGAAGGCATCGCCGCGCAGAACGATCATGGCGAGTTCCTGGAACCGGTACCGTTCGGGACGCTGCCGCTGTACCGCGGCGAAGCGCGGCGGTTCCGCACCGATCTGGTCCGCGTCAACCTGCCGCCGACGGGGGCGGTGCGCGCGCCGGGCGAAGCGGTCGGCACCTTTGCGGTCGAATGCGCGATGGACGAGCTCGCCGAACAATTGGGGATGGACCCGATCGAGCTGCGGCGGCGCAACGAGCCCGAGACCGATCCGGTGAGCGGCAAGCCGTTTTCGACGCGGCGGATGCTCGATTGCTACACGCAGGGCGCGCTACGGTTCGACTGGCCCGCAAAGCTCCCGGCGCCCGGATCGGTGCGCGAGGGCGAATGGCTGATCGGAATCGGCATGGCGGCGGCGCTGCGCGGCAACTTTACCGTGCGGGCGCAGGCGCGCGTGAGGCTGACGGCGGAGGGCCGCGCGGTGGTCGAATGCGACATGACCGATATCGGCACCGGGACCTACACGATCCTGGCGCAGATGGCGGGCGAGATGCTCGGCCTGCCGGTCTCCGACGTGAGCGTGCGGATCGGCGATACCGACCTGCCCCCGAGCGCGGGATCGGGCGGATCGTTCGGCGCGGGCAGCGCGACCGCGGCGGTGGCGCTGGCGTGCGAGGATATCCTCGCCGAACTCGCGCGGCGGATGAACGCGGCGCCCGAGGAGCTGCGGCTGAAGGACGGCTGCGTCAGCGTGGGGGGCCGGCAGGTGTCGCTGGTCGACCTTGTCCGCGGCGATCCGATCGTCGCGATGGGCAAGACCGGCCCCGGCGCCGAGAGCAAGCGCACCAGCCAGGCGAGCCATGGCGCGCAGTTCGTCGAGGTCGCGGTCAACGCGGTCACCGGCGAGACTCGGGTAAGGCGGATGCTCGGCGTGTTCGACGTCGGCCGCGTGCTCAACGCCAAGACCGCGACCAACCAGATCGTCGGCGGGATGGTGTGGGGGATCTCCTATGCGCTCGGCGAAGAGGCGGTGGTCGACACGCGAACCGGCAGTTTCGCGAACCCCGATTTCGGCGAGTATCACGTCGCGGTGAACGCCGACGTGCCGCAGATCGCGGTGCATTTCATCGAGGAGATCGACGATTCGGCCAACCCCGCGGGGGCGAAGGGGGTTGGCGAGCTGGGGATTTCGGG
This sequence comes from Sphingomonas rhamnosi, assembly GCF_036663615.1. Lineage (NCBI taxonomy): Bacteria > Pseudomonadati > Pseudomonadota > Alphaproteobacteria > Sphingomonadales > Sphingomonadaceae > Sphingomonas > Sphingomonas rhamnosi. The sequence continues at coordinate 115,975 of NZ_JAXOJJ010000001.1, forward strand.
TGCCGGCGCGGCGGTGGCGAACGCGATCTATAATGCGACCGGGGTTCGGGTTCGCGACTTTCCGGTGACTCTCGACAAGCTGCTGGAGGGGTTGCCGGCGGTGTGACCGTCACCCCGGACTTGTTCCGGGGTCCATGTCACCGCACATCCCAACCCATAGAGTACGCGGCACGATGGATGCCGGACCAAGTCCGGCATGACGAAAGAGAAAAGACATGGCTGAAAACGATAGCGTGATTGCCGCCGCCGCGGCCTGGAAGGGCGAACCGATGGCGATCGCCACGGTGGTGTCGACCTGGGGCTCCGCGCCGCGGCCCAAGGGCAGCCATATGCTCGTCCATGCCGATGGTCGGTTCGAGGGATCGGTGTCGGGTGGCTGCGTCGAGAGCGACATCCTTGCCACCGCCGCCGACGTGATCGCCGGCGCACCGTTTTCGGTGCGCAGCTACGGCGTCGCCGATGCCGCGGCGTGGGAGGTCGGCCTGCCGTGCGGCGGCGAGATTTCGGTGATGGTGCAGCCGGTGTCGGCCGAAGGGTTCGACCCCGAACTGTTCGACCGCATCGCCGCCGCGCGCGACGAGGGCGATGCGCTGACCGTGTCGACCGACCTGACCTCGGGCCATTCGGATGCGCGGCCGCTCGAAACCGGGCAGGTGTTCGTCAACCGCTACGATCCGCCGCGTCGGCTGTTGATCGTCGGCGCGGTGCAGATCGCGCAGTCGCTGGCGCAGATGGCGGCGTCGCTCGGGATCGAGACTGTGGTGATCGACCCGCGCGCGCGCTTCCTGACCGAAGAACGGTTCCCGGGCGTCACGCTCGACGACCGCTGGCCTGACGAGGCGATCGCGGCCTACCGCCCCGGCCCGTCGACCGCGGTGGTGACACTGAGCCACGACATCAAGATCGACGATCCGGCGCTGGTCGCCGCGCTGGCCAGCGACGCGGCCTATGTCGGCGCGCTCGGCAGCCGCAAGAGCCATGCAGCGCGGCGGGAGCGACTTGCCGCCGAGGGCGTTAGCCCTGAGACTATCGAGCGGATCGACGCGCCGGTCGGGATCGACATCGGCGCGATCGGACCGTCCGAGATCGCACTCTCGATCGCCGCCGCCATGATTGGAGCCTTTCATGATCGCCGCTGAAGACGTCGTCCTGATCCTGCTCGCCGCCGGCCGATCGCAGCGGTTCGGCATCCCGAACAAGCTAGAGGTCGAGTTTCTCGGCCATCCGCTGGGGTTCCACGTCGTCACCGCATTGGAGGACATGCCGTTTCGGGACCGGCTGGTGGTGACCGATGGCTGCCAGCTCGATTTCGCGTCGCGCGGCTATACCGCGATCCACAACGACGATCCCGCCGCAGGGATGTCGCGGTCGGTCAAGCTGGGCGTGCAGCACGCCAAGGAAACCGGCGCGGCGGCGGTGCTGATCGCGCTCGCCGACATGCCGCGGCTGACCACGGCGCACATCTATCGGCTGCTCGATGGTGCCGACAGTGCCGACGCGGTGGTGGCGTCGAGCGACGGTGTGAAGCCCTCCCCCCCCGTGCTGTTCGGCCGCGAGCGGTTCGACTTCCTGTTGACTCTCGACGGCGACGCGGGCGCGCGCGACCTGGTCAAGGCGGGACGGCACGTCGTCACCTCACCCGCCGAGCTGATCGACATCGACACGCCCGAGGATCTGGCAGCACTTCAGGCGCTGGTCCACGATCCGGCTGAGTCGATCATCCGTGCCTTAAGGCATCGATAGGGTTCATCGCCGCGGCGCGACGCGCGGGAAAATAGCCGAACACGACGCCGATCACCGCCGAGATCGCAAACGCGATGATGTTGATCTTCAGGTCGAACATCCATTCGACCTTGATCAGCGGCGAGATCAGCGCGATCGCCGCCTGCGCGATCACCAGGCCGATCAGCCCGCCGAGGCACGACAGTGCGATCGCCTCGACCAGGAACTGCAGCAACACCTCGCGCGCGACCGCGCCGATCGCCAGGCGAATACCGATCTCGCGCGTGCGCTCGGTCACCGACACCAGCATGATGTTCATGATCCCGATCCCGCCGACCACCAGGCTGATCCCCGCGACCGCGGCGACGATGCCGGTCAGCAAGGTGGTGGTACCGGTCAGCGTGTCGGAGATCTGCTTGGTGTCGAAGATGTTGAAATCGTCCTGCTTGCCATCGGTGATCGTGCGGCGCTCGCGCAGCAGGTCGGTGATCGAGGCTTGGACGGTGGTGGTCGAAAAGCGCTGGTCGACGCCGACCAGCATCAGCTTGATGTCGCGGTTGCCGGTGAAGCGGCGTTGGACCGCCTTGATCGGCATCACGACGGTATCGTCCTGGTCGCCGCCGAAGCCTGCCTGGCCACGCGTCGTCAGCACGCCGATGACGTCGCAACTGATCGTGCCGACGCGGAAGCGGTGGCCGACCGGATCGCCGCCGGGGAACAGGTTCTTGGCGACGGTGTTACCGATGATGCAGACCGCGGCGCCCGCGCTTTCCTCGGCACGCGTCCAGGTCCGCCCCGCGGCGAGCGGCCAGGGCTGGACCTGGAAGATCGCGTTGGTGGTGCCGTTGATCGTCGTCGACCAGTTCGCGCCTTCGTAGATCGCGGTGACGGCGGCGCTGGCCTGCGGCGCGACCGCGGTGACGCCGGCAATCTGGTTGGCGATCGCGGTGACGTCCTCGGGCTTGAAGTCGGGCGGCCGCGGCCCCCCGCCGCCGCGGCCGAAGCCCTGGCCGGGACGGACCTGGAGGATGTTGGTGCCGAGCGCGGAGATCGATTGCTGGACGGCGGCGGTGGTCGCCTTGCCGAGCGTGACCATGGTGACGACCGCGCCGACGCCGATGACGATGCCGAGGATCGTCAGGAACGAGCGCAGCAGGTGGCGGCGGATCGAGCGGAGCGCGAGGGAAAGCGTTGTGGCGAGCATCAGGCGGGAGTCCCAGGCGCGCCGTCACCCCGGACTTGTTCCGGGGTCCATCGTGCCGCGTACCCAATGGCCGGAGAATTCGCGGAAGCATGGATGCCGGAACAAGTCCGGCATGGCGGCGTGGGGATGCTCACGCCCCCACCCTCTCGCCTTGCCGGTGCTGGGTCTCGATGCGTTCGACCAGGCCGTCCTTGAAGTGCACCACCGTCCGCGCGAACGCGGCCATGTCGGCTTCGTGGGTGACCATCAGGACGGTGATGTTCTTCTCCGCGTTCAGGCGGGTGAGCAGTTCCATGATCTCGATCGAGCGTTCGCTGTCGAGGTTGCCGGTGGGTTCGTCGGCGAGCAGCACGTCGGGGCTGGTGACGAGCGCGCGGGCGATCGCGACGCGCTGTTGCTGGCCGCCCGAGAGTTCGGCGGGGGTGTGGTCCCACCAGTCCGCCAGGCCGACGGTGTCGAGGCTGGCCATCGCGGCGGCACGGCGCGCGCGCTTTTCGTCGCCGCGGTAGAGCAGCGGGAGTTCGACATTTTCGAGCGCGCTGGTGCGGCTGAGCAGGTTGAAGCCCTGGAACACGAAGCCGAGATAGCGCCGGCGGAGCAGCGCGCGCTGGTCGCGGTCGAGCGTCTCGACATGATGCCCGCGGAACAGGAAGGTGCCGGCGCTCGGTACGTCGAGACAGCCGAGGATGTTCATCGTGGTCGACTTGCCCGACCCCGACGGCCCCATCACCGCGACGAAATCGCCGGTCGCGATGTCGAGGTCGACGCCCTTGAGCGCCTGGAACATGGTCGCGCCGGCGCCGTAGACCTTGGTGACGCCACGGAGACTGATGAGGGGGGCGTTACTGGGCACCGCCCCCACCCTTGCTGGCGCCGCCGCTGCGACGGCCGCTGCCCCCGCCGCCGGCCTTGCTGTTCTCGCCGCCGGTGGCAAGCTGGCCGGTGATGACCTGCGCGCCGGGTTTCAGCCCCGAGAGCACTTCGGTCATCGTGCCGTTGGTGTCTCCGGTGACGACCTGCACCGCCTGCGGCGTGCCGTCGGCGCCCTTTATATACAGCGTCTGCTGCGCGCCGCGTGCGACCGTCGCGGTGCGTTCGGCACCACCGCCGCGCCGCGGGCGGAAGGTCAGCGAGCCGGCGATCCCGCCGCCGGCGGCGTCGGTTGCCGCGGTCGGCTTGAACCGCAGCGCGGCGTTGGGGACGAGCAGGACGCCCTGCTTGTCCGAGGTGACGATGTCCGCGGTCGCGGTCATGCCGGGGCGCAGCGTCAGCGTCGGGTTGGCGACGGTCAGGTCGGCGGCGTAGGATACGACCTGCCCCGTGGTGGCGGTCGTCGTCGTGCTGGATGAGGTCGCCGAGCTGACCGTCAGGTTGGAGCCGAGATCGACGCGGCTGATCGTCGCCGGGAAGGTCTGGCCGGGGAACGCATCGACGGTGAAATTGGCCTTCTGGCCGATCTTGACCTCGCCGACGTCCGCCTCGTCGATCGCGACCTCGAGCTTCATCTTGGTCAGGTCTTCGGCGATCACGAACAGCGTCGGGGTGTTGAACGACGCCGCGACGGTCTGGCCCGGATCAATCTGGCGCGCGAGCACGACGCCGGTGACGGGCGAGCGGATGATCGCGCGCGCGCGCTGCGTCTGGCTCTGCGCCAAGGCGGCGCGGCTCGCGGAGACGTTGGCCTGCGCGACCTTCAGCGCGGCGACGGCGCGCGCGTAGGTGGCACGGCCGGTCTGGAGTTCGGTCTTCGACGGCACGCGGCCACCGGACAGACGCGAGACTTCCTCGAGGCGGGCGAGCTGCGCCTGGCTTTCGCCGACGGTCGCCTGCGCCTGGTTGACCTGCGCCTGGTTGGCGGCGAGCTGCGCATTGCCCTGGCGGATCTGGTCGTCGAGCTGTTCGGGGTCGATCAGCGCCAGCGCCTGCCCGGCGACGACGCGGTCGTTGACGTCGGCGACGACCTTGGTCACCAGCCCCGACAGCTGCGAGCCGACCGTCACCTGGTTGGTCGGGGCGAGCTTGCCGGTCGCCGACACGGTGACGGTCAGGTTGCCGCGCGTCGCGGGGGTGCTGGTATATTCGGTCTGCGGCTTGGCGCCGAACATCCGCATCGCGAGCAACACGAGCAGGATCACGCCGACCGCGATCACGACCCATTTGATGTAGCGTTTCCACGGCGACACCGGCTTCACGCCGAGGAAATCGTCGAGCTGTTCGTCGGCCATCACCGGGTTCCCGAGGTATTGGATGTGTCTGGAGCTTCGGGCACGCGCGTCGCGTCCCAGCCGCCGCCGAGCGCGATGTAGAGCGCGATCAGCGCGGTCGCGGCGTCGGCGCGCGCCTGGGTTGCGCCGTTCTGCGCCGAGAGCAGCGCGGTTTCCTGCTGGTTGAGCGTCGTGAAGTCGGTGAGCCCGGTACGATACTGGCTGCGCGACAGGATCGCCGAATTGTTCGCCGCATCCAGCGCGATCGCGAACTGGCGCTCGCGTTCCTGCGCCGAGCGCAGCGCGACGACCGCGTTCTCGACATCCTCGAGCGCGGTCAGCACGGTGCCGCGATAGGCCGCGAACGCGCCGTCGGCGGCGGCTTCGCTGGCACGCACCTGGCTGCGCAGGCGGCCGCCGTTGAAGATCGCCTGGGTCAGGCCGGCAAACAGTCCGCCGGTGATCGCGTCGCCGATATTGCCGATCGAACTGGCGTTGGTGTTGATGTTGCCGGTGATCGCGAGCGCGGGGTAGAGCTGCGCCTTGGCGACGCCGATCCGCGCGGTGGCGGCGGCGAGTGCGCGTTCGGACGCGCGGATGTCGGGGCGCTGGCGCAGCGTGTCGGCGGGGATGCCGGTCTCGACCGTCGCGGGACCGCGCGGGATCGGCTTGACCGGCGCGATCAGCGGTTTCAGCGCGCCCGGCGCCTGCGCGGTCAGCACGCCGAGGCGCGAGACGGCGGCGTTGTATTGCTGTTCGAGGTTCGGGATCGTCGCCGCAGTCTGCGCGCGCTGCGACCGCGCCTGTTCGGCGTCGAGGCTGGAGACGAGCCCGGCCTGGACGCGGAAGCCGGCGATTTCCAGATTGTCGTCCTGGATGGCGAGCGAGGCGCGGGCGTTGGCCAGCTGCGCCTGGTAGAGGCGGGCGAGGACGTAGTTGCGCGCGACCTCGCTTTCGACCGACAGCAGGACGGTGGCATAGTCGTAGCCGGATGCCGCATAATCGGCGTTGCTCGCCTCGATCGTCCGCCGGATCTCGCCGAAGATGCCGACTTGGTAGCTGGCGCTGAGGCCCACCGAGAAGCTGTTGGCGCCGCCGCCCCCGCCGGTGTCGACGACGGTGCCGTCGGGGAGCGTGAACGCGCGGCCGCCGCCGCGCAGATTCTCGTTGCGCTGGTAGCCGGCCGAACCGCTGAGCGTGGGGAGCAGGCTGGCGCGGCTCTGGTTGAGGGATTCGCGCGCCTGGCGGAGGCGGGCGACGCTCTGCGCAAGGTCGAGATTGGCGGAGGCCGCCTGTTCGACGAGCTGGCCGAGCACGGGATCGTCGAACCGCTGCCACCAGCGGGTGAGGTCGGCAGCGGTCGTGGGCGGGGTGACCGAATAGGCGTCGGGAACGCCGAGCTCGGACGCCGCCTTCGGGTGGTAGTCGGGGCCGACGGTGCAACCGGCGAGCGCGGCGGACAGAAGGAGGAGTGCGCGGGTGCGGACCATGCGGAGGGGATGGCCAAGGGGGCTGGTTTCGTCCAGTTTTTTTGTGTCGCGAGATGTATCCGGGGGGGGCGGTTCCCCGGCGAAGGCCGGGGCCCAGTTGGGGAACGGCGGTGACGAATGGCAGCGCGCGGTTACATCTGCCTTCCCAACTGGGCCCCGGCCTCCGCCGGGGATCATGATACGCCTAGCTATCAACGCAATCGAACCGCTTGCGTATCGCTTTTCCGCAGTGCAGCGGAACGCAGCCACGCTTCCGGAGGTTCACCGTCCATGCCCGCCGAAACCCCGCCCGCGACGCGCGAGACTGCGCCGCCGTTTTCGCGCGAGACGACGAGCCTGTTCTTCGATTTCGACGGGACGCTGGTCGAGCTCGCCGCGACCCCCGAGGGGGTGGTGGTCGAGGCGCAGTTGCTCGCGCAGCTCGACGCGCTGGCCGGGATGCTGCCCGGACGCGTGGCGATCGTAAGCGGGCGGTCGATCGCGCAGCTCGATGCGATGCTCGGTGATCATGCGCAGCTGTTCGCGGTGGCGGGCAGCCACGGCGCCGAGCGGCGGACGCCCGAGGACGGCCATGTGATCCCTGAGGCCCCCGCCGCCCTCGACCGCGCCGCCGCCGAACTGGCCGAATTCGCCGCGGCACGCGACCTGGTGTTCGAGCCCAAGAGCCTGGGCGCCGCGCTGCATTACCGCCAGCACCCCGAGCATGAACATGATGCCGTCCGGCTGGGCGAGGACGTCGCAGCGCGCCACGCGCTGACGCTGCAGCGGGGCAAGATGATGGTCGAGGTGCGCGGACCCGGCGACAAGGGTGCCGCGTTGACCACGCTGATGACGGCCGCCGCGATGGCGGGGACGAAACCGCTGTTCTTCGGCGACGATGTCACCGATGAGGACGGCTTCGAAGCGGCGGCGGCACTGGGCGGCGCAGGCGTGCTGATCGGTGCGGCGCGGCCCACCGCTGCCACCTACCGGCTTGGCGATGTCGGCGCGCTTCGCGCCTGGATCGCCGCGATACTGGAGTGATGATGACGACCCCGAACCCCACCGCAGGCACCCCCCGCGCCGACATGAACCTGTGGCCGATCGGCAATTGCCAGGTCTCCGCGCTGATCGACAGCCGCGGCACCTTCGTCTGGGGCTGCGTGCCGCGCGTCGACGGCGATCCCGCCTTCTGTTCGCTGCTCGGCGGCGTCGAGGAGCCCGAGACGGGGTTCTGGTCGATCGAGCTGGAGAACGTTCAGACCGTCACCCAAAGCTATATCCGCAACACCCCGATCTTGGTGACGCGGCATGAGGACGAGGCTGGCAACGCGATCGAGGTGACCGATTTCGCGCCGCGCTTCGTGCGCGAGGGGCGGACCTATCGCCCGACCAGCTTCGTGCGGATCGTGCGGCCGATATCGGGGTCGCCGCGGATCCGGATGCGGCTGCGCGTCGCGACCAACTGGGGCGAGCCCGCGAGCCGTACGCATGGATCGAACCATATCCGCTACCTGATGGCGGATCAGACGCTGCGGCTGTCGACCGATGCGCCGGTCGGGCATCTGACCGCGGAGAACTGGTTCCGACTCGAACGACCGGTGCACATGTTCCTGGGGCCCGACGAGAGCTTTTCCGGCAAGCTGAGCGAAGCTGCCGCGGCGATGCTCGAACGCACCACCAACGAATGGCGCCACTGGGTGCGCGGCCTGGCGACGCCGGTCGAATGGCAGGACGTCGTGATCCGCGCGGCGATCACGCTGAAGCTGTGCCAGCACGAGGAAACCGGCGCGATCGTCGCGGCGCTGACCACATCGATCCCCGAACATGAGGGGTCGGAGCGCAACTGGGATTACCGCTACTGCTGGATCCGCGACGCCTATTACACCGTGCAGGCGCTCAACCGGCTCGGCGCGCTCGACGTGCTCGAAGGCTATCTGGAGTATCTGCGCAACATCGTCGACGCGGCCAAGGGCGGGCATATCCAGCCGCTCTACGGCGTCGGTGGCGAGGCGACCCTGGTCGAGCGGATCGAGACCACTCTGCCCGGCTATCGCGGCATGGGTCCGGTGCGCGTCGGCAACCAGGCGTACGAGCAGATCCAGCACGACGCCTACGGCCAGATCGTGCTGTCGGACGTACAGGCGTTCTTCGATGCGCGGCTGTTCCGCATGTCGGGCCCGGAGGATTTCGCAAGCCTGGAGCGCGTCGGCGACCGCGCCTGGGAAATGTACGACAAGCCCGATGCGGGCCTGTGGGAGCTGCGCACCAAGGCGCATGTCCACACCTATTCGGCGGCGATGTGCTGGGCGGCGTGCGACCGGCTGGCGAACGCCGCCAACGTGCTCGGGCTGCCCGATCGCTGCGTGTTCTGGCAGGACCGTGCGGATACGATGCGCGCGACCATCGAGGGCGCGGCGTGGCGCGAGGATACCCAGCGCATTTCCGCGACGTTCGGCGCCGACGATCTCGATGCGAGCCTGATCCAGCTGCTCGACCTGCGCTTCATCGCGCCCGACGATCCCCGCTTCCAGTCGACTCTGACCGCGGTCGAGGACGGTCTGCGGCGCGGATCGTACATGCTGCGCTATGCGACCGAGGATGATTTCGGGCTGCCGCACACCGCGTTCAATTTCTGCACCTTCTGGCTGATCGAGGCGCTGCACGTCACCGGCCGCTCCGAGGACGCCCGCGAACTGTTCGAGGAAATGGTCGCGCGGCGCACCCCCGCCGGGCTGCTATCCGAGGATATCGACCCGAACACCGGCGAGCTGTGGGGCAATTACCCGCAGACCTATTCGCTGGTCGGACTGATCAACTGCGCGACGTTGCTGAGCAAACCGTGGAGCGCAGTAAGGTGAGCCGCCTCGTCGTCATCTCGAACCGCGTCCAGGCGCTGAACGCGCCGAGCGGCAACCAGGGCGGCCTCGCGGTCGCGCTGCTGGCGGCGCTGCGCGAAAAGGGCGGGATCTGGTTCGGCTGGTCGGGGGAGACCACCGACCAGTTCAGCGGGCACATCAACTTCCAGCAGGGCGGGGGCGTGACGACCGCGACGATCGATCTGGAAGACCAGGATGTCGACGAATATTACAACGGGTACGCCAACCGGACGCTGTGGCCGCTGTTCCACTACCGGATCGACCTGACCGAGTTCGAGCGCGATTTCTCCAGCGGCTATGCGCGCGTCAACCAGCGCTTCGCCGAGACCGTGGTGCCGCTGATCGAGGCGGATGATCTGGTCTGGGTGCACGACTATCACCACGTGCCGCTGGGGCAGGAACTGCGCAAGCTGGGCGTGCAGAACCGCATCGGCTTCTTCCTGCACATCCCCTGGCCGCCGATGGCGATGCTGTTGTCGCTGCCCAGCCACCGAGCGCTGGTCGAGTCGCTGTTCGCGTACGACGTCGTCGGGTTCCAGACGCAGGACTGGCTCGACGGTTTTCTGCACTATGTGACGAGCCAGCTCGGCGCGGTGCTCGGCAAGCATGGTACGGTGACGGTCGGCGACCGGACGATCAAGGCGATCGCCGCGCCGATCGGCATCGAGACCGTCGATTTCGAGAAATCCGCGAACAGCGACGTCGCGCGGATGGCGCGCGAGCGCATGTACATGAGCGCGACCGGGCGGAGCCTGATCGTCGGCGTCGACCGGCTCGATTATTCGAAAGGGCTGGCCGAGCGGTTCCAGGGCTATGAACGGTTCCTGGGCGCGCATCCCGACCGCCGCGGCCTGGTCTACATGTTGCAGATCGCGCCGCCGAGCCGCGAGAAGGTCGACACCTATCAGGAGATCCGCGCGAACCTCGATTCACTATCGGGGCGGATCAACGGCGAATATTCGGATATCGACTGGACCCCGATCCGCTACGTCAACCAGGGGTTCCCGCGCGATCAGCTCGCCGGCATCTATCGCGCCGCGCGCGTCGGGCTGGTCACGCCCTTGCGCGACGGGATGAACCTTGTCGCCAAGGAATATGTCGCCGCGCAGGATCCGGAGGACCCCGGCGTGCTGGTGCTGTCGAAGTTCGCGGGGGCCGCGGCGCAGTTGAGCGACGCGGTGCTGGTCAACCCGTACAGCGCGGAGGAGATGTCCGACGCGATCGCCACCGCGCTGACGATGCCGCTCGCCGAGCGCAAGGCGCGCTGGGAGAAACTGATCGACAATGTCCGCCGCGAGGACGTGATGTGGTGGTGCGACCTGTTCCTCGCCGCGCTGGAGGCGGTGCCGGAGCACGAGGCGGCCTGAGCGGCCGCCCCGGCTGCGTCACTTCCGCTCGAACACCTTCTCGCCGCCGATCCAGGTCTGCTGGACGCGCGTCGCGCGGAGATCGCTCGGCGAGGCCAGTGTCGGATCACGGTCGACGATGATGAAGTCGGCGCGCTGCCCCGCCTGCAGTGATCCGAACTGCTTCTCCGCGAACCCGGCATAGGCCGCGCCGCCGGTGAACGCCCACCACGCCTGTTCGCGTGTCACGCGCTCCTCGGGGCGCCAGCCGCCGAACGGTTGCCCGTCGGCATCCTGCCGCGTGAACGCCGCCGCCCAGCCCGCGAACGGATCGGGCCGCTCGACCGGGAAGTCGGACCCGAAGGCGAGTCCGGCACCGTTCTTGAGCATCGTGTTCCACGCATAGGCGCCGGCCAGACGGTTCGGCCCCAGCCGCGCCTCGGCCATCGTCCGGTCGCTGGTCTGGTGGGTCGGCTGCATCGACGCGATCGTGCCATAGCGGCCGAACCGCACCAGATCCTCGGGCGCGACGATCTGCGCGTGTTCGACGCGCCAGCGGCGATCGCCCTTGTAGGTTTCCGACAGCACCTGGATGGCGTCGAGCACCTGCTCGTTGGCGCGGTCGCCGATCGCGTGGACCGCGACCTGGAAGCCGTCCATCGCCGCGCGGCTCATCGAATTCTGCAGCTGGTCATCGGTCAGGAAGCCCGCGCCCGACTGGCCCGGCGCATCCGCATAAGGCGCCTTCAGCCACGCACCGCGCGAGCCGAGCGCGCCGTCGGCGTAGATCTTGACGCCGCCCATCTTCAGCCGGTCGCCATAGAGCCACGGCGTCGGCCCCTTGCCGCCGACGCGGGTCGCGGTCTCGACGCCCATGCCGTAACTCATGATCCGCACGCGCAAGCCGCCGATATCGCCCATCCGCCGATAGGTCAGCCACTCGTCGAGCGTCGTGCCCATGTCGGCGGTCGCGGTGACACCGTAGCTTAGCAGGATCTGCTGGGCGGTCAGGAACGCCGCGTCGCGCTCCTTGGGCAGCGGCTGCGGCACGACCTTGGCGACCAGCGCCTGCGCGGAGTCGACGAACACGCCGGACGGGGCGCCGCCACTCTTCTCGATCCGCCCGCCCGCCGGCGACACGGTCTTGGCGGTGATGCCGGCTTCCTTGAGCGCGGCGGTGTTGCCCCAGCTGGCATGGCCGTCGGCGCGGCTGAGCCAGACGGGGTGATCGCTGACGATCGAATCGAGATCGGCTGCGGTCGGGAAGCGGCCGAGGCCCCACGCCTCCTGGTTCCAGCCGCCGCCCAGCACCCATTTGCGATCGGGGTTGGCCTTGACGAAATTGGCGATCTTCGCCTTCGCCTCGTCGAGCGACCTGGTCCCCGAAAGGTCGAGTTCGAGCGTGCGGAAACCGAGTTCGAGGACATGGCCGTGCGCGTCGATGAACCCGGGCAGCAAGGTCTTGCCGCCCATGTCGACCCGCCAGTCGTAGAGCGGTTTGCCGGCGTTCTTCACCAGCTCCTTGCGGCTGAGCTTGGGCGGCGCCTCACCGGGCGGCACCAGCCGGGTGACGCGGCCGTCCTTGTCGATCAGGATCGCCTTGAAGTGGATGACGCGCCCGCCGTCGCCCATCGTGATGCCGTTGACGTTGTCGACGATGCCGTCGGCATAGGCCGGGGTGGTGGATAGCAGGGCGGCCAAAACCCCGACCGTCGCCCCAAACTTGGTCCGGGGTCGCCGCGCACCCAATGGCTTCGGCTCCTGCCGCACGATGGATGCCGGACTAAATCCGGCATGACGGGGGGACTTCATCACTTCGGCAATCTCCGCACCAACGCACTCGTATCCTGGCGACCGCCGCCCATGCTTTGCACCTCGGCGTAGAATTGGTCGACCAGCGCCGCGACCGGCAGCACCGCGCCGTTCCGCTTCGCCTCGTCGAGCGCGAGCCCCAGATCCTTGCGCATCCAGTCGACCGCGAAGCCAAAGTCGAACCGGTCCGCGCCCATCGACTCCCAGCGATTGACCATCTGCCAGCTCTGCGCCGCGCCGCCCGAGATCGCCTCGAACACCTTGGCCAGATCGAGATCGCTCGCCTGCGCGAACCGCAGCGCCTCCGCGACGCCCTGCAGCACGCCTGCGATCGCGATCTGGTTGCACATCTTGGTGGTCTGCCCCGCGCCCGCTGGCCCGACATGGACGATCCGCGCGGCATAGGCCTGCATCAGCGGAGTCGCCTTGGCGACCGCGTCGTTGGTGCCGCCGCACATGATCGAGAGCTTACCGTTCTCGGCGCCCGCCTGCCCGCCCGAGACCGGCGCGTCGACGACGAGCAGGGCCTTGCCTTCGTCGGCAAGGTGCCGCGCGATCTTTGCCGAGACCGTGGTGTGATCGACGAACAGCGCGCCCGGCGCCATCGCCGCGAAAGCGCCGTCCGGGCCCAGCGTCACCGCCGCCAGATCGTCGTCGTTGCCGACGCAGGCGAACACCGCCTCCGCATCCCGCGCCGCTTCGGCCGGTGTGCCGGCAACGGATCCGCCGTGTTTGGCCGCCCAGGCGTCCGCCTTTGCGCGCGTGCGATTGTACACGGTCACGTCGTGCCCTGCCGCGACGAGATGCCCCGCCATCGGCGCGCCCATCACGCCGGTTCCGATGAATGCCAGTTTTGCCATGGGGTCCGCGCATAAGCGGTGTTCCCCCTTCGCGCCAGATGGTCTAGCTCACGGCGCATGGCTACCCGAGCTGCCGTAGCGGCACCCACCCTTCCCGTCTCGATCGACGACATCCGTACCGCGCACGACCGGATCCGCGATTCGATCGTCCGCACGCCGACGCTGATCAGCAAGACGCTGAGCCAGATGACCGGCGCGACGGTGTATCTGAAGTTCGAGAATCTGCAGTTCACCGCGGCGTACAAGGAACGCGGCGCGCTCAACACGCTGCTGCAGCTGTCCGCGGAGGCGCAGGCCAAGGGCGTGATCGCGGCCTCGGCGGGCAACCATGCGCAGGGCCTGGCCTATCACGCCAACCGGCTCGGCATCCCCGCCACCATCGTGATGCCGACCAACACGCCGACCGTGAAGGTCACGCAGACCGAGGGCCATGGCGCCAATGTCGTGCTGCACGGCGACACGTTCGATTCCGCCTATGCGCATGCGCGCATCCTGGAGGGCGAATGCGGCTTCACCTTCGTCCACCCGTTCGACGATCCGCGCGTCATCGCGGGCCAAGGCACCGCGGCGATCGAGATGCTCGAGGACGTGCCCGGCATCGACATGTTCGTGACGCCGATCGGCGGCGGCGGGCTGATCTCGGGCATGGCCACCGTCGCGCGCGCGGCGGATCACGATATCGAGGTGGTCGGGGTCGAGGCCGAGCTGTTCCCGTCGATGTACAACCGCATCAACGGCACCGACATGCCGTGCGCGGGCGACACGCTGGCCGAAGGCATCGCGGTCAAGGAGCCCGGCGGCATTACGGCGAAGATGGTCGCCGAGCTGGTCGACGACATCGTGCTGGTCAGCGAACGCAGCCTGGAAATGGCGGTCAGCCTGTTGCTGCAGATCGAGAAGACCGTGGTCGAGGGCGCGGGCGCCGCAGGACTCGCCGCATTGCTGCAGCATCCCGAACGCTTCGCCGGCCGGACGATCGGCGTCATCCTGTGCGGCGGCAATATCGACACGCGGCTGCTCGCCAACGTGCTGCTGCGCGATCTGGCGCGGTCGGGGCGGCTCGCGCGGTTGCGGATCCGCTTGCAGGACCAGCCCGGCGCGCTGTTCAACGTCGCGCGGATCTTCGACCAGGAACGCATCAACATCATCGAGATCTATCACCAGCGCGTCTTCACGACTCTGCCGGCCAAGGGCCTCATCACCGATATCGAATGCGAGGCACGCGACCGCGCGCATCTCGACCGGCTGGTGATGGCGCTGCGCGCGGCGGGATACGAGACGAGTACGGTAGAACTCGCCTGATCGTCCCCCCTTATCGTCCCAGGCTGGCACGGCACGGCGTACGCATGGTTTGTTAACCGTCAAACATGGTAAAGCGGGTTTTCATCACCGCGCGCGCCCTCATATAGCGGGCATGCGCAGTGCCGCGCCGAGGGATGTCCCACAGCTGTGACCGCGCCGTTCCGCTTTCCGCGCTTCTTCGTGACGAGCCCGGCGCCCTGCCCGTATCTGCCCGGCCGGCAGGAGCGGAAAGTGTTCACCGAGCTGACCGGACCGCATGCGATCGAGCTCAACGACGCGCTCGGGCGGATCGGGTTCCGGCGCAGCCAGGGCGTCGCCTATCGGCCCAGCTGCGCGGGGTGCAGCGCCTGCATCTCGGTGCGCGTCGTCACCCCCGAATTCGCGCCGAGCGCGACCCAGCGCAAGCTACTCAAGCGCCATAGCGACATCCAGGTCACCGCCTGCAAGGCCTGGGCGACCGACGAACAGTTCGAGCTGCTGCGCCGTTATCTGAGCGCGCGGCACCCCGGCGGCGGGATGGCGGGGATGGACGAGGACGATTACGCCGACATGGTCGAGCATTCGCCGGTCAATTCGCTGGTCGTCGAATATCGCGAGCCGAGCGTCGACGGCGTCCCCGGCCGGCTGATCGGCGCGTGCCTGACCGATCGCCAGGCGGACGGGCTGTCGATGATCTACAGCTTCTTCGCCGCGGACGAGGACTTCGCGCGCCCGGGGCTCGGCAATTTCATCATCATGGACCACATCCTGCGCGCGCGCGATGCCGGGCTGCCGTACGTCTATCTCGGCTATTGGGTGAAGGATTCGCCGCGCATGGCCTACAAGACGCGCTATCGCCCGATCGAGGCGCTGGGGCCGACCGGGTGGCGGCGGCTCGAAGAGGCGGAGATGGCGTCGGGATCGGCGGCGGTGGGGCGGGACGTTAGCGTCGTGCGATAAAGCTGGATGACGGCGGACGGCCAGGGGCGGCGTCCTCAAAGCCGCCATCCGCAATACCGCGGCGATCGCTTCCCCTGCAGTTCCTGATGCAACGACCATCGCGCACGGTGCGCAATATCATTTTCGGCAACGTGATGCTTCGTCCCCGCCGACGATAGTCTTGACAAGAAATCATGTTCGCCCGAGCATTGCGAAATGTTCGGTCCGCTGCTCATAGTATTGGCGCAAGCCGCGACGCCGTCTTCGACGGTACCGAGTGACATCATCGTTGTCGGGCGACGCGCCGAACAGGAGCTGGCGGCATGCTTTTCCCGCAACTGCCCGCCCGCCGAAGAGATCGAGGCATCGCTCCAAGCCTCAGTGGAGCAGTTCGCCGACGGCCGCTATGGCGACGCGCGGCAGACGTTGCAAAAGGCCATTCGGCGCAACCGCGATCACGCCGCCGAGTTGCCCGGCCCTGTGTCGAGCCTCTACGCCACGCTGGCGACGGTCGCCGAGCATCTCGGTGACACCGAACTCTGGTTCTGGTCGGCGCGGAACGATGTCGTGGTACTGCGACGCAACTTGGGCGAAACGCACAAGGCGACGCTGACCGAAGAGCTCGCCTTCGCTGACAATCTGTTCGGGCTGAATAGAACGGACTCCGCCGATGAGATCTACCGGAAGGTTCAGCGCGTGGCGACGGACCACGGCGAGACCGATCTGGCGGCGGGCGCGGCATTCCGGCGGGCTTGGCTGTACGCGCTGGCCGGACGCGACAAGGACGCCGAGCAAGGCGCGGACGAAGCCGTTGCACTGACCGGCGGCCACAACCCGACGATGTTGGAGTTACGGGATCTCATCCGCGCGCGGATTGCGATCCGCCGCGGCAACGACGGGGCGGTCGACCTATTGGCGGCGCGGCTGCGTCAGTCAGCAACCGAGACGCCGAAGCTCCTTTTTGCACCATCGATCGAGGAGATCGATCGGCCCCGATCCGGATTCCAGCAAGATCCGTGGCATGATTCGGACGTTCGATTCGCCGATGTCGGCTTCTGGATTCGACCGGACGGCCGAACCGCGGGCGCCGAACTCTTGCGCGACTCCGGACTGTCTCAGTGGGCGCCCGGCATTCTCAAGCAGGTCCGTCAGAGGCGGTATATTCCGCTCGACGTCGAGCCGGACAAGCCCGGCATCTACCGGATCGACCGGTTCACGGTGAGAGGAACGTTGGGAATGCCCACCGGCAGTCGTATCGGGCGGCGTATGGGCGAGGTTTCGATCCACGTCATCGATCTGACCGAGACCGACGCCATGAGCGCCGCGCACCGCGACCGCACGCAAAAGGCATTATCGAAACCTGGCGCCTAAGTGGCCCCGCCCCAAGAAGCGGGACCATCCGGCTGCGTTACCCGGGTGGTCGAAGCAAGACCCGAGCAATTCCAAGGCTTTCGGACATCCGCCAGGCGCCCTATCGTCCGGCGATGCAGGACATCCGTAACATCGTCATCCTGACCGGCGCGGGGATTTCCGCGGAATCGGGGATCGCCACGTTTCGCGGGCCCGGTGGGTTGTGGGAGGGGCACCGCGTCGAGAAAAAGTGGTAGTCCCAACCGGACGGTCGAGATGGCGGCTAACGCCCACTTGCGGTCGTTCAGCGTCGCGCTACGCTGTCTCAATTGCAGACGCTGGCGCGGTTTGCCGCATTGGAGGATTGTCGTGGGCACCGCGTGGTCGGGGATATGGATCGCGGCTATCGTCGCCTTCGCGCTCGCGCACTTCGACAGCCAACGCACACGTCAGTTTAGCTTGGCGGCTCTCGTCGTCTCGCCAATAATATTTATCACTATTGGGCTGGCATTTGTTCCGCCCACGCCGCCGAGTTATCTGGCTGAATGGCCACGCGCGATGTGGTTAGCGCTACCGATTTTGGCCGTGTGGTTGGGCTTGTCTATCTTCGGCTTCTTGGTTGGCCGCTGGAGCGTCCGCTAATCGCGAGCCGTGCTTGAAAGCCGCCTGTCCGCTTGCCACCACGTATCGCCGTTCCCGACCGGCAAAGCGGGCTCCAGAACTAGACGGGCTCAAAGCACCCACTTGCGGACATTCGTGTCGGCCTTAGGGTAGCGGGATGTGGCAGGTCATCGTAGCTATTCTGGCATCGGCATCCCCGCAGGCAAGCCAACCCCTGACGGTCAAGGGGACTGCCTTCGGTCCACGGCAACGCCTCGTTTGCGAGTGGTTCAGCAATTTTGAGAACAGCAGGTTTGTGCAGTGTCACATTCCCGGAAACACCGCTCCTGTTTTGGACGAAGGTGCGTCCATCGAATGCGTAGCGCAGAGTTGTGAGGAGCTGGACGCCGCCGCTCGGAAGGCGGTTCGGTGGAATAAGCCTGAGCCGGTTTGGGGAACGTTCACCGTCAAGATTTTAGGGCGGGTAAGCACTGCTCGGCGTGAGAAACGGTATTTAGGCGACGGAACCCGCACCGTTTTGATTGAGAAGCTCGTGAGCGTTCGGAAGCCGTAGGGGCCGGGACGCTATGTCCGCTTCCCTCCACAACGCGACATTCGCGAACGGCGAAGCGAACGCTCAAAGGTGGCCAGTCCGCAAACGCCCAATAGCGGACATCGCCATAGGCGGGTAAGACGGGCACGAAAGTGGGGACGCGTGATGTTTCGTGCGCTGATCGGATGGATGGATCGGGACTGGGCGAGCCGGAAGTACAATCCCGTGTTCGCCTTTGGGCAACGCATCGTTTGGAGCATCCCGTTTCTCGTGAGCATCGCAGTGATCGGCATTCTGGATGTCTTAGATTTTCCGCGCGACAGTTCTGCATCGCTTATGGTGATCGCTCTTGGCGCGACGGGCACGTTCGCCGTCATGCTTGTCTCGCTCTACCGCTGGGCAGTTGGTTACAGCCGTTCGGACTTCCAAGACCGGGCAGCAACTGAGCACCGAGCGCGGGTGGCGGCAAGACAGACATTTTTTCGAAGCTGGTTCAAGCGGAACGGCAACTAACCACCCACTTTCAGCCATAACCCGCGCCGCGTATTCTCTGCCGATGCGTGACATTCAAAACATCGTAATCTTGACCGGCGCAGGCGTTTCCGCCGAGTCCGGCATCCCCACCTTTCGCTCTAAATCTGGCGTAACGCATTGGGATGTATACGAAAATAACCTTGTTCCGAAAAGTTATAGAGTTGAGGAAAAGTGGTAGTCCCAACCGGACGGTCGAAATGGCGGCTAACGCCCAATTGCGGACATTGACTAGCTATCTGGGTTCATCATCGTACTTCGATGCAGCGGCTGGCTTAACGGTGTATCCAGAAGTTGTATGGCTAAGGTCATCCGTCAGCGGAATGCTGCCATTTGGCATTATCGGCAGAGATGCCGTTTCAGGCCAAATATTTTTTGTCTTGCTGATAAGTGCGCCTCGAAACCGCGCGGAACGAGATGGATTTTCTCCGATAGAAAACAAAATCCAAACCCGGCCGAGGTGATCTTGAAAATCCATTGCAGAGGCGATCACTTCCTCATCGTCACCCCGCCATACGGCCGCATTGAATGTAATCGGTGACACTTCAGACTGCGCTTCCATTTCGGCAGGCGTGGACGCGTAAACATGAAAACCTTGCGTCTGCGCCTCTGCTCTGAGCAGCGCCATAAAGGTGGCCTTATCCTTGACCGTGGGCAGCGGGATTTCATAAGCCGCAACTGTCCTTAAGCTCTCCGGCTGCTGGGCGACGCCGCAGCCTCCGAGAAGTGGCAATAGCGCGAGAGCTTTCCAGATCATGCTGCCGGTATCGGAGGCCCCACGCTGTTGGTCAATGTCCGCTTTCCACCCCATCACCACTTTCAGACATAACCCGCGCCGCGTATTCTCTGCCGATGCGTGACATTCAAAACATCGTAATCTTGACCGGCGCAGGCGTTTCCGCCGAGTCCGGCATCCCCACCTTTCGCTCTAAATCTGGCGTAACGCATTGGGATGTATACGAAAATAACCTTGTTCCGAAAAGTTATAGAGTTGAGGATGTCTGCACGCCCGAGGCGCTGGCGCGCGATCCGGCGCTGGTGCATCGTTTCTATGACGGGCGGCGCGCGGCGCTCGGCGGGGTGGCGCCGAACGCGGCGCATGCGGCGCTGGCGCGGCTGGATGCGGCCTGGCCGGGCGAACTGCTGATCGTGACGCAGAATGTCGACGATTTGCACGAGCGCGCCGGCGCGCGGCGTGTGCTGCATATGCACGGCGAATTGCCGTCGGCGCTCTGCGCGGCATGCGGCGCGCGGGAGGATTGGACCGGGAGCCTGCCGCCTGGGTCGGTGTGCGGGACGTGCGGGGCGGCGGCGCTCAGGCCCGACATCGTGTTCTTCGGCGAGATGCCATACGCCATGGAGCGGATCGAGGCGGCGTTGGCGAAATGCGATCTGTTCGTGTCGATCGGGACGTCGGGGGCGGTGTATCCCGCGGCGGGGTTCGTGCAGACGGCGGGCTGGCACGGCGCGCGGACGCTGGAGATGAACCTCGATCCGTCGATGGGGAGCGTGTTCTTCGAAGAGACGCGGATCGGCGCAGCGGGGGTGCTGGTGCCGGATTGGGTGGAGGAAGTGCTCGCCGTATAGATCTCTCCTCCCTGAAGGGAGGGGTCGGGGGTGGGTCGGCTCGAGGCGCGGCATTCCCGCGATAACCACCCACCCCCAGCCCCTCCCTTCCAGGGAGGGGAGCCTAAGGCTATTCCACCCAGTCGAGCCCGATGTCGCGGTAGGTTTCGCGGTCTTCGTCCCAGCCGGGTTTGACCTTCACGTGCAGGTACAGGTGCACGGGCTTGCCGGTGATGCTGGACAGCTCGATCCGCGCGCGCGCGCCGATTTCCTTGATGCGTTGGCCGCCCTTGCCGAGCACGATCGCGCGCTGCGTCGGGCGTTCGACGAGGATCTGCTGGTGGATCTCGAGGCTACCGTCCTGCCGCTCGATATATTGCTCGGTCTCGATCGTGCTCGCATACGGCAGTTCGGCGTGGAGCTGGAGATAGAGCTGTTCGCGCGTGACTTCGGAGGCGAGCGAGCGTTCGGTTGCGTCGGAGACCTGATCCTCGGGATAATGCCACGGGCCCTCGGGCATCGCCTTGGCGAGTTCGGCCTTGAAGTGTGCGATGCCGTCGCCGGTGCCGGCGCTGATGAAGAAGGTCTCCGCGAAGGGCAGCAGCGCGTTTAGTTTCTCGGCGTGGATCAGCAGCTTGGTCTTGTCGGCGAGATCGACCTTGTTGAGGATCAGCCAGATCGGCTCGGGCCGGCCGATCAGCGACTGGACGATGTCGGTCACCTTGCCGCCGATGCCGCCCTTGGCGTCGACCACCAAGGCGATGATGTCCGAGCCCTCCGCGCCGCCCCAGGCGGCGGCGACCATCGCGCGGTCGAACCGGCGCTTGGGCTCGAAGATGCCGGGGGTGTCGACGAGCAGCACCTGCGTGTCGCCGAGGATCGCGACGCCCATCAGCTTGGCGCGCGTCGTCTGCGCCTTGGGGCTGACGATCGCGACCTTCTGGCCGACGAGCGCATTGACGAGCGTCGATTTGCCGGCGTTGGGGGCGCCGACGACGGCGACGAGGCCGCAATGTTTGGGGGCGGAAGGTTGGGTCTGGGTATCGGTAGGTTCGGTCACAAATGTCTTTCGTCGTCCTGGCGATCGCGGACCCTACAGGCAAAACCCTCTTTCGTCATTCCCGCGCAGGCGGGAATCCATACTGGCTGGCCTTACGGCTTCACATTCCACGGCGGAGGATATGGATCCCCGCCTTCGCGGGGATGACGAACGGGGGAATGACGTTGCGGCGGCCGTATTAGCCGAGTTTTTCCAAGAGCGCCTTCGCCGCCGCGGTCTCGGCCTCCTGCTTGCTGGTCCCTTCCGCGGTCGCCTCGGCGAAGCTGCCGAGCGCGACGGCGATGGTGAAGCGCGGGGCGTGGCCGGGGCCGGTGCGTTCCAGCACGCGGTATTCGGGCGGCTTGCGGTTGTGCGCGGCGGCCCATTCCTGGAGCTGCGATTTGGGGTGTTGCGGCGCCTTGGCGCCGGCCTTGACGCGGTCGCCCCAGGCTTTCCGCACGAACGCGCGGACCGCGTCGAGCCCGGCCTCGCGGAACCAGGCGCCGATCAGCGCCTCCATCACGTCGCCGAGCACATTGTCGCTGTCGGACGCGCCGTCGTCGCGCGCCTGCTTGCCGAGCTTGAGATGATCGCGCACGCCCAGTTCGCGCGCGACCTCGGCACAGACCGCGCCGGTCACCAGCGCATTGAGCCGCTTCGACAGCTGGCCCTCGGCGTCGTCGTCGAACGTCTCGTACAGCCATTCGGCGACGACCAGCCCCAACACGCGGTCGCCGAGAAATTCGAGCCGTTCGTAATTCGCCGCGGCCTGGCTGCCGTGGGTCAGGGCACGCTGAAAGGGGGCGAGATCGGTCGGGCGGCGACCGAACACCTCGGTCAGCCATTTGGCGAGATCGCTCAAAAGCCTTCCCCGATCCGCGCCCAGCGCGCGGCCGACACCCAGGTCCACGGCGCCAGCGAGGCGTTGCCGTCGGTCGAGAAGAAGGTCACGACCGCCTTGCCCTCGACATTTTCGAGCGGGACATAGCCCATGCCCTGCGGCGCCGGGAACCGGCTGTCGCCGCTGTCGTCGCGGTTGTCGCCCATCACGAAGACATGACCCGCGGGCACGGTATAGACGCCGGTATCGTCGCGGTCGGGCAGTTGCGCCTGGTCGAGCACGTCGTAGCTGCGCCCGCCGGGCAAGGTTTCGCGGAAGCGCGGATAACGGCAGATAGCAACGCCCTGCGCATCGACGTCCTGATAATCCACGCCGCATTTCTCGGCGTTGAAATTGCCGGTCAGCGGCAGCGTGAAATCGGCGATGCGGGTCTTGGGGATCGGCTTGCCGTTGAGGAACACCTGGCCCTGCCGCATCTGGATGGTTTCGCCGGGCAGGCCGATCACGCGCTTGATGACGTCGTGGTCGAGCACTTCGGGCGCGCGGAAGACGATGACGTCGCCGCGCGTCGGTACGCTGCCGAACACCCGGCCGGGGATCAGCGGCAGGCCCCAGGGCAGCGACCAGCGCGAATAGCCATAGTTCCATTTCGTCACGAACAGATAGTCGCCGATGAACAGCCGCGGCAGCATCGATTCGCTCGGAATGCTGAACGGCGCGAACAGGAAGCTGCGCACGATCAGCACGACCAGCGCGAGCTTCAGCAGGAAGCGGAACGTCTCGCTGGTCTCGGACCGGACGGGTTTGGGGGTTTGGGCCATGTCGCGCGGTTTGCGTGGGGCCGCGCGTGTCGTCAAGCTGGCGGTTCGGGGGATCGATTGGTAGGCACCACGCGTATCGTTCGCGATTCCACACGGAGACATATTATGGCCGACTGGTCCAAGATCGAAGCGTTGCCCGCCGCCAAGCTGACCGAGCTGTTCGCCGGCGACCCCGACCGGCTCGCGACGCTGAGCCTGGACGTATCGGGCATCCATTTCGACTGGTCGAAGACGCATCTGACCAAGGATGCGATCGCGGCGTTTGCTGAGCTCGCCAAGGCGCAGGACCTGGCGGGCAAGCGCGAGGCGCTGTTCTCCGGCAAGATCGTCAACGTGACCGAGAACCGCGCGGTCGAGCACACCGCCGAGCGCGGCGAAGGCAAGCCCGAGAGCGTCGCGATCGCGCAGGCGAGCCACGGCCGGATGCGCGCGCTGATCGACGCGATCGAGGCGGATGCCCTGGGGCCGATCCGCCACGTGCTGCACGTCGGGATCGGCGGGTCGGCGCTGGGGCCGCACCTGCTGGTCGATGCGCTGGGGCGCGAGGACAAGCGCTACGACGTCGCGATCGTCTCCAACGTCGACGGCGTCGCGCTGGAGGACGTGTTCGAGCGGTTCGATCCGGCGGCGACGCTGCTGGTGGTGGCGTCGAAGACCTTCACCACTACCGAGACGATGATGAACGCCGAGTCGGTCCTGCAGTGGATGACCGAGCATGATGTCGAGGATCCGTACGGCCGCGTCATCGCGCTGACCGCGGCGCCGCAAAAGGCGATGGACTGGGGCGTCGACGAGACCCGGATCCTGCCGTTCGCCGAGAGCGTCGGCGGGCGCTATTCGCTCTGGTCGACGATCGGGTTCCCGGCGGCGATCGCGCTCGGCTGGGACAAGTTCGAACAGCTGCTCGAGGGTGCCGCCGAGATGGACCGGCATTTCCGCCTGGCCGCGCTGCACGAGAACGCGCCCGCGCTCGCGGCGTTTGCCGATCTCTATTATACGCAGGTTCGCGGTGCGGAGACGCGCGCGCCGTTCGCCTATGACGAGCGGCTGCGGCTGTTGCCGAGCTATCTGCAGCAACTGGAGATGGAGTCGAATGGCAAGGCGGTGACCGCGGACGGCCAGCCGGTCGGGCGGCCGACCGCGGCGATCACCTGGGGTGGCGTCGGCACCGACGCACAGCATGCCGTGTTCCAGCTGCTCCACCAAGGCACGCACTTGGTCCCCGTCGAGTTCATCGCGGTGATCGAGGCCGGCGATACGCTGGCCGAGGATCATCACAAGGCGCTGCTGCTCAATGCGTTCGCGCAGGGCGCCGCGCTGATGGAGGGCAAGCAGGTCGAGGATCCGGCGCGCAGCTATTCGGGCGATCGGCCGTCGTCGACGCTGCTGCTCGACGATCTGGATGCGCGGACGCTGGGCGCGCTGATCGCCTTCTACGAGCACCGGGTGTTCGTGAACGGCGTGCTGCTGGGGATCAATTCGTTCGACCAGTTCGGCGTCGAGCTGGGCAAGGAAATGGCGAAGGAAGCGGCCCAGGGCGGCGGGAGCTTCGATCCGTCGACAGATGATCTGATCAAGCGCGCGTTCGGGTAAGGCGCGGGCCAATGGCTGTTCCCCGGCGGAGGCCGGGGTCCAGTTGGGGGAACGGTGGTGGCTCGAACCCGAGCTTTCCCAACTGGGCCCCGGCCTTCGCCGGGGAACAGAGGCATTGCATCGTTCCCCCGCGAAGGCGGGGGGCCAGGGTTTCGGGCGGCGCGCGCGCGACTCCTGGACTCCCGCCTGCGCGGGAGAACGGATCGACCTCGCGCGTTATCGCCCCATGTCCATGCTGATCGCCGCCGCGCTTGCCCAGGCCACGCTTGCCCAGATGCGGTGGGAGCGACGCGTCCTCGTCGTCGTCGCGCAGACCGCGGCCGACCCCCAGCTCGCCGAGCAACGCCGCATCCTCGCTGCCTGGCGCAAGGAGAGCGACGCGCGCGACCTGACCATCGTCGAAGTCGTCGGCGACCGCGTCTCGGGGGCCGCCGACGCCGCAGCGGCCATCCGCCGGAAATACCGTCTCCCCGCCGGCTTCGCCGCCATCCTGATCGGCAAGGACGGCGGCGAGAAGTTGCGCAGTCCGCGCCCCTTCCCCGCTGCGGCGCTCGCCGAGACGATCGATGCGATGCCGATGCGCAGGGCGGAAAGCCGGTAACCTCTCCCACCCCGTCACCCCGGGCTTGACCCGGGGTCCCGCTTCTCGACCGCGTGAAGAAGCGGGACCCCGGCTCGAGGCCGGGGTGACGCGGGCGATTACACTGATCGCATCCGCGGCCTTGTTCCCGCCCGCCCCCTGCCCCAAGTGGCACCGCATACCGCACAAGGAATGCCCGTGACCGACGCCTCCCCTTACGACTACGACCTTTTCGTCATCGGCGCAGGCTCGGGCGGCACGCGCGCGTCGCGGGTCGCGGCGGCGCATGGCGCGCGAGTCGCGGTCGCCGAGGAATACCGCGTCGGCGGCACCTGCGTGATCCGCGGCTGCGTGCCGAAGAAGCTGCTGGTTTACGGCGCGCATTTCGCCGAGGATCTGAAGGACGCGAAGCGGTTCGGCTGGAACGTCCCCGACCAGCTCGACTTCAGCTGGCCGACGCTGCGCGACAACGTCATGGACGAGGTCGACCGGATCAACGGCGCCTATACCGGCACGCTCGAGAACAACGGTGTCGAGATCATCCTGTCGCGCGCCGTCGTCAGCGGGCCGAACGAGGTCACGCTGGCCGATGGCACCAAGAAGACCGCCGCGCGGATCCTGATCGCGGTCGGCGCACACCCGCTGGTGCCCGACGCGCCCGGCGTCGAGCACGGCATTACCTCGAATGAGGCGTTCCATCTGGCCGACGTGCCCAAGCGCATCCTGATCGCGGGCGGTGGCTATATCGCCAACGAATTCGCCGGCATCTTCCATCAGCTCGGCGCGCACGTCATCCTGATGAACCGCACCGACCAGATCCTGCGCGGCTATGACCGGCAAATCGTGGACCGGTTGCTGCAGATCTCGATCACCAAGGGCATCGAATTCCGCTTCAACGCCAATCTCGAGGGGATCGACAAGGGCGCGGACGGCTGCATCACGGTGCGGATGTCAGGCTATGACGATGCGGTGGTCGACTGCGTGATGTTCGCGACCGGGCGCGTGCCCAACACGCGCGGGCTCGGGCTGGAGAGCGCGGGCGTCGAACTCGACGCGCAGGGCGCGATCAAGGTCGATGCCGAGAACCGATCGACCTGCGACAGCATCTACGCGGTCGGCGACGTGACCAACCGCATCCAGCTGACCCCGATCGCGATCCGCGAAGGCCAGGCGTTCGCCGACACCTTCTATGGCAACAAGCCGACCACGGTCGATTACGACTGCGTGCCGAGCGCGGTGTTCAGCCATCCGCCGCTGGCCGGCGTCGGACTGACCGAGTCCGAGGCGCGTGAGAGACTGGGCTCGATCCGCGTGTATTCGTCCGACTTCCGGCCGATGAAGAACGTGCTAGCGGGGCGCAACGAGCGATCGCTGTACAAGATGGTGTGCGATGCCGAGACCGATCGCGTCGTCGGGCTGCACATGATCGGGCCGGACTGCGCCGAGATCCTGCAAGCCGCCGCGGTCGCGGTGAAGGCGGGCCTGACCAAGGCCGATTTCGACGCCACCGTTGCGTTGCATCCGAGCATGGCCGAAGAACTCGTCCTGCTGAAGTAAGCGGCCGACCTGCGCAGCGCCTGCTGCCCATTATGTCATGATAGCGCTAGCACTTATGCGGTGCTCGTATGCGCAAAACGTTACGCTCCGGCAACGGTTTGTGACGATTATGTCACGTTCATTATCGATCTAATCTACATCAGCTTTTCACTCTGTGAGTCCCACCGA
This sequence comes from Sphingomonas rhamnosi, assembly GCF_036663615.1. NCBI lineage: Bacteria > Pseudomonadati > Pseudomonadota > Alphaproteobacteria > Sphingomonadales > Sphingomonadaceae > Sphingomonas > Sphingomonas rhamnosi. The sequence goes on from NZ_JAXOJJ010000001.1 coordinate 142,890, forward strand.
ATCGGGCGTAGGGCGCCGACAGAACCCGGGCGAAGGACGGCGCGGGGCTAGTCGGCACAGGCCGTGCAGGGAGCAGGATGAGGGCCATGGGTCCGCGACGATCGTCTCCGCATTTCTACGTTGGCTGCCTCGGCAGTTGGGACGACCGCACGCCCATCGCGCCTCACCGGTACACAGGGAACAGGACAATATGAAGACCATGACCGCGGCCGCGTTGCGCGCCGCTCTCGCGACGACGACCATCCTCGGCGCAAGCTTCGCATTGACCGCGCCCGCCGCGGCGCAGACCACCACCGCCTCGATCCGCGGCCAGGTGCGCGACGGCGCCGGTGCGCCGGTTGCCGGCGCAACCGTGGTTGCCGTCAACGGCGGCACCAACCAGACCTTCCGTGCGACATCGGGCGCGAATGGCGCCTATGTGCTGAGCGGTCTGCGTCCGGCCCCCTACACCGTCACGATCACCGGCCCGAACGGCGACGTGTTCAGCCGCTCGATCGTGATCGGCATCGCCCAGGCCGCCTCGCTCGACGCGACGCTGGCACCCGCCGCCGCTGCTGCGCCTGCCGGCACGACCCCCGACGCCAACGCGCCCGACGCTTCGGGCGGCGAAGCCGCGAGCGACGAGATCGTCGTCACCGGCGGTCGCCTGGTCGAGACGCGCACCAGCGAAGTCGCGACCAACGTCAGCCAGGAGCAGATCCGCACGCTGCCGCAGACCGACCGCAACTTCCTGTCGTTCGCAGCGCTTGCCCCCGGCGTGCGCTACAACGACAGCGAGACCGACAAGAGCTTCACCTCGGGCGCGTCGACCGCGAGCCAGGTCAACGTCTTCATCGACGGCGTCAGCCTGAAGAACAAGCTGAGCGAAGGCGGCGTCGCCGGCCAGCAGAACAGCCGCGGCAACCCGTTCGGCCAGCTCGCCGTGCAGGAATTCCGCGTGCTCACGCAGAACTACAAGGCCGAGTATGAGCAGGCCGGCGCCGCGGTGATCACCTCGATCACCAAGTCAGGCACCAACGACTTCCACGGCGAAGTGTTCGGCCAATATACCGACCGCAGCCTGACCAAGAAGAGCTTCCTCGACGAGCGCAACAACCGCACCAAGCCGGCGTTCGAGCGCAAGCAGTATGGCGTGTCGCTGGGCGGCCCGATCATCAAGGACAAATTGTTCTTCTTCGCCGCCTATGAAGGCAACGACCAGGATCGTGCGTTCAACGTCCAGAGCACCGGGTCCGCCACGCAGATCGCCGCGTTCGAAGCCGCATCGGGCCGCCGGATCAGCGAGTTCCAGGGCGCGTTCGTCAGCCCGTTCCGCGGCGATTTCTACTTCGGCAAGCTGACGCTGACGCCGACCGACAACCAGGTGATGGACCTGTCGTTCAGCCGCCGCGACGAGACCGACATCCAGGGCTTCGGCGACAACATCTCGTTCGAAAGCGCCGAGAACAAGAAGAACCGGGTCGACACCTATCTGTACAAGTGGACTTATACCGGCGACAATTTCATTAACGAATTCAACGCCAACTACCTCGACTACACGTTCAACCCGTCGTCGCTGAACCCCGATCTCGCGACCTTCGACTATGACGGCGTGGTCGTGTTCGGCGGCAAGGATTCGACCCGGCGCCAGCATCAGCAGAGCTACACGCTGCGCGACGATGTGACCTATACGGGCCTCGACAACCACGCGATCAAGGTCGGCGCGCGTGTCGAGATCACCGATATCGAGTTCAACAACCAGTCCTATATCCAGCCGCGCTACACCTTCCGCAACGATCCCAACAATCCGGTGGTATCCAGCCGCACCGATTTCAGCTTCCCCGCCGAGGCGCGCCTGGGCCTCGGCAGCGGCCGCATCCTGGCGTCGAACACGCAGGTCGGCCTGTACGCGCAGGACGACTGGGACGTGACCGAGCGGCTGCAGCTCAACGTCGGCGTGCGCTGGGATTACGAGACCAACGGCTTCAACAACGAATATCGTACGCCGGCGACGGCAGCCGCCGCGCTGCGCGCGCTGCCGACGACCGACTATTTCAACCCCGAAAACTACATCACCAACGGCAAGAACCGCTCGCCGTTCAAGGGTGCGATCGCGCCGCGCTTCGGCTTCTCGTGGGATATCAAGGACGACCAGTCGACCGTCATCTTCGGCGGCGTCGGGCGCTATTACGACCGCAACAATTTCAACAACACGGTCGACGAGCTGAGCCGCACGATCAACCCGATCGGCGTGTTCCGCTTCTCGCGCGACGGCCAGCCGCGCAACGGCCTGCCGACGACGGTGTTCAACCCGTCCTATCTGACGCGCGACGGGCTGCTCGCGCTGGTCGCCAGTTCGACCACCGAAGGCCTGCCCGAGCTGTTCGCGGTCAAGAACGACGCCCAGCCGCCGGTCAACGACCAGGCGAGCATCGGCGTCCGCCAGCGCGTTGGACCGTTCCGCGCCTCGCTGACCGGATCGTACCAGCGCGGCCGCCACGGCTACACCAACATTTTCGCGACGCGGCAAAACGGCGGAACGGGTGCATGCTGCAACACCGCCCCGGTCATCCCGTTCGGCTATTCGAACGTCATCGTCGGGTTCGACGGGCTCGACACGCGGTACAAGGCGCTCTTCGTCACGATCGACAAGGATTACACCAAGTCGAGCGGCTGGGGCCTCAACATTGCCTATACGCTGTCCAAGTCGGAGCAGAATGGCGGCGATCTGTTCAGCCTCGATGAGCTGACACCGGACGCGTACGGTTATCGTGCGACGCGCGGCGACGAGCGGCATCGCCTGGTCGTCTCGGGGATCCTCGATCTGCCGCTCGGCTTCCAGTTCTCGATGCTCAACACCTTCGGCAGCGGCACCGCCTATCAGGTCACCGACACCACGCTCGGCAGCGACCCGGGGCAGCGCAAGTTCACCGCGCGCTATCCCAGCAAGCGCTGCATCAAGGGCGTGTTCGCGTTCTGCGAAGTCAATCTGACGCTCGCCAACAAGCTGCGCATCTTCGGTCGCGACGATCAGCTCGAAGTCGCGGTCGACCTGCTCAACGCGTTCAACAACAAGAACTTCTCGGGCTTCGACGAAGGGTTCAACAACACCATCAACCCGGCCACCGGCGAAGTGACCGACCCGCTGACGAGCCCGCGGATCGGCAACAATTTGCTGACCCTGCCGCAGCGCCTGCAGTTCCGCGTCGGCTATCGCTTCTGATCTGAAAGGGAACGGGCACCCCTGTTGGGTGCCCGTTCGTTTGTACCATGCGTATCAACGACACCGATGCCCCAGGGCTCGACCGCCGCGCGTTCCTGGGCGCCGGCGCGCTGGGCCTGGGCGGTTGCGCCACGCTGCAGCGGCCGCTCGCCACTGCGGGCAAGACCGATCTGGTCGCCGACCTGCAGGAACGCACCTTCCGCTATTTCTGGGACACGACCGATCCCAAGACCGGGCTCGCGCCGGATCGCTGGCCGACCCCGTCGTTCGCGTCGATCGCTGCGGTCGGCTTCGCGCTGACCGCCTATCCGATCGGCGTCGTCCATGGCTGGATCACCCGCGAACAGGCGCGTGAGCGGACGCTTGTCACGCTCGAATTCTTCGCCGCCGCGCCGCAGGGCGACGCGCCGACCGGAACGAGCGGATACAAGGGCTTTTTCTACCACTTCCTCGGCACCACCAAGGGCCAACGCTTCGCGCGCTGCGAACTGTCGACGATCGACACCGCGCTGCTCCTGGGCGGCATACTGTTCGCGCAAGGGTGGTTCGATGGCGATCACCCCGACGAGCGCCGCATCCGCCAGCTCGCTGACCAGCTTTACCTTGCCGTGCAGTGGGACTGGATCACGCCGCGCGAGCCGTATCTGGCGATGGGTTGGCATCCCGAGAGCGGCTTCATCGCCAGCGACTGGAATATCTATAACGAGGGCCTGCTGCTCTATGTGCTGGCGCTCGGATCGCCGACGCATCCGATCCCGGCGGAGTACTGGGATAGGTGGACGCAGAATTTCGAAAAGGCGTGGAGCGGCGAAGGCAAGCTGGCGCATGCACATTTCCCACCGCTGTTCGGGCATCAGTTCAGCCATGTCTTTATCGATTTTCGCGGTATCCGCGATCGATTCATCGGATCGAAGGGCATCGACTATTTCGAGAACAGCATCCGCGCGACGCGGGCCCAGCGCGACTATGCGATCGCCAATTCGGGCAATTGGAAGGGCTATGACGCCGATGTCTGGGGGCTGACCGCGTGCGACGGGCCGGGCGACTTCACGCTCGACATCGCCGGGCGCAAGCGCGACTTCTACAGCTATTCGGCGCGCGGCCCCGGCGACCGCGACGACGGTACCATCGCGCCGGCCGCCGCCGCGAGCTCGATCGCGTTCACGCCCGACATCTGCATTCCCGCGATCGAGGCGATGCACCGGCGCTATGGCCCCGACATCTACGGCAAATACGGCTTTGTCGACGCGTTCAACCCGACCCTCACGGACGCGACCGTGCCGCTGAAACACGGCAAGATCGTGCCCGGCACGGGGTGGGTCGATATCGATTATCTCGGCATCGACCAGGGCTCGATCGTGGCGATGATCGAAAATCTGGGTTCAGGCCTGATCTGGAAGACCCTGCGCGGCAGCCAGCATATCCGCCGCGGGCTGGAGCGCGCGGGGTTTCGGGGCGGGTGGCTCGACCGGGGGTAGGTTCGCTGCACGGACGTCACCCCTGCACTTGCAACCGCACCCGCACGTCCATCCGTCACCCGCACGTCCATCCGTCACCCTTGCACCTACACCCTCACCTCCATCCGTCACCCTAGCGAAGGCTGGGGTGACGAATTGGGGAGTGGTTGGGTAACGGAGCGCGGGCGACGGGCGACGGGCGACGGAGCAACTAGGAGGTAGCGTCAGTCCGCGAACAACAGGACCGGCGTCTCCAGATACTTCTTGAGCCCCTGGACGAAGCTTGCCGCATCCCAGCCGTCGACGACACGGTGGTCGCATGAGATCGACAGGTTCATGAGTTTCGCGCGGACAATCTCGTCGCCCTTGAACACCGGCCGTTCGACGATCTTGTTCGGCCCGATGATCGCGACCTCCGGCCGGTTGATGACCGGCGTCGTCGCGATCCCGCCGAGCGGCCCGAGCGACGTGACGGTGATCGTGCCGCCGCCCATCTCGTTCGGCGCGAGTTTCCCCGCGCGCGCGGCCTCGGCGAGGCGCGTGATCTCGGTCGCGAGCTGCCAGACGTTGCGGTCCTGCGCGTCGCGGATCACCGGCACCGTCAGCCCGGCGTCGGTTTGTGCGGCCATGCCCATGTGGATCTGGCCGTGGCGGGTGACCACGCCGGCCTCGTCATCGTAGCGCGCGTTCATCATCGGGAAGTCGGGGATCGTCTTGCAGATCGCGACGATCATCAGCGGCAGCATCGTCAGCTTCGGGCGGCCGCCGCGGTTGGCGTTGAGGTCGGCGCGCATCGCCTCCAGCGCGGTGACGTCGATTTCGTCGACATAGGTGAAGTGCGGGATCGCGCGCTTCGACGCGGCCATGTTCTCGGCGATGCGGCGGCGCATGCCGATGACCTTGATCGGTTCGTCGGCGCGCGCGCGCGATGCGTGCGGGGCGTGATAGCCTTCGCCCGCGCCGTAGCGGAGATAGGCGTCGAGATCGCTGTGGCGCACGCGGTCGGCGTCGGTTTTGACGGACGCGAGGTCGATGCCGAGATCGCGCGCGCGGGCGCGGACTGCGGGGGATGCGAGGGCGTGGGTTTTGAGCACTTCTTCCCCCCTCCCGCTTGCGGGAGGGGACGGGGGTGGGCTCGCGCTTTCCACGGTGGCTCCCGCCGAGGCCGGGAGCCCACCCCCAGCCCCTCCCGCAAGCGGGAGGGGAGTTTCGGTCGCGACTTCCTCGACCCCCGGCTTCTCCGCCTCATACTGCTCCGCCGTCTCGACCTGTGCAGCCGTCAGCGGCGCGGCGACCACCTCCGCGTCGTCGGCCACCACGGCGTCCGTCTCGATCACCACCAGCGCAGCCCCGATCGACACCTGGTCGCCAACTTCGCCCGCGAGTTCGACGACCACGCCCGACACCGGCGACTCCATCTCGACGGTCGCCTTGTCGGTCATCATGTCGGCGAGGCCCTGGTCCTCCTCGACGCGGTCGCCGACCGCGACATGCCACGCGACGATCTCGGCCTCGGAGATGCCTTCGCCGATGTCCGGCAGCTTGAAGGTGAAGCGGGCCATTATGCGTCCTTCATGATTTTCTTGAGCGCCTCGCCGATGCGGACGGGGCCCGGGAAATACGCCCATTCGAGGCTGTGCGGATATGGCGTGTCGAACCCGGTCACGCGTTCGATCGGGGCTTCGAGATGGTAGAAGCAGCGTTCCTGCACCAAGGCCGAAAGCTCCGCGCCGAAGCCGCTGGTGCGCGTCGCTTCGTGGACGATCATGCAGCGCCCGGTCTTCTTCACCGACGCCTCGATCGTCTCGATGTCCAGCGGCACAAGCGTGCGCAGGTCGACGATCTCGGCGTCGATCCCGGCCTCGGCGATCACTGCGGTGCAGACATGGACCATCGTGCCGTAAGCGAGGATGGTCAGCGCCTGGCCTTCGCGGACGATCTTCGCCTTGCCGAGCTCGATCTTGTAATAGCCGGTCGGTACTTCGCCGGCGGGATGCTTCGACCAGTTCTGCGACGGGCGATCCCAATAGCCGTCGAACGGGCCGTTATAGATGCGCTTGGGTTCGAAGAAGAGCGTCGGGTCATTGTCCTCGATCGCGGCGATCAGCAAGCCCTTGGCGTCATAGGGTGTCGAGGGGATCACGGTCTTGATCCCCGACATGTGGGTGAACAGCCCCTCGGGCGACTGGCTGTGCGTCTGGCCGCCGAAGATGCCGCCGCCGAAGGGCGAGCGCACCGTGATCGGCGAGGTGAACTCGCCGGCCGAGCGATAGCGCAGGCGCGCGGCCTCCGACACCAGCTGGTCGAGCGCGGGGTAGATGTAGTCGGCGAACTGGATCTCGGGGACGGGACGCAGGCCGTACGCGCCCATGCCCACCGCGACGCCGATGATGCCGATCTCGCTGATCGGGGTGTCGAACACGCGGGTCTTGCCGTGTTTCGCCTGCAGGCCGGCAGTGGCGCGGAACACGCCGCCGAAATAGCCGACATCCTCCCCCATCACGATCACGTCGGGATCGCGCGTCATCATCACGTCCATGGCGGAGTTGATCGCCTGGATCATGTTCATGCGGATGGTGCCGCCATCGGACCCGTCGATGGGTTGTTCGATCGTATCGCTCACCAAAACCACTCCGTCATGCCGGACTTGTTCCGGCATCCATCGTTCCGCACACTCTCAGGCCGGTTGGTACGCCGCCCGATGGACCCCGGAACAAGTCCGGGGTGACGGACCTTTAAGGCCGCCCGCATCACTTCACGTCCCATGGCCGGCCGGACGCCGTCTCTTCCGCGATCATCTGCGCCTGCTGCTCGCGCAAATGCCAGGGCATCTCCTCGAACACGCCGTCGAACAGCGAATCCAGCGGCTGGAGCAGGCCGTGGCCGAGGATGCCGTTCTTCTCGGCTTCCTTCTGCGCGGCCTTGACCTGGTCGCCGACTTCCTTGTCCTGCGCGACGTGGCGCTCTTCGTCCCACTCGCCGATCGCGATCAGATGGCCCTTCAGCCGGACGATCGGATCGCCGAGCGGCCACGCGGTCGGTTCGCCCTCGCTGCGATACTGGCCGGGATCGTCCGAGGTCGAATGCCCCTCGGTGCGATAGGTGAAATGCTCGATCAGCGTCGGCCCCTGGTTGGTCCGCGCCCGCTCCGCCGCCCACTGCGTCGCCGCATAGACCGCCAGCGCGTCGTTGCCGTCGACCCGGAGCCCGGCGATCCCATACCCGATCGCACGCGCCGCAAACGTCGTCGACTCCGCGCCGGCGAACCCCGAAAAGCTCGAAATCGCCCACTGATTGTTGACGACGTTAAAGATGACCGGCGCCCGATACACGCTCGCGAAGGTGCAGGCGGAGTGGAAGTCGCCCTCGGCCGTCGACCCCTCGCCGCACCAAGTCGCGGCGATCCGCGTGTCGCCCTTGGCGGCGCTCGCCATCGCCCAGCCGACGGCCTGCGGATATTGCGTGGTGAGGTTGCCCGAGATCGAGAAGAAGCCGGCTTCTTTGACCGAATACATGATCGGCAGCTGCTTGCCCTGCAGGCGGTCGGCGCTGTTCGAATAGATCTGGTTCATCATGTCGACCAGCGACCAGTTCCGCGCGATCAGCAGCCCCTGCTGGCGGTAGGACGGGAAGCACATATCGTCATAATCGAGCGCATAGGCCGCCGAGACCGCGACCGCCTCTTCGCCCAGCGCCTTCATGTAGAAGCTCGTCTTGCCCTGACGCTGCGCGCGGAACATGCGCTCGTCGAACGCGCGGAGCAGGACCATGCTGCGCAGCATATTGCGCAACGTATCGGGCGAGAGCTTGGGATCCCAGGGACCGACCGCGTTGCCGTCGTCGTCCAATACGCGCACCAACGTGTACGCAAGCTCGTGGAAGCTGTCGGGCCTGGCGGCGGTATCGGGGCGGCGCGCCGAACCCGCGGGTGGCACGTCGACCGCGGCGAAATCGACCGCATCGCCAGGGCGAAACTTCGGTTCGGGGACGTGCAATGACAATGGCTGCAAATTGGCGCGCAGATGCTCGGTCGCCACTCGATTCTCCTAGATCCCCGCGCTTCTACGCGTGGGCAGCCTCTTCGTAGCTTTGTTATTAAATTACAAGCTTTGTGATCCGACGCTCCCCTCCCTGGAAGGGAGGGGAGAAGTCAGCCCACGACCTGCTCGATCGTGCCAAAGATCGGGCGGTGCTTGTCGTCCTCGGCCCAGATCTTCATTGTGTCGCCGGCCTTCAGGAACGGCGTGACCGGCTTGCCGCCCTCGATCGTCTCGATCGTGCGCAGTTCGGCGAGGCACGAATAGCCGACGCCGCCGGCGGCGATGGTCTTGCCGGGACCGCCATCGGCGCCGCGGTTCGACACCGTGCCCGAGCCGACGATCGTTCCCGCGCCGAGCGCGCGCGTCTTGGCCGCGTGCGCGACGAGCGTGCCGAAGTCGAACGTCATGTCCTCGCCCGCGTCGGCACGACCAAAGGGCGCTCCGTTGAGGTCGACCATCAGCTTGCGGTGCAGCTTGCCGTCCCGCCACCAGTCACCGAGCGCGTCGGGGGTGACGAAGACCGGGGAAAACGCGCTGGCCGGTTTCGACTGGAAGAAACCGAAGCCCTTGCCCAGTTCGCCGGGGATCAGGTTGCGTAGCGATACGTCGTTGGTGAGCCCGACGAGGCGGATCGCCGCCAGCGCCTGCTCGCGGGTCGCGCCGAGCGGGACGTCGCCGGTGACGACCACGACCTCTGCCTCCATGTCGCAGCCCCAGGCTTCGTCGGCGAGCGGGATGGGGTCGCGCGGGCCCAGGAACCCGTCCGATCCGCCCTGGTACATCAGCGGGTCGTGCCAGAAGCTGTCGGGCATTTCCGCGGCGCGCGCCTGCCGGACCAGCGCCACGTGGTTCACATAGGCCGAGCCGTCCGCCCACTGATAGGCGCGTGGCAGCGGCGAGGCGGCGGCATGCTCGTGGAAGCGACGCATCGGGATCATCTCATGCGCGAGATCGGTCGCGAGATTCTCGAGCGCGGGTGCGAGCGCGTCCCAATCGTCGAGCGCGGCCTGCAGCGTCGGCGCGATGTGTGCGGCGTCGGCACACCAGGCGAGATCGTTCGAGACGACGACGAGCGCGCCGTCGCGTCCGCTCTTGAGGCTGGCGAGTTTCATCAGAAATCCTCTCGTTGTTTGCGCCGTCCTAGCGGGGTCGACGGGGCAAAGCTACGCGAGCGTCTTGAGCGGGACGTCGACGTCGGTCAGCAGCGCCGGATCGACCACCGCGCCGCCCATCACCAGCGCGCGGCCCTGGACATAGTCGCGCGTGGCGTTGACGCAGTCGAGCGCGATCACGCGGCCCTCCTTCAGATACACGACGGAAAAGGCGCGCGTGTCCGGATCGCCGCGGACCACGGCGGAATCATGGCCGGTCGACAACCCGACGGTCTGAAGCTTCAGATCGTACTGGTGCGACCAGAACCACGGCACCGCGTCATAGGGTTCGGGGGCGCCGGTCAGCAGCTTGGCGACGGTGTTGGCCTGGTCGTTCGCGTTCTGCACCGATTCCAGCCGGATCGTCGCACCATTGGCGAAGCGGTTCGCGTGCGCGGCGCAGTCGCCGATCGCGTAGATGTCGGGCAGCGAGGCGCGGCACGCATCGTCGACGACGACTCCGTTGCCCCCCGCCGCACCCGCATCGAGCAACGGGGCCACCGCGGGTTCGATGCCGATGCCGACGATCACCATGTCGCAGGCGAGGATAGCGTCGTCCGCGAGGCGCACGCCGACAGCCGTACCGTCGCGCTCTTCGATGCAGAACACCGTCGCGCCGAGCCGGATGTCGACGCCCTGTGCGCGGTGTTCGGCTTCGAAGAAGCGCGACAGCGGCTCGCCGGCGACGCGGGCGAGGACGCGGTCCTGCGCCTCCAGGACCGTCACATGCTTGCCTAGCTTGGTAAGCACCGCGGCCGCCTCCAGCCCGATATAGCCGCCACCGATCACGACGACGCGCGTCACGGCAGGCAGTTCGGCGATCATCCGGTCGACATCGGCGCGGTTGCGGACCGAATGGACGCCGCGCGCGTCGTGGCCGGTGCAGGTCAGTCGCCGCGGCAATCCGCCGGTCGCCCAGATCAGCGCGCCGTAGCCGATCGCGGTACCGTCGCCGAGCGTCACGGTCTTCGCAGCTGGATCGACCGCGTCGACGCGGCGACCGAGCAGCAGCGCGACTTCGCGTTCCATCCAGAAGGTCGGCGGGCGGATCAGGATGCGGTCAAACGGCTTGTCGCCGGCCAAATAGTCCTTCGACAGCGGCGGGCGTTCATAGGGGGGATCGGGTTCGTCGCCGAGCAACGCGATGGTGCCGGTGAATTTGCGTTGCCGCAGCGCGATCGCGGCCTGCGCGCCGGCATGGCCCGCGCCGACGATCAGGACATCGTAGCTCTCGGTCATGCCGCTCCTGAAGCCAGATGGTGCGGGCGGTGGGAATCGAACCCACACTCCTCTCGGAACCGGATTTTGAGTCCGGCGCGTCTACCAATTCCACCACGCCCGCATGCGCCCCGCGGCACGATCGGCCGGAGTTCGCGGTCTATAAGAGAGGTTCGCGTGGAACTCCATAGGGGAGCGGGGGAGATTTTGTCCCGGGGCGCCCGTACGTTCTCCCCTCCCTGGAAGGGAGGGGTCGGGGGTGGGTCGGTTCGGGGCGGGCTCCACCTTTCCTCGCGCGCCGACCCACCCCCAGCTCCTCCCTTCCAGGGAGGGGAGCAGAGCGGCCGACGCCCGGATCGGGCTCGGATGACGCATGAAAAAGGGCCGGGAGTTTCCCCCCGACCCCCCATTCAGTCACCCAGCGCGCCGCGGCAAAGCCGCGTCGTCGGACCTCGCGTGAGCGAGGCCGGCCGAGCTCGTAAGCCTGGCCGGCTTCGCCGTGCCAGGCTTACGCGCTCTGCTTTGCCCGGCTCGCCCGCTTGCGCTCGTTGGCGTCGAGGTAACGCTTGCGCAAGCGGATCGACTTCGGCGTGACTTCGACCATCTCGTCGTCGTCGATGTACGCGATCGCCTGCTCCAGCGTCGCGCGCTTCGGCGGGGTCAGGCGGACCTGGTCGTCCTTGCCGCCGCTCGCGCGGAAGTTGGTCAGCGCCTTGGTCTTCATCGGGTTGACCTCGAGGTCGTCCGGCTTGGCGTTCTCGCCGACGATCATGCCCTCATAGAGCGCCTCGCCGTGGCCCACGAACAGGATGCCGCGCTCTTCAAGCGGACCCAGTGCGTAGTTGTTGGCTTCGCCCGACCCGTTCGAGATCAGCACGCCGTTCTTGCGGCCCTCGATGTTGCCCTTGTGGGGGCCGTACTTCTCGAACAGCCGGTTCATGATGCCGGTGCCGCGCGTGTCCGAAAGGAACTCGCCGTGATAGCCGATCATGCCGCGCGACGGCGCCGAGAAGGTGATGCGGGTCTTGCCGCCGGTCGACGGACGCATGTCGACGAGTTCGGCCTTACGGATGTTCATCTTCTCGACGACGGTGCCCGAATGCTCCTCGTCAACGTCGATGATGACGGTCTCGTACGGCTCGGTCTTCTTGCCGTCCTCGTCCTCGCCGAACAGCACGCGCGGACGCGAGATGCCGAGCTCGAAGCCTTCGCGGCGCATCGTCTCGATCAGCACGCCCAGCTGGAGCTCGCCGCGGCCGGCGACTTCGAAGCTGTCCTTATCGGCGGCCTCGGTCACCTTCACGGCGACGTTCGATTCGGCTTCACGGAACAGACGCTCGCGGATCATGCGCGACGTCACCTTGGTGCCCTCACGGCCCGCCATCGGCGAATCGTTCACGGCAAAACGCATCGACAGCGTGGGGGGATCGATCGGCTGCGCGTGCAGCGGCTCGGTCACCGTGATGTCGGCGATGGTGTCGGCCACCGTGGCGACCGAAAGCCCTGCGAGCGAGATGATGTCGCCGGCCTTGGCTTCGTCGACGGGGACGCGGTCGAGACCGCGGAACGACATGATCTTCGAGGCGCGACCGGTCTCGATGATCTTGCCGTCGTTATCGAGCGCGTGGATCGCCTGGTTGGTCTTCACGGTACCCGAATTGACGCGACCGGTGAGAACGCGGCCGAGGAACGGATCGCGGTCGAGCAAAGTGACGAGGAAGGTGAAGGGCACGCCGGCGACTTCCACGGCGGGCGGCGGGACATGCTTCACGATCGTCTCGAACATCGGGATCAGCGTGCCTTCGCGGCGATCCATGTCGGTCGAGGCGTAGCCGTTGCGGCCCGAGGCGTAGAGCACGGGGAAGTCGAGCTGGTCGTCGTTGGCGTCGAGCGACACGAACAGGTCAAACACTTCGTCGAGCACTTCCTGGATGCGCGCGTCGGTGCGGTCGACCTTGTTGACGACGACGATCGGCTTCAGGCCCAACGCCAGCGCCTTGCCGGTGACGAACTTGGTCTGCGGCATCGCGCCTTCCGACGAATCGACCAGCAGGACGACGCCGTCGACCATGCTGAGGATGCGCTCAACTTCGCCGCCGAAATCGGCGTGGCCGGGGGTGTCGACGATGTTGATGCGGATGCTCTCGGTCTCGCCCGGGGGAGTCCAGTCGACCGAAGTCGGCTTGGCGAGAATCGTGATCCCACGCTCCTTCTCGAGGTCGTTCGAGTCCATCGCGCGCTCTTCGATGCGCTGGTTGTCGCGGAAGGTGCCGGACTGGCGGAACAGCTGGTCGACCAGAGTAGTCTTGCCGTGATCGACGTGCGCGATGATCGCCACATTGCGGAGGCTCATGGGAATTCCTGAAGGTGCGTGGATATAGCTGGGCGGGCCCATAGCCGAATTGTTGCGCCGCGGGAAGATACCCCGGTGATCAGGCCAAGTGGCGTCTACATGAACCACTGCCGTCATCCTGACGAAAGTCAGGATCCAGGGTTACGCGCGGTGCGCTGCTTGGCTCTGGATCCTGACTTTCGTCAGGATGACGGAGGAAAGGGGGATGCCGGGGCGGGCGGCGCGTCAGCCGAAGCCTTCCAGCACGATCTTGCCCTTCGCCGTATGGCTCTCGATCCGGGCGTGCGCGCGGCGCAGGTTGGCGGCGTCGATCGTGCCGAAATTCTCACCCAGCGTGGTTTTCACGCGGCCCGCATCGACCAGCCGCGCGACGTCCCTCAGGATGATGCCCTGTTCGCCCATGTCGGCAGTCTCGAACACGGAGCGCGTGAACATCAGCTCCCAGTGGATCGACACCGATTTCTGCTTGAACGGCATGATGTCGAGCGAGGCGGGGTCGTCGATCAGCGCGAACCGGCCCTGCGGCGCGATGAGCTCGACGATCTCGGCGAGATGCGCGTCGGTATGCGTGGTCGAGAAGACGAACTCCGGCGCGCCGAGCCCGAGGGCGGCGACCTGCGCGGCGATCGGCTTGGCGTGGTCGATGACGTGATGCGCGCCGAGATCGCGGATCCAGTCGCGCGTCTCGTCGCGCGACGCGGTGGCGATCACGGTCAGGTCGGTCAGCGTGCGCGCCAACTGTACCGCGATCGATCCGACCCCGCCCGCGCCGCCGACGATCAGGATCGCGCGGGGGCCTCCTGGCACCGGCGTGTTGACGGACAGGCGGTCGAACAGCGCCTCCCATGCGGTGACCGCGGTCAGCGGCAGCGCCGCGGCTTCCGCCCAGTCGAGTGATGCGGGCTTGGCGCCGACGAGGCGTTCGTCGACCAGATGATATTCCGCGTTCGTGCCTGGCCGGTTGAGCGTACCGGCGTAATAGACCTCGTCGCCGACCGCGAAGCCGGTGACGTCGAGCCCGACCGCCTCGACCACGCCCGCCGCGTCCCAGCCCAGCACCTGCCAGGCGGGCGGATCGGCGCGGCGCAGGCGGATCTTCGCGTCGACCGGGTTCATCGCCACCGCCTTCACCGCGACGAGCAGGTCGCGACCGGTCGCCTCGGGCTTGGGCAGGTCGATGTCGACGAGCGACTTGGGATCGTCGATGGGGAGCGAATGGGTGTGGCCGATGGCGCGCATGGGGATCTCCTTGGCAGGCCAAGCTGTTGACGATGGTGGAGGGTTTCAACCCCGCACCACCCCGGCGGAGGCCGGGGCCCAATTGGGAAGGCCGATGTAACGAACCGCCGTCCTCCGTTACGACCGTCCCCCATTTGGGCCCCGGCCTTCGCCGGGGTGGTGGTTGCGAGCGAGCGCGGTGTGCTGCCTCCATATACCACTTGAACCCGCGGGCGCTTACCGCCACCATGGTAGCTCTGGACTGGAGACCGACATGGCGACGACCCCCGACACGCTGACGCCTGAAACGACGCTGGTGCTCACGCCCCCCGATCCCGTGCCCGCGGTGACGGCGGAGAAGGCTGCGGGTCTCGTTCCCGTCGAGTCCGGTGTGAAGTCGCAGCTCGACGCGCGCGTCGCGAGCTTCGTCACCGATCTGGTCGCGCAGGACGTCAACTCGCCCGAGTTCGGCAAGCGCGTCGACGCCATCACCGCGATGGGCGCCAAGGAAATCCGCGAGGCCGCCGGCCAGTCGAACCGCTTCCTCGACCGCCCGGTCAAGGCGATGGATCAGGAGACCGGGGTCGGCAAGGATCTGGCCGCGCTGCGCCGCGTCGTCGAGGATCTCGATCCCGGCAAGAAGGGCAATCTGACCGCGCCGCAGAAGCTGTTCGGGATCATTCCGTTCGGCAGCAAGATGCGCAATTATTTCGACGGCTATAAATCGTCGCAGACGCATATCGCGCAGATCCTGAAGAGCCTGTCGTCGGGCAAGGACGAGCTGCTGATGGACAATGCCGCGATCGATACCGAGCGCAGCAATTTGTGGGCGGCGATGGGTCGGCTGGAACAGATGATCCATCTGTCAAAGACGATGGACGCCAAGCTGGAAGATACCGCCAACGACCTCGACCACAGCGACCCGGCCAAGGCGAAGGCGATCCGCGAGACCGCGTTGTTCTACACCCGCCAGCGCACGCAGGACCTGCTGACGCAGATGGCGGTGACGGTGCAGGGCTATCTGGCGCTCGACCTGGTCAAGAAGAACAATGTCGAGCTGGTGAAGGGCGTCGATCGCGCGTCGACCACCACGGTGTCGGCGCTGCGCACCGCGGTGACGGTCGCGCAGGCGCTGACCAACCAGCGGCTGGTGCTCGAACAGATCACCGCGCTCAACACGACGACCGCGAACATCATCGATTCGACCGGCAAGCTGCTGAAGAGCCAGACCGCGACGATCCACGAACAGGCCGCCGCCTCGACGATCCCGCTCGAGACGCTGCAGCGCGCGTTCCAGAACATCTACGACACGATGGATGCGATCGACACGTTCAAGCTGAAGGCGCTCGACAGCATGAAGACCACGGTCGGCGCGCTGTCGAACGAGGTCGACAAGTCGCGCGGCTATATCGCGCGCGCCGAGGGCGCGACGCAGGGGTCGCTGAACGGCCCGGGACCCCAGTTCAAGCTGGAGTCGCTCTGATCCTATGAGCGAAGTCGACGACGCCATCGCCAGCGCGCGCAGTTCCTGGGCCCGGATCAGCGACGATCGTACCGCGCCGCGCGCGGACACCCGCGCCCGCCGGCGCACGACGCAGGCGATCGGCAAGCGGCTGACGCGGATCGCGGTGGCCGACGGCGCGATCCTGGTCGCGGCGGTGGCGATCGGCATGGTCATGCCGCTCGGCATCATGGGTGCGCTGCTGGTGATGGCACTGCTGATCGCGGCGACCGTGCTGTTCGCGATCTGGCCGACCGAGACCGCGCCGACCCCGGAACGCCTCGCCTCGGTCGATATCAAGGCGTTGCCCGCGCAGACCGAACGCTGGCTCGACGCGCAGCGCCCCGCTTTGCCAGCGCCCGCGGTGACTTTGGTCGACCGGATCGGGCTGCGGCTGGAGACGCTGTCGCCGCAGCTCGCGGCCGTCGATAACGACGGCGAGGCGGCGCAGGAGGTCCGCAAACTGATCGGCGAACAGCTGCCCGCCTTCGTCAAGGATTACGCGCGGGTGCCCGCCTCGCTGCGCAAGACCGATCGCAACGGCCGCTCTCCCGATGCGGAGCTCGTCGCCGGCCTGTCGCTGATCGAACAGGAGATCGCCGACATGACGACGCGGCTAGCGCAGGCCGACCTCGACACGCTGTCGACCCGCGGCCGGTTCCTGGAATTGAAGTACAAGGACGACGGCGCGAGCTAACCCGTTGGTTATTTGCGCGGCGAGTGATCCGGCGCGGGGCGGCCGGCGTCGAGGTCGCGGGCGACGTTGCGTTCTTCGCGGCCTTCCAGCGGGCGGCGGTTGGATCGGCGGCGCAGGAAGAAGATGAAGCCGATCGCGACGATCACGAAGACGCCGATCAGCGTCATGAGGTTCAGCGAGGACAGTAAGCCGGTGCGGGACATGATAAACCTTTCATCGCCCGCCCGATTGGTGAACCGTCGCTACCCGTGATGGTTCCGCTAGCGGCTAGCCGATGTCGACCGCTTCGCAGGTGATGATGACCGGCGGGGCGGCGGCGAAGCCGGCTGCGGCGCGACCGAACGCCTTGAAATGGTCGGAAGCCATGTGCGCGGCGACTGCCGCGTCGTCGACATAGAGTTCGTTGAACACGAACCGCCGCTCGCCGCCGGATTCGCGCCAGAGCTGGTAATAGAGCACGCCGCGTTCGGCGCGCGACGCGGCCGCACAGGTCTGCGCCGCGGCGGCGAAGGCGTCCTCCTGCCCCGGCTTGGTCGATACGAACGCGATGACTTTGACGGCCATGATGGTCTCCTGATCGAATTAGGCGGTCGCGGCGGCGGCGCGGGATGCGAGCCGGTCGACCGCGGCGGCGTGGATGCCGGGCGCGCTGGTGAGGACGCCGAACGCCTCGGGGCGCGGCTTGTTGAACGCGAGTGCGGCGCCGAACGCATCGCTGACCGCGGCGCCGGCTTCGCTGGCGATCAGCACCGCGGCGGCGATGTCCCATTCGTTGCCCCAGCGCAGAGTCGCGACCAGATCGGCCTCGTCGGCGGCGACCATCGCGATGCGCAGCGCGATCGAATTGGGCTTGCCGATCGCGGTGAGATCGCGGTCGGCCTTGGGTAGCGCATCGGTGGGCACGCGCGCACCCGCAAACACCGTCCGGTCACCGGCGCGCAACGCCCGATCGTTGCGCGTCGCACCCTGCCCCAGTGCGGCGCGCCAATGCTCGCCGCGCGAGGGGGCGTCGAGCACGCCGATGACAGCCTGGCCGCGATCGACCAGCGCGACCGACACGCACCAGCCCGGCCGCGCTCGGATATAGTCGCGGGTGCCGTCGATCGGATCGACCACCCAGACGCGGTCGCAGGCAAGCCGGTCGGGATTGTCGGCGGTCTCTTCGGACAGCCAGCCGGCGTCGGGCAACAGCGCCGACAGCCGCGCCTTGAGCATCGCATCGACCGCGAGGTCGACTTCGCAAACGGGGCTGCCCGGCGTCTTTTCCCAGCGGTGGAAATCGGTGCCGAACCGCGCCTGGGCCATCCGCCCGGCCTCGGCGACGATCTGCGAGACCGCGTTCAGCAGGGCGGGTTCGACGCGGGTGTCAGCCACTGGCCACCGTCATCCCCTCGACCCGCAGCGTCGGGACGTTGACGCCGTAGCGGAATTCGAGGTCGTTGGCGGGGGTGAGCGCCAGGAACATATCCTTGACGTTGCCCGCGATCGTGAACTCGGCGACCGGGCCGGTGATCACGCCATTCTCGATCCGGAAGCCCGCGGCGCCGCGGCTATAGTCGCCGGTGACTCCGTTCGCGCCGCCGCCCATCAGTTCGGTGACGTAGACGCCCGAGACGATGTCCTCGACCAGACCCGCCGGCGTGACATGCCCCGGCTCCATGAAGACGTTACTGGTCGACACGCCCGGATTGCCGCCGACGCCGCGCGCGGCATGGCCGGTCGGCGAGAGCCCGAGCTGGCGCGCGGAGGCGGAATCGAGCAGCCAGCTTTCGAGCATGCCCGCCTCGATGATCGCGCTCGGCGAGACCGGCAGTCCCTCGCCGTCGAACGGGCGTGAACGCAGCCCGTGCGGGCGGTGCGGATCGTCGCGGATCGTGACGCCGGGCGCGAACACCTGCGTGCCGAGCGAGTCGAGCAGGAAACTGGTCTTGCGCGCGATCGACGAACCCGAGATCGCGCCGATCAGGTGGCTGATCAGCGAGCCGCCGACGCGGCGGTCATAGACCACGGTCATCGGGCCGCTCGCGAGCCGGCCGGGGTTGAGCCGCGCGACCGCCTGTTCGCCGGCGCGCTGGCCGATCGCCTCGGGCGATTCGAGATGCTGGCGGCGGCGCGCGCTGCTGTACGCATAGTCGCGCTGCATGCCGCCGCCCTCCCCGGCGACCACGCTGGCGGAAATGCCGTGGCCGGTCGCGGCATAGGCGCCGGCAAAGCCGTGGCTGGTGGCGAGCGCCCAGACGCTGCGCGAGGCGCTGGCACCGCCGCCTTCGCTGTTGGTGACGCCGGGGACGGCGCGCGCGGCATCCTCGGCGGCGCGCGCGGCGTCGCGGAGCTGTTCGGGGCTGACCTCGGCGCCGTCGTCGAGATCGAGGTGCGGCGGGGCGCCGTGCAACAGCCGCTCCTGCGGGGCGAGACCGGCCCAGGCATCCTCGGGCGCCTCGCGCGCCATCGCCACCGCGCGCTCGACGAGCGTCCTCATCGCGTCCTCGGACAGATCGGAGGTCGAGACACTCGCCGTCCGCTTTCCGACGAACACGCGCAGGCCAAGCTCCTCGCTTTCGGACCGACCGACATCCTCGAGCTTGCCGAGGCGGATCGAGACGTCGAGCGCGGCATCGGCGGCGAAGACGGCGTCCGCGGCATCGGCGCCCGCGGCGGTGGCGCGCGCCACGATATCGGTGGCGCGGTCGCGGGCTTGGTCAGGGGTCAGCATCCCGCCGACTTAGGGTCAGAGGCTCGTGCCGACAACCACACAGGCGAGGAACACGAGGAAGCCGGCGAACCGATTGCTGCGGAACCGGGCTAGCGCGCCGCTGCCGTCGGCGGGCTTGAGCGTCGCGACCTGCCAGCCGAAGTGCAGCGCGACCGGCAAGAGTGTGGCGATCGCGAGCGGATCGGGCCGGACCTG
Organism: Sphingomonas rhamnosi; assembly: GCF_036663615.1. Classification (NCBI taxonomy): domain Bacteria; kingdom Pseudomonadati; phylum Pseudomonadota; class Alphaproteobacteria; order Sphingomonadales; family Sphingomonadaceae; genus Sphingomonas; species Sphingomonas rhamnosi. The sequence goes on from NZ_JAXOJJ010000001.1 coordinate 162,635, forward strand.
CCAGAGCGCCAGCGCCCATAGCAGCAGCGCGGCGGCGTAGAAGGCCGCGACCCCGGCCTTTACATGCGCGCCCATCCGCAGCGCCGACGAGCGCACGCCGATCATCGCATCGTCCTCGCGGTCCTGCAGCGCGTAAATCGTGTCATAGCCGATCACCCAGGCGATCGAGCCGGCGTAGAGCAGCCACATCGGCAGCGACAGCGCGCCGGCGACGTCGCTCCACCCGACCAGCAGCGCCCAGGAAAAGACCAGGCCCAGCCACGCCTGCGGCCACCAGGTGATCCGCTTCATGAAGGGGTAGGCCGCGACGGGTGCGAGGCTGGCGAGCGCGACGACCGCGGCGAACGGGGTGAGTTGCAGGAGGACGACCAGCCCGATCAGGCACAAGGCGACGAGCCATACCCAGGCGAGCCGGATCGACACCAGCCCGCTCGGGATCGGCCGCGCGCGGGTCCGTGCGACCTGCGCGTCGAGATCGCGGTCGACGATGTCGTTGAACACGCAGCCCGCGCCGCGCATCGCGATGCTGCCGAGCAGGAACCAGAGCAGCAAGTCCCAGCGCGCGACCGCGCCGCCGGCGAGCGCGATTCCCCAGGCGCCGGGCCAGAACAGCAGCCACCAGCCGATCGGCCGGTCGAAGCGGGCGAGCAAGGCTAGCCCGCGCAGCGTCGCGGGCAATCGGCCGACCAGGCCCTTATGCTCGCTGTCGGGGACGATCTCTGCCTGCATGGGGTTGGGGGTTAGGAACAGCAGGTTTGGCGCGCAAGCCCGGACGGGCTAGTGCGCAGGGGTGTCGCGTTCGGAACCCCTGTCATGATCGGCCTGTCGGTCGCGGTCGGCCGCTTCGTCGAGGCGCTGTTCTGGGGGATTTTCCGTGTTGCGGGCGCGGTGGCGGGGGCGCTGCTGTGCGCGGTGGTGGCGCTGACGATCGTGGTCGTGGTGGTGCGGAAGGTTTGGAAACGGCGGCGGTAAATCCCCCCCGCACGGATAGGGGGACCGCCGCGACGCGGTGGTGGAGGGGGGTTGCCACGCACGCACCGTCTGCGGCACGCCCCCTCCACCAGCTGCGCTGGTCCCCCTCCCCGTGCCGGGGAGGATTGAAGGAAGCTGATGCCCGCCACCCCAGCCTGGCCGCCGCAATCCACGCCGCGGTTGTTCGTCGACACCCCCCTCGCCCCCGGTGCCCGCTCGATCGACGGGCCCGCCGCGCATTATCTCGTCGGCGTGATGCGGATGAAGGTCGGTGATCCGGTCAAGCTGTTCGACGATGTTAGCGGCGAATGGCTCGGTGTCGCGACCAGCGTTGGGCGCCGCGACCTGGTGCTCGATGTCACCGAATGCCTGCGTCCGCGCGAGGACGTGCCCGATCTGTGGCTGTGCGCCGCGCCGCTCAAGAAGGGCCGCGTCGACTGGATGGCCGAGAAGGCGTGCGAACTGGGCGTCGCGCGGCTGGTGCCGGTCGTCACGCGGCGGACGGTGGTCGACAAGCCCAATACCGAGCGGCTGCGCGCGCACATGATCGAGGCGGCCGAGCAATGCGGGCGCACCGCGCTGCCCGAGGTCACCGAGCCGGTGAAGCTGACCGCGCTGCTGCGCGACTGGCCCGCGGAGCGCGCGCTGTTCTTTGCCGACGAGACCGGAGGCGTGTCGGCGCTCGACGCCATGCGAGCGCGTCCGGGTCCGGCTGCGGTGCTGATCGGCCCCGAAGGCGGGTTCGACGCCGACGAACGCGACGCGATCCGCAGTCATCCCCAGGCGGTCGGGATCGGGCTGGGACCCCGGATCCTGCGTGCGGATACCGCGGCGGCGGCGGCGGTGGCGCTGTGGATGGCGGCGGCGGGCGACTGGCGCTAGTCCAATCGGTACCGATCGGTCCAGATCCCCCCTAGCTCCCCCGTTCATCGACGCGTAAGGCGCGATCATGACGACCGAGACCCCGCCGCCGAGCCCGATCATCGAATCGCGCGACCAGCTGATCCAGAGCTTCGCGCGGGGCGAGAAGCCCAAGGACGCGTGGCGGATCGGCACCGAGCACGAGAAGTTCGTCTATGCGAACGGCGACCACCACGCGCCGTCGTATGACGAGCCGTCGGGGATCCGCGCGCTGCTCGGCGAGCTCGAACAATATGGCTGGAAGCCGGTGCTCGAGAACGGCAAGCCGATCGCGATGGCGGGCGCGGATGGCAGCATCAGCCTGGAACCCGCGGGCCAGTTCGAGCTGTCGGGCGCGCCGCTCGAGAGCCTGCACCAGACCTGCGCGGAAACCGGACGGCATCTGGAGCAGGTGAAGGCCGCTGGCGAGAAGCTCGGGATCGGCTTTCTGGGCCTCGGCATGTGGCCCGACAAGACCCGCGCCGAACTGCCGACGATGCCCAAGGGGCGCTATGCGATCATGCTGCGGCACATGCCGCGGGTGGGCTCGATGGGCCTCGACATGATGCTGCGCACCTGCACGATCCAGGTGAACCTCGACTATGCGTCGGAAGCCGACATGGCGAAGAAGTTTCGGGTGGGCTTGGCGCTGCAGCCGCTCGCGACCGCGCTGTTCGCGAACTCGCCGTTCACCGAAGGCAAGCCCAACGGCATGCTGTCGTATCGCAGCCATATCTGGTCCGACACCGACCCCCACCGCACCGGCATGCTGCCCTTCGTGTTCGAGGATGGCTTCGGCTATGAGCGCTACGCCGACTATGCGCTCGATGTGCCGATGTACTTCGTCTACCGCGACGGCACCTACATCGACGCCGCCGGGCTGAGCTTCCGCGACTTCCTGAAGGGCGAGCTGTCGATCCTGCCGGGCGAGAAGCCGACGCTGGCCGACTGGACCGACCATCTGTCGACCGCGTTCCCCGAGGTGCGGCTGAAGACCTTCCTCGAGATGCGCGGCGCCGATGGCGGGCCGTGGAACCGGATCTGCGCGCTGCCGGCGTTGTGGGTCGGGCTGCTCTACGATCAGGGTGCGCTCGATGCGGCGTGGGATCTGGTCAAGGACTGGACGCTCGACGAGCGCCAGGCGTTGCGTGATGCGGTGCCGAAGCTGGGACTCGACGCGCCGATCGCGGGTGGGCGGACGTTGCGCGATATCGCCGGGCCGGCGCTCGATATTGCGGGCGCGGGGCTGTCGGCGCGCGCGCGGCTGAACCGGGCGGGCGACAACGAGACCGGGTTCCTCGATCCGCTGCGTGAGATCGTGCGGAGCGGCAAGGTGCCGGCACAGATGCTGCTCGACCGCTATCACGGGGTCTGGGGTGGCGATGTGTCGAAGGTGTACGACGAAGCGAGCTTCTGAGCTCCCCGTCATGCTGAACTCGTTTCAGCATCCACCGCGCCACGGGCGATACCGCTTGCGGTTCGGTGGACCCTGAAACGAGTTCAGGGTGACGGAACTATCGGCCCGTCAGCTTCGCGAACAGCCGCGACACCAGACCGTGGCGCGCCATCCACTCGCTATAGTCGCGGTAGGCCGGATCGAGCCCGAGATGCCGCTCCTCGGTCTTCGCGCGCCAGTAATAGACGCCGCTGACCGCCATCATCAGCAAGGTCGCGCGTACCGCGTCGGTCGCGGTGCCCATCGTCAGCACGGGAATCGTCGACAGCCACCAGAACAGGTTCTTCGACAGATAGGCCGGGTGCCGCGAGAACGCGTACGGTCCATGTGTCAGGATGCCGCGATGCGTGAGGTTCGAAAAGCGCATCCCGAACGCCATCGTCGCCCAAGCGTAGATTCCGGTGAGGCCGACCAGCACCGACCCCAGCAGCGCCAGCACCACCGGATGATATTGGAACCAGAAATCCCAATAGCGCGTGCCCTCATGGTAATCGAGCGGCCCGCCGGTGCTCATCAGGATGAACGGCGGATAGCACATCAGCGCCGCTAGCCAGGCGACCGCGAACGGATTGGCGCTGCGGATGTGCGAGTCGAGCGGGCGAAAGGTCAGGAGATAGCCCACGGTCGCGAACGCCACGTCGATCGTGAACATGAAGGTGATCAGCCAGTTCGCCAGCGCGGCGGGATCGCGCAGGATCGTGCTGGTATCGCCGCGGATGAAGTCGCCGAAGCCCGGCGGGACGATCGCCAGCATGAAGGCGAGGAAGAAGGTCTTCACCCCCCAGGCGCGCAAGTGGCCGTAGATCGCCTCGCGCTCGACGCCTCCCTGCCCCGTCAGCCAGGCGCCGAGATGCCAGGCGCCGTCGCGCGGCTCGACCAGATAGCGGTCGAGCCACAGCACATAGGGAATCGAGGCGCCGAACAGGATCGGCGCGGCGTTGGTGAAGCACCACATCGCGAACGCGAAATTGCCCGTCCAGTAGAAGCGACCCATGAAATAGATCGTCGCGATACCGAGCCAGGTGACCCAGAATGCGGCGAGCTTGGTCAGGCTGATCTCGCGCGTGTCGCGCCAGGGCCGCGGCGCCGCCCAGTCGATCCCGGTGCTGGGGTTGCGGTGGACCTTGTCGACGAACACCGACCAGACGACCATCGGCACCGCGCAGGCGAGCAGGTTGACCAGCGCAGAATAGGGCCCGTCCATGCCGTACATGCGGGCGATCCCGACCCAGGCCAGCACGCCGGCCAGCCCGGCGAGCCCAGCGCCGTGGCTGACGGCGGATTTGGGGCGGGGATCGGCCGGCGTCCGGGCCGCGAGCGCGGGGTCGTGGTACATGCCAGAGCCCCTAGCCGATATTGGTAAGCAAGCCGTGAAGCATTCCGCGGCTTGCGCACGCGGTGGCGCGACGCTAACCCGCGCTTACCGATGCTCGGACGCCGGGCGGGTATAGTACAATGGTAGTACAGCAGCCTTCCAAGCTGAATACACGGGTTCGATTCCCGTTACCCGCTCCATCGCAGCATCACGGCAGCGCGAGCATCGCCAGCAGATTCGTCATGCGGCGCCGGCCGAGCGCGGTCAGCTTCACATGCGAACGGCGGCCGTCGGTGGCGTCGCGGACGCGCTCGACCAGTTCCGCCTCCTGCAGCAGCGACAGATAGCGCAACGCGGTTGCCGAGGGCGCACGGGCGCCGATGCAGACCGCCGACACGCTCAGCTGCCGATCGTCGTAATCGGAAATGAACAGGTCGAGCAGGATGTCCCAGGCGGGCTCCGAGAACAATGTGCCACCGAGCTCGGCGTCGCGGCGCTTGCGCAGGCGATAGAGCCGCCGGGCAAGCTCGACCAACGTCGCGCCGGGTTTGACCACGGGCGTGGGGCCTCGGGCATAGGCCGAGGTATCGATCATTATGTGTTGCATAGAAGCAGTTCCGAAAAAGGACGCTATCGGACGGTCGGGTCCTGCCGGCTCCAGTCGAGATCCCAGCCCCTGTGCCGGATCCGCGACGCATGCCGGACCGTGCCGATCACGAGCAGCACCATGATGGGGTAGCTCCACACCGCCGCGAGAACGGCATAGGTGAGCCGGATGACGTCGGGACTGATCGCGCGCGCCAGATGCGCGCCCGTCCCGAGAAGGTGCAGCGCGGTGACCCAGGCGGGCCAGAAGCGGTCGGCGTGGAGGGTGATAGCCAGCATCACCCCCAGCAGCGCCAGATCGACCAGCAGGACGTTCAGCTCGACCCCGGCAAACCGGACCGCCTGATCATCCTGCAACAGCTGCGTCGACACCGCCGCCACCACCAACGCGAGCCCGAGCAGGCGCTCGGGCGCACCGCCGCGCCATAGCGCATAGGCCGACGCAGCAAGCTGGACCGCATAGAACAGCCACACGCGGTCCATCACGCCCCCCACCAACCGATCCGCCCCCGGCTCAGGCGACCGCGGATAACCGCGGGGCCTCATGCAGCGCCCCCTCGTTGGGCGGGCATTCGGACACGTCGCCATAGCCGTAGAACTGGCCGAGACCGATATCGCGACGCACCTCGACCAGCGCGCGGTGTGCTTCGACGAAGCGCGCCCGTGCCTTGATCATGTCCATCGAGGCTTCGGCGACCAGCTGCAGCGCCTGGCTGCCCGTGGCGACCGGAAGGTTCGCGGCGAGCCGCTGCTGGAGCAGGGTCGAGACGCAGGTCGCGGCGAGCTGTGCCGCCTGGTCCACCGCCGCTTCGGCCTTCAGAAAATCCGCGGTAACCGCGTCCGTCGCGCGGCGTCGTTCCTTCAGCATCGTCAATCTCCCACCGTTCGGCACCGCGTGCACGGTGCTGCCAAGCGGAGCGGCGGTCGCCCGGCTGAAACGGAACAGGCTGGTCAGCGTCATGGCCATGTTCACGATGGCCATCGACGCGATGGCGATCATGACGGTCAGGCCGATCAGTCGAACCAGTCTGCTGCCCTTAGACAGCCGGTTGCGCGCTACTCCTTCGATGCCGCCGTCCGGATCGGTTCCGAGGAAGCGGCGAACGAGCCCCCACGGCTCGGTCGCCGCATCGTCTGCGCCGTCGAAGCGGGGGTTGGGAATGTCGATTGGTTCGGATGGTAGCCGTTCGTACGCGGGTGCGTGGCCGTTCGAGGGCGCATGACCGTTCGAGGGCGCATGGCCGTTGGCGGCCACATGGCCATTGGCCGGATGGGCGGCGCCTTCGTGATCCTGCAGCCGCCGCGCGGCTTCGAACCGCGTGCCGACCCCGAGAATCTGGATCGCGCGTTCGATCCGCTTGTCGATCGCAGACGGCGAGACGCCGACGATTGCGGCGATCTCCTTGGAGTTATGATGCGTGAGGACAAGGCGCAAACAGGCGCGTTGCGCTTCGGTCAGCTGATCGATGCGGCCCCCGGTCATGCAAGCGTATTACCCGCTTATCGCACCGCTTGCACCATTTCTGTTGTATATTCCCCGCCGGTTTCAGGCGATTGCGCGGGTCGTTCCGCGACCGTCCCAAAAGGGCGGTGGTGCAGGGTAGCTACTGGGTGCATCGTCTTATCTGCCTGCTTTTATATTGTTTTTATAGATTTTAACTTGCAGCGTGCCCCCTAGTGTGCCCCCCATATGATCCCCGTTTGAGCCCTAAAGAACCCTGCTTTGGTCAGTTTCAGGCCGGTGCGGAGGCTTCGCCAGACGCGCTTTCAGCCACGTGTCTCTCGCAACGAAATTGCCCTCGCTAATAAAAAGCGACCACAGACCATAAACTTGATCACGGTTCAGGCCAAACCCGTCGAAGTAGGCAATGGCCTCGCGATAGACGCAGCCTATCGACAGCATTCCCTCGATCTTCACCCCGAAAATGCGGAGCTGGTTCATGATCGCGGCGATATTTGCCTCATACCAAGGGAAGCGGAGCTTGAAGCCGGTCCTCGTAGGGGCCTCGATCGGACGCAGCACACCGCCGCGAACCCAGACCGTCATTACGTCCCGAGGGATCTCCGTTCGTGCAGGATGTCGCTAGCGAAGCCTGCCCGTCAGTCGAGCACCCGGCTGATCCGCCGATCGGGGATCAGCCACAGTCCGATGACCGCGACGTACAATGCGATCGCGATCCAGCGACTGACGAACGCCAGCGGCACCGCCAGCGCGTAGAGCGCGATACTGCCCCAGCCCTTCCAGTCGGAGCCGATCGCGCGGGCGACGGCGGACGTCTTGCCGTTGCAGGCGATAATCGTGCGTTCCGTCAGCGAATAGCCGATCGCGGCGAGCCCGAGCACGATCCCGTAGGCGGCAGTCGCGCCGGCCGCGAACTGGCTGTCGTCGAGCCAGCGGATCACGAACGGCACCAGGCTCAGCCAGAACAGCAGAAACAGGTTCGCCCACAATACCCGCCCGTCGATCCGTTCGACCGCATGGAACATGTGGTGATGGTTGTTCCAGTAGAGCCCGACATTCACGAAACTGAGCAGATAGGCGAGCAGGACGGGTGCGCTGGCCGCCAGGCCACGGAGGTCGCCGGTTTCGGGAACCTTGAGTTCCAGCACCATGATCGTGATGATGATCGCGACGACGCCGTCGGTGAAAGCCTCGAGCCGTCCCGGCCCCATGCGACGTATGCTCATGCTTGCACCATGGATCGTGATTGTCGGGGTTTGATCGTCCGAGGGCAGCGTAGCAGCACGATTTTGCGACGTCCCACAGGCGGCGGTCGGTCGAAACGGAATATGTCCGTTATGCGCAAATTTCGGTTCGGTTCGCCAAGAATCGGGCTCGATCGGGGCGCATTGAAGAGCGGACACTGGCCTCGCACCAACAGGACACACCCATGCCCGACATTCTGCGCGACATTTCCAGGCGCGCCGTCGTCATCGGCTGCGCAACCGCCGCCGCGGCGAGCGTGCTGCCCCTGACGGCATTCGCCCTCCCCCTTCCCAACCCAAACGGAGTAGCCAGAATGAGCAGTGGATTCATCAAGACCAAGGACGGCGTCGACATCTTCTACAAGGACTGGGGTCCGAAGGCCGCCCAGCCGATCGTGTTCCATCATGGCTGGCCGCTGTCGTCGGACGACTGGGACACGCAAATGCTGTTCTTCCTGGGCGAGGGCTACCGCGTCGTCGCGCATGACCGCCGCGGGCATGGCCGCTCGTCGCAGGCCGATACCGGCAACGACATGGACCATTACGCCGCCGATGCCTCCGCGGTGGCCGAGCATCTCGACCTGCGGAATGCGGTGCATATCGGTCACTCGACCGGCGGCGGCGAAGTCGCGCGCTATGTCGCGAAGTTCGGCCAGCCGCAGGGGCGCGTCGCCAAGGCGGTGCTGGTCAGCGCCGTGCCGCCGATGATGCTCAAGAGCGCGAGCAATCCGGGCGGCCTGCCGATGTCCGTGTTCGACGGGTTCCGCAAGGCGTTGGCCGAGAACCGCGCGCAGTTCTTTCTCGATGTCGCTTCGGGGCCGTTCTACGGCTTCAACCGGCCGAGCGAAAAGGTCTCGCCGGGCATCGTCCAGAATTGGTGGCGCCAGGGCATGATGGGCAGCGCGCTCGCGCATTACGACGGGATCAAGGCGTTTTCAGAGACCGACCAGACTGCGGACCTGAAGGCGATCACCGTGCCGACGCTCGTCCTGCAGGGCGACGACGACCAGATCGTGCCGTTCGAGAACGCCGCGGTGCTCCAGGCCAAGCTGCTGCAGAACGCCACGCTGAAGATCTACAAGGGATTCCCGCACGGCATGCTGACGACGCATGCCGAGGTCATCAATCCGGATCTGCTGGCCTTCGTGAAGGGCTGATCGCGCGAGGATACAAGCGGGAGGGCGACGATCGTCGCGCTCCCGCTCAGCGATAGGCGATGCGCGCCGGGATCGTCACCTTGATCTTGGTGCCGGAGCCGGTGGCGGACTGCATCACCAGCGTCCCGCCGAGCGCGACGGCGCGCTCGCGCATGCCGACCAGGCCGTAATGGCCGGGTCGATGCCCCGTTTCGCGGACGTCGGACGGGAGGCCGATACCGTCGTCCGTCACGCTCACGACGAGTCTGTCGGAGGTCGATCGGAGACCGATGATGAGCCGATCCGCACCGGCATGCCGCACCGCATTGGCCAGCGCTTCGCGGACGATCTGCGCGATCTCGTCCGCGACGGGGGCGCAGACCGGATGCATAACGCCGTCGACCGCGACATCCCAGGCCAGCGGCGGCGGGACGCCATCCTCGGCGATCGCGGCCAAGAGCGCGGGCAACGCGACCGGCTCCATCGTCTCGCGCAGCGACCGGACCCGATCGCGGCCGTCGAGCAGCACGTCGTCGGCGCGCTCCAAGGCGTTTTCCAGACTCGTGCGCGCGCGGTCGCCGCGCGGCAGAAGCTCGACCACCGACTGGAATTGCAGCATCAGCCCTTGGAACCCTTGGAGCAATGTGTCGTGCAGTTCGCGGGCGATCCGCTCGCGCTCCGCCAGCTGGACCTCGAAGCGACCGCGCGTGCGGTCGGCGATCGCGCGGACCCGGCGGCGATAGAGCAGCCACACCAGCGCCACCGCGACTGCGATGCACAACACGATGAAAGCATGCGTCTGATAGAAACGCGGCGCGATCGTGAACGTCAGCGCCGCACCGTCGCGGTTCCACACACCGTCGTTGTTGGCGGCGATCACCTGAAACCGATACGTGCCGGGGCTGAGATTGGTGTACAGAGCCTCGCGCGCGGTGCCGGCATCGATCCAGTCGCGATCGATCCCCTCGATCCGATAGCGAAACCGGTTTGCCGTCGCATTGGTGAGGCTGAGCGCGGTGTAGCGGATCCGGACGTGATTGGTACCGGCCGGAAAAGCGACCGGCCGATTCGCCAGGGGTTGCGCCGCACCGCCGGCATCGAGCGAGCGGATCTGCACGGTCGGCGGCAAGCGGTTTCGCGACAGATGGCCCGGGTCGATCATCGCCAACCCTTTGTTGGTCGCGAACCATAGCCGTCCGGCCGCATCCTGGCCGATGTCGTTGGTCTCGACCATGTTCGAGCGGGCGCGGAAGTCCTCCTGATAGCCGAACCGTTCGTGCGGGATCGGCGCGCCCGGATGCGCGAACGCGGCGTCCAGCGACCGCGTGGGCATCCGGACGATGCCGTTCGCGCCGATCACCCAGGTCGACCCGTCCGGCGTCTGGATCAGTCCGGTCAGGCCCGCGAGGAACGGATAGGTTCGATCGCGCAGCGACGCGAGACGCGTGCCGTCATATCGTGCGAGGCCCTGGTCCCCGACGACGAGCAGTCCGTTCCGGCTCGGCACCCAGGTCGCGGTCCTGCCGGTGACCTGATCCCTGCTGCGCCACAACAGCGTCTCGCGGCCGTCGCGCAGGCGGGATACGCCGTGTCCGATCCGTCCGAACACCACCGCACCCGCCCCGTCGGAACGGACCCGGTGGATCGACCCGGCGGGCGTACCGCTAGGCTTGGCAACAGGCTGCAACCGCGATCCGGCGAGGCGGTAGATTTGTGCGAACCCAGCCCAGAACACGCCCGCGCTATCCACCGTGCAGGTGATCGACAGCGGCCCCGCAACCGGCGTCACCTTGGCAAGATTGCCGGCCGGGTCGAGGTCGAGCAAGGACTTACCGGCCATGCTGATGACCAACAGGCGGCGATCATCCCCGCACAGGACGCCGATGTCGGCTTGCGGAAAGATCAGCACGGGCGTGCCGGATCGATCGATGCGGTAGACGCCGGACAATCCGGCGACGAACAGGTTGCGCGACGCCGCGGTGCCGACGAAGCCCGACATGATCGCCTCGGTCTGCGCAGGTTGTACGATGTTGCTCGGCGAGAACCGGTCGAGCCCCGATTCCGTCCCGACCCAGACATTGCGCTCGCGATCCTCCAGCACCGCCGTCGTCAAGGTCGCGGTCAGGCCCTGCCGCTCGGTAAACAGTTCGACGCGGCCCGCGGGAAACCGGCGCTGCAAAGCAGTGGCCGAGAGACGACCGAGCCCCGTATCCTGGCCTGCGATCCAGAGATTGCCGTCCTGGTCGAAGATCATGCGTTCGACGACATAGGGCGTGGTGCTGCTGCCGATCCGATAGGCGCGCGCGGTCCCGTCGATCGGTTCGAGCCGCGTATCAGTGCGTCGCCAGACCACGCCCTGACGATCCTGCGCGAGCGACGTGGGTGCGTCGATCGCCACGCCGGTATCCTCGAAACGCGTGCCACCCGGCCTGAGACGAAGCAACCGCGGTACGAGCGACAGATAGATGCCGTCGGGCGTGCTGAGAATATCGCCCATCTCGCTGTCGGGAACACCATGCTGAGCGCCGAACGCGGTCCACCGGCCCTTGAGCAGCCGACTGAGCACCAGCTTTCCCATCGAATCGCACGCAACCCAGATCGCGCCGTCCTGCCCTTCGACGATGCTGTTCACCCCGCCCGTGGGGGGCCGGGGATTCGCATCCTTCAGGACGCCGCCGCGGACCACCGAAATGCCGCCGAAGTCGTACCCGACCCAGATGTCGCCATTGCGTGCCGCAAGCAACGCTGTGATTTGCGGCGAGCGATACTTGTCCTGATCGACCGGGACGATGCGCTCGAAAACGATCCCGTCGAACCGGTACAGACCCGTCGCGGTGCCGAGCCAGAGATAGCCGTCGCGGCCCTGCACGATCGCGCGGATGTTGCCCGGCGCACCGTCACCCAGCGTCCAGCGCGAATGGCGCATCTGCGCGATGGTCCGCGAGGAGTCGAGCGCCCACGCGCTGCCGACGACCATGAAACAGCACAGGATGCCGACCAGGATGCGGGCGATCGTTCCGCCAGGCGCAGAGCGCAAAAAACCGGACTGCGCGATCAAGACTTCACCCGAGACGACCGTGTTGCGATCGACGTTGCGCCTGCGGAACGACAATACGCAAGTGCCGAGAAGGCGAAGGGAAAGAGCCAACGCGACAAACATCATAATTATCCAACTTCGGTCATCCCTGTCCACGCGCCAGCGCCGACGGCATGATACCTGGTGGCACAGGTCCGCATGGGATCCACGGGAGAACAGGATGCCGCCGATGGACGGCCGTGCCGATGACGCGGCGACGATCGGGGTATTGCGGGGTGTCCGCATCGACGCCGCGCCGCGCGATGCGGTCAGTGTCGAGGTGATGCTCGCCAGCGCCGGCGTGTTCACGCACGAGATCGGACGGCCGCGCCCAGGCGGCGGGTTGGGCCATCTCGACACAGCACTCGGCGGCGCGATCACACGACTTCGGGCAGACGGTATTTTCCGCGCAGAGGCGGGCGACGTGCTGACGTTATCGGCACCCGCACGACCGATCAGCGCGACCACCGTGCTGGCGATCGGGCTTGGCGATCCTGCGGCCTGGACACCGGCGACGATGCGCCAGGCGGTGGCGACCGCCGCGCGCGAGGCGATCCGGATCGAGGCGACATCGGCGGCGTTCGCCCCCAGCCTGCTCGACAGCGGTCTCGATCCGGACAGGCTGGACGGGACCCCGGATGCCATGCTCGCAGGGCTTGCCGATGCGCTGCCCGATGCTGGGGCCAGGACGCTGTCGCGCTGGGTGTTCTGCGTCGGCGCGGGGCGGTTCGAGACGGTGGTCGCGATCTTTCGCGCAGCCTTCGACCGGCTCGCCGCGCGCTGATGCACCCGCCGCTTGCCACGTCCGCTAGTCTCGGCCCACGGTCGCCACGTCCCCTCCTGCCAGCCCGAGAGCCTGCCTTGCCGCCCTCCCCTCGAATCCGGATCATGATCGTCGACGATCATCCCTTCCTTCGCGAAGGCGTGAAGGCGGTGATCGAAACGCAGGAGGATCTGGCGGTGGTCGCGGAGGCCGAGTCGGGCGAACAGGCACTGGCACTGTACCCGACGCATCTGCCCGACATCGTTCTCATGGATCTGCAGATGCCGGGGATCGGCGGAGTCGACACGATCGCGGCGATGCGGAGCAACTGGCCACACGCGCGGATCGTCGTGCTGACGACCTATTCGGGCGACGCGCAGGCGTTGCGGGCATTGCGCGCGGGGGCGGCCGGCTATCTGCTGAAGAACACCCTGCGCAAGGAACTGCTCGACACGATCCGCTCGGTCCATGCCGGCGGCAAGCATCTGAACGCGCAGGTGGCGTCGAGCATAGCCTTCCACGTGATCGAGGATGCGCTGACCGAGCGCGAGATCGGCGTGCTGTCGCTCGCAGCCTCAGGCAATTCGAACAAGCAGATCGCGGCCAAGCTGACTGTCTCGGAGGAAACCGTGAAGGGCCATATGAAGCTGATCTTCGCGAAACTCGGCGCGTCGGATCGCACGCACGCGGTGACGATCGCCGTCAGGCGCGGGATCATCGCGCTCTGATCCGACGCGACATCGCCCACCCCTAAAGAGGGGGCGCACGCCGCCCCGGCCGGGGCTCAGCTGATCGATCCGTATCCCTTATGCTCCTTCGTACTGACTGCGACGGAGACTCTGGCGATGCTGCATATCCTTCCTCCCGCGACAGCATTGCCACGGGGGTTCGTGCCAACGGTGGCGGCCAGTCTGGTCGCGAATGCGGTCAGCACGCTCGATCATAATCCAAAGGTCGCTCGCCATTATCTCGAGCGGCTCGCGGCGATGTTCGCCGATGTCGGGAATGGGTTCGCCGACGATGCGGCACCCGCTAACGGCCCTTCTGCGAAGGCCAAGCCGGTCAAGGGCGGACTCGCCTCGTGGCAATTGCGCTCCGTCGTCCAGCATATCGATGCGCATCTGGGCGCGACGATCGGGGTCGACGCGCTCGCCGAGGTCGCGCGCCTCAGCACCGGGCATTTCTGTCGCGCCTTCAAGGTGACGACGGGCGAGACGCCGCACGCCTTCCTGATCCGCCAGCGGGTCCGCCGCGCGCAGACATTGATGCTGCAGACCGACGATACGCTCAGCCACATCGCCTACGCCTGTGGTCTGACCGACCAGGCGCATCTGACCCGGCTGTTCCGCCGCGTGGTCGGTGCGACCCCGCTGATCTGGCGCCGCACCTGGCAGGCGCGCTGACCGATTTTTCAACGGGAGACTATCATGACCATTACGGCCACCGCCACCGCCACCGCCACGCCCGGCGTATCGCTGATCTCGCCGACCGATCACACGCTGGTGCTGATCGATTTCCAGTCGCAGATGGCGTTCGCCACCAAGTCGATCGCGACCGAATTGTTGCGCAACAATGCCGCGCTCATCAGCCATGCGGCGGCGGTGTTCGACGTGCCGACGATCCTGACGACGGTCGCAGTCGACAGCTTTTCGGGGCCGATGTTCAGCGAGATCACCGACGCGCTTCCCGGCGAGCCGCTGCTCGACCGCACCTCGATGAACACCTGGGAAGACGCCGCGGTGATCGACGAGGTCAACCGGATCGGCAAGACGCGGATCGTGTTCGCGGGCCTGTGGACCGGCGTTTGCATCGTCGGCCCGGTCGCATCGGCGATCGACCAGGGGTTCGAGGCGTATTTCATCAGCGACGCGTGCGGCGACGTTTCGGTGGAGGCGCATGAGCGCGCGGTGCAGCGGATGATCCAGCTGGGCGCGGTGCCGATGACGTCGGTCCAGTATCTGCTCGAACTGCAGCGCGACTGGGCGCGGACCGAAACCTACGACGCGGTCACCGGCGTCGCGCGGAAATTCGCCGGCGCCTACGGCCTCGGCATCACCTACGCCAAGACGATGTTCGGCGCGTCCGAAGGCGGGCATTGATCCCGTGCGGCCGTACCTGATCTCGCTCGCCGCCGGCCTGTTCGTCGGCGTGATCTATGCGCTGCTGAAGGTCCGGTCGCCGGCCCCGCCGACGATCGCGCTGATCGGGCTCGCCGGCATCTTGCTCGGCGAGCAGGCGGTGCCGCTCGCGAAAAGCCTGTGGGCGAGCCGCGACAAGGCCGCCGCGATCCGGGGCGTGTACCGACCATGTCTTCGGGATGCTGCCCGGCCACCACCACGACGACGCGGCGTGATCGCCCCATGATCCTCGACCGCCGCACGACCATCCTCGGCGGGGCAGCGGCGACGCTGGCCCCGCTGCTTGCCGGAAACCGGAGACCGACCATGTCCGACCTGATCCTCGTCAACGCCAAGGTGACGACGCTCGACCGCGAGAACCCCGAGGCGCAGGCGATCGCGATCCGCGACGGCAAGTTCTTGGCGGTCGGCTCCGAGCAGGAGGTGCGTGCCGCCGCGCCGCAAGCGACCGTGATCGACGCGGGCGGGCGGCGGGTGATCCCCGGCCTGATCGACAGCCACATGCACATCATCCGCGGCGGGCTGAACTATAACCTCGAGCTGCGCTGGGACGGCGTGCCGAGCCTCGCCGACGCGATGGCCATGCTCAAGCGACAGGTCGACAATACCCCCGCCCCGCAATGGGTGCGCGTCGTCGGCGGCTTCACCGAGCACCAGTTCGCCGAAAAGCGCCTGCCGACGATCGCCGAACTGAACGCGGTCGCGCCCGATACGCCGGTTTTCATCCTGCATCTGTACGACCGCGCGCTGCTGAACGCGCGGCGTTGCGCGTCGTCGGCTACGGCAAGGACACGCCCAACCCGCCCGGCGGCGAGATCGTCCGCGATGCGGCGGGCAACCCGACCGGGCTGCTGCTCGCGCATCCCAACGCGACGATCCTCTATTCGACGCTCGCCAAAGGGCCGAAGCTGCCGCCGGAATACCAGCTCAACTCCACGCGCCATTTCATGCGCGAGATGAATTCGCTTGGCGTCACGGGCGTGATCGACGCGGGCGGCGGCTTCCAGAACTATCCCGACGACTATGCGATCATCGAGAAGCTCCACGCCGCCGACGAGCTGACGCTGCGGATCAGCTACAACCTGTTCACGCAGAAGCCGAAGGAGGAACTCGCCGACTTCAAGGGCTGGGTGAAGCAGGTCACGCCCGGCCAAGGTGATGACACATACCGCCACAACGGCGCGGGCGAGATGCTGGTCTATTCCGCCGCCGACTTCGAGGATTTCCGCGTCGAGCGCCCCGACATGCCGCCGAGCATGGAGGGCGATCTCGAACTCGTCATCCGGCTGCTCGCCGAGCATAAATGGCCGTGGCGGCTGCACGCGACCTATGACCAGACGATCGGCCGCGCGCTGGACGTGTACGAGAAGGTCGCAAAGGACATTCCGTTCGATGGGATCAACTGGTTCTTCGACCATGCCGAGACGATCAGCGACCGCAACATCGATCGGATCGCCGCGCTCGGCGGCGGCATCGCGGTCCAACACCGCATGGCGTACCAAGGCGAATATTTCGTCGAGCGCTACGGCGCAAAGGCGGCCGAACGCACGCCGCCGATCGCCAAGATGCTCGCCGCCGGGCTGCACGTCGGCGCCGGCACGGATGCCACGCGCGTCGCGAGCTACAATCCCTGGGTGTCGCTCAACTGGCTGGTGACGGGACGGACAGTCGGCGGCCTCGACCTGTATCCCGGCGCGAACCGGGTCAGCCGCGAAAAGGCGCTTGCGATGTGGACGCACGAGAACACCTGGTTCTCGAGCGAGGTCGGCAAGAAGGGCCGGATCAAGGCGGGGCAACTCGCCGATCTCGCGGTCCTGTCGGGCGATTATCTGACCGTCCCCGAGACCGACATCCCGCATCTGCGCTCGGTCCTGACACTGCTTGGCGGGAAAGTGGTGTTCGGCGAAGGCGACTACGCGCCGCTCGCGCCGCCGCTGCCCAAACCCATGCCCGACTGGTCGCCGGTCGCGACGTTCGGTGGATACCACCGCACGCCCGAGGCCTCGGCAAAGCTCGCCGCGGCATGCGGATGCGCGACCGGGTGTTCGGTCCACGGCCACGACCATGCTGCGGCACTCGGCCGCGAGGTGCCGGTCGCCGATGTGCAAAGCTTCTGGGGTGCGTTCGGCTGCGGCTGTTGGGCGGTCTGATCGTGAAGGGGAGAAAGACGATGAAGCGTTTCGCCATGCTGTTCGCCGCCGCGCTGATCGGTGCGGCGCCGTCGGTCCCTTCGATAGCCCGGGAGGCGCCCGCTGCCGGGTACGCGGTCGGCGCGCAATACGACACGACCCACGTCTATGTCGCGCCGGAGGATTTCGACCGGTTCGTCGCGAGCTTCGTCGCGACGTTCGGCGGCACGACCAGCAAGCAGGGCGTGTTCCAGGTCACGCCGACGCCCAGCCAGACGCTGTCGCAACTGATCCTGACGCCTGTCGGCACGGTGTCGGTGTTCGGCTTCAAGACACCGATCCCCTACCCGTTCGGGCAGGAGCGCACCGGCTATCTGGTGAGCGATCTGGATGCCGCCGTCGCCGCAGCGGTGAAGCACGGCGCGACCCGACTGGTAACGATTTTCCCCGATCCGATCGGCCGCGATGCGCTGGTGCAGTGGCCGGGCGGCGTCAACATGCAGCTCTATTGGCACACCGCGACGCCGCATTATGCCGCGCTCGCGACGGTGCCGGAGAACCGCATTTACCTAACCGCGGATGCCGCCGACGCATTCGTGAAAGGCTGGCTCGGCTTTTCGAATGGCCGGATCGTATCCGACGAAAAGGCCGCACCGGGCGCCGTGATCGGCCAGCCGGGCAAGACCTATCGCCGCCTCCGCATCACGTCGGGCTACGGCAAGATGGCGGTCATCGTTTCGGACGGTCAACTCCCCTGGCCCTACGGCCGCGACACCACCGGCTATGCGGTGACCGATCTCGCCGCGACCCTCGCCAAGGCGGCGGCAGCGGGCGCCGAGACGTTGGTCCCGGCACAAACCGATGGCGATCGGCAATCGGCGATCGTCCGTTTCCCCGGCGGCTATATCGCCGAGATCCACAGCGGCCCGGCGCGCTAGGCCGGTGCAGATCCCCGTCCCCCGGTTCGTCGATACGATCCTCGACTGGCGCCGGACCGCCACGCTCGCCCGTCTTGCGTTAGTCAGCGCCTATCTCCTCGGCGGCATCGTCAAGCTCGGCGACTGGCCCGCGGCAGTCGCAGAACAAGCGCATTTCGGCCTGCATCCGCCTCCGGTCTGGGCGGCGCTCACGATCGCGGTCGAGCTGATCGGCCCGATCCTGATCCTGACGGGCCGGTTCGTGTGGCTGGGCGCGGGGATGCTCGGCGTCTTCACGCTGCTCGCGGCGTTCACGGCCAATGCGTTCTGGGCCATGCCGGCCGGGCAAGCGCGGTTCATGGCGACCAACGCGTTTTTCGAGCATCTCGGGCTGATCGGCGGCTTCGTGCTCGTCGCGCTGCTCGACCGGGCGCGACGTGCATAGATGGTCTCTCGTCCTGACGCTGACGGCGGTGCCGGCCGCAGCGCAGGAGCGTGAGGCGTGGCAGCCGCCGACGCTCACCACCACGCGGTACGACGAGCGTTGGTCGACGCTTGCCGATCCGGCAACGCGCACCGGCCGCTGGACCGAGCCGTTCAAATATATCCCGCTCGGTGACGAGGTCTATCTCACCACGGGCGTGGAAGTCCGCCTGCGCAACGAGGCCTATCGCGCGAACCTGTGGGGCGGCGGCGATGCGCCCGACGACGGCCATCTGTGGATGCGCGCAATGCCTTATGCCGATCTCCATGTCGGCCGCGTCCGCGGGTTCGTGCAGCCGATCGCCGCCTACGCCGCCGGGGTGGCGCCGTCCGCAGGCCCGATCGATCAGACCCGCGTCGACCTGCTCCAAGGGTTTGTCGACGTCCGGCTGGGCAATGCGGAAACGGGATCGTTCGACGGTGCCGGCGTCACCGTCCGCGCTGGCCGCCAGATGCTGTCGCTCGGCACCGAGCGGCTGGTCGGCACGCGCTACGGCCCGAACGTGCCGCTCGCGTTCGACGGGTTCCGCGCGCTCGCGACTGTCGGTGGCGCGACCGTCAGCCTGCTCGCGGTGAAGCCCGTCCAACCCGGCCTCGGCACGCTCGACGATCGTAGTTCGCGGACGAAGTCGCTTTGGGGCGTGTACGCAACGCGGCGCAGGCTGGATCTCTATTACCTCGGCTACCGCAACACCGCGGCCCGGTTCGGCACACGCGCCGGCCGCGAACGCCGCCACAGCATAGGCGCACGCACCTTCGACACGGTGGCGGACTGGCATTGGAACGTCGAGGGCGTCGCGCAGTTCGGCCGCTTCGCCGGCGGACCGATAGCCGCCTGGACGCTCGGTACCGAACTCGGCCGTCGCTTCCCAAACGCAAAGCTCGCGCCCGATGCGGTCCTGCGTGTCAACATCGTCAGCGGCGATTCTCATCCAGGCGACGACCGGCTCGGCACGTTCAACGCGCTGTTCCCCAAGGGCAAGTATTTCGGCGAACTATCCCCCGTCGGCCCCTACAACATCGTCAGCGTGAACCCGCGTGTCGCGGCAGCACTCGGCAAGACCGTATCCGCCAGCCTCGCGGCAATGGCCTATTGGCGCTATTCCCGCAGCGACGGCGTGTACGATATTCCCGGCACCCTGATCCGCGCGCCCGGTACCTCCCGCGCGCGCTTTATCGGCAAGGAAGCTGAAGCGACGCTGGCTTGGCAGGTGACGCCCGAACTTGAGCTTTCAACGTCAATCTCCGCCTTCGCGGCGGGCCAGTTCATCCGCGACACGGGCAAGGCGCGAACGATCGCGATGTTCGGCACCGAAGCCAATTTCCGTTTCTAAAAGGACCTCCGATGGCACCCGACCCGACATCGCCCCGCGACCCGCGCGTGCCTTTACTTCTGCTCCTCTCCGCGACGACCGGGCTGGTCGATGCCGCGAGCGTGCTCGGCCTCGGCAAGGTGTTCACCGCGAACATGACGGGTAACATCGTGCTCCTCGGGTTCGCCGCCTCCGGCGCGCCGGGCTTCAAGGTCGCGCCATTCGTGATGGCGCTCGCCAGCTTCATGATCGGCGCCGTTGTCGCAGGACGTATTGCCCGGCGCGCTACGCAGGTCGCGGAACCGCGATGGCTGGTCACCTCGGCGATCATCGAGGCGATCCTGTTGTGGATCGCGGCCGCCGTCGCGATCGGCTTCGATGTCGCGACGCAATCGCCTGAACCGCATTTGTTTGCGATCATCGGGCTGACTGGCCTAGCCATGGGTTATCGGAACGCCACCATCCGGCAGTTGAAGGTCTCCGATCTGACGACCACCGTGCTCACACTGACGCTGACGGGGCTCGGTGCCGATTCCCGCCTTGCGGGAGGAAATGACCCGAACTGGCAGCGAAGGACAGGCGCGGTCACAGCAGTCTTCGCCGGCGCCGCGATCGGCGCGTATCTGCTGTCGCACATCGGCCTTTTTGCCCCGTTGGCCTTCGCTGGCGCATTGGTGCTGAGCGCCACGCTCGCATACACTTTTCGCTTCAGCTAATCGCATGGCGCCGACTTGGCCAAGGAACCCCATACCCGGTCGCTCGCAGCCCCATCGGCGCTTCCCGGAAGCGGACATCTGTTCATTTGGCGATCGCGATCGCGGAACCCGATCAGATCCCGGCCGGGGCCATCCCCCGGCGATTGCCGTCGCCGCGTTCACCGGGCTAGTGTTGAATCGCAGAGGGGGCAGCGCTCATGGAAACGATCGGCCGTGACCTGCGGGAAATGCAGCGGGTTCCGCTGCAACCTGCGCATATTGCCGCGATCCGGGCGGCGGGGACACGCACGCACTATCTCAAGGGAACGATGCTGGCCGAGATCGGCGCTGCGGCCGACCGCTTCGTGTATGTCGAAGATGGGGAGATCGAGGTCGTCAACCCGTTCACGGGCGATCGGCTGGTGCCATCGACGCTGGGACCCACCCAGTTCATGAGCGAGATCTCGCTTCTGTCCGGAGGCACATGGTCGCTCCCGATGCGCGCAGCGAGCGACACCACCGTCGTGGAAGTACCGCGATCCGCGATGCTTCGCCTGATGTCAGCCATACCGGAGATGTCGGACATCGTCATCACGGTCTTGGCGG
The DNA here is from genome assembly GCF_036663615.1 of Sphingomonas rhamnosi. NCBI lineage: Bacteria > Pseudomonadati > Pseudomonadota > Alphaproteobacteria > Sphingomonadales > Sphingomonadaceae > Sphingomonas > Sphingomonas rhamnosi. The sequence goes on from NZ_JAXOJJ010000001.1 coordinate 183,846, forward strand.
CACGCCGTCGGCGGCAGCTGGACGCCGGCGACGGCATGCTGGTGTTGGTTGGCGAAGAGGAGGACAGGGCCGTCAGGAAAGTGGCCGAGTTCGCCGCGCGCAACCGCCTGCCCTACCGCTCCTACCCGCTCGGCAGCGCTGAGGCCGCCCATGTCGCCAGCAGTTGCGGAACCGCGCCGCAAGAGCCCGTCGTGGTATTCGGCCGCGATGTGGTGGTGAGCGATCCAACGCCGGAAAAGGTGGCACGGCTGCTTGGACTCGATCAGGACATTCCCGACGACGAGGCATTCGACGTGCTCATCGTCGGGGCTGGCCCCGCCGGCGTGTCAGCCGGCGTCTATGCAGGAGCCGAAGGGTTGCGCGCGCTGGTGGTCGACGAGACCGCGATCGGCGGCCAGGCCGGCACGTCGAGCCGGATCGAGAACTATCTGGGCTTTCCCACCGGCATCTCCGGTGCCGATCTTGTGTGGCGCGGCGAGGTGCAGGCCATGAAATTCGGAACGCGTTTCGTCATGCCCCGGCGCATCGAGTCGCTGGACCAGCTCGATAACGGCGCCTTCTGCGCGACCTTCGCCAATGGTCGGCGCGTTCTCGCAGCCTCTGTGGTGGTCGCCACCGGGGTCCAGTACAGACGCCTGCCGATCGCACGCCTCGCCGAGTTCGAGGGCACGGGCATCTATTATGCCGCGACCGAGAATGAGGCCCGCTTCTGCCGGGATACGGAGGTGCTGGTCATCGGCGGCGGTAATTCGGCCGGGCAGGCCGCGATGTTCCTCAGCCGTACGGCGCGGCACGTTCGCCTGCTGGTGCGCGGCGACACCCTGGCCTCGTCCATGTCCAGCTATCTGTCGAGCAGGCTCGAGGCAGACCCCGCGATCACCATTGAATACGGTACCCATGCCGTCGAGCTTCATGGCGGGAACAGTCTGGAGGCGGTGACGATCCGCAATGGAGACGGCGACCGCACCGTGGCAAGCTGCGCGGTCTTCGTGATGGTCGGGGCCGCACCCAATACGGGCTGGCTCTCCGAACTGGTCGCTCTCGACGACAAGGGCTTCGTGCTCACCGGCGAAGCGGCTGGCGCATTGTCGCCTTTCGCCACGTCGTGCGCAGGCATCTTTGCCGTCGGCGACGTCCGCGCCGGATCGGTGAAACGCGTGGCGTCCTCGGTAGGAGAGGGATCGGTCGTCATCTCCACCGTGTGGGAGCATGTGCGCGGCTTGAGTCGGTCTTAATCGGGACCCGCCTCCGCCGTTCTGACCCACTTTCGGCCGTTCAGCGGCACCTCGACCATGCCCGAAAGCGGCCGCTGGTTCACCGCGGTTGGCGTCGCAGACCATGGTCGGACTGTTGCCCGCGGCGACGCTCGCCTGTTAGGTTCGTCGTATGGCGACGCAGCAACGCACAATCGAATTCTTGCTTGAACAGGTGGCCGGCGCCGGCGCGGTGACGGCCAAGCCGATGTTCGGTGAGTACGGCGTCTACGTCGACGGCAAGATGATCGGTTCGGTCTGCGACGATCAGCTCTTCGTTAAGCCGACAGTCTCGGGCCGCGCTTATGCCGAGCCGGTGTCGGATGCGCCGCCGTATCCAGGTGCTAAACTGCAGATGCTCATCGCGGCCGATCGATGGGACGATGCCGAATGGCTTGGCGAGCTGCTGCGCGTAACGGCGGCCGAGCTGCCGACACCCAAGCCGCGAAAACCGAAGCGAGGCACGTAAGCACCCCCGGCGGTTGAGCCCCTGAACCAGACGTTCAGAGCCTTCTTTCGGCTACCCAACATCTGCCATCTGTTCATGTTGGCAGCAAATGGCGTCGAGCCACGGTGCCCCCCCCTCTCTGGCCACCGTTATCAAAAAGCATCGGACCGGGAAAAGACGAGCGTTCTCGAAACCTAGATAAGTCCGCAATTCTTAGAACCGCAAAGTGCCCATGTCCGACCAACACCATTGACCGATTGCCCATTGACCTTGCCACTATGGCGAGGCTGATAGGCATGTGAGCATCAGTCCCATGTCCCTCACCCTCGGTCTGTTCGAGGTACAGATGCTCGTGCTGGCGACCGCTATCATCATCAGGCGGCACGGGGCCGCGCAACGTTCTCTCGGCGCGTTGCTGTTCGTCCTGTGCGGTATGCTGACGCCGTTCGCCATCGGCTATGCCGGCTTCTATGATCGTTGGCCGTGGCTTTCGTTCGCGCCGTTCGCTGTGCCCTTGGCAATGGGTCCACTGCTGTACGCTCACCTGACGACCCTGATCTTCGATCGCCCGATACCACGTTGGCACGCCGCGTTGCCCTTGGGCCAGTTCACCTACCAGGCTGTCGTCTTCTGTCTCCCGCTCGATTTGAGAGGGACGTTCGACCGGGAGATACAGCGTCCCTGGCTCGATCCGATTTTGGCATTGCTGCTACTAGCGTCGATGATCGGTTATGCCGTTGCCGGATTGCGTGCCCTGCACCGGCATCGCGGTTTGCTGATGGCGCGCCGATCGGATCTCGCTGCGGTCCGGCGCGTACAGGCGGTACTGATCGCCTTTGCCGTGATTGCGACGGTGCGAACGGCATATCTGGTCGCCGATGCCTTGGTCGCACCGCTCTCCTACTTCGACATGTTCGGCTTCTATGTCGTGCTGGCGATCGTCGGTAATTATCTGGCGATCGAGGGGTGGCGTCACGCAGACTCTCGACCACAGCCTATCGTGGAGCCGATCGAACGCGACTGGTGTACGATCGCTGCCGAATGGATGCGCCGGATCGAGGAACACGGATGGTGGCGCGATCCCGACCTCGATCTTGCCGGGTTGGCTCGCCGGCTTGGGACCAACACCGCCTATCTGTCGCGCGGCCTCAACGAAGGTCGTGGGCTAGGATTTGCCGAGGCCATCAATGGTCTGCGCGTCGAGCATGTCGCCGCGCGGCTTCGGGACGGCTCCGAAGGCGATATCCTGACGCTTGCGATCGATGCCGGCTTCGGATCGAAGGCGACGTTCAACCGTGTCTTCAAGGACCGGTTCGGCGTCACTCCGTCGACCTATCGCCGCGTCTCAATGGACAAAAACGACGTGGGACGCCGGGATTTGCAGCGCATGGCCTGAACACGATCGGCATCGGTGTGGGGCACACCCCCCCGGAGCAACCACATGATATACCTTGATCGCAGGCACGTGCTGATGGGAGCGTCGGGGCTTTTGGCCAGGGCTCTCCTGCCGGCATCCGCCGAGGCCACCGGCGAGCTGCTGAAACCTGCGGCGATGCAGGCGGACATCGCCATCCTGTTCGACGCCTATGCCAGTTTGCATCCCGGCCTCTACCGCTACCTGACCCCGGTGGAATTCGAGCGGGAACGTCAGCGTCTAGACCGGTTGGCCGAAACGCCTCGCTCCTTGGGAGACTTCTATCTAGCAATCACGACTTTCACCGCCAGCATCCGGTGCGGCCACAGCTATCCCAATCCCTCAAACCAGCCGCCGCCCGTCGCGGCGGCGCTGTTCGGCAAGCCCGATCGACTACCCTTTGCCTTCGGATGGTTAGACCGGCGCATGATCGTCACCGCCGATCTCGGCAGCGGACACCATCTGCCGGCCGGGAGCGAGGTCGTCGCGATCGACGGCATCGGCACACGCGACATCCTGGCCAGGATGCTCCCCTATGCCCGTACGGATGGAAGCAGCGATGCGCGCAAGGTAGCCGACCTCGGCATACCGGGCGATGCCAATCAGCCGACGTTCGATGTGCTGCGGACGCTGCTGTTCCCTACGTCCGATCCCTTTGCGCGTGTCCTGGTTCGAGCCGATGGCAGAACCACCGCGATCACTTGCCCGTTGATAACTGCAACGGCGCGGGACGCGGCATTGAGCCCCCCGTCCAAGGGCTCTCCCTATGGCTGGACGTTCGAGAAGCGCGGCAACGTCGGCATCCTTAGCATGCCGACCTGGGCGGTCTTCCACGAAAAATGGGATTGGCGGGGCTTCATTGACGCCAGCGTGGACACCGCGATCGATCGCAACCTCTTGGGCATCGTCATCGATATACGCGACAACGGCGGAGGGCTTGACTGCGGGGCGGCAATCATCGCGCGCCTGATCGAAGCGCCGCTGGCTGCCGACAGCTATTCCCGCCATGTGCGCTACCGCAAGATACCCGATCGACTGGCGCCATACCTCAAAACTTGGGACCGCAGCTTCAAGGATTGGGGAGCGTCGGCGATCGGTCCCGACGCGGCCGGCTTCTACACGCTTACCCGTGCAGGCGACGCTTCCGATACCGACACCATCCAACCTAAGGGGCGACGGTTCGCGGGCAAGGTCACCGTTCTGGTCGGGCCGAAGAACGCTTCGGCTACCTTCGGCTTCGCGAACCTCATCCAGCGGCATCGGCTGGCTACGCTGATCGGCGAGCAGACCGGCGGCAACCGGCGCGGCATCAACGGGGGTGCCTTCTTCTTCGTGCAATTGCCGGGATCAGGCATCGAGGTCGATCTGCCGCTGATCGCCTATTGGCCCGACACGCCGCAGCCGGACGCCGGGATCGCGCCGGATATCATCGTGCCGGCCCGAGCAGCCGATCTGCAAGCTAAGCGGGATGTCGTGCTGGCGCGGGCAATCTCAATTACCACAGGCCATTTTACGGTCTTATAAATCAAGACTCGCCCGGGCGGCACCAACGACCCACATCTGGACATCCTAAAGCCTGTTCGCGCTCTCCGGAACCGGACGTTGGTTCATGTGATCCAATTGGCTTCAAACCTGTCGGGGTAAAAAGGTTACCGTGATGACCGCTTGCTACGCGTAGCTGCGGCAGATAGTGTATTATTAATATAATACACTGACGGATTGGGGATCATGGGTAGTCATTTCGAGCAGCAAGCGTTCTGGCCCTCGTGTCCGCCCCTGTCGGCGCCCAACAGCAGCGGCCAGCCCTATCTGCGTCTGCGCAGTTACAAGAGGTTGAGAACGGACTGACCTCGGCTGTCGTGCTGGCCGGCACGCCTGCGCCTCGCCGCACGATCGCGGCGGAGATGGTCCGACTGCACGTGCCTGGGGTCAGCGTTGCCGTTCTGCATGGCGGTGTGATCGAATGGGCCAAAGGTTATGGGGTCACGCGCGCAGGCGGTACACCGGTGACGCCCGACACGCTTTTCCAGGCGGGTTCGATTAGCAAGCCGGTAACGGCGTTCGCGGCGCTACGTCTTGTGCAGCAGCACCGCCTGACGCTTGACGACGACGTCAACGCGCAGCTCAAGGGCTGGAAACTTCCGACGCCGGCCGGCGAGCATGTCACATTGCGCGAGCTGCTGTCGCACACCGCGGGAACAACGGTGCAGGGCTTTCCCGGATATGCTGCCGGCGTCCCCGTACCGAGCGTCGATGAAGTGCTCACCGGACGCTCACCGGCCAGCACCAAGCCGGTCGTGGTCGATACGGCACCCGGCACGGCTTGGCGGTACTCCGGCGGGGGCTACACCGTCGTCCAGAAGCTGATCGGCGACGTGACAGGCCGCCCGTTCACGCAGGTGCTTAGCGACGAGGTGCTTCTCCCCGCGGGCATGAAGCGCAGCAGCTTCGCCCAGCCGCTCGCCGTCGCCTTGCTGGCGAACGCCGCTTGGCCGCACGACGGGACGGGAAAGCCCGTGACGGGTGGGCCGCACACTTACCCGGAACTGGCTGCTGCGGGGCTGTGGAGCACGCCAGGGGACCTGCTGCGCTACGCCGTCGCCGTGCGCGACAGTGCTCGCGGCAAGACAGGCGCTCTGCTGGATCAGGCGATCGCCACGGAGATGCTGACGCCCGGAAAGGGCGACTATGGCCTCGGCTTGGAGGTCCGCGGCGCCCTTGCCGATCGCGACTTCTCACATGGCGGCAGCAACGAAGGGTACGAGAACTTCCTGGTCGCCTACATAGGCTCGGGCGACGGAGTAGCTGTCATGACGAATGGCGCACAGGGCAACGAATTGGGCCTCGAGATCACTCGCGGCGTGGCTGCAGCCTATGGCTGGCCAGAAACCTTCGCCAAGCACATGGCCCGGCGCTTCAACTTGGCGAGCCAGTCGACCAACTTCTCCGTAACGGTGAACGATGTGCCGCTCCCCGAGGATGTCGAGCCTTTCCCGGTCCAGTTCGACTTTCACGGTGACTACGAGGCGGACGAGCGACCTGACGGCTTGGTCGTCAGTGGGGGATGGGGCAACGAGATCTTGGACGATGGCAACTCGGTCCGTTGGCGGATCCGGTTCTCGAACACGCTGATCGACGCCGAGGAGTTCCGCGGGGTCTCGGTCTTCTGCGGCGTGAAGATCGCGCAGAATCCGTTTTTTTCAACCTAAGCGGCGGTCTGGGCGGACAGCACGGCCAGCAGTATCTGACTGGCAAGGTCGAGGCGGATTATCTCGATCGCCTGTCGGACGACGTGATCACCACCGAGCGTCAACGGATAAACTGGGAGGAGCAGGATGCAGCAGCCTTGCTCACCTGGGGTCAGCAGCGGCTTAAGCAGCTGCTTGTGATATGGAAGGAGAGGCGCGCGCGCGACAAGGTCAACCGTCTAGATGCCCGGGTGGAGCCGTTCTCGAGCGCCTTAACAGACTGCCGCCCACCGAGCGTGAAACCATCCGCAAGGCGCTCGTCCGCATTGCCCAGGTCGAAGCGATCGACGAGGCTCAGTTCGGGAGTCTGGCGGGCGCGGTCCTGACGGCTTGGGAAGGAGGCCGCCTACGGGGCTTGATTGACGACATCGCGCGAATGGATCAGCTTGAGGAGGGCGCTCTCATACACCTGCTGGCGGAATCTCACGTGATCGGCGCCTTGCACATGGCCGAAATCGTCGAGGCGCGCGTCGGAATCATTCGGGGGCTGGAACGCCGTATCGTCAACCGCCCCAGATGTGCCCCTGATTCGATCGCGCTGGGCGTTCTCGCCTCTTTCGAGACGGTTTGAGACAACCTGAAATGAAGGGTTGGTGGACAGGGTAGGGTTCGAACCTACGTAGGAGAAACTCCGGCAGATTTACAGTCTGCTGCCTTTAACCACTCGGCCACCTGTCCAGGTGCCGCTCTCTTCGAGCGAGGCGGCTCCATGGCGAAGCTTGCCGGGCGTGTCAACGCGACTTGCGTCGTCGGGCGCCGCCGCATAGCGGTTTGCAGCACAAAAATGCGCACACCGACGCGCGAGATGGAAGACCATGATGACCAATATGTCCGTACGGGGCGCGCGCTGATGGCCGCGCGCAAGGGCCATCGGCCGAGCAAGGCCCCTGCCGGCCGCCCGCGGTTCTGGGGCAAACACCCGGTGGCCGCGGCGTTCGCCAACCCCGAGCGGGTGGTGCGGAAAATCATGGGCACGCGCGAGGCGCTGGCGGGGTTCGACCTGCCTGCCAATATTCCCGTGACCTTTGCCGAGGCGACCGATCTGGCGCGGCTGGTGCCGGGCGACGCGCCGCACCAGGGCGTGGTGATCGAGGTCGAGCCGCTAGAGGACATGTGGCTCGCCGATCTGCTCGAGCATGGCAAGGACGACAACCGGCCGCTGGTGATCCTGGACGGCGTCACCGACCCGCACAATGTCGGCGCGATCCTGCGCTCGGCGGCAGCGTTCGATGCGCTGGGGATCGTGACGCCCGACCGCAACGCGCCGCCCGAATCGGGGACGATCGCGCGCGCGGCGTCGGGCGCGCTGGAGACGGTGCCGTGGATCCGCGTCGTCAATCTGGCGCGCGCGCTGGAGGAAATCGCCGCGGCGGGGTTCTGGCGGATCGGGCTGACCGGCCATGCGACGCAGACGCTGGACGAGGCGATGGGCACGCAGCGCATCGCGATCGTGCTCGGCGCCGAGGGCGAGGGCATGCGGCAGAATACCGAGCAGCATTGCGACGAGCTGGCGAAGCTGCCGATCTCGGGCAAGGTGGAAAGCCTGAACGTGTCCAACGCCGCGGCGATCGCGCTGTATGCGGTGACGACTCGGTAGGTCCTGCTCCCCTCCCTGGAAGGGAGGGGTTGGGGGTGGGTTGCTGTCGTGGGACCGTAGCGCCTGCCCCGAGCCGACCCACCCCCAACCCCTCCCTTTCAGGGAGGGGAGGAAGGACGACTCAGTCCTCCGCGGCGATCCGTACCTTCAAGCCGTCGAGCGCGTCGGTCATGTCGATCTGGCACGACAGCCGTGAGAAGGCGTCGCGGTGGCTGGTCGAATCGAGCAGGTCGTCCTCGTCCGGGCTCATCGGCTTGAGCTTGCCGACAAAGTCCGGGTCGACATGGACATGGCAGGTGGCGCAGCTGCAGCAGCCGCCGCACAGCGCCAGGATCTCGTCGATGCCGGCGTCGCGGATCACTTCCATGACCGAGAGCCCGGCCTCGCCGGCGATCTCACGTTCTTCCCCTTCGCGCGTCACGACGATAAGCTTTGGCATGATGATCTCCGAAAAAACCGCCCATGCCGTCCAGCGTGCCTGCGATCAAGCATCATGGGGCTGACCGCCGAACAACTCGCCGTGTCGATGGCGGCGCTGTGCGCGGCCGAGCCGGCCTTCGCCGCCGCGGTCGCGCAGGCGGGGCACCCCGCGCCGCGGCTGAGCGAACGCGGGTTCGTCACGCTGCTGCGGACCATCGTCGGCCAGCAGGTCAGCGTCGCATCGGCCGCGGCAGTGTGGCGCAAGCTCGACGATGTCGTGGGCGGCGCCGCCGATCCCGCCAACATCGCCGCGGCGAGCGACGAGACGCTGCGCAGCGCCGGTCTGTCGCGGCAGAAACTGGGCTATGCGCGTAGCCTGGCCGAGGAGGTGACGAGCGGGCGACTCGATCTCGAGAACCTCCCGGTCGACGACGAAGAGGCGATCGCGGCGCTGGTGCGGGTGAAGGGGATCGGGCGCTGGTCGGCGGAAATCTATCTGCTGTTCGCCGAAGGACGCACCGATATCTGGCCCGCGGGCGACCTGGCGGTGCAGATCGCGATCGGGCGGATCCTGGGTCACGAGACGCGGCCGAGCGAGAAGCTGACGCGCGAAGTCGCGGAAGCCTGGCGGCCGCATCGCGGCGCCGCGGCGATCTTTGCGTGGCATCATTATCAGGCGGACATGAAGGTCATCTGAGGGCGGCAGCGCGGAACGGTGCGAGGACGAACCATCGATCGTCACCCCCGCGGAGGCTGGGGTCTTTCCGGGCAGGCGCCGTGGCCAGAGCGGGAGATGCCAGCCTCCGCTGGCATGACGAAGCGGGGGACGGGGAAGGTTCTCAACCGGCGCTTGCCAATCGGGGCGGGCTGGCGTCAGAGGAACGGACAGACCGGGAGCGATGGGCGTGTTTATACTGACGATGGCTTTGCTGGTGGCGGCTCCACAGACCGCGCCCGAACCCGAGTATAGCAAGGGCATACCGTCGTCGAAGCCGCAGCGCGACGCCGAGGCGACGGTCGCGGTCGAGACGGATCGCGCGGCGGAACGACAGGCCGCAGCGCGGCTGGGCGCGGTCGACATCCGCGACGGCGACATCCTGGTGCTGGGGCGCGACAAGAAGGGCGATCCGTTGCAGGGCGCCAACGTCAAGGCGTTCGGCGCGACCCAGGCGGTCGACGACGCGGTGGTCGGCCCGGTCGCGCGCACCTACAAACGCGAGGTGCCCTCGCCGATCCGGCGCGGCATCCACAATTTGCTGTATAATCTCAAAGAACCGGTCATTTTCCTGAACTTCCTGTTGCAGTTCAAGCCGGTCAAGGCGGCGGAAACGGCGGGACGGTTCGCGATCAATTCGACGATCGGGATCGCCGGCGTGCTCGACGTCGCCAAGAAGAAGCCGTTCCGGCTGCCGCGGCGCGCCAATGGCTTTGCCGATACGCTGGGCTATCACGGCGTGAAGAACGGGCCGTTCCTGTTCCTGCCGATCGTCGGGCCGACCACGGTACGCGACCTGCTCGGCGGGTTCGTCGACCGGCTGCTGCTCCCGACGACGGTCGGGCATCCGTTCACCAGCCCGACCTATACCGCACCGCTCGGCGTGCTCGGCGCGCTCGATCACCGTGCGGATTTCGACGAGACGCTAAAGGTGCTGCACGACGGATCGGTCGATCCGTACACCGCGTCGCGCGAATTTTATCTGCGCAGGCGCCAGGCGGAGATCGACCATCTGCACGGGCGCGATCCCGTGGTGCCGCCGCCGGCGGTGCGGACGGTGTCGGTGGAGGGGGCGGTAGAGGGGCCTGTGGTCGGGGCGGAGGTGGCGCCGGTTGCATCGGAGTCGGTGCCGGAGACGATGACGCCCTAAGCGCTCCGTCATGCCGGACTTGTTCCGGCATCCATGGCGCCGCACATTCTCCGGCCGGTTGGTACGCCGCACGATGGACCCCGGACCAAGTCCGGGGTGACGGAGGTGGGTGCTTGTCGCCCATACCACATTACGGCAGAGCATTGGAATGGATGTAGCGCCCCCCCACACCCCCGCATCGCTCGGCGAGAGTCATCGCAGCGTCGTCGTGCCGGCCGGCGCGTCGTTCTGGCGGCGGTTGTTTGCGTTTGCGGGGCCGGGCTACCTCGTCGCGGTCGGATATATGGACCCCGGCAACTGGGCGACCGACATCGCGGGCGGGTCGGCGTTCGGGTACACGCTGCTGTCGGTGGTGCTGCTGTCGAACCTGATGGCGATGGTGTTGCAGGCGCTGTCGGCGCGACTGGGGATCGTCGCGGGGCTCGACCTCGCGCAGGCGTGCCGCGCGCAGTATTCCAGACCGGTTTCCTTCGTCCTGTGGATCCTGTGCGAGATCGCGATCATCGCGTGCGACCTGGCCGAAGTGCTGGGCACCGCGATCGCGCTGAAGCTGCTGTTCGGGCTGCCGCTGGTCTACGGCGTGTGCCTGACCGCGCTCGACGTGTTCCTGATCCTCGCGCTGCAGCGGTTCGGGTTCCGCAAGCTCGAAGCATTCATCGTCGCGTTGCTGGTGATCATCGCCGGCTGCTTCATCTTCGAGCTGTTCCTGGCGCGACCCGACATGGCGGGCGTGCTCGGCGGGCTGGTGCCGACGACGCAGATCGTGACCAATCCGGCGATGCTGTACATCGCGATCGGCATCCTCGGCGCGACCGTGATGCCGCACAATCTCTACCTCCACTCTTCAATCGTACAGACCCGCGCGTTCGCGAAGGACGAGGCGGGCAAGCGCGACGCGATCACGATGGCGACGATCGACGGGACGGTCGCGCTGGGCCTCGCCTTCTTCATCAATGCGTCGATCCTGATCCTGGCGGCGGCGACCTTCCATGTCGCCGGGCGCACCGACATCGCCGATATCGACCAGGCGCATGCGTTGCTGGCGCCGATGCTGGGCATGGGCGCGGCGAGCGTGGTGTTCGCGGTCGCGCTGCTCGCGTCGGGGCAGAATTCGACGGTGACGGGGACGCTCGCCGGGCAGATCGTGATGGAGGGGTTCCTCGATCTGCGGATGCCGGTGTGGGCACGGCGGCTGGTGACGCGGTTGCTGGCGATCGTGCCCGCGGTGCTGGTGGTCGGCGCGATGGGCGATGCGGGGGCGACGAAGCTGCTGGTGCTGAGCCAGGTGGTGCTCAGCATGCAGCTGCCGTTCGCGGTGGTGCCGCTGGTCGCCTTCACCGGCAACGCGCGGATCATGGGCACGCTGGTCAGCCCGGTATGGCTGCGGACGCTCGCCTGGGGGATCGCGGTGGTGATCATCGGGCTGAACGCGACGCTGTTGTGGGGGATGCTGTAGCTTTTGCTCCCCTCCCTGGAAGGGAGAGGTCGGGGTTGGGTCGGCCGTCGTGGAACGGTAGCGCCTGCCCCAAACCAACCCACCCCCGGCCCCTCCCTTCCGAGGAGGGGAGAAGTCACGGGTGACATTGGCGGGACAGCGGTTAGGATCGCCGCATCGTCAACCAGATCCGGATCCCGTGTGACCCCAACCACCGTTGCCCCTTCGGCCGACCAGCTCCTCGCCGACTCGATCCTCGACACGCTTGTCCACCGCATCGGCAAGGATGCGCAGGCGGCGCGGCCGCATGACTGGCTGGCGGCGACGATCTTCACCGTGCGCAACGACATCGTCGAACGCTGGATGGCGTCGACCAAGGCGACGCACGCCGCGGGCGCGAAGCGGGTCTATTATCTGAGCCTGGAATTCCTGATCGGGCGGCTGCTGCGCGATGCGGTGACCAATTTGCAGCGGGGCGGCGAAGTGACGCGGGCGCTCGCGATCCACGGCGTGGATCTCGCCGAGATCGAGGAGATCGAACCCGATGCGGCGCTCGGCAATGGCGGGCTCGGGCGGCTGGCGGCGTGCTTCATGGAGAGCCTCGCGAGCCTCGACGTGCCCGCCTATGGCTATGGCATCCGCTATGTGAACGGCATGTTCCGCCAGCGCATCGACGATGGCTGGCAGGTCGAAATGCCCGAGAACTGGCTGGCGCACGGCAATCCGTGGGAATTCGAACGCCGCGAGAGCGCCTATTTCATCGGCTTCGGCGGCGAGGCGAACGTTGCGGGCAACCGGGTGCACTGGAGCCCGTCCGAGGCGGTCGAGGCGATCGCGGTCGACACGCCGGTGGTCGGCTGGCGCGGCAAGCGCGTCAACACGCTTCGGTTGTGGACCGCGCGGGCGTTCGACCCGATCAAGCTCGACAAGTTCAACGCCGGCGATTTCGAAGGCGCGCTGGGCGACCAGGTGCGCGCCGAGACGCTGACGCGCGTGCTGTACCCGAACGATTCCACCCCGGCGGGGCAGGAACTGCGGCTGCGGCAGGAATATTTCTTCTCGTCGGCGTCGATCCAGGACATCGTCCGGCGGCACGTCCAGTATTTCGGCGATATCCAGACGCTGCCCGACAAGGCAGCGATCCAGCTGAACGATACGCATCCCGCGGTGTCGGTCGCCGAGCTGATGCGGTTGCTGATCGACCATCATGATTTCGCGTTCGACGCGGCGTGGGAGATCACCAAGCGGACCTTCGGCTACACCAATCACACGCTGCTGCCCGAGGCGCTGGAGAGCTGGCCCCTGCCCCTGTTCGAGCGGCTGCTGCCGCGGCACATGCAGATCGTCTACCAGGTCAACGCCAAGCTGCTGCGCGAGGCGCGGGCGGCGGGGTCCGACGACCGTGCGATCGCCGCGATCAGCCTGATCGATGAGGGCGGCGAGCGGCGGGTGCGGATGGCAAATCTGGCCTTTGCCGGATCGCACAGCATCAACGGCGTCGCCGCGCTGCATACCGATTTGATGAAGAAGACGGTGTTCGCCGACCTGCACCGGCTGTACCCGACGCGAATCAACAACAAGACCAATGGGATAACCCCCAGGCGCTGGTTGCAGCAGTGCAATCCGGGGCTGACCGCGCTGATCCGCGACGCGATCGGCGAGGCCTTTCTGGACGACGCCGAACGGTTGATCGATCTCGATCCGTTCGCCGAAGATGCCGGATTCCGGGAGCGCTTTGCTTCGGTCAAGCGTTCGAACAAGACCATGCTGGCAAACCATATCTTCGAAACCATGGGTCTGCGTATCGATCCGGACGCGATGTTCGACGTCCAGATCAAACGGATTCACGAGTATAAGCGGCAGTTGCTCAATATCGTCGAGACGGTGGCGCTGTACGATCAGATCCGCAGCCATCCCGAGCGCGACTGGGTGCCGCGGGTGAAGCTGTTCGCGGGGAAGGCGGCGTCGAGCTATCACAACGCCAAGCTCGTCATCAAACTGGCGAACGACGTCGCGCGGCGGGTCAACGCCGATCCGATGACGCGCGATCTGCTGCGTGTCGTGTTCACCCCCAATTACAACGTGTCGCTGGCCGAGAAGATCGTGCCCGCCGCTGATCTCAGCGAGCAGATCTCGACCGCGGGGATGGAAGCGTCGGGCACCGGCAACATGAAGTTCGCGATGAACGGCGCGCTGACGATCGGCACGCTCGACGGCGCGAACATCGAGATCAAGGACCGTGTCGGCGACGACAACATCTTCATCTTCGGCATGACCGCGGACGAGGTCGAGGCGAAGCGCGCGAACGGATACGACCCGCGCGGTGTGATCGACGCGTCGCCCGAACTACGCCAGGCGGTGTCGGGGATCGCCTCCGGCGTGTTCTCGCCCGACGATCCCGGCCGCTATGCCGGGCTGATGGGCGGGCTGTACGACGGCGACTGGTTCATGGTCGCCGCCGACTTCGACGATTATGCCGACAAGCAGCGCGCGGTCGATGCGCGCTGGACCGACCGCGACGCGTGGACCGCGTCGGCGATTCGCAACGTCGCGCGCGTCGGCTGGTTCTCGTCCGACCGCACCATCCGCGACTATGCGCGCGATATATGGACCGTAATGTGAAGCCACCCGAAGGTGCCATCGTCGCCCTGCTCGAGGGGCGGCACGACGACCCGTTCTCACTGCTCGGGCTACATGCCGGTCCGGAAGGTGTGTTCGCGCGCGCGTGGATTCCGGGGGCCGAGACCGCCGAGGCACATGACCTGTCGGGCGCCCTGATCGGCACGTTGAAGCGGGTCGAGGATCGGGGTCTGTTCGAGGGGATCGTCGAGGGCGACGTGCAGCCGGTGCGCTATCATGCGAAGGGCGGCGGCGCCGACTGGTGGGTGACCGATCCGTACAGTTTCGGTCCGGTGCTGGGCCCGATCGACGATGTGCTAATGGCCGAGGGCTCGCATCTGCGGCTCCACGACAAGCTGGGCGCGCATCTGATCGAGCACGAAGGCGCGACGGGCGTGCATTTCGCCCTGTGGGCGCCAAACGCGCAGCGCGTCTCGGTGGTCGGCGACTTCAACGACTGGGACGGTCGCCGCCACGCGATGCGCAAGCGCGGCGATGTCGGGGTGTGGGAGATCTTCATCCCCGACCTCGCCGAATATCGCAGCTACAAGTTCGAGATCGTCGGCGCGGACGGCGAGATCCAGCCGCTGAAAGCGGATCCGTTCGCGTTCGCCGCCGAGCTGCGCCCGGCCAATGCGTCGATCACGCGCAACATGGTGCATGAGTGGGGCGATGCCGACCACCGCGCGCACTGGGCGTCGGTCGATCCGCGGCGCGTGCCGATCAGCATCTACGAGGTGCACGCTGGATCGTGGGACCGCGACGCCAATGGTTGGTTCCTGAGCTGGGACGCGCTGGCCGACCGGTTGATCCCGTACGTGGTCGAGATGGGCTTCACGCATATCGAGTTCATGCCGATCAGCGAGCATCCCTATGATCCGTCATGGGGTTATCAGACCACCGGGCTGTACGCGCCGTCGGCACGGTTCGGCGATGTCGACGGGTTCGCGCGGTTCGTCGACGGCGCGCACCGCGCCGGGATCGGCGTGCTGCTCGACTGGGTGCCCGCGCATTTCCCGACCGATGCGTTCGGGCTAGCGATGTTCGACGGCACCGCACTGTACGAGCATGCCGATCCGCGGCTCGGTTATCATCCCGACTGGAACACCGCGATCTACAATTTCGGGCGGCGCGAGGTGGCGTCGTTCCTGGTCAACAACGCGCTGTTCTGGGCCGAGCGCTATCATATCGACGGACTGCGCGTGGATGCGGTGGCGTCGATGCTGTATCGCGATTATTCCCGGAAAGCCGGCGAATGGATCCCGAACGCCGAGGGCGGGCGCGAGAATTGGGAGGCGGTGAAGTTCCTCCAGGCGATGAACACCGAAATCTACGGCCAGCATCCCGGCGTGTTCACCATCGCCGAGGAATCGACGTCGTGGCCCGGCGTGTCGAAACCGGTACACGAAAAGGGCCTGGGCTTCGGGTTCAAGTGGAACATGGGCTTCATGCACGACACGCTGCAGTACATGCAGCGCGATCCGTTGCACCGGAAGCACCATCACGGCGAGATCAATTTCGGGCTGGTCTATGCGTTCGACGAGAATTTCGTCCTGCCGCTCAGCCATGACGAGGTCGTGCACGGCAAGGGGTCGCTGCTGACCAAGATGCCCGGCGACGACTGGCAGCAATTCGCCAATCTGCGCGCCTATTACGCGTTCATGTGGGGCTATCCGGGCAAGAAGCTGCTGTTCATGGGGCAGGAGTTCGCGCAGCGGCGCGAGTGGAGCGAGGAGCGCGCGCTCGACTGGGCGCTGTGCGACAATCGCAGCCATGAGGGCGTCCGCAACCTCGTCCGCGACCTGAACCGGGTGTACCGCGAGAAGCCGGCGCTGCACGGGCGCGACTGCGAGGGCGAAGGGTTCGAATGGCTGATCGCGGATGATGCTGCGAATTCGGTGTTCGCCTGGCTCCGGAAAAGTCCGGGCGCGAAGCCGGTGGCGATCATTGCCAACATGACGCCGATCGCACGTGCGCCGTATCGCATTCCCCTGCCGCATGACGGTCGCTGGTGCGAGATCATCAATTCTGACGCGCGCGAATATTGGGGCAGCGGCCTGGGCAATCTGGGCGGCGTCGTCGCCAAGGACGGCGCGGCGTGGGTATGCCTGCCGCCGCTGGCGACGATCATGCTGGAATTCGAGGATTAGCTGTTCCGTCGTGCCGGGCTCGTCCCGGCATCCAGGGGCCCGCACACCATCGGGGTGCGGATGCGGAACCCTGGACCCCGGAACAAGTCCGGGGTGACGAAGGTATAGAAACCGAAGAATCGGGGAGAGACGAACATGGTTGAACGACGCGGACAGCCGCTCGCACGTGATGCGATGGCCTATGTGCTGGCCGGCGGCCGCGGCAGCCGGTTGATGGAGCTGACCGACAGCCGCGCCAAACCCGCGGTGTATTTCGGCGGCAAGGCGCGGATCATCGACTTCGCGCTTTCGAACGCGATCAACTCGGGCATCCGCCGGATCGGTGTCGCGACGCAGTACAAGGCGCATTCGCTGATCCGCCATCTGCAGAGCGGCTGGAATTTCCTGCGCTCGGAGCGCAACGAGAGCTTCGACATCCTGCCCGCGTCGCAGCGGATCAGCGAGTTCCAATGGTATGAGGGCACCGCCGACGCGGTGTACCAGAATATCGACATCATCGAGAGCCACGCGCCCGAATACATGGTCATCCTGGCGGGCGATCACATCTACAAGATGGATTACGAGCTGATCCTGCAGCAGCATTGCCAGAGCGGCGCGGACGTGACGATCGCGTGTCTCGAAGTGCCGCGGATGGAGGCGGTCGCGTTCGGCGTGATGGCGGTCGACGAGCATGACAACGTCACCGACTTCGTCGAGAAGCCCGCCGATCCGCCGGCGGTGCCGGGCAGTCCGGACATCGCGCTGGCCTCGATGGGGATCTACGTCTTCCACACGAAGTTGCTGTTCGACGAGCTGCGCCGCGATGCCGAGACGCCGGGATCGGCGCGTGATTTCGGCAAGGACATCATTCCGTATCTGGTCAAGAACGGCAAGGCGGTGGCGCACCGCTTCAAGGACAGCTGCGTGCGGTCGGGGCTGGAGGAAGAGGCCTATTGGCGCGATGTCGGTACGGTCGATGCCTATTGGGAGGCGAATATCGACCTGACCGATGCGGTGCCGAAGCTCGATCTCTACGATCATAGCTGGCCGCTCTGGACCTATTCGGAGGTGACCCCGCCGGCCAAGTTCGTCCACGCGAGCGACGGGCGGCGCGGCGAGGCGGTGTCTTCGCTGGTGTCGGGCGACTGCATCATCTCGGGGTCGTCGATCCATCGCAGCCTGATCTTCACCGGTACGCGGGCGCATAGCTATTCTGCGCTCGACCAGGCGGTGATCCTGCCGCGGTGCGAGATCGGGCGCGGCGCGCGGCTGTCGAAGGTTGTGGTCGATCGCGGGGTGGTGATCCCCGACGGGCTGGTGGTCGGCGAGGATCCGGTGCTGGATGCGCAGCGGTTCCGGCGGACGGACAATGGCGTGGTGCTGATCACCAAGTCGATGATCGATGCGTTGAACCTGTGAGGGGGGACGATACTGCTCCCCTCCCTGCAAGGGAGGGGTCGGGGGTGGGTTGGCCCGCGTGGGAACGATACACCCGCCCCAAGCCTACCCACCCCCAGCCCCTCCCTTCCAGGGAGGGGAGGCAGACCGCCAAGCCGTTGGAATTGATTTGATGACCCGCGTCCTATCCGTGGCATCCGAGGCCTTCCCGCTCATCAAGACCGGTGGGCTGGCCGATGTCGTGGGCGCCCTTCCCGCCGCGCTCGCGCCGCACGGCGTTACGATGACGACGTTGCTGCCGGGGTATCCGGCGCTTGCCGCGGTCACCAAGAAGGCGAAGGTGGTTCACCGCTACGCCGACTTGTTCGCCGCGCCGGCGCGGATCCTCGCGACAAAGATCGGCGAACATCCGTTGCTGGTGCTCGACGCGCCGGCGTTGTTCGCGCGGGGTGGCGGGCCTTATGGCGATGCGACCGGCGCGGACTGGGACGATAACTGGCGGCGCTTTGCGGCGTTTGGCCGGGTCGGTGCGGACCTCGCCTCAGGCGTGGTCGCGGGGCATGCCTATGACATTCTCCACGCGCATGACTGGCAGGCAGCGATGGCGCCGGCCTATCTGCGTTGGGCGCCGGGTCCCGGCAAAGTCGCGCGATCGATCGTCACGATCCACAATATCGCGTTCCAGGGGCGCTATGGCGCGGAGATCTTCCCCGAACTGGGGCTGCCCGATGCCGCGTTCGCGCTCGACGGCGTCGAATATTATGGCGGAGTCGGCTATCTGAAGGCGGGGCTGGAAGCCGCCGACGCGATCACCACGGTCAGCCCGACCTATGCGGCGGAAATCCGTCGGCCCGAGTTCGGCATGGGCCTGCAGGGGCTGATCGCGACGCGCGCGGCCGACGTGACGGGAATCGTCAACGGGATCGATCCGGCGGTGTGGAGCCCGGCGGGCGATACCGCCCTGCCCTCGCGCTACACGGCGCGGGCGATCGGGCGGCGGCGTACCAACAAGCGCGCGGTGGAAAAGATGTTCGGCCTGGAGCCGGGCGACGGTCCGCTGTTCACCGTCATCAGCCGGCTGACCGGGCAGAAGGGCATGGACGTGCTCGTCGCGGTGCTCGACGACATGGTCGCGATGGGTGGTCGGCTGGCGCTGCTGGGATCGGGCGACGCTGCGCTGGAACGCGCGTTCCTCGACGCGGCCGCGCGGCATCCCGGGCGGATCGGCGTCCGGATCGGCTATGACGAACCGGTGTCGCATCTGTTGCAGGGCGGTGCCGACGCGATCCTGATCCCGTCGCGGTTCGAGCCGTGCGGGCTGACGCAGCTTTACGGCCTGGCCTATGGCTGCGTGCCGGTGGTGGCGCGGACCGGCGGGCTGTCGGATACGGTGATCGACGCCAACGAGGCGGCGATCGCGGCCGGCGTCGCGACCGGCATCCAGCATGACGGCGTCGCGCCCGAGACCGTGCTTCATGCGATAGCACGCGCGATCGCGCTGTACGCGACACCCGATCGCTGGGCGACGTTGCAGCGCAACGGCATGCGCGCCGATTTTTCCTGGGGCGAGAGCGGCCGCCGCTACGCCCAGCTCTACGCCAAGCTTATGGAGCCTTCATGATCCGTACCGTACCGACGACGCCCTATACCGACCAGAAACCCGGCACCTCGGGGCTGCGCAAGAAGGTTACGGTCTTCCAGCAGCCCAACTATGCCGAGAATTTCGTGCAGAGCGTGTTCGACGTCGTCGAGGACAAGGCGGGCGCGACTTTGGTGATCGGCGGCGACGGGCGGTTTCTGAACCGGGAAGTGATCCAGGTCGCGATCCGGATGGCGGCGGCGAACGGCTTCGGGCGCGTCGTGGTCGGGCGCGGGGGCATCCTGTCGACGCCGGCCGCGAGCCACATGATCCGCAAGCGCGGCGCAATCGGCGGGCTGATCCTGTCGGCGAGCCATAATCCCGGCGGGCCCGACGAGGATTTCGGGATCAAGTACAACATCGCCAATGGTGGTCCGGCGCCCGAGAAGGTGACCGACGGCATCCTGGCGCGGACGCTGGACATCGATCGCTGGCTGACGGTGGATGCGGCCGATATCGACCTGGATTCGGACGGCGTAGTCGAGGTCGGCGGGATGCCGGTCGAGGTGGTCGATCCGGTCGAGGATTATGCCACGCTGATGGAGACGTTGTTCGACTTCGACGCGATCCGGGCGGCGAAGCTGACGATGGCGTTCGACGCGATGAGCGCGGTGACCGGGCCGTATGCTACCGAGATTCTGGAAGGCCGGCTGGGCTTTGCGAAGGGGACGGTGCGCAACGGCACCCCCCTGCCCGATTTCGGCGGGCATCATCCCGATCCGAACCTCGTCCATGCGCACGAACTGTACGCGACGATGATGGCGGCGGACGCGCCCGATTTCGGCGCGGCATCGGATGGCGACGGCGATCGCAATCTGATCATCGGCCGGCACCGATTCGTGACGCCGTCGGACAGCCTGGCGATGCTCGCGGCGAACGCGCATCTGGCGAAGGGCTATACCGGCGGGCTGAAGGGGATTGCGCGGTCGATGCCGACCAGTGCGGCCGCCGACCGCGTGGCCGAGGCGCTTGGGATTCCGGCGTTCGAGACGCCGACGGGGTGGAAGTTCTTCGGCAATCTCCTCGATGCGGGGATGGCGACGATCTGCGGCGAGGAGAGCGCAGGGACGGGATCGGACCATGTCCGCGAGAAGGACGGGCTGTGGGCGGTGCTGTTGTGGCTCAACATCCTGGCGGTGCGCGGTGAGAGCGTCGATGCGATCGCGCGCGATCACTGGGCAAAGTTCGGGCGCAATTATTACGCGCGGCATGATTATGAGGGTGTCGAGAGCGACAAGGCCGATGCGCTGATGGCGGCGCTGCGCGGGTCACTGGCGAAATTGCCGGGATCGCGGTTCGGCGACCTCGTCGTCGCGGCGGCGGACGACTTTGCCTATACCGATCCAACCGACGAATCGGTCAGCCGCAACCAGGGCGTCCGTGTGCTGTTCGAGGGCGGCAGCCGCGTGGTGTTCCGCCTGTCGGGCACGGGCACGAGCGGGGCGACGTTGCGCGTGTATCTGGAGCGGTACGAGGCCGCAGGCGGCGATCTGGACCGCGAGACGGGCGAGATGCTCGCCGATATCGTCGCGGCGGCGGATGCGATCGCGGGGATCGTGGCGCATACCGGGAGGACCGCACCGGACGTCGTGACGTGAGGCTGCGCTATGTGTTGCCGGCGCTGCTGATCGCGGCGGCGCCGAAGTCGCCGGCGCAGCTGTTCGGGCCGCTCTATCATGCGGTGCAGATGCGCGGGGTCTTTCCGGACTCGAAGACCTTTGCGGATGCGGTGCCGAAGCGGCCCGTGGCGGCGATCCTGGCCGATTATGCGAAATGCAGGTGCGACGCGGATGCGGCGCTGAGGCAGTTCGTCCGGGTCAATTTCAATATCCCTGAGACGCCGGCCGCGCCGCCCTCGCCCGAGCGGCTGCCGCTCAAGGCGCATATCGACGCGCTGTGGCCGCAGCTGACGCGGACGACCACCACCGTGCCGGCGGGGTCGTCGGCGCTGACGCTGCCGCGGCGCTATGTCGTGCCGGGCGGGCGGTTTCGCGAGCTCTATTATTGGGACAGCTATTTCACGATGCTGGGGCTGGCGCGGGGCGGGCGGCAGGATCTGGTCGAGGACATGGTGGTCGATTTCGGCAGTCTGATCGATCGCTACGGCCACATCCCCAACGGCACGCGGAACTATTATCTCAGCCGATCGCAGCCGCCGGTCTTCTACCTTATCGCCGGGCTGTCGCGCGATGCGACGACGCTGGCGGCGCGCAACCGCCAGCTGCGCGCCGAGCACGCCTATTGGATGGCGGGTGCCGCGGCGTTGAAGCCGGGGCAGCAGAGCGCGCGGGTGGTGCGGCTCGCCGACGGCGCGCTGCTCAACCGCTATTGGGACGACCGCGACGATCCGCGAGACGAGAGTTATCGCGAGGATGTCGAGCTCGCCGACCGTACCCCGGGGCGCGACCGCAAGCAGCTGTTCCGCGACCTGCGCGCCGCGGCGGAAAGCGGCTGGGACTTCTCGTCGCGCTGGCTTGGCGACGGGCGCAGCCTGGCGACGATCCGCACGACGCGGTTCGCGCCGGTCGATCTCAACAGTTTGATGACGGGCATGGAACAGGCGATCGCGGCGAATTGCCGGGCGTTGCGCGATGCCGCCTGCGCGACCGATTACGATGCGAAGGCGACCGCGCGGATCGCGGCCATGCGGGCGCATCTGTGGAACGGCCGATTCTTCGCCGATTACGACATCGATGCCGCCAAGCCGACCGCCTTTGCCAGCGCCGCGATCGCGTTCCCGCTGTTCGCCGGCATCGCCACCGATGCGCAGGCCCAGGCGACCGCTACCACGCTCGCACCGTTCGTCGGACAGGGCGGATTGCGCACGACACTGGTCGCCAGCGGCCAGCAATGGGACGACCCCAATGGCTGGGCGCCGCTGCAATGGATCGCCGTCTTGGGCTTGCGGCGATACCGCCAAACCGCGCTCGCGGACCGGATCGCCACCGCCTGGCTCGACAGCGTAACCCGCGAATATACCGCGAGCGGCAAGTTGCTGGAGAAATACGACGTCGTCGAACGCCGTCCCGGGGGCGGCGGTGAATATCCGAACCAGGACGGTTTCGGCTGGACGAACGGCGTCACGCGCGCGTTGATGGCGCCATGACGTTCCGCCGCCGACGCACCGCGCTCTACATGCCCGCCTCCAACCCGCGCGCGGTGGCCAAGGCGCGGACTCTGGCGTGCGACGTCGTGATCCTCGATCTCGAAGACGCGGTTGCGCCCGATGAGAAGCACAATGCAAGGGACCGGGTCGTCTCCGAAGTTCGGGCGGGCGGGTTCGGGACGCGCGAAATGGTGGTGCGGACCAACGGGCTCGATACGCCTTGGGGCCTGGAAGAGGCCGCCGCAGTCCGCGCGATCGGCGTCGACGCGGTGCTGGTGCCCAAGGTCTCGAGCGTCGCCGACCTGATGGCGGCGCGCGCGGCGCTGGGTGCGGATGGCCCGCCGATCTGGGCGATGATCGAGACCTGCGCGGGGGTGCTGGCGCTGCCGGCGCTGGTCGCGGTGGCCGCGGAGGTGCGGCTTGGCGCGCTGGTCGCGGGGACCAACGATCTGGCCAAGGAGATGCGGTGCAGGCCGGGGGCGGACCGGATGCCGCTGGTGCCGGCGCTGGCGGCGATCGTGATGGCGGCGCGGGCGGCGGGGCTCGTGGCGCTCGACGGGGTGTGCAACGCGATCAACGCGCCCGAGCGGCTGGCGGCGGAATGCGCGCAAGGGGCGGCGCTTGGGTTTGACGGCAAGACGCTGATTCATCCGGCGCAGATCGACGCGGCGCGGGATGCGTTCGGGCCGAGTGCGGCGGAGCTGGCCTGGGCGCACGCCGTGATCGCGGCGTTCGCGGCGGCGGAGAATGCGGACAAGGGGGCGATTCGGTTGGAGGGGCAGATGGTGGAGCGGCTGCATCTGGCTGAGGCGGAGGCGATGGTGGCGGGGGTCTAGCCCGCCGCCGTCATGCCGGACTTGTTCCGGCATCCACCGTGCCGCAAACTCGATAGCGGTTGGTTTGCGGCACGGTGGACCCCGGACCAAGTCCGGGGTGACGGAGCATAGGACGCGCCCGCCCTACCCCTTCGGCGTCAGCTTGATCAGCCGGCCCTGCGATTCGCCGTCCTCCAGCACCCAGATCGCGCCATCGGGGCCCTGCTCCACCTCGCGGATGCGCGCGCCCATGTCCCATTGGTCGCCCTTCTCAGCGCCCGTGCCGTTCAGGTCGACGCGGACCAGCGATTTCGACGACAACCCGCCGATGAACGCGTCGCCCTTCCATTGCGGGAACAGCGACCCCGAATAGATCATCAGCCCGCCCGGCGAGATCACCGGGTTCCACCAGACTTTCGGCGCCTCATAGCCGTCGCCCGGCTTGTGATCGGGGATATTGCGGCCGTCATAATGGCTGCCGTTCGAGGCGTTGGGCCAGCCATAGTTGAGGCCGGGCTTGATCAGGTTGACCTCGTCGCCGCCCTTGGGCCCCATTTCCTGCTCCCAGAGATTGCCCGTCTTGTCGAAGGCGATGCCGAGCAGGTTGCGGTGGCCATAGCTCCACACTTCCGGGGCGAAACCCTTGGCGGCGAGTGGGTTGCCGGGGGCGGGCTTGCCGTCCAGCGTCAGGCGCAGGACCTTGCCGAGCGTCGCCTTGGGGTCCTGCGCGGGCGTAAATTTCTGGCGTTCGCCGTTGGTGAAGAAGAGGTACTTGCCGTCGGGTGAGAATGCGATCCGTCCCGAATAATGGCCGTTGCCGTCGACGAAGGGGCGCGCGGTGAAGAGCTGTTGCACGCCTTCCAGGCGGGGGCCCTTTTGCGCGTCCTGGACGAGCTTGCCGCGCCACAGCGCGACGCCCTTGCCGCCGGCGCCGCTGACCGAGCCCGAGAGATAGACGAGCTGGTTCTGCGCGAAGCCGGGCGCCAGCACGACGTCCATCAGCGCGCCCTGCCCCGCGCTGTCGACCGCGGGCACGCCCGATACCGTCACCTGCGTCTTGCCGTCGGCGGCGACCAGCAGCAGCTTGCCCTGCTTCTCCGTGACCAGCATCCGGCCATCGGGCAGGAACGCCATCGCCCAGGGCGAGTCGAAGTCGGCAACGATCGTGCGCGCGAACGGGTCGGCCGCGGCCGTCTGCGCCTGGGTGACGGCGTCGGACGAACAGGCGATCAGCGCGATCGGCAGGGCGGCTAGCAGGCGGTGGCGCATCGTTTCTCTCCCGGGAAATCAATGACCCGACGATCGCTTGAACACCGCCGGTGCGCAAGGCTTGTACGGCGCCTGCAATCCGCGTATATCATGCGCATACTCTAAATCGTCAGATGAAGAGGCTGCGGGGACTTCCCCGCGGCGCAAAAGACCCGTGTTTGGAGCCTTGATGGCGGATATCGCCCAATTGACCGCATTGATCGAGCCCGAGGCGCAGGCGCTTGGGCTCAGCCTCGTGCGCGTGCGGATGCAGGGCGGCAAGTCCGACCCGACGCTGCAGGTGATGGCCGAGCGGCCGGACACCCGCCAGCTGGTGATCGAGGATTGCGCCGAGCTGTCGCGCCGCATCTCGGACAAGTTCGATGCGCTGGAGGAAGCGGGCAAGGATCCGATTCCGGTCGCCTATCGCCTGGAAGTGTCGAGCCCCGGAATCGACCGGCCGCTCACCCGGTTGCAGGACTTTGCCGACTGGGCAGGGCAGGAAGTCCGCATCCGCCTCACCGAGCCGTTCGAGGATCGCAAGCAGATCTCCGGCAATCTGATCGGGCTCGAAGGCACCAAGATCACGGTCGACGTCACCAAGCACAAGCTGATGACAATCGATTACACGCAGGTCGCCGACGCGAAGCTCGTGATGACCGATCGACTTATTGCCGCCACGGCCCCGCTTTCGATCGAAGGCGCGGACGAGGTGTTCTATCAGGATGCTCCGGACGAGTCCGAGACTCACGGCGCCGAGACCAACGAAGAAGGACAGCATTGATGGCTACGGCAGTCACCCCCGGGACCTCTGGCGGGACCTCTGGCGTCACCGCCAACCGCGCCGAACTGATCGCGATCGCGAATTCAGTCGCATCGGAAAAGATGATCGACAAGGCGATCGTCATCGAGGCGATGGAGGATGCGATCCAGCGCGCGGCGCGCTCGCGCTACGGCGCCGAGAACGACATCCGTGCCAAGCTCGACCCGAACACCGGCGACCTTCGCCTGTGGCGCGTCGTCGAGGTGGTCGAGGCGGTCGACGATTATTTCAAGCAGGTCGACGTCAAGGGCGCGGAGAAGCTGCAGCCCGGCGCGGTGATCGGTGACTATATCGTCGATCCGCTGCCCCCGATCGAGTTCGGCCGCATCGCCGCGCAGGCCGCCAAGCAGGTCATCTTCCAGAAGGTCCGCGACGCCGAGCGCGAGCGCCAGTATGAAGAGTTCAAGGACCGCGCGGGCGAGATCATCACCGGCGTCGTCAAGCGCGTCGAGTTCGGCCATGTCGTGGTCGATCTGGGCCGCGCCGAAGGGGTCATCCGCCGCGACGCGCAGATCCCGCGCGAAGTTGTGCGCGTCAACGACCGCATCCGCTCGCTGATCCTGAACGTGCGCCGCGAGAACCGTGGGCCGCAGATTTTCCTGTCGCGCGCGCACCCCGACTTCATGAAGAAGCTGTTCGCGCAGGAAGTGCCGGAAATCTACGACGGCATCATCGAGATCAAGGCCGCAGCCCGCGATCCGGGTTCGCGCGCGAAAATCGGCGTCATCTCGCATGACTCCTCGATCGATCCGGTCGGCGCCTGCGTCGGCATGAAGGGCAGCCGCGTGCAGGCCGTCGTGCAGGAGATGCAGGGCGAGAAGATCGACATCATCCCCTGGTCGCCCGACACCGCGACCTTCGTCGTCAACGCGCTGCAGCCGGCATCCGTGTCGCGCGTCGTGATCGACGAGGAAGAGGATCGCATCGAGGTGGTCGTCCCCGACGATCAGCTTTCGCTCGCGATCGGTCGTCGCGGCCAGAACGTCCGGCTGGCGTCGCAGCTGACCGGCAGCGCGATCGACATCCTGACCGAGGCCGACGCGTCCGAGAAGCGCCAGAAGGAATTCGTCGAGCGCTCGGGCCTGTTCGAGAAGGAGCTCGACGTCGACGAGACGCTGGCACAGCTGCTGGTGGCCGAGGGCTTCACCAGCCTCGAGGAAGTCGCCTATGTCGAGGTCGAGGAGATCGCCGGCATCGAGGGCTTCGACGAGGACCTGGCCGGCGAGTTGCAGAACCGCGCGACCGAGGCGCTGGAGCGCCGCGACGCCGCCAACAAGGAAGAGCGCACCGCGCTCGGCGTCGAGGACGCGCTGATCGACATGCCGTATCTGACCGAGGCGATGCTGGTCACGCTGGGCAAGGCGAAGATCTTCACGCTCGACGACCTCGCCGATCTGGCGACCGACGAGCTGGTCGAGAAGAAGCGCGTCGAACCGCGCCGCCGCAACGAGGATGCGCCGAAGCGTCCCGAGCCGAAGGGCGGGATTCTGAGCGAGTATGGCCTGACCGACGAGCAGGGCAACGAGATCATCATGGCCGCCCGCGCGCACTGGTTCGCGGACGAAGAGCCGGCGGCCGAGACCGCGTCGGAGGAGAGCGAAGCGTAATGCCGTTCGTCAGCATCCGCATTTCGGGGTCTGCGACCCACGACCAGAAAGCCGGCATCGTCGCCGACGTCACCCAGTCGCTCGTCGAGCGGCTGGGGAAGAACCCGGCTGCGGTGCAGATCGTGATCGAGGAGGTTTCGACCGAGAATTACGGGGCCGGCGGGATGCTGATCGCGGATCGGGACAAGCCCAAGCCTCCAGCGCAGGAGGACGCGCATGCGGAATCCTCGCAATGAGACGCTAGGGCGTACCCTTCCTTCGTCACCCCGGACTTGGTCCGGGGTCCATGGTTCCGCATATTCTCAGGCCGGTTGGTTTGCGGCGCGATGGATGCCGGACCAAGTCCGGCATGGCGGATTAGAGCGGCGGCAGGCCGAGGCTGACGGCGAGATCGTCCCAGGTCGGGTTGCGTTGCTCGATCAGGTTGATCTTCCAGTCGCGCGGCCATTTCTTGATGCGCTTTTCACTGGCGATGGCGTCGATCATTGTGTCGGCCATGTCGTACCAGACGAGTCGGTGGATGCCGTAGCGCTTGGTGAAGCCGTCGTACCGGCCTTCGCGGTGCTGCAGGATCCTGCCGATCAGGTTCGAGGTCACGCCGACGTACAGCGTGCCGTAGAAGCCGCTGGCCAGCATATAGACGCAAGGCTGCCTGTCCCGCATGGCACGGAGAGTGCCGTGCGATGGACCCCGGAACAAGTCCGGGGTGACGGAGGGGTGTGGAGTGACGGAGGGCTTCGTCATGCTGGACTTGTTCCGGCATCCATCCCTCCGCAGGCGCGGGAGGCGTTCGCATGACCGACCCCATCCGCAAGTGCATCCTCTCGGGCGAACGCGACGTGCGCCCGCACCTCGTGCGGCTGGCGCTCGCCCCCGATGGACAGGTGCACCCCGATGTCCGCGCCAAGGCCCCGGGCCGCGGCGCTTGGATCGGCGTAACCCGCGCCGAACTCGAGATCGCGTTGAAGAAGGGCAAGCTGAAGGGCGTACTCACCCGCGCGTTCAAGACCAGCGAGTTCACGCTCTCCCCCGATCTGCCCGCGCAGATTGAGGCCGCACTCGAACGCAACGCGATGGACCGCCTGGGTCTCGAATCGCGCAGCGGCACCGTGCTGATCGGCTCCGACCGGATCGCGCAGAACGCGCGGTCGGGGAAGCTCGCAAGCCTGTATCACGCGTCCGACGCCAGCGAAGACGGCAACCGCAAGCTCGACCAGGCCTGGCGGATCGGCAACGATGTTGAGGGCTCGGGCCTCAGGGGCTTGGCACTCCCGGTGACGCGTACCATATTGGGGTTGGCGCTAGGCCGCGAAAATGTGGTACACATCGGCCTGACTGATCGTGCTGCGGCAAAGCGGGTGAGCGAAGCGCTCGACCGCTGGCTGCATTTTATCGGACCCGAACCTACCCCCGTGCCTTGCGAAACGGCCTCGCAGGGCGCATCGGCGTCCGAACTTTCTGGCAAACTTCCCGGCACCCGAACGGCCGCAGACGTACACGAGGAATTTGAGTGAGCGACACCGACAACGAGAAGCCGAAACTTGGCATGCGCGCACCCCTGGGGGTGAAGCGCACGGTCGAGACCGGTCAGGTGAAGCAAAGCTTCAGCCATGGCCGGTCCAACACGGTGATCGTCGAAACGAAGCGTGCGCGTGTCCTGCGCCGGCCGGGTGATCCCGAGCCCGTTCAGGAGGCTGCGCCCGCACCGGCGCCGGCTGCTGCCGCTGCGCCGGCACCTCAGGCGCGTGCACCCGAGCCGGCGCCCGCACCGCGTCCTGTGCCGAGCAACCTGTCGCCGCAGGAGCGCCAAGCGTTGTTGCTGCGCCAGGCCGAAGAGCAGCGCATGAACACGCTCGAGGAAACGCGCCGCCGTGCGGAGTCCGATCGCCAGCGCGCCGCTGACGAAGAGCGCCAGCGCGCCGAAAACCGCGCAAAGGCGGCAGCCGAAAAGGCGGCACCTGCGCCGACTCCCGCGCCGGCCCCTGCCGCTGAGCCGGTTGCCGCTCCTGTCGAGACACCGGTTGTCGCTGCACCAGTAGCGACGCCAGCGCCGGAGCCGACCCCGGTTCCGGTCGTTGCCACACCTGCGCCTGCCCCCACCCCGGCGCCTGCACCCGCTCCGGTCGCAGCGCGCGCCGCGCCGAAGCCAGCTCCGACTCCGGCAGCACCGCCCCCCATCGTCGAGCTGACGCGCGACCCGGCTATGCCGGCGCCGCGTCGCTTCTCGCCGGTCGCGCGACCCGAGCGGCCTCCGCCGCCACCGCCCAAGCCCGTCGAGGCGCCGGCACCTGCCGCGACCACCGCGTCGAGCGCCGCTGCGCGTCCCGGTGCGACCGGTCCGAACGCGGTTGCCGGCGGTATCCGCCGCGACGCTGTACCGAGCCGTCCGCAGCAGCGCGACCGCAAGGGCGACGATCGTCGCACCGCGGGCAAGCTGACCGTCAACCGCGCGCTCGGCGACGGCGACGGCGCACGTGCGCGTTCGCTCGCCGCGCTGAAGCGTGCCCGCGAGAAGGAACGCCGTGGTTCGGGTGGTCCGCGCGAGCCGCAGATCAAGCAGGTCCGCGACGTCGTCGTCCCCGAGACGATCACGGTGCAGGAACTCGCCAACCGCATGGCTGAGAAGGGCGCCGACCTGGTCAAGACACTGTTCAAGATGGGCATGCCCGTCACGATGACGCAGACGATCGACCAGGACACCGCGGAACTGCTGGTGACCGAGTTCGGCCACAACCTGACCCGCGTCAGCGACGTCGACACCGATCTGGCCAACGACACGATCGACGATGTCGAGGAGGCGCTGCAGCCGCGTGCCCCGGTCGTCACGATCATGGGCCATGTCGATCACGGCAAAACCAGCCTGCTCGATGCGCTGCGCGGCACCGACGTGGTGCGCGGCGAGGCCGGCGGCATCACCCAGCATATCGGCGCCTATCAGGTCACGCTGAAGGACAAGTCGAAGATCACCTTCCTCGACACGCCGGGCCATGAGGCGTTCACGCAGATGCGTGCGCGCGGCGCCGACGTCACCGATATCGTCATCCTGGTGGTGGCCGCCGACGACGGCCTGATGCCGCAGACGATCGAGGCGATCGCGCACACCAAGGCGGCGGGCGTGCCGATGATCGTCGCGATCAACAAGATCGACAAGCCCGGCGCCAATGCGCAGAAGGTGCGCGAGCGCCTGCTGAGCGAGGAAATCGTCGTCGAGGACATGGGCGGCGACGTCCAGGACGTCGAAGTGTCGGCGCTCAAGAAGACCGGGCTCGACACGCTGATCGAGAAGATCCAGCTGCAGGCCGAACTGCTCGAACTGCGTGCCAACCCGGATCGCGCGGCCGAGGGTACGGTGATCGAGGCGAAGCTCGACAAGGGCCGCGGCCCGGTCGCGACGATCCTCGTCAACCGCGGCACCTTGAAGGTCGGCGACATCTTCGTCGTCGGCGCCGAGAGCGGCAAGGTCCGCGCGCTGGTCGACGACAAGGGCAAGCAGATCAAGGAAGCCGGGCCGGCGATGCCGGTCGAGGTCCTGGGTCTCTCGGGTGTCCCACAGGCGGGCGATCCGTTCCAGGTCGTCGAGAACGAGGCACGGGCCCGCGAAGTCGCAGAATATCGCAAGGGCGTGAAGACCGACAAGCGGACGACGTCTACCCCCGCCAGCCTCGAGAGCATGTTCTCGGCGCTCAAGG
Source organism: Sphingomonas rhamnosi (assembly GCF_036663615.1). NCBI lineage: Bacteria > Pseudomonadati > Pseudomonadota > Alphaproteobacteria > Sphingomonadales > Sphingomonadaceae > Sphingomonas > Sphingomonas rhamnosi. The sequence continues at coordinate 214,599 of NZ_JAXOJJ010000001.1, forward strand.
AAAAGCAGGCGATCGAGTATCCGCTGGTCGTCAAGGCGGATACGCAGGGCACGGTCGAGGCGATTGTCGGGGCGATCAACAAGATCTCCACCGACCTGATCAAGGCGCGCGTGCTGCACTCGGGCGTCGGTGGCATCACCGAGTCCGACGTGACGCTGGCGGGTGCGAGCGGTGCGCCGATCATCGGCTTCAACGTCCGTCCGAACGCCAAGGCGCGCGAGATCGCCGAGCGCCAGAAGGTCGCGTTCAAATATTACGACGTGATCTACGACCTGATCGACGAAATCCGCGCCGGCATGGCGGGCGAGCTCGGGCCGGAAGCGTTCGAGACGGTGGTCGGCCGTGCCGAAATCCGCGAGGTCTTCTCGGCGGGCAAGCATGGCAAGGCGGCGGGTCTGCTCGTCACCGAGGGCAACATCCGCAAGGCGCTCAAGGCGCGCATCACGCGCAACGACGTCATCATCTACCAGGGCGAAATCGCATCGCTGCGTCGCTTCAAGGATGATGTCGCCGAGGTCCGTGCCGGTCTGGAGTGCGGCGTGACGTTCACGTCGAACTTCGTCGACATCAAGGCCGGCGATTATCTCGAGACGTTCGAAGTCGAGATGCGCGACCGGACGCTGTAAGTAACTCCCCCTCCCGCCTGCGGGAGGGGGTCGGGGGGTGGGCTCCCGCCATCCACGGCGCACGACGCCGAGGCCGGGAGCCCACCCCCGGCCCCTCCCGCGAGCGGGAGGGGAGTTAAGATATGAAAACCGATACATCCGAAACCAAGTCCGTCCGCACGTTGCGCGTCGGCGAGCAGGTGCGTCACGCGCTGTCGGACATCCTCGCGCGCGGCGACGTGCACGATGCGGTGCTCGAAAAGCACATGGTGACGATCACCGAAGTGCGCATGTCGCCCGACCTGCGCCACGCGACCGCGTTCGTGAAGCCGCTGCTCGGCAAGGACGAGGACAAGGTGCTGAAGGCGCTGCGCACGAACACCGCGTTCCTGCAGCGCGAGGTCGCCGGGCGCGTCCAGGCGCGGTTTGCGGCGAAACTGAAGTTCCTCACCGATCAGAGCTTCGACGAGGGGTCGCACATCGACCAGCTGCTGAAGCAGCCGCAAGTGGCGCGCGACCTGACCGAGGATTGACTCGACTGGCGGTAAGACGCATCTTACCGCGATGAACGCGCAGACCAAAATGTCGGGCAAGGGCCAGGTCGTCATCCCGAAGGACGTGCGGGACGCGCTGGGGTTCAGCGCGGGGCAGCAATTCGACGTGCTGCAATCCGGCCGCGACATCGTGTTGCGGCCCAGAAGCCAGAAGTCGGGTCGGAGCCATGACGAGATCATGGCCGATCTTCACAAGCGCGTGCGCTACACCGGGCCGACGGTGACGATCCAGGAAATGAACGAGACGATCGCGGAGGAGTGGGCGAAGAGCGGCGCGCGCGGCGACTGGTGAAGGCGGTCGATACTAACATTGTCGCACGCGCCTTGACGCAGGACGATCCGGTCCAGTCTCCCATTGCCGATCGAATCCTGGCCGCCGGTGCCTTCATTCCGCTTACCGTCCTGTTGGAAACGGGCTGGCTGCTGCGATCGCGCTATGGTTTCCCACGGGCGGCGATCGTCGACATGCTCTCGACGCTCTGCGAATTGCCGAATGTCACGGTCGACGAGGAGGACGGCGTTCGCTGGGCCCTCGCCCAATACGCGGTGGCGGGCGACATTGCGGACCTGATCCATCTGGTTTCTGCGCGGCGATCATCCGGTTTCGTCACGTTCGATGCAGGGGTCGCGCGCGCGGCGGGCCCCGGCACCCCCATGCCGATCGAGACACTCGCCTGATGGCCAAGCTCTATTTCTACTATGCGTCGATGAATGCGGGGAAGTCGACGAACCTGTTGCAGGCGGACTTCAACTATCGCGAGCGCGGGATGGCGACGATGCTGTTCACCGCGGGCGTCGACGACCGGTTCGCGCACGGCACGATCACGTCGCGGATCGGGCTGTCGGAGACGGCGATCGCGTTCGATGCGGGGACCGACATCGCGGCGTGCGTCGCGGACCGGTTGGCGCACGAAGCGATCGCCTGCGTGCTGGTCGACGAGGCGCAGTTCCTGTCGGCGGGCCAGGTCGATCAGCTCGCGCATATCTGCGATGTGCTGGGGATTCCGGTGCTGGCGTACGGGCTGCGGACCGATTTCCAGGGGGCGTTGTTTCCCGGGTCGGCGCGGTTACTGGCGATCGCCGACTCGCTGGTCGAGATCAAGTCGGTGTGCGGGTGCGGGCGCAAGGCGACGATGAATCTGCGCGTCGATGCCGAGGGCCGCGCGGTCGGCCAAGGCGCGCAGACCGCGATCGGCGGGAACGACCTGTATGTCGCGCTGTGTCGCCGGCATTTCGTCGCGGCGCTGGGCGGAGAGACACTGCCCCGTTAGGGGAACGCGGATGCATGGATGGATCATTCTCGACAAGCCGCTGGGCTTGGGGTCGACGCAGGGCGTGTCGGCGGTGAAGCGGGCGCTGCGCGCCGGCGAATACGGCAAGTTCAAGGTGGGGCATGGCGGGACGCTGGATCCGCTCGCCACGGGCGTGTTGCCGATTGCGGTGGGCGAGGCGACGAAGCTGGCGGGGCGGATGCTCGACAGCGACAAGGTTTATGCGTTTACGATCGGGTTCGGGGTGCAGACGGATACGCTGGATGCCGAGGGGGTGGCGGTGGCGACCTCGGAGGTGCGGCCTACGATGGCGGCGGTCGAGGGGGTTTTGGGGCGGTTTACCGGGCCTATTTCGCAGGTGCCGCCGGCGTATTCCGCGCTGAAGGTGAATGGCGAGCGGGCCTATGATCTGGCGCGGGCGGGCGAAGAGGTGGTGCTGGCGAGCCGGAACGTGACGGTGCATTCCCTCACCATCGTACGGCCCCCCGTCCCTACCCGTCATCCCAGCGAAGGCTGGGATCTCGCTGGGGAGAGCGCGCGGCCGCCACGGGGAGACCCCAGCCTTCGCTGGGGTGACGAAAGTGTGGCAGGGGAAGTGGGTGACCGAGGGGTGGACGAGGTCACCCTCACCGCGCACGTGTCGAAGGGCACCTATATCCGCTCCCTCGCGCGCGACATCGCCTTGGCGCTCGGCACCGTCGGCCATGTCACCATGTTGCGGCGTACGAAGGCCGGCCCGTTCGGGCTCGAAAACGCGATATCGCTGGACAAACTGGCCGATCTCGGGCAGTCGCGCGCCCTAGATGACATACTTCTGCCCTTGAGGGTGGCGCTGGACGACATCCCGGCTCTCTCCCTCACCCCCGATCAGGCAGGAGCGCTCCGACAGGGGCGCGTCTTGGTCGGGATCGCCGCAGACGATGGCCAATACTTCGCCGAACTGGAACATGTTCCGGTCGCGCTGGTCGAGGTCGAGGACGGAAACGTCCGCATCGTCCGCGGTTTCAATCTGTGATGTCGAGGACGAAGAATTCATGACGATTACCGCAGAACGCAAGACCGAGCTGGTCAAGATCCACGCACGCGCCGAGGGCGACACGGGTTCGCCCGAGGTCCAGGTCGCGATCCTGACCGAGCGGATCAAGAACCTGACCGAGCATTTCAAGGGCCACAAGAAGGACAACCACTCGCGTCGTGGTCTTCTCATGATGGTCAACAAGCGCCGGTCGCTGCTGGACTATCTCCGTCACAAGGACGGCCAGCGGTACCTGGATCTGATCGCGAAGCTGGGTCTTCGCAAGTAATTCGAAAGGGCGGCCGAAAGGTCGCCCTTTTTCCTTTTTCGTCATCCTGAACTCGGTTCAGGATCCAACTGTCCACCGGAGACAAGCCTCACGGTGGATGCTGAACCAAGTTCAGCATGACGGAGGACCGGGATCACCGGCAATTCGGCCGAATGATCCAAGGGACATAATAGTCCCGCAACCGCGCGAGCCGGCTTAGCTCGCAGATAGGCCCCGTTCGCATCTGGCGACCGGAGTGAAGGAAATAATATGTTCGATACCAAGACCGTAAGCGCCCAGTGGGGCGGCAAGACGCTGACGCTCGAGACCGGCCGCGTGGCCCGCCAGGCGAACGGCGCCGTGCTCGCGACGCTCGGCGAGACCGTGGTCCTGTGCGCCGTCACGGCCGCACGCACCGTCAAAGAGGGCCAAGATTTCTTCCCGCTCACCGTCCATTACCAGGAGAAGTTCTCCGCGAGCGGCCGCATCCCCGGCGGCTTCTTCAAGCGTGAGCGCGGCGCGACCGAGAAGGAGACGCTGACCAGCCGTCTCATCGATCGCCCGATCCGTCCCCTCTTCCCCGAGGGTTTCTACAACGAGATCAACGTGATCTGCCAGGTTCTCAGCTATGACGGCGAGAACGAGCCGGACGTGCTCGCGATGATCGCGGCGTCGGCGGCGCTGACGATCTCGGGCGTGCCGTTCATGGGCCCGATCGGCGCCGCGCGCGTCGGTTACGTCGATGGCGAGTACATCCTCAACCCGACGCTCGACGAAGCCAAGACCGGCGATCTCGACCTGGTCGTCGCCGCCACCGGCAACGCGGTGATGATGGTCGAGTCCGAAGCCAAGGAGCTGTCGGAAGAGGTCATGCTGGGCGCGGTGCAGTTCGCGCACAAGGCATGCCGCGAAGCCGCAAACCTGATCATCGATCTGGCCGAGCAGGCTGCCAAGGAGCCTTGGGAGATGGCCGAGCAGGCCGATCTCTCGGCCGCCAAGGACAAGCTGAAGAAGCTGATCGGCAAGGACATTGCGGCGGCCTATAAGGTTACCGACAAGTCCAAGCGGTCGGACCTGCTGAACGCCGCGCGGACCAAGGGCAAGACCGCCTTTGCCGACGCGTCGCCGCAGGACCAGATGGCCGCATCGAAGCTCGTCAAGAAGCTGGAGGCGGAGATCGTCCGCGGCGCCATCCTCAAGGACGGCACGCGCATCGACGGCCGCACCACCACGCAGATCCGTCCGATCGAGGCGATGGTCCACTTCCTGCCGCGTACGCACGGCTCGGCCTTGTTCACGCGCGGCGAGACGCAGTCGATCTGCACCACCACGCTCGGCACGCGCGATGCGGAGCAGATGATCGACGGCCTCAACGGGCTGTCGTACGAAAACTTCATGCTGCACTACAACTTCCCGCCCTATTCGGTCGGTGAAGTCGGCCGCTTCGGTGCGCCGGGTCGTCGCGAAGTCGGCCACGGCAAGCTGGCCTGGCGCGCGCTGCACCCGGTGCTGCCGTCGAAGGAGGATTTCCCGTACACGATCCGCGTCCTGTCGGACATCACCGAGAGCAACGGCTCGTCGTCGATGGCGACGGTGTGCGGCGGTTCGCTGTCGATGATGGATGCGGGCGTTCCGCTGAAGCGTCCGGTGTCGGGCATCGCGATGGGCCTGATCCTCGAGGGCAAGAACTTCGCGGTCCTGTCGGACATCCTCGGCGACGAGGATCACCTCGGCGACATGGACTTCAAGGTTGCGGGCACGTCCGAGGGCATCACCACGATGCAGATGGACATCAAGATCGCCGGCATCACCGAAGAGATCATGGGCAAGGCGCTGGCACAGGCCAAGGAAGGCCGCACGCATATCCTGGCCGAGATGGCCAAGGCGCTCGACCACACGCGTGAGGAGCTTTCCTCGCATGCTCCGCGCATCGAGAGCTTCACGATCGACAAGTCGAAGATCCGCGAAGTCATCGGCACCGGCGGCAAGGTGATCCGCGAGATCGTCGCGCAGACCGGCGCCAAGGTCGATATCGACGACGAGGGCGTGATCAAGGTCAGCTCGTCCGACCCCGCGCAGATCGAAGCCGCGATCAAGTGGATCAAGGGCCTCGTCGAGGAAGCCGAAGTCGGCAAGGTCTATGACGGCAAGGTCGTCAACCTGGTCGATTTCGGGGCGTTCGTGAACTTCATGGGCGGCAAGGATGGTCTCGTCCATGTGTCTGAGATCAAGAACGAGCGCGTCGAGAAGGTCTCGGATGCGCTGAGCGAAGGCCAGGAGGTCAAGGTCAAGGTTCTCGAGATCGACCCGCGCGGGAAAGTTCGCCTGTCGATGCGCGTCGTCGATCAGACGACCGGCGAAGAGCTGGAGGACACCCGTCCTGCCCGCGAGCCGCGCGAAGGCGGTGACCGTGGGCCGCGTGGGCCCCGTCGCGATGGCGATGGTGGCCGTGACGGCGGCGGCGGCGGTCGTGAGGGCGGCGGCGGTGGCCGTGGTCCGCGCGGCGAAGGCGGCGGTGGTGACCGCGGCTCGCGTGGTCCGCGTCGCGACGGTGACGGCGGCCGTGATGCCGGCGGCAATGGCGGCGGTCGCGAAGGCGGCGGTCGTGGCCCGCGTCGGGATGGCGGCGGCGAGCGTGCTCCCCGCGCCGAGCGGTCGGAGGGTGGCGAAAGCTCGGGCTCCGAGCTGCCGGCATTCCTGACCAGCGATCGCGACTGATCGCCCTTTCCGTTCTGCCGCCTGGGCGGTGGAACGGATGGTGACGCAAAAATGAGGGGCTCGGGAAACCGGGCCCCTTTTTTGTCGGGTTTCACCCGATACGGTTTCTTTACTGGGCGCTAACCTTGGCCCGCCATGCCGGAGCGATGGTTCGTACCCCCGCCCTTGCCGTCCTGTTGCAGACCGCGGGGGTCGTGATCGGCCTGGCGGGGCTGGCGCTGGCGCCGCCCGCCTCCGGTCGGATGCTGCTGGTGCCGTTGACGCCACAAGGCGCGGCCGATCTTATCCCGCTGGCGCTACGATCGGGCGGCCTGTTGCTGGGCGCTGGGCCCCTGCCCCATTCGTACGTCGTGGTCGGCGATGGCGCGCGACTGGCCGCCGCGACCGCCGGGCATGCGATCGTCCGGGTGGCCGCACCCGCGGCGGGCTGCGGAGATGTCACCACGTGATGCCGAGCGAGATCGCGGTGTTCCGCGCGCGCGGGATGCGCATGCTGGTCGGCGCCGGCTGGGCCGCGACCGCGTGTCTCGCCGTGATCGGATTGATGTTGGGATCGGACGATCTGGGAATCGTCATGGCGATGGCCGTCGCCGCCAATGTCATGCCGACCGTGATGGTCCTGCGTCACCGTCACGACGCGACCGCGCGGCTGCTGAGCGGCACACTCGCCGCGGTCTATCCGGCGCTCGGCCTCTATCTGCTGAAAGGTGATCCCTGGCAGATGGACGCGCACATGTATTTCTTCGTCGCGCTCGCCGCGCTGGTCGCGCTGTGCGACTGGCGCCCGATCGCGCTGGGATCGGCGCTGATCGTCGTACACCATCTGCTGATCGAGACGCTGGCACCCGCCTGGGTGTTCACCGGAACGGGCAATCTGGCGCGCGTCGCGATCCACGGCGTCGCGGTCGTGCTGCAGTTCGCGGTGCTCGCGCGTGTCACCGCACAGTTGCGGATCCTGATGGGGCGCCAGCACGCCGCAAGGGTCGAGAGCGACCGGCTCGCCGCGCACGCACTCAACGCGCGCGACGAACTGGCCGCAGCGATCGCGCAGACCGCGGAAGCCGAACGGCGCGCCGCCGACGAACGCGCGCAGCGCCAGGCTGGCGAGCGCGCCGCCGAGGCGCGGCAACGTGCCGAGATGCTCGCGCTGGCCGAGGCGTTCCAGGCGTCGGTGGCAGACATCGTCCAGTCGGTCGGTGCAGCCTCGACCGAGCTCGACGGATCGGCGCGCGCGCTCAACGCGCTGGCGCAGGACGCAACGCGGAAGGTCGATGTCACTACCGCGACCGCATCGCGATCGTCGCGCAACGCCGGCAACCTGACGTGCCAGATCCGCGCGCTCAGCCACTCGGTGTCGTCGATCGCCGACAATGCCGAGCAGCAGGCGCGGCTTGGCGTCGACGCACGCGACGCGTCGATCTCGAGCCATGCCGCGGTGGTGTCGCTGGCCGAACGCTCGGCAACGATCGCGACCTTCGCCAATTCGATCCAGCAGATCGCCGCGCGCACCAATCTGCTCGCGCTCAACGCGACGATCGAGGCGGCGCGGGCGGGCGAGGCCGGGCTGGGGTTCAAGGTGGTGGCGGGCGAGGTCAAGCAGCTCGCGGGGCAGGCGACGGGCGCATCGACCGAGATCCGCACGCTTGCCGGATCGGTGGAGAACGGCGCCGCGCTCGCCAATCGCGCGCTGTCGGAGATCGCCGGGATGATCGGCCAGCTCGCCAGCGCGGCGAACACGATCCAGACCGAGGTGCGGCACCACCGCGACACCGCCACCACGATCGAAGCGACCGCGCAGGATACCGCAGCGGGAATCGACCTGATCGCCGAGGAGATGCGCGGCGTCGCCGCGGTCGCTGGCAATACCGCGACCCTGTCCGACGAGGTCTCGCGCGCGGCGACCGGCTTGTCGGGTGCGGCGCAGCGGCTGCAGGCAGCGACGGATCAATTCGTGGTGCAGCTGAACGCGGCGTGAGCCCAAAGGTTCGCGCAAATGCCGCAAGTGGGGAGCTTCTGTTGCTCGGTGCTCCCCGTACCGCCGGTTTCCACTTCTGTTGCCCGGTGTGGCCCGAACCGCGCTTTCGTCCGTATAACTTAGGTCGTTAGACCGTCAGTTATGCGGCAATTGCGAGTGCTTCGTTATCGTTGGCACTTGTGTATGGGCCGTTGCGGTGGTCCCATTCCGAGCGAAACATAGCGTCGTTGAACACACGTCGATCCTAGTTCGACCCCGTCATCGTCCCTCTGTGACAAGGGGCGGTGGTGGAGTCGCCGGGTACTGCCCCCGGGTCCGCTGTGTCTATGACACGCCACGGTTTATCGCCATAGCCGGCGGAGGATAAGTCCCCCATCGGCATGCCCGATATAGGGAAGGCGCAGGCATATGAAAAGCCCGCCTTTCACTTGCCATAAACGCGGTGCATAGCGCGGTCATCATGTTGACCCAGCGATCCCGGTACGCGCTTCGCGCGATGATCTTCCTTGGCGGTGCGCCGGCGACTACGCCCCCGATCCCGATGACGCGGATCGCCGCCGAAGCCAATGTCCCGCGCAAGTTCCTCGAGCTGATCCTCGCCGACCTTCGCGAGGCCGGATTGCTGCACAGCCATCGCGGCAAGATGGGCGGATACCGCCTGTCGCGGCCTAGCCACCTGATTTCGCTCGGCGAGATCATCCGCGTGATCGAGGGGCCGCTGGCGCTGGTGCCGTGCGTCAGCCGCACCGCCTATCGCGCGTGCGCAGACTGCAAGAGCGAAGCCGATTGCGCGATCCGCCACGCGATGATGCGCGTGCGCGACGAGACCGCGCGGATCCTCGACGGGACGAGCCTGGCGGACGCCAACGCCGACGAGCTGGCCGCGGCGTAGTCGCGTATTCGTCACCCCAGCGAAGGCTGGGGTCTCCCTGTAACGAAGAGACCCCAGCCTTCGCTGGGGTGACGAGCTTCTTTAGGGTATCGCCGTCAGGGCCGCGCCTTCAGTTCGTCGCGAATCTCGCGCAGCAGCGCGATCTCGACCGGCTCCGGCGCGGGGACGACGAGGACCGTATCCTCTTCGCGCTTCAGCCGCGCAGTTTCACGCTCGATCAGCGCCGCCGCGCGGTTCACGACGCGCAGGATCATGAAGATGATGAACGCGACGATCAGGAAATTGACGAGCTGCGTCAGGAACGCGCCGTATCCGATCAGCGGCACCCCTGCCTTCTTCAGCGCGACATAATCGGTCGAGCCGCGCAAAGCTGCCGGGATCGGCCCCATCGCAACGTAATAGCTAGAGAAGTCGAGCCCGCCAAAGATCTTGCCGATGATCGGCATCAGGATGTCGTCGGTCAGCGAACTGACGATCTTGCCGAACGCAGCGCCGATGATCACCGCGATGGCGAGATCGAGCACGTTGCCGCGCATGATGAACGCCTTGAATTCCTTGAGCATGGCCACCCCCGTTATGACAGGCGGACGCTACCCACCGATTTCGGTTTCGCCAAGCCGCGCGACTGTCCTATGATGTTAGTACAGGCAGTCTGGAGAGCCCGAAATGCACACGTCCGTATTCCGCATGAGCGCCGTGTTCGCCGCATCGACGATGCTGGCCGGGTGCGGCATCAACAGCATCCCGACCTCCGAGGAAACCGCCAAGGCGCGCTGGGCGGACGTGCAGAACGAGTATCAACGGCGCAGCGACCTGATCCCCAATCTCGTCGCGACGGTGAAGGGCTATGCCGCGCAGGAGAGCAAGGTGCTGATCGGCGTCAGCGAAGCACGCGCGCGCGCCGGGTCGATCCGGCTCAGCGGCGACGACCTGACCGAACCCGCCAAGGTGCAGAATTACGCGAACGCGCAGAACGGGCTGACCGTCGCGCTGAGCCAGTTGCGGCCGCTGCAGGAGCAGTATCCGGACCTGAAATCGAACGCGAACTTCCTTGCACTGCAGAGCCAGCTCGAGGGCACCGAGAACCGCATCACGATCGCGCGGCGCGATTACAACGGCGCGGTGCAGAGCTACAACACGACGATCCGCACCTTCCCTGCCGCGGTCGGCGCCAAGATCTTCTACGGTGCCAAGCCGATGGTGCCGTTCCAGGCCACCACGCCGGGCGCCGAGACCGCGCCGAGCGTCAGCTTCGGGAATGCGAGCTGACGCCGATGTGGCGGTTCGCGCTGCTGCTGGTCGCGGCGTTTTCCGCGGCGAGCCCGGCCAGCGCGCAGACCTTCCCGAAATTCACCGGCTTCGTGGTCGATACGGCGAACGTGATTCCCGCCGATCAGGAAGCCGCGCTGACTACGCGGCTCGACAATCTGCAAAAAGCGACCGGCAACCAGCTGGTCGTCGCGACGATCCCGAGCCTCGAAGGCTATCCGATCGAGGATTACGGCTACCGCCTGCTACGCAGCTGGGGTGTCGGGCTGAAGGACGTCAACAATGGCGCGATCCTGATCGTCGCGCCGAACGAGCGCAAGGTGCGGATCGAGGTCGGCTATGGCCTGGAACCGGTACTGACCGACGCCTTCTCGAGCGTCATCATCAACCAGCAGATCCTGCCGCGCTTCAAGGCGGGCGACATGCCCGGCGGGATCGTCGCGGGGGCGAACGCGGTCGCGGACCAATTGGCTCTGCCCGATGCGGAGGCGCGCGCCAAGATAACCGCGGCGGCGGCGGAATATGACAAGACGCACCGCACGCAGACGCGCAGCGGCAGCGCGGGCGGCGGCGTGCCGTTCGGAATGATCTTCTGGCTGATCGTGCTGGCGGTGATCGTCGTGCCGATGATCGGCCGGCGTGCGCGCGGCGGCGGCCGGCGCTACCGCGGCGGGGGCGGCAGCGACCTGCCGATCGTGCTGTGGAGCATCGCCAACGAGATCGGGCGCTCGGGCGGCGGCGGCGGTTGGAGCGGCGGCGGGGGTGGCGACAGCGGCGGCGGCTGGATGGGCGGCGGCTTCGGCGGCGGCGGGGGCGGTTCCGCGGGCGGCGGCGGCGCGTCGGGGAGCTGGTGACATGAGGTTGAGCAACCTGGACCATGACCGCGTGACCGCGGCGGTGCACGCCGCCGAGACAACCACCGATGGCGAGATCGTGACGATCGTCGCGAGCAACTCGGACCGCTATCACGACGTGTCGATGCATTATGCGGTGCTGGCGATGCTGCTGGTGCCGGCGCTGCTCGCGTTCCGGCCGAGCGCGGCGGACGCGATCTATGCGCGGATCGACCCGTGGCAGGCGCCGCCGGTCGGTGCCCTGTTCGGGATCGCGTTGGTGCTGATGGTGCTGGTGTTTCTGCTGGTGCGGCTGGTGCTCGCCTATGCGCCGCTGCGCATCGCGGTGACGCCCGGCCCGACCAAGACGCGGCGGGTGCGCCGACGCGCGCTGATGCTGTTCCGCGCCGGCGCCGAGAAGCGCACCAAGGGAGCGACCGGTGTGCTGCTGTACCTGTCGATCGCCGAGCGGCGTGCGGAGATCGTTGCCGACGACGCGATCCACAGCCGCGTGGCGCCCGAGACCTGGGGCGAAGCGATGGCGGCGGTGATCGCGGGCGTACGCGCCGATCGCCCCGGCGACGGCATGGCGGATGCGGTGGCGCGGATCGGTAGCGTCCTGACCGAACATTTCCCGAGGAGCGGCAAACCCGTGAACGAACTCCCCGACCGGCTGATCGAATTGTGACCGACACGGTCTGGGAAGGGCGGTTCCTGACCGTCCGGAAACAAGGGACGTGGGAATATGTCGCGCGCGCGGGCGAGATCGCCGCGGCGGTGATCGTCGCGATCGACGACGGCCACGTACTTCTGGTGGAGCAGCATCGCGTGCCAATCGGCCGCAATTGCCTGGAGCTGCCCGCCGGGCTGGTTGGTGATGAGACCGCGGGCGAGAGCGTCGCGGTCGCGGCGGGACGCGAGCTGGAGGAAGAAACCGGGTATCGCGCCGAGCGGATCGAGGATCTGGGGGTGTTCTATTCGTCTCCGGGGATGACGTCGGAATCGTTCACGCTGGTGCGCGCGTCGGGGCTGACCAAGGTCGGCGACGGCGGGGGTGATGGTGATGAGAACATCACGGTGCACCGGGTGCCGGTGGCCGATGTGCCGGCGTTCGTCGCGGCGAAGCGCGCGGCCGGGGTGGCGGTGGATGCGAAGATGCTGCTGATTTTGGCGGGGTCGATCTTGTAGCGCCCCGCCGGCACTTCCCCGGCGAAGGCGGGGCCCAATTGGGAAGGCAGGCGTTACGAGGCGCGGCCCTTCGTTACCAACGTCTCCCAGTTGGGCCCCGGCCTTCGCCGGGGCGGTGTCACCAGGGAAGCTCGTCGTCCCAAACGATGTTCCCCCGCGAAGGCGGGGGCCCAGACTGGGTCCCCGCCTTCGCGGGGACACACGGATTCGCGGACCGTTGGCGACTAACCCTTGGCCTTTCGCCGGGTCTCCCACCCCTTCTTCGCGGCTGCCGACCGATCCGCCGCGCTCCCCGCGCGACCCGACCCCGACTGCTTCCCGCCGCCGGAATCCTTGTTCACCGTCGCCCAAGCACGTGCCTCCGCCTCGTCCTTCGCGACGCCGCGGTCTTCATAGCCTTGCTCGATATGCGCAGCCTTGCGCTTCTGCTTGTCGGTGTACGCGCTCTTGTCGCCCTGTGGCATCGTCGCTCTCCTGATCGGACACCGACAACGCGCGAGGGTTAGCGGCCGATCCAGTCCGCCAGTTCGACCGCGACCTGGTTCGCCGCCTGGTTGATCCCGCTCGCCGCCGACGCCGCGTCGATTGCGGTCACCGGCACGCGCGCCTCGAAGCGATGCTTCTCGATCGTGGTCTTGCCCGCGCGCGTCAGCGACGCGTCGAACGTCACGACGGCCTCACGCGTTGTCGCGTCGAGTCCGAACGTCCGCAGCTCGCCCGCCAGCTGTGCGCTGGGGTCGCCGACCGACTGGACCGTCGACAGCACCACCATGCCGGTGCGCGCCGCGATCGTGTCGGACGACAGCCGCGCGAACAGCCGCGCGGGCAGTTCGGCCCATTGCGCGTCGGGGACATAGGCGATCGTCGTCGGCGTCGCCTGCACCGGCACGCGCGCGGTGGCCAGCGCCTGCGGCACGCTCGGCACCTGGATGGTGATCGACTTGGCGACCGCCGAATCCTGGTTCTGGCCGACCGGCACCATCGATTGGCTGGTAATCGTCAACAGCGAGGGCGGCGGCTTGGCACCGAAGCTGATGCATCCGGCCAGCGGAAGCAGCGCGATCAGGAGGAGCGGAGTCTTCATGGCGTGCCTCACTTACCCTTGTAATCCGGGAGTTTCTGCTGCCCGATCAACGAACTTGCACCCTGCTGATCGACCTTCTCCGCGACCGACGACAGTGCCGCCGCAGTGGTCCGCAGATCATGGACCAGACGGTTGGCCTCGGGAATCGTCGTCTTGGAGAACGCCTGCAGCCCCGGCCGCGCGTCGCCGATCGCCGAATTCAGCGTTTCGGCGCTCTGCTGCGCCGACACGATCGCCTTGTTCAGATTGGCCATCGCCGGCTTCACGTCCTCGGACAGCACGCCGTTGGTGGTGTTGGCGAGCACGCCGAACTGCTGCGCGGCGTCGCCCGCCTGCTGGATCGCGATCCGCGTCTGCGCCAGCGTCGCGGCGATCTCAGGCCCACGATCCGCCAGCGCGTCGGTCAGACGGTTGGTGTTTTCGAGGATGCCGGCGATCGAGGCCTGGTTGCGGTCTGTCAGCAGCCCGGTCAGCCGCTCGGTCAGCGTCGACAGACGCTCGAGCAGTTGCGGTGCCGAATTGAGGATCGCGCCGAGGCCACCGATCTTGGTCGGGATCACCGGAACGCCGTAGGGGCATTCGGTCGGGGTGCGGGTCTCGGGGCAACCGATCGGGGCGGCACCCTTGCGTGCGCCGTCGAGCGAAATCTGGCTGACGCCGGTGAAGCCGACGCCCGAGATCGACGCGGTCGTCCCCTGCAGCACCGGGGTCTCGTCGTTGACGCTGATGCGCACGCGGACGAACTGCGGATCGTTCTTCCACAGCGTGATCGTCTTCACCTGCCCCGAGGGCACGCCCGAGAACACGACGGCGGAGCCGCGCGCGAGTCCGTCGACCGACTGGCGGAAGAAGATGTCATATTCCTTCTCCGCGGTGCCGCCAAGCCGCGCGATCCACACCGTGAACAACGCGAGCACCGCCAGCAGGATCAGCACGATGGCGCCGACGAGAACATGGTTCGAACGGGTTTCCATCAGCGTGCCTCAGCCTTGATCGACGCCTGTTCGGCGGCGTGATGTTCCTGGGTCGCGATCGCGGCGCGACCGCGCGGTCCCTTGAAATATTCCTCGATCCACGGGTGGTCGAGCGCAAGCAGTTCGTCGATCGTGCCGACTGCAATGACCTTCTTGTCCGCCAGCACCGCGACGCGGTCGCAGATCGCGTACAATGTATCGAGATCGTGCGTGATCAGAAACACCGTCAGCCCCAGCGTCTTCTGCAGCGACTGGGTCAGCGTATCGAACGCCGCCGCGCCGATCGGGTCGAGACCCGCGGTCGGCTCGTCGAGGAACAGCAATTCGGGGTCGAGCGCGAGCGCGCGGGCCAGGCCGGCGCGCTTCTTCATGCCGCCCGACAGTTCGGCGGGGAATTTGGGCGCGGCATCGGCGGGCAACCCGGTCATCACCACCTTGTACGACGCGATCTCGTCGAGCAGCGATTGGCTGAGATCGGGGTAGAATTCGCGCAGAGGGACTGCGACATTCTCGGCAACGGTCAGCGTCGAAAACAGCGCGCCGCCCTGGAACAACACGCCCCAGCGCCTGCGGATCTCGACCGCCTCGGTCTCGTCGCGGTCGATGTTCGATTCGCCGAACACCACCACATCGCCCTGGTCGGGACGCTGCAGCCCGATGATCGAGCGCATCAGCACCGACTTGCCGGTACCAGAGCCGCCAACCACGCCGAGGATCTCGCCGCGCCGCACCTCGAGGTTGAGCCCCTCATGGATTACCGAGTCGCCAAAGCTGTTGCGCAGCCCCTTCACGGAAATGACGACGTCTCGGTTGTCGTTCGTATTTATGCGGGCCATCAGTTCCACCCCAGCCAGGTGAAGAACACCGCGAAGAACGCGTCGAGCACGATCACCAGGAAGATCGCCTGCACCACCGCCGAGGTGGTGCGCTTGCCGACCTGTTCGGAATCGCTTTCGACGAGCATGCCCTGGAAACAGCCCGCGACCGCGATGATCGCGCCGAAGACGGGTGCCTTGATCAGGCCGACATACAGATCGGTGATCGGCACGACTTCGCGGATGCGCTGAACGAAGGTGATCGGCGGCACGCCGATCGTGATCCACACCAGCAGCCCACCGCCGACCAGCGCGACCATCGACGCGTAGAAGCCGAGCAACGGCATCAGCACGACAGCGGCCAGGGTGCGCGGCAGTACCAGCGCCTCCATCGGCGACACGCCGATCGTGCGCATCGCGTCGATCTCTTCGGTCAGCTTCATCGTGCCGATCTGCGCGGCGAACGCCGAGCCCGACCGCCCCGCGACCATGATCGCGGTCATCAGCACGCCCATCTCGCGCAGCGTCAGGCGGCCGACCAGGTTGATCGTGAACACCTCGGCCCCGAACTGGCGCAGCTGCACCGCGCCCTGCTGCGCGATGACGACGCCGATCAGGAAACTCATCAGGCCGATGATCGCGAGCGCCTGGACACCGACCGATTCGAATTGCTGCACCACCGCGTCGAATCGGAAGCGGCGCGGGTGGCGGATCACCGCGAGGAAGGCGAGCGTGGTCGCGCCCATGAAGCCGATCAGCCCGTACATCGTGCGGAAGCTGAGCATCACCGCGTCGCCGATCTCGCCCAGCACGCGCGAGAACGCGCCGACCTTGGCGGGCTTGGCGGCGAGCGGCTGATCGGAGGCGACGACCTGATCGAACAGATGCTGGTCGTTCTCGTCGAGCCCTTCGACGACCGCGTCGTTGCGCGCGGCGAAGCGGTGGACGACCCAGGCGCCGACGGTGTCGATGCGGTCGATGCCGCTGAGATCGACGCGTTTGACCGCGGCGCCATCGATGGCTTCGAGCCGGTCGGGCAAGGTGCCGAGGCGCGCCAACGACAAATTGCCGGTAAACCGCAACGTGCCGCCGTCGGCGGTGTCCTGCTGGAAATCGGCCATGGCGCTCATCGCGCGCACCTTTGCGGCAAAGTCGCTGGATCGGCAAGGCGAATGCGGCGTAAGCCGAACCGATGACCCAACCCAGCACGCGGCTTCTCGCCATCTACGACATGGACAGGACGATCACGCACGCGCCCACCTGGACGCCGTTCCTGATCCACACCGCGCGGGGCCGCGCACCCTGGCGGCTCGCGCTGATCCCGTTCGCGGGAGTCGCCGCGGCGGGTTACGTCGCCAGGCTGATCAGCCGCGGGCGGCTGAAATATGTGATGCAGCGGATGATGCTCGGCAAGCACATGACCGAGGCGGAGGAACGCCGCGCCGCCGAGGCGTTCGCCGACCGCGTGATGGCGGACGGCGTGTTCGCCGGCGCGCTGGCGCGGATCGCGGCGGACCGCGCGGCCGGATACCGGCTGGTGATGGCGACCGCGTCGTACCGATTCTATGTAGAGGCGATCGCTGAACGCCTGGGGTTCGACGCGGTGATCGGGACCGAGAGCCTGCGCGCGGCCGATGGACGGCTGCTGGCGGGGATCGACGGCGAGAATTGCTACGGACCGGCGAAATTGCGGATGATCGAGGCGTGGATGGCGCGCGAGGGGATCGCGCGCGAGGACGCGCATGTGCGGTTCTACTCGGACCATGTGTCGGACGCGCCGACCTTCGCCTGGGCGGACGAACCGTTCGCGGTGAATGCGCATGGACCGCTGAAGCTGCTGGCCGCGGCGAAGGGGTGGCCGATGCCAGATTGGGAGCGGTAGGGCCCCACTCCGTCGTCCCCCACTCCGCGGTCCCCAACTCCGTCGCCTCTACTCCGCCGTCCCCTACTCCGCCGTCCCCCTATTCCGTCATCCCAGCGAAGGCTGGGATCTCCCGGTTATAGCGCGCGCCCTTGCCGCATGAGATCCCAGCCTTCGCTGGGATGACGAGCGAACGGAAGATCACAGCGCCACATCCACCGTGTGGATCACCAGCCCGACCAGTCCCCCGACCAATGTCCCGTTCACGCGGATATATTGCAGGTCGCGGCCGACCGCGTTCTCCAGCCGCCGCGTGATCGTGTCCGCGTCCCAGCCGCGCACGGTTTCCGAGACCAGCCGGACGATCCCGTCGCCATAGTCCGCCGCGACCCCGACGATCGAGCGCCGGACGAAACGGTTGATGGTGTGCGACAGGCGGACGTCGTGCTGCAGCGTCTCGCCCAATTGCCGCAGCAGATCGCCGAGCTTGCCGTTCATCGCGCGCTCGGGGTCGCGCGCGATGTTGAGCAGCGCGCCGCGTGCTTGTTCCCACAGCCCGTCGAGCCAGCGCTGCATCGCCGGGTTGTCGAGCAGTTCGCCCTTCAGGCCTTCGACCCGCGCGCGCACGCGGCGGTCGAATTGCAGGTCCCAGGCGAGCCGGTCGAGGCCCTCCTCCGCCTTCAGCCGCAGCGGGTGTTCGGGATTGTCGACCATCTCGGTCAGCAATTTGTCGAGCCCGTCGATCAACTTGTCCGACACCGTGGTGTCGAGCCCGGTCCAGCGCAGGATCGATCCGGCGCGGTCGTGGACCATCGCGCGGATCAGATGGTCGTTCGACGCGAGCGCCTTGGCCGCCCAGCGGATCGCGCCTTCGAGCAAGGGTGTGTGCCGCCCTTCGGCGATCGCGGCCTTGAGCAACTGGCCGAGGATCGGCGCGACTTCGGTCTCGCGCAGCCGCGCCCCGATCCCCGCCTTGACCATCCCGCCGAGCCGTGCGGGATCGAGCCCTTCGAGCACCTGCGCCACCATCTTCGACGCGCCCTGGCGGAAACGCCCCCCTGC
This sequence comes from Sphingomonas rhamnosi, assembly GCF_036663615.1. NCBI lineage: Bacteria > Pseudomonadati > Pseudomonadota > Alphaproteobacteria > Sphingomonadales > Sphingomonadaceae > Sphingomonas > Sphingomonas rhamnosi. Next base: position 232,983 of record NZ_JAXOJJ010000001.1, read on the forward strand.
CCCCTCGGGCGGATCGGTCAGCCAGCGCGCGATCGCGCCGGCGACGTCGAGCCGCCGCATCCGCTTGGCGATGACCGCGGGGATGAGGAAATTGTCGCGGAGAAACTGCGCGAGCGTGTCGCCGATCCGGTCCTTGTTACGCGGCACGATCGCGGTGTGCGGAATCGGCAGGCCGAGCGGATGGCGGAACAAGGCGGTGACCGCGAACCAATCTGCGAGCCCGCCGACCATCGCCGCCTCGGCAAAGGCGCGGACGAACCCCCAGCCAGGGTGCAACGGGACCAGCGACCGGCTGACGAAGAACACCGCCGCCATCAGCACCAGCAGCGCGGTGGCGACGATCCGCATCCTGACCAGTGCGGGCGGAGCGGCTTCGGCGGCCGGGCGCGCGCGGGGAAATGGTGTCATGTCCGGAACAATCCCCAAGCGCGGGGATAGTTCAAGCACGCCTCATTTCCCTCGCGATCATTCCGCGGGCTGCGTTCCGTCGTCGAGTTTGGGCATCGCCGGCCCGAGCACCGGCCGCGGCGGCCCGCCCTCGATCACCGGACCCGCGTCGCCCGGCTTGTAGGTGATCAGGCGATGCCCGATCCGCCGTCCGATCGCGCGCTCGACGCCGACTGCCAGGCTGAACCCCGACGGCACGATCAGCAGAGTCAGCAGAGTCGACAGCGTCAGTCCGCCGATCACGGTCACGCTCATCGGCGCGCGGAACGACCCGTCGCCGGTGATCGACAACGCGGTCGGGATCATTCCCGCGACCATCGCCACCGTGGTCATGACGATCGGCAATGCGCGCTTGTGGCCGGCATCGAGGATCGCCTCGAGCTTGGGCACGCCGTGGCCCATCTGCTCGAGCGCGAAATCGACCAGCAGGATCGAGTTCTTGGCGACGATGCCGAGCAGCATCAGCAACCCGATATAGACCGCCAGCGACACCGACATCCCCGCGATCCACAGCGCCAGGCACGCGCCCAGCGGCGCCAGGAACAGCGAGCCGAGGTTCACGAACGGCGGCAGGAAGCGCCGATAGAGCAGAACCAGCACCGCGAAGAGCAGGAAGAAGCCCGACGTCACCGCGAGCACGATGTTGGTGATCAGCTCGGCCTGCATCTTGGACTGGCCGACGCTGAGGCGACTGACGCCGATCGGCAGGTTCTTGACCGACTGAAGCGCATCGATCTGCTTCTGCGCATCGCCCTGCTTCACGCCCGGCGACAGATCGGCGCCGATCGTCAGCTTGCGCTGCTGCGCGTTGCGGTCGATCTGCGTCGGCCCCGCGCCGAAGCCGATTTCGGCGACCACCTTCAGCGGCACCGATCCGCCGCTCGACGTCGTCACCGGCAGGTTCTCGATCGTCGACAACCGCTCACGCGCATTCTCGGCGAGCGCGACACGGATCGGGATCTGGCGGTCGCTGAGCGAGAAGCGTGCGCTGTTCTGGTCGATATCGCCGAGCGTCGCGATCCGGATCGCGGTCGACAGCGCGCTGGTCGTCACGCCCAGATCGGCCGCCAGGTCCATACGCGGCCGGATGACGATTTCGGGGCGTTGCAGCCCGCCTTCGGTGCGCGGCGCCTGCAACGAGCGCAGCTTCGACATTTCCTCGACGATGCCGTCGGCGGTCTTCGCCAGCAGCACGGGATCGTCGCCGCCCAGCGTCAGGCTGATGTCGCGGGTGCTGCCGCCCCAGCCATTCTGGTTCTGGAACGACACGCGCGCGTCGGGGATCGCCGAGAGCTGCGGCGCCAGGCCGCGCTCGAACTCGACGCTGGTCTGCTTGCGATCATCGGCGAGGGTCACGGTCACGCGGCCGCGCCCGACGAACGCGCGCTGATAGACCGAGGTGACGATGGGCTTCTGCTGCGCGAGCAGGTTGGCGACCCGCGTCGTCACCGCGTCGCTCTGTTCGAGCGTCGAGCCCGGGGGCATGTCGATCGTCACCGTGCTGCGGTCGTTGTCCTGCTGCGGCTGGAATTCCTGCGGCAGCTGCATGAAGATCGCGACCGTCGCGACCAGCGCGCCGATGCTGACCAGCACGATGTAGAAGCGGTGATCGAACAGCCGCGCGAATACGCGCCGGATGCCGCCCTTCGCCCGCGCGCGCGCCGTACCCGATTCGTCGAGCGTCCAGCGCAGCACGCGCATATAGGTGCGCATCACCACGCCGTCCGGCGCGTCGCCATGCCCGAAGGGTTTCAGGAAATAGGCCGCGATCATCGGCGTGATCAGGCGCGCGACGGCGAGGCTCATCAGCACCGAAGCGACCACGGTGAGGCCGAAATTCTTGAAGAACTGGCCCGAAATCCCCGGCATCACCGACACCGGCAGGAACACCGCGACGATCGACATCGTCGTCGCCAGCACGGCGAGACCGATCTCGTCGGCGGCATCGATCGACGCCTGATAGGCGGTCTTGCCCATCTTCATGTGTCGGACGATGTTCTCGATCTCGACGATCGCGTCATCGACCAGCACACCCGCGACCAGGCTCAGCGCCAGCAGGGTCATGCCGTTCAGGCTGAACCCCATCAGGTCCATGAACCAGAAGGTCGGGATCGCCGACAACGGGATCGCCAGCGCCGAGATCATCGTCGTGCGCCAGTCGCGCAGGAACAGCCACACGACGATCACCGCGAGCACCGCGCCCTCGATCATCGCGTGGATCGCGGTCTCATATTCCTGTTCGGTATATTTGACGCTGGTCGACAGCAGCTTGAACTGGACGTTCGGGTTGCGCGTCTCGAGCTCCTTCAGCTTCTTCTCGGCCTCGCGGTACACGGTGACGTCGGACGCCCCCTTCGACCGCTTGAAGCTGAAGCTGACGACCTGATGGCCGTTGAACGACGACAGCGACGTGCGCTCGGCATAGAGATCGCGGACGTCGGCGATGTCCGACAGGCGGATGGTGCGGCCGTTGCCGACGTTGATCTGAGTCTGGCCGAGCGAATAGGCATCGCGCGCGTTGCCGAGCACGCGGACCGCCTGCTGCGATCCGGCGATCTCGGCGCGGCCGCCGGTCGCGTTGACGTTGACTGCGCGCAGCACGCCGTTGATCGCGTTGGCGGTCAGGCCCTGCGCCTGAAGCTTTACGGGATCCAGGATCACGCGAATCTCGCGGCTGACGCCGCCGTTGCGCTCGACCCCACCCATGCCGGGGATCGACAGCAATTCCTTGCTGACGGTGTCATCGATGTACCAGCTGAGCTGTTCGACGGTCATGTCGCTGGTGATCGCCGAGAAGCTGGCGATGTCGTTGTCGGTGGTGTCGACTCGGCCGATCTGCGGTTCGAGGATGCCGTCGGGCAGGTCGCTGCGGATCTGCGTGATCGCGTCGCGCAGGTCGTTGACCGCGCGGTCGATCGGCGCGCCGATCTTGAGCTGGACGACGGTCTGCGAGCTGCCTTCGGACACCGTCGAGCGGATCTCGTCGATGCCCTGCAGCGTCCGCGCCGCGGCCTCGACGCGCTTGGTGACCTGGGTCTCGAGCTCGCTCGGCGCGGCGCCGGGCTGGCTGATCTGGACATAGGCGACCGGGAAATCGATGTCGGGATCGTTGTTGACGTCCATCCGCATGAAGCTGACGATCCCCGCCAGCGTCAGCGCGAGGAACAGCACGATCGGCGGTACGGGGTTGCGGATCGACCAGGCGGAGATGTTGCGGAAGTTCACAGCGTCAGCCTTCCATCTTGCGGACGATCGGCTTCACCTTTTGACCCGGTGTCAGGAAGGCAGCCGCCGCCATCACCACGCGTTCGGTACCCGAAAGCCCGCTCTTCACCGAGACGCCGGCATCGGTCGTCTGACCGACGACGATGTCGCGACGCACCGCCTTGTTCGCGGCGTCGAGGATATACACGTAATTGCCGCGGCTGTCGCTCTGAACCGCCGATTCGGGGAGCAGCGGCGCAGCGCTCGACCCGCCGTGGATCGTCGCCGAGGCAAAGCCGCCGGGGCGCAGCGCCGGGTCGAACGACAGCGCGACCCGCGCGATGCCCTGGCGCGTCTGCGGATCGATGATCGGCGAGACCTGCCAGACTTCGCCGGCATAGCTTTTCGCTGATCCGACCGGGGTGACGGTGGCGCGTGCGCCGGCGCTGAGGCCCGACAGGTCCGATTCGCTCATCTGCGCACGCAGCTCCATCTGCCCGCCCATCGCCATGCGGAACAGCACGCCCGAGCCCGAGCTGACGATCTGCCCCGGCTCGACGCCGCGGGTCAGCACGAGTCCGGCGGCGGGCGCGCGGATGTCGAGGCGGCCGTTGCGCGCGCGCGCCTCGCCGAGTTGCGCCTGCGCGACCTTCACGCGCGCGGCGGCGGCGTCACGGGTGGCGGCCTTGCGCTGCAGATCGGCCTTCGAGATGAACCCGCGATCGACCAGCTGCTGCGCGCGATCGAGTTCGGCCTGCGCGATCGATTCGTCCGAGCGCGCGACGTTGACCGACGCGGCGAGGCTGGCGGCGGTCTGCGTCTGCACCGAGCGATCGACGGTCGCGAGCACCTGCCCCGCGCCGACCCACTGGCCCGGCTCGACCAGCACGCGCGTGACCATGCCACCCTCGCCGGCGACGCCGACGGGCATTTCGCGGCGCGCGGCGAGCGTTCCGGTGGTCGAGATCGTGCGGTCGATCGTCTGACGGCCGGGCACGACGACGGTGACGCTCGGCACGCTCTCGGTCGGCGCGGCGGCGGGCGCCGCCTTCTTGGTGCCGAACGCATAGGCGGCCGCCCCGATCGCCAGCAGGACGACGATCACCGCGATGATAATGTTGCGGCGGCGATGCGACGGCGGCGCCGATTCCGGCAGCAACAGCTGTTCGTCGCTCGTGCCGATCGACTTGGTCTCGTAATTCATGCGCGTCGCCATCCCCAAACGAATCGCCGCGTTACGACACTCGTCGCCGCCTCGATCCTCAGCTGTGTTATCTGAATAGATCACTACGCTCAAGCCCCTGGGCCGGCGCCGACGCCATCCTGCAACGATTTCGGTCCATCCACAATGTTCAGCTTGCGTTGACCTACGCTGGTCGATGCACGTGCTTACCGTGTTTTGGGGAGACGACCATGAAGACCATATCCATTATCGGCGCACTTGCCGCACTGCCGCTAGCCGCCGCGGCCGGCGCGCAGTCCACACCGAGCGTCGCGCCGATGGTGCCCGCCAGCGGCACCGTGCTCGACGTCAGTGCCGAGGGCCGCACGACCCGCGTGCCCGACATCGCGACGATCCGCGCCGGCGTCGTCAGCCAGTCGCCGACCGCCGCCGCGGCGCTTGCCGACAACGCGCAGCGCATGAACAGGGTGCTGGCGGCGTTGAAGCGCGCGGGCGTCGCGCCGCGCGACATCGCGACCGCGACGGTCGGGCTGTCCCCGCAATATCGCTATGCCGACAACCAGCCGCCGGTGATCACCGGATACCAGGCGACCAACAGCGTCAGCGTGCGGTTCCGCGACGTCGCCAAATCGGGAACGATCCTCGACGCGCTGGTCGGCGAAGGCGCGAACCAGATCGACGGACCGAACCTGTCGATCGACCAGCCCGACGCGGCGCTCGACGAAGCGCGCGCGGACGCGGTCAAGCGCGCCAAGGCACGCGCCGAACTGTACGCGAGGGCCGCAGGGATGCGCGTGACCCGGATCGTGTCGATCGCCGAAGCGGGCGAGAACAATGGCGGCTCGCCGCCGCCGATGGTGTTCGCGCGCGCATCCATGGCGAAGGACAGCACCGAGATCGTCGCGGGCGAGAAGGACGTCACCGTCACGCTGTCGGTGCGGTTCCTGCTCGATTGAGGCGACGGTGTTCGGCACGACGCCGGACATACGAAAAGGGCCGCCCGATCGCTCGGGCGGCCCAATTTCTCGCGTCAGCTATTGATAGCTTAGCGGACGCTGCCGCGACGCACCAGGTTCACGATCGCGAGCAGGATGATGGCACCCAGCAGCGACACGATGAACGAGGTCAGCGTCAGCGGTGCGCTGTTGATCGAGCCACCCGACAGGATCAGGCCGCCGATGAACGCGCCGACGATGCCGACGACGATGTTCAGGAAGATGCCCTGCTGACCGTCGGTACGCATGATCATGCTAGCGATCCAACCGATGACGCCACCGATAACCAGCCAAAGAATGAGACCCATTTTACTTCCCTCCGTTAGCCCATCATGTGGGCGACGGCGGAAAGACGAGCGAGCAAGCGCGTTTGTTCCGCTACCGTTTTAATTCCTTGCACTTCCTGCGCTCAATATTTTTGCTGGCGCTCGTACAACGACTTATAGTGCTGGATCCGCGTCACGCGCAGCCCCGGCATGCCCGAACGATCGATCGCCCGCTGCCAGCTGGCAAACTCCTCGACGGTCAGGCCATAACGCGCGCAGACATCGTCGACGCTCAGCAGCCCGCCGTTGACCGCGGCGACGACCTCGGCCTTGCGGCGCACCACCCAGCGCGTCGTGCTCGGGGGCGGCAGCGACTCGAGCGTCAGCTGCTCGCCCAACGGTCCGATGACTTTGGCAGGGCGAATCTTCTGGTTCTCGATCATTTGAAACCTCTGATCGGGGCGGGGGGCCCCCTCTCGATACATACGACCACCGTATAACGGCGGGACTTGAAGATCGGCTGAAACGCCGTGGTAAACGCCGGCTTCATTCCTCTCTCCAGCGCGTCAGCGCCGCGGCCATCGGGCCGTTGAACGCCCCGTGCAGCGGTGCGAACAGCCTGGGATCGGGATCGTGACGGGCAAAGCCGGCCTGCACGACCGCGGTGTGGCTGGCGGCCTGTCGCGCGGCGATCCCGACGATCAGCACCGCCAGATCGCCGGGCAGGACCGTGAGTTCGACGTCGCGATCGAAACGGGGAAAGCTCAGGTCCAAACGCGATACTCTTTCTTGATCAATCAGCTACGGACCCCGCTCTAGCCGCAAGGGAATGAAAGCCGGGTAAAGCTCGGTGCAAGAGTTCGTTGACGGATGCGCATTTTTCACAAATTCGTCGCATTTTTGCATCGGACGGGCGCAGCGCCTAAAGGACGGGCATCATGGATCAGGTGGATTTTCAGCTCGGGCCTGCGCCCGAGTCCAAGCGCATCGTCGTGGCGATGTCGGGCGGAGTCGACAGCTCGGTCGTCGCCGCACTCGCGCACGCAACCGGCGCGGAGACGATCGGCGTGACGCTGCAGCTCTATGACCACGGCGAAGCGGTCGGCCGCGCCGGATCGTGCTGTGCCGGCCGCGACATTCGCGATGCGCGCGCGGTGTGCGACCGGCTGGGCATCGCGCATTACGTGTTCGATCACGAGACGAGCTTTCGCGAACAGGTCGTCGATCGCTTCGCCGACGAATATCTGGCCGGGCGCACCCCGATCCCGTGCGTCCAGTGTAATATGGGGCCGAAATTCACCGACCTGCTGAAGCTCGCGCGCGACTTGGGGGCAGACTGTCTGGCGACGGGACATTATGTGCAGCGGCTCGACGGCGCAGCGGGCGCCGAACTGCACCGCGGCGTCGACCCTGCGCGCGACCAGAGCTATTTCCTGTTCGCAACGACGCAGACGCAGCTCGACTATCTGCGCTTCCCGCTGGGTGCGCTGCCAAAGACGCGCGTGCGCGAGATCGCGGCGGAACTGGGTCTGGGCGTCGCCGCCAAGCCCGACAGCCAGGACATCTGCTTCGTCCCCGACGGCGATTATGCCGGGCTGGTCAAGAAATTGCGTCCCGACGCCGACACCGCGGGCGACATCGTCGACCTGGGCGGCACGCGACTCGGCGCGCATCGCGGGCTGATCCACTTCACCGTCGGCCAGCGCCGCGGGCTCGAGATCGGCGGCACCGCCGAGCCGCTGTATGTCGTGCGACTCGAGCCGGACACCAAGCGCGTCGTCGTCGGCCCCAGACGGGCGCTGGCGGTAAATGCGGCGCGGCTGACTGACCTCAACTGGCTCGGCGACGATTTCACCGGACCGCTGACCGCGAAGGTGCGGTCGATGGCGAAGCCGGTCGCGGCGCGACTGGTCGGCGATCGGATCGTGTTCGACACGCCCGAATATGGCGTGGCGCCGGGGCAGGCCGCCGTGCTGTATGCGGGATCGCGCGTGCTCGGCGGCGGCTGGATCGCCGAGACCGAAGCCGCGATGCTCGCGGCATGACGATCGATATCGAGGATCTGCGCCGGCAGATGGAGGAGGCGGCCGCCGCGCTCGACTTCGAGACTGCCAAACGGCTGCGCGACCAGATCAGCGTGCTGCGCGGCGGCGGCGAGGTCGCGGACACCGACGGACTGACGCGGCAACAGCCCGGCGCGATGGGGCTCGGCACCAGCCAGCAGCGCGTCGTCCCGCCCGAAGGCTGGGTGAAGCCGAAAAAGCCCGATCCGATGACCAAGGGCCGGAAGCGGTAAGGTCTACCAACGCGCCGGATATCCCTCCCCTCCCTGGAAGGGAGGGGTCGGGGGTGGGTAGGCTTGGGGCATGGCGCTTCCTCGATAACAACCCAACTCCAGCCCCTCCCTTCCAGGGAGGGGACCAGAAGCCCAGCATGACGCCGCCATCCGGAACCTTGCGCGCGCCGTCAGGTTTTTCCCCCATGTTCTCACCACCAAACCCCGCCACCCTGCCCGCATGAGCCAGCCTCCCGTGCCGCAGGCACCGCCCGCGACGCTCGTCATCTTCGGCGCAATGGGCGATCTGACGCGGCGCCTGCTCGTCCCCGCGCTGATCAACATGACCCGACTGGGGCTAGCCGGCGACGATCTCCATCTGCTCGGCATCGGCATCGAACCCGGTGACGATTCGACGCTGCGCGACGCGCTCGACAGTTTCACGCCCGAACCCGGTGGCGAAGGCGCCAACGAACGCGACGCCGCCTGGACGCGGCTGAAGCCGCGGGTCGCGTATCTCTCCGGCGATTTCACGCAGGACGCGGTGTATGAAGCACTCAAGGCGCGGCTGACCGGCAACGCCGCCTTCTATCTCGCGGTGCCGCCCCGCTTCTTCGGCGACATCGTCGACAAGCTCGCGCAGCACGGGCTGACCACCGAAACGCCGACCGCGTTCCGCCGGATCGCGATCGAAAAGCCGTTCGGCCACGATCTCGAGTCGGCCCGAGCGCTTAACGCGCGGATCCTGGCCAACGTCGGTGAGCAGCAAGTCTACCGGCTCGACCATTTCCTCGGCAAGGAAACGGTGCAGAACATCATGACCGCGCGCTTCGCGAACATGATGATCGAGCGGATCTGGAATGCCGACTGTATCGCCAACGTCCAGATCACCGCCGCCGAGACCGTCGACGTCGGCACCCGCGGCAAATTCTACGATTCGACCGGCGCACTGCGCGACATGGTCCCCAACCATCTGTTCCAGCTGCTGGCGATGGTCGCGATGGAGCCGCCCGCGAGCTTCGATGCCGAGGCGATCCGCAACGAAAAGGGCAAGGTGCTGAAGGCGGTACGCGCCTGGTCGCCGGAAAAGGCCGAGGCCAACGGCGTGCGCGGCGCCTATGCCGCGGGGCGGATCGGCGACCGTGCGGTGCCCGATTACACCGCCTCCCCCGACATCGCGCCCGACAGCCGGACCGAGACCTATGTCGCGCTGAAGCTGATGGTCGACACCTGGCGTTGGGCGGGCGTGCCCTTCTACCTGCGCACCGGCAAGGCGATGACGGTGCGCGATACCGAGGTCGTCATCACGCTGAAACCGGTGCCGTTCGCGTCGTTCGAGGGGGTCAATCCCGAACGCCTGCCGCCCAACCGGCTGGTCATCCAGGTCCAGCCGGACGAGGGGCTGGCGATGGAGCTGCTGATCAAGCGCCCCGGGCTGGGCGTCGACACCGTGCCGATCGCGCTCGATTTCCGCTACGCCGACCGTTTCGATATCGGTCACCTGACCGGGTATGAATCGCTGCTCTACGACATGTTCGTGGGCGACCAGACCTTGTTCCAGCGCGCCGACGCGATCGAGGCGGGGTGGGCCGCGGTGCAGCCGTTCCTCGACGCGTGGGCGGCGGCCGGCACGCCGGACCCCTATGTCGCAGGCAGCCTGGGTCCGGCCTCGGCCGACGCACTGCTCGCGCGCGACGGCTGCGCCTGGCATACCCTCATCGTCACCCACGAGCCCGGCGACTAGCGGCCCCTAGCGCGGTGGCCGCTCATCTCGGCGCCGGCGTCGGCGGCGAACTTCATGTTCCAGATCGTCGCCGATGCCGACACCAGCGTGACCACGAGGAACGCGATACTGAAATCCCTTAACTCCGGCTGCGTTCGGCCCGAGCCGAGCATCCCCACGTGCAGCGCCGCCGCGCCGACGCAGATGCCGAGCGACAGCATCAGCTGCTGGAAAGTCGCATAGAAACTGGTCGCCGCGCTCATCCGTGCCTTGGGCACCTCGTCATAGACGATCGTATTGTACGCCGAGAACTGGAACGACATGAAAAACCCGGCGCTCATCAGCACCGCGAAGATCAGCGGCACCGGCCAGTCGGGGCGGAACGCGGCACACAGCGCATAGCCCGCGCTCCCCCCCAGCCCGCCGACGATCAGGCTGCGGCGGAACCCGAACCGGCGCAGGATGCGCGGTGCCAGACCCTTCATCGCCAGCGACCCGATCGCGCCCGCCACCGTGATCGCGCCGCTGGCCGCCGCGGTCATGCCGAACCCCAGCTGCAGCATCATCGGCAGCAGGAACGGCTGCGCGCCTTGCGTGATCCGCGTCAGCGACCCGCCGATCAGCGAAAGTCGGAACGATGTGTAGCGCAACAGCGACATGTCGAGGATCGGGTCGCTGCGGCGCTTCGCATGCGCGAGATAGGCCGCGCCCGCGACCAGCCCGATCGCGATCAGTCCCAGCGCGCGCGAGAATTCGCCCGACCGGCTGCTCATCTCGAACCCGAACAACAGGCAGCCCAGCGATACGCCGGACAGCACGAAGCCGACGAAGTCGAACTTGACCGGCCGTTCGCCGCGCACCTCGCCGATATAGCGCGTGACTAGCACAACACCGAGCAACCCGACCGGCAGGTTGAGCCAGAAGATCCACCGCCAATCGAGATAGGTGACGATCAGCCCCCCGACCGGCGGACCCATGATCGGCCCGATCAGCGCGGGCATGATCAGCCACGACATCGCCGAGACCATGTCCTCCTTGGCGACGCTGCGCAGCAGCACCAGCCGTCCGATCGGGATCATCATCGCCCCGCCCAGCCCCTGCACGAAGCGCGCGGCCATCATGAACGGCAGGCTGGTCGCCTGCCCGCACAACAGCGACCCGCCGACGAAGATCAGGATCGCGGCGCGGAAGATCGTGCGCGAGCCGAACTTGTCGGCCAGCACGCCGCTCGCCGGGATGAAGATCGCGAGCGCCAGTAGGTACGAGGTCAGCGCCGAACTCATGCTGGTCGCGGGCACGCCGAAGTCGCGCGCCATCGTCGGTAGCGCGGTCGCGAGTACGGTCGCGTCCATCTGCTCCATGAACAGCGCGCAGGCGATGATCAGCGCGGTGACGCGGTAGCTGCGCGGTGTCGCCGGCGTCGCGGTTGATCTGGGGACGGAGGAAATCCGGTTCGCGGCGGGCAGGATGCCATCACGGATCTCGGCATAGATCGAGGCGACCCCGCGTCGTCCGAACCTCACGTGCCGCCCCGCCCATACGAGGCGGGGTCAGGCGGCACGATCATACGCGCCTGGTGGGGTCGATACCGGTAGGACGTCATTGCTGTCCTACGTAGGCGTGCGGGCGGAGGGTGCAAGCGCGGATCGGGGCCTTACCGTTCTCCCGCGAAGGCGGGAGTCCGGCGCCAAGCAGCGCTGCGCCTGAGACTCCTGGACCCCCGCCTTCGCGGGGGAACGGACGAAGGGGCAGCGACCTGCTGACAAACGCCCTTCCCCGGCGAAGGCCGGGGCCAAGGTGGGAAGGTCGATGTAACGGAGGGCAGCCCGCCGTTCCCCAAGTCCTCCAACTGGGCCCCGGCCTTCGCCGGGGTAGCAGTCGTTCGACTTACGCGGCTGGCGCCGTCGCAGTCGGTGCGGGCGCCGGTACAACCGCGGGCGCGGGCGGCGGCGCGGCGCCCTCAGGACCCATCCCCGGACCACGATCCGGCCCAGCCCCATGCAGCCCGCGGCGGTCATGCGGCGGTCCACCGAGCGGCCCGAGCGCCTTCGCCTTGCCGTCCGCGCCCACCAGGAACGCCGCGTGGATCAGGCCCCTGTCGAACCGCCCCTGCACCGTGACCGGCTGTCCGGCGCGCACCAGCGTGCCGTCCTCGCCCTCACGCCCGGTATCGACCAGCGCGCGACCGCTGGCGTCGGCCATCACGAACTTGTTGCCATAGACTTCGGCGACGCGGCCGCGGACCGTGATGATCGAATCGTCGTCGTTGGTCAGCGTGCGGATCGCGACCGGTGTCGCGGGCGCCATCGTCACGCTCGGGCGGCTCGCCTCGACTGCGAGCGCGCCGGCACCGCCACCGACGACGAGCAGGCCAAGCGCGGCGGCGAGGAGGACGGGGCGGCCGCGGAAGCGGGGAAGGGTATCGGACATGACAGCGTCTCCGGTTGGTGTTGCGATGCACTGTCTCTAGCGTGGGCGCCCCACCGCCCCGCTGAACCGCGCCGTTCAGATTCGGTTTGGCAAAAGCGGATAGGAGGACGCGATGCGGATATTGCTGGTCGAAGACGATGAGACATTGGCCGCGGGCATCGCGCGGGCGCTCCGCGCGGAGAATTTCGCGGTCGATATCGCGTCCAATGGCGAGGATGGGGGGCATCTGGGCGCGACCGAACTCTACGACGCGGCGGTGCTCGACCTCGGGCTCCCCTTGCGCGACGGCCTGTCGGTGCTGCGCGACTGGCGCGCCGCCGGCCGCGACCTGCCGGTGCTGATCCTCACCGCGCGCGACGGCTGGTCCGAAAAAGTCGCCGGGTTCAAGGCGGGTGCCGACGATTATCTGGTCAAGCCGTTCCGCGTCGAAGAGGTGATCATGCGGCTGCGCGCGCTGGTCCGCCGTGCTGCGGGGCATGCCGGCGCGCGCGTGACCTGCGGCCCGTTGGTGTTCGACGCGCAGCTCGGGACGTTCGAGCTCGACGGGCTGCCGCTCAAGCTGACCGCGTTCGAATGGCGCGTGCTGTCGACGCTGATGCTGCGCCGCGAGGTCGTGGTCGAGCGCGCCGAGCTGATCGAGCGCGTCTACGAAGGCGACGCCGACGTCGATTCGAATTCGATCGAGGTCATAATCGGCCGGCTGCGGCGGAAAATCGGGATGACGCTGATCGAGACGGTCCGCGGGCGCGGCTATCGGCTGACGGCGGGCGCATGAGGCTGGTGCCACGATCGCTGTTCGGCCGGCTGCTGGCGATCGCCACGCTCGCGACGCTGGCGGCGTTGCTGCTGGCGAGCGTCGCGATCGGCCATGTCCTCGAACGGTTCGTGATGCGCGGGTTCGACGACCGGCTCGACGCGCAGACCACGGTGCTTGCGCGCGCCGTTGACGGACAGGGGCAGCTCGACCCAGCCCGCGCGATCGACCTGCCCGGGTTCGACACGCCGGGATCGGGCTGGGTGTGGCAGGTGCGCACGGCCGACGGACGCGCCTGGCGCAACGGTGCAGAGCCGCCGCCGACGCCGATCCTGCGCGAGCCCGGCCCCGGCGACGGCAGGCGGCCGCATCCGGGGGAAGGCCGCGGCCGGTCGGGCGAACCGCTGCATTTCCGCACCTTGACGGTTGTGCGCGCGAACGGCCCGGTCACGATCACCGCGAGCGGCCCGCGCCGCGTCGTCGAAGCGCCGCTGCGCGAGGCGATGGTACCGCTGCTCGGCTCGCTCGCGCTACTCGGCGCCGCGCTCGCCGCCGCGACTCTGATCCAGTTGCGGATCGGGCTGCGGCCGTTGCGGACGCTGCAGACGTCGCTCGGCGCGGTGATCGCGGGGCGGCAACGTCATGTGCCGACCGATCTTCCGATCGAGCTCGCACCGCTCGCCGCCGAACTCAACACGTTGATCGACCAGAATGCGGCAGGGCTGGCGCATGCGCGGCGCCACGTCGCCAACCTCGCGCACGGGCTGAAGACGCCGCTCGCCGCGCTGGGGCTGGAACTGGCGGACCGCGACCCCGATGGGCGGCTGGGCGTGATGCTCGCCGACATCGACCGCCGCGTCAGCCATCATCTGCGCCGCGCGCGCGCGGCTATGCCCGGCGCACCCGGTCGCGCCGCTACGCCGCTCGCGCCCGCGGTTGGCGATCTGGTCGACGTGCTGCGGCGCGTCCATGCCGACCGCGCGATCGCGGTGGAGATCGTAGTTCCTGGCGACGTGACGGCCGGCATCGACGCGCAGGACTTCGACGAGATGATCGGCAATCTACTCGACAACGCCTGGCGCCATGCCGCGCACGCGATCCGCATCGACGCGGCGATCGACGCGGGCAAGGTGAGAATCGCGATCGAGGACGACGGCACCGGGCTCGACGACACCGAACGCGCCGAAGCGCTGGTCCCGGGCCGGCGGCTTGACGAGGCGGGGCCGGGGCACGGCTTCGGCTTGCCGATTACACAGGAACTGGCGGAGCTGAACGGCGGCGGCTTGGTATTGTCGCGGTCCGCGACTCTGGGCGGGCTGTGTGCCGCGCTGACGTTGCCGAAGGGCGCTTAATCCATCGCCGCGCGGATCGCGGCGCCGGCGACGAACGGTGCTCCTGCGACCAACAGCAAGCTGACCGCCGCCAGCAGCTTGACCGCGCCGGCGCCGCCATCGAGCGAGCCGGCGCCGAAAATCAGCAGCGGCACCGCGAGCGGCAGCATGACCAGCCCCGCGACCGCGCCGCCGCCGCGCACGCCCGCGACCAGCGCGCTCGTCGCCACCGCCAGCGCGGCGAGCCCGGGCGTGCCGATCGCCAACCCGATCTCGACGCGCAGCAAGGTCTCGCCCGACAGGTCGAGCAGCCCTGCGGCAATGACCGCGGCGAGCATCAGCGGCGGGCCGAAACTGAGCCAGTGCGCCAACGTCTTCGCCGCCGCGACCGCCGCGATCGACACGCCGCGCACCGCGAACTGGTCGAACACGCCGCTGTCCAGATCGGGCGCGACGAGCCGCTCGACCGGGAGCAGGCCGGCGAGCAGCGCCGCGGTCCAGATGATCCCGCCGCCGACGCGCGCCAGCAACGCCGCATCGGGTCCGATCGCGAACGGGAACAGCGTGGCGACGAGCAAGAAGAAGGCGACGACCAGGGTCGCACCGCCGCCCGCGACATTGCGCCGCAGATCGCGCAGGACGATACCGATCACAGGCGGATGTCCTGCGCGCCGGGCAGATCGAGCGGCTGATGCGTCGCGACCAGCGCGATCCCCCCGCGCCCGCGGTGCTCGGCGATCAGCGTTTCGAGCCGGCCGACCGAGCGCGCGTCGAGCCCGTTGCCGGGTTCATCGAGCAGCCACAGATCCGCACCGCTCGCGACGACGCGCGCGATCGCGGCGCGGCGGCGCTGGCCGGTCGACAGCAACCGGACCGGCACGGCCGCCAGATCGGCAAGGTCGAGCGCGGCAAGCGCCGATTCGACCCGCGTCCCGGGCGCGGGCGCATCCAGCGCCGCCCAGAAAGCCAGCGCATCGGCCAACGGCCGATCGCCATCGAGCGCCGCTGCCTCGGTAAGCAGCGCGCGCGTACCCTCCGCTTCGACCAACCCCTCGGTGGGCGCAAGCAACCCTGCGGCGATGCGGATCAGGCTCGATTTGCCGACGCCGTTGGGACCGGTGACCACCCCCGCCCCGCCGCGTTCGATCCGGAACGAGCGCCGGTCGAACAGCAGCCGCCCGCCACGCATGCAGGCCACGTCGGCGAACGCCAGCGTCACGGCGCCACCGAATTCTCGAGCGCGTGCATGTCGTCGTCGGACAGCCCGAAATGATGGCCGATCTCGTGGATCGTCACATGCGCGACGAGATCGTCGAGGCGGACGCCGGTCTCGATCCATTCCTCGAGGATTGCGCGGCGATAGAGGAAGATACGGTCGGGCAGCGCGCCGCTATCCATCGACGATTTCTCGCCGATCGGGCGGCCATGGTACAGGCCCGACAGGTCGAGCGGGTGGTCGAGCCCGACCGACGCCAGCGTCTCGTCGTCGGCGAACTCCTCGACCTGCAGCACGACGTCGCCGAGATGCACGGCGAATTCGGCGGGCAGCCGCGCGATCGTCGCGCGTGCGATCCCCTCGATGGCTGCGGCATCGGGTGCCGCGGCGAAACGCTCTTGCCCGCTCATGCGCTCAGCCATAGGCGTAGACGCTCAACAGCGGCAAGGGATGGCCATGATCGAAGCGCTCAGCCAGGTAGACCGCGCCGAGGCGCTCGATGCCCTCGACGAATGGGATTATGACGAAGCCCGCGACGCGATCACGCGGACGATCGTGTTCGCCGACTTCGTCGAGGCGTTCGGCTTCATGACGCAGGTCGCGCTGATCGCCGAGCGGATGGGCCATCATCCCGAATGGAAGAATGTGTGGAACCGCGTCGACATCCTGCTGACCACGCACGATGCCGGCGGGATGTCGTCGCGCGACATCGAGATGGCGCAGGCGATCGATGCGATCGTCGACGAGGAGTAGGCCCGGGAGACCTTACACCCCTCCGTCATCCTGACGAAAGTCAGGATCCAGGGTAACGGGCGGCGCGCTCAGTAACTCTGGATCCTGACTTTCGTCAGGATGACGGCTAGGTAGGGCGCTGTCAGGATGACGATCTGGTGCGCCGCCCGCGCATCCGCTTGCGCAGCTTGCCCGGCATCCAGCGCGCGGCGAACGCCATGCTGCGTGCGGTCTTGCCGACATAGGTGTGCAGCCGGTCGCCATGCACCGCGGCCCACGCCGCGTCGGCGACCGTGTCGACATCGGTCAGTTCCATGCCCGCAGCGGTCACGGTCTGGCGGATCGATCGGTTGGACGCGGCCGTCGTCGCATCGAGCAGCGGCGTGTCGATGAAGCTGGGAATGATCGATCGCACCCGGATCCGCTCCGCCGCCCATTCGCCGTCGAGCGCTTCGGTCAGCGCGCGCACCCCGATTTTTGGTCGCTGAATAGGGCGCCAGCCCTGCCGAGCCATAGATCGCCGACGCCGACGCGGTATTGAGCAGGCATGATCCCGGCGTCCGCTTGAGATAGGCATGGCCGATCTTCGCGCCGTTGATCGCGCCGACCAGGTTGATCGCGATGACGCGGTCGATTTCCTCGAAATCGGTCAGCGCGAGCGGCCCGCCGGTGCCGATCCCGGCATTGTTGAACAGCACGTCGAGCCCGCCCCCGCCCGTAAACGCATCGAGCGACGCGACCCACGCGTTGCGGTCGCGGACGTCCATGACATAGGTCTCGGCCCGGTCGGCGGGCAGCAGTGCCTTGGTCGCGGCCAGCCCCGCGGCGTCGACATCGGCGAGCCCGACACGCCAGCCGCGCGCGGCGAACAGGATCGCGGTTGCGCGACCGATGCCCGAACCGCCGCCAGTGATGAAGATACTCTGGGTCACGCGCCTCTCCGTTTGATTTTGTCGGCAGCATCCCGCATCCCTTCGAGCGATGCCAGCGCTTTCCCCCGTCCTCGCGTTCGACGGCGTCACCCGGCGCTATGGCGAGACGATCGCGGTCGACGCCGTGTCGGTGGAGATCGCCGGCGGCAGCTTCGTCGCGCTGGTCGGCGCGTCGGGGTCGGGCAAGTCCACTCTGCTCAAGACCGTCAACCGGCTGGTCGAGCCGAGCGCGGGGCGCGTGACGATCGACGGCGTCGACGTCGCCGACGGCCCCGCGCCCGCGCTGCGGCGACGGATCGGCTATGTGTTCCAGAGCATCGGGCTGTTCCCGCACATGACGGTCGCGGAGAATATTGCGATCCCGCTGCGGATCGCCGGACGCGACGAGGCCGATCGCGTCGGCGAGCTGCTCGATCTGGTCGATTTGCCGCGCGACGTTGCGGGGCGCCTGCCCGACGCACTGTCGGGGGGCCAGCGGCAGCGCGTGGCGATCGCGCGCGCGCTCGCACCCGGTGCGAAGCTGTTGCTGCTCGACGAAGCGTTCGGCGCGCTCGATCCGGTGACTCGCGACGCGCTCGGCACCGCGATCCGCGGCTTGCACGAGCGGCTGGGGCTGACGACGATCCTCGTCACGCACGACATGGCCGAGGCGATGCTGCTGGCCGACCGGGTGCTGGTGATGAAGGCCGGGCGGATCGTCGCGGATGCGACCCCGGGCGCGCTGCTCGCCGGCCAGGGCGGCGCGGACGCGCAGGCGCTGGTGCAGGTGCCTCGCGATCAGGCCGCGCGACTGGCGGCGCTGCAACCGTGAGCGACTTCCTCGACACCCTCGCCCGCGTGCCGCCGTTGCTCGCCGCGCATGTCCTGCTGTCGGCGTGTGCGCTGCTGCTCGGGATCGCGATCAGCGTGCCGCTGGGCATCTGGTCGGCGCGCTATGCGACGGTCGCACGCGTATCGCTCGGCTTTGCAAGCCTGGTGCAGACGGTGCCGAGCCTCGCATTGCTCGCGCTCTTCTATCCGCTGCTTCTCAGCCTGTCCGCGCTGGTCGGCGGGGGAATTCCAGCGCTCGGCTTCCTGCCGTCGCTTATCGCGCTGACGCTGTACGCGCTGCTGCCGATCCTGCGCAACGCGGTGGCGGGGTTGAACGGGATCGATCCCGCGGTGCTGCAAGCCGCCGACGCGGTCGGGATGACGCCTGCGCAGAAACTGCGGCTGGTCGAGGCGCCCTTGGTCGCGCCGGTCCTGGTCGCGGGAATCCGCACCGCCGCGGTCTGGACGATCGGCGCGGCGACGCTGTCGACCACGGTCGGCCAGCCCAGTCTGGGCGACATGATCTTCGCCGGGCTGCAGACGCAGAACTGGGCGCTGGTGCTGGCGGGGTGCGTCTCGGCCGCGGCGCTGGCACTGGCGGTCGATGCGCTGATCGGTGCGATCGAAACGGGTATCCGGACGCGCCGCCGGTGGATGTGGATGGCCGGTACCGCCCTGCTGGTGCTCGGCACGCTGGCCGCGACCGCACCGCTCTGGGCGCACGCCGACAAGGGCCGCACCGTCGTGGTCGGCGCCAAGAATTTCTCCGAGCAATATATCCTCGCGCGGCTGATCGGCGACCGGCTGGAGCGTGCCGGCTATGCCGTCGAGTATCGCGACGGGCTCGGCTCCGCGGTCGTGTTCGGCGCGGTCGCGGGCGGGGATATCGACGTCTATGTCGATTACGCGGGCACGATCTGGACCAACGCGATGAAGCGCACCGACGTGCCGCCCCGCGCCGCGATGGTGGCCGCGATCGCCAAGTGGACGCGCGATACGAGCGGCGTCCGGCTGGTCGGCGCGCTGGGGTTCGAGAATGCCTATGCGTTCGCGATGCGGGGCGACGACGCGCGGCGGCGGGGGATCGCCAGCCTCGACGATCTGGCGAAGGCGTCGCCCGGGCTGACGCTGGGCAGCGATCTCGAATTCCTTGAGCGGCCCGAATGGGCGGCGGTGTCGCGCGCCTATCCGCTGCGGTTCGCGAAGACCACGCCGTTCAGCCCGACGTTCATGTACCGCGCGCTGGCCAGCAAGCGCGTCGACGTGATCTCCGCCTTCTCGTCCGACGGCCGGATCGCGGCGGACGGGCTGACCGTGCTCAGCGACCCGCGCCACGCGATCCCGAGCTACGACGCGGTGCTGCTGGTCGCGCCCAAGCGCGGAGGCGATGCGAAGTTCATCGCCGCTTTGCAGCCGCTGGGCGGCCGCATCCCGGTCGAGGCGATGCGCGCGGCGAACTATCAGGTCGACCGGGACAGCGACAAGCGGACGCCCGAGGCCGCGGCGACGTGGCTGGCGGAGAAGGTCGGCTTCTAATCCACCGTCATCCCGGGCTTGTCCCGGGATCCAGGGTTACGCGCGGCGGCATTCGTGGCTCTGGATGCCGGGACGAGCCCGGCATGACGGCGGGGGCATCAGAAGAACAGCTTCCGGATGCTCAACCGTACCGTGCGGCCGAGCGGATCGAGATAATCCGGCTGGAACCCGATCGGCGTGGCCCCGGTCGAATCGGTCACCCGCTGGCGGCTGTTGAACACATTGTCGACCGAGAAGGTCACCCGCGTGCCGCGCAGCCACGGATGCGCCTTGAGCAGTTCGAGCCGCTGGCCGAGATCGGCGAACAGCCGCAGGTTCGCGGTGGCGAGACCCGAAAAAGCGAGCGCTTCGGGCACCGCTGCGGTGCCACCGTTGACGCGCGTACCGGTCGCATACTCCGCCGACAGCCGCGCGCCGATGCCATTGTTGCTGTACCCCGCCTGCGCCTCGAACTCGTGCCGCGGCTGGCCGCCATTGCCGCCGGTCGCGTCGCCGTTGAGCAGGTCGAGGCTGGGGCCGCCCTGTTGCACGAGCACGCGGTCGGTGAAGTGCCAGGTGTGGTAGAGCGCGAACTGCACCCGGCCACCGCCCTGCCCGCGCCCGCCGCCGCCAAAGCCGCCGCCGCCGCCGCGGAACCCGCCGCCACCACCGCCACCGGGTCCGCCCGCACCGCGACCACCGCCGCCGGCGCCGGGCGCGCCGTCCGCGCCTCCAGGCCTACCGCGGAATCCGCCCGGTGGGGCCAGCCCCTCGAACGGGTTGGGTCCGGTGCCGGCGCGATAGGCTTCGAGCTCCTTCTGCACCTTCGACTTGATCGGCGCGGAGAAATTGATGCCCCACCGCAGCTCGGAGCGCTCGCTGCGCGCGAAATTGATCGGCCGCTGGTCGATCCGCAGCAGCGTGCCGTCGGCATCGCGCGTGAAGCGATCGGGAAACGCCGCCTCGATCGCCGCGGTCGCGCTGGGGAAGGACGCGATCGGATTGTCGGTGCGCGCGCTGACGTAATTGGCGGTCAAATTGATGTCGCGCTTGGTCCACGGCTTCAACGTCAGCCCGAGCTTCTCCACATGGCTCGACTGCGCGTCGAGGTTCGGATTGCCGCCGCTGATCGTCGTCACGGTCGCGGTGGTGCCCTGGATATAGTCGAAGATCCGCACGTTCGGGCGGCTGATCGACGGATTGCCGAGCTGCTGCGCGGTCGGCGCGGTGTCGGTATCGGTCGCCGACGCGATCAGCCGGACGCCCTCGACCGGGTTCCAATTGGCGCCGTAGCCGAGCGTGGTCAGCGTCCCGAAGTCCGACAGCTGGTCCGCGGCGAGGTTGAAGTTGGCCGACAGGTTGCCGAGGAAGCCCAACACGTCCTTCGACCGGCTGGCGATCGGCAGGTCGACATTGACCTGCCCGCTGACCGAATCGCGCGATACAGCACCGGTCTGCACCAAGTCCGAGCGGTACGAACGGCTCGCGAAATCCGCGGTGTCGGCGCCGATCTTGATGCTGGTCGACACTTCGCCTGCGGGCAGCGCGAACAGCGTGCCGTTGACCAGCGCGTCGACCCCGCCGGTGGTCTGCCGCGCATAGGCGCGGTTGCCGGGCGCAGCGCCGATGTCCGCCGCGGTCAGTCGCGACAGGCTGGCGGTGGGATCGGCCGCGGTCAGCCGCGCCTGGAACACGCTCGCGTCGACGCCGGTCTCGGTGAAGGTCTGGGTGTCGCTGCGGTCATAGTTGCCCGTGACCGACCAGCGCCAGCTGCCCAGCTGGCCGTTGAGCGTGCTGCCGAGATGCGCCGCGATCGACGAAGCGCGCTGCTCCAGCGGCTGGAAGCCGGGATCGTCCAGTGCGCGCGAGACGATCGTGCCGTCCGCCAGCGTCAGATTCGCGACCGGCAGGCCGTTCAGGCTGATGCTGTCGGTCGTTTCGATCCGCGCGTTGAGCGACGCGGCGACCTTGCCGATGTCGCGCGCATAGACGGTATTCGCGCTGAACGTGCGGCTCGCCCCCTGCAGCGTGCGGTACGGCGTCGGGTCGATCACCGCGCCGTTCGCGCCGACCGCGGTGGTCGGCGTCGGAACGATGTCGCGCTCGGCCTCGGTCAGCGCCGAGCTCTCGGTGTAATCGAGATGCAGGTTCATCCGCTTGTCGCGGGCAATGCCGAGCAGGTCGAGATTGCCCTGCGGCGTGTTGCGGCCGCCTTCGGTCGCGATTCGATCGGTCGCCTCGGCGGTCACCGCGCGGAAGCGGCGGCGCAGCACGAAGTTCACGACCTTCTGGTCGGCGCGATAGCCGTATTTCAGCGCGACTTCCTCGGGCAGGATGTCGACGCGCTGGATCGCCTCGGTGGGCAAGTCGCGGATCTCGGCGAAGCTCGAGATGCGGCGGCCGTTGAGCAGCACGACCGGCGCGCCGCCGCTGCCGCGACCACTGGTCGTCTGGGGCGCGAGTTCGGCAAGCAGGTCGGAGACCGTGCTGACGCCGTAGGAGCGAATGTCGGCGGGTCCGAGCTGCTGGTCGGGCGGGATGTCGCCGATCACCGCGCCGGGCAGGTTGCGCTGGCCGGTGACGATGATGTCGGGCTCGTCGGACATGCTGTCGTCCGCCTGGGGCACTGGCGTGGCCGGAACCGCCGCAGGTGCAGGCGCCTGTTGCGCGGTCGCCAGCGCGGGCGTGCTGACCGCCAGAAACAGACCCAAACGACGCATGTACATTCCCTCGATACCCATGCGCATCGCCTAGTCGGGAATTGTCGCAAGACTATGCCGGACGCGAAACGGTTTCTCCCCTTTCTTTCAAACGCCTGACGCCAACGCATTACGCCATCGCCCCTCTTGTCATCGTCCGCACGAGGCTAGAGAGTCATGCGCATAACCGAACGGGAGAGCGGGATGGCGGCGGTATCGAACGCAGGATCGAACGAAGGAACGCCCGCACGGCAGAGCGAGCGGCTGATCATCATCGCCTCGTCGCTCGGCACCGTGTTCGAATGGTATGATTTCTACCTCTACGGCCTGCTCGCGACGATCATCACCGCGCAGTTTTTCTCCGGCGTCAACGAGACCACCGGGTTCATCTTCGCGCTCGCGGCGTTCGCGGCCGGGTTCGCGGTGCGGCCGTTCGGCGCCCTGGTGTTCGGGCGGATCGGCGACATGGTCGGGCGCAAAAACACCTTCCTGGTCACGATGGGGATCATGGGCGTCTCGACCTTCGTCGTCGGGCTGCTCCCCAATTATGCGACGATGGGCGTCGCCGCGCCGCTGTTGCTGGTGCTGCTGCGGTTGCTGCAGGGCCTGGCGCTCGGCGGCGAATATGGCGGCGCGGCCACCTATGTCGCCGAACATGCGCCGCCGCACCGCCGCGGGCTGCACACCAGCTTCATCCAGACCACCGCGACGCTCGGGCTGTTCGCGGCGCTGCTGATGGTGATCGGCGTGCGCACATTGGTGGGCGAGCCGGCGTTCGCGGCCTGGGGCTGGCGCGTGCCGTTCCTCGCCTCGATCCTGCTGCTCGGCGTATCGCTGTGGATCCGCATGCAATTGGCCGAGAGCCCGGCATTCCAGAAGATGAAGGACGAGGGCACGGTGTCGAAGGCGCCGCTGACCGAGGCGTTCGCGCGCTGGGGGAACCTCAAGATCGTGCTGATCGCGCTGTTCGGCGCGGTGATGGGCCAGGGCGTGGTCTGGTACACCGGGCAGTTCTACGCGCTGTTCTTTCTCGAAAAGACGCTGCGCGTCGACGGCGCGACGACCAACATCCTGATCGCGATCGCGTTGCTGATCGCGACACCGGCGTTCGTGTTCTTCGGCTGGCTGAGCGACAAGATCGGGCGCAAACCGATCATTTTGACCGGGTGCGCGCTCGCCGCCCTCACCTATTTCCCGATCTTCCACGGCCTTTCACAGGCGGCCAATCCGGCGCTCTATGCGGCACAGGCGAACGCGCCGGTCTCGGTGATCGCGGATCCCGCCGAATGCTCGGTGCAGTTCGATCCGGTCGGCAAGAACCGGTTCGACTCCACGTCATGCGACATCGCCAAGACCTATCTGGCCAAGGCCGGGGTGTCCTATGAGAACGTCGCCGCGCCGGCGGGAACGATCGCGACGATCCGAATCGGCGACACCGCGATCGAGACGGTCGACCCCGGCGCAGTGAAGGGTGCCGCTCGTGTTGACGCCATCAAGGCGTTCGGCGTGCGCGCCAAGGCAGCGCTGTCCGCAGTCGGCTATCCGGAAAAGGCCGACATCGCCGCGATGAACAAGCCGCTGGTGGTCTTCTATCTGACCATCCTCGTCCTCTTCGTGACGATGGTCTACGGGCCGATCGCCGCCTTGCTGGTGGAACTCTTCCCAACGCGGATCCGCTACACGTCGATGTCGCTGCCCTATCATATCGGCAATGGCTGGTTCGGCGGGTTCCTGCCGACCACCGCGTTCGCGATGGTCGCGGCGACCGGGAACATCTATTATGGACTATGGTATCCGATCGTCGCCGCGGCGGCGACGGTGGTGATCGGGCTGTTCCTGTTGCCCGAGACGTTCAAGCGGTCGCTGGACGACTAGCGCAGGCACGCCGTTCCCCCGCGAAAGCGGGGGTCCAGGGTTCCGGACGTCGCGCTGCTTGACCCTGGGCTCCCGCTTTCGCGGGAGAACGGTGCTTGCGTCGACGAGTCCCGACTCAGTCCAGCGCCACCGTCGCCGCATCGATGCGGCGGAGCATCGCGACGAACCCCGCGATCTCGTCGGGTTCGAACCCCGCGAAGATCCGCGCCTCCAGGTCGCGCGCCTTGGGTGCGACGTCGGCGTAGAGTGTCCGGCCATCGTCGGTCAGCACCAGCAGGTGCGAGCGCTTGTCCCCCGGATTGTCGCACCGCGCCAGCAGCCCGCGCTCGACCAGCCCGATCGCCGCGCGGCTGACCGTTACCTTGTCCATCCGCGTGCGCTGGCCGATCTCGCCCTGGCTGATCCCGCCGGTCTCGGCGATCACCGCGACCAGCCGCCATTGCGGGATCGAAAGCCCGAACAGCACGTCGTACGCGCGCGCAACGCGGTCGCTGACGAGGTTCGAGGTGAACGACAGCCGAAACGGGATGAAATCGTCGAGCACGAGCGGGCGATCGGTCATGCGGGGATCGTAACGGTTGACACCATCGCCGCAAACTCTCAAATTGGTAACAATAGATACTAAGACTGAGGATGCGCGACATGGACCATATGGACGTCAACCCGATGGGTCTCGACGGTTTCGAGTTCTGCGAATTCACGTCGCCGGACCCGCAAGCGATGGCGCAGCAGTTCGAGCAGCTGGGCTTCGTGCCGGCATCGACGCATCCGACCAAGGCGGTCACCCGCTACAAGCAGGGCCGCATCAACCTGTTGCTCAACCGCGAGCCCGATTCGCATGCGACCGCCTTCGCGGCGGCGCACGGCCCATCGGCGAGCGGTATGGCGTTCCGCGTATCCGATGCGAAGGCGGCGTTCGACGCGGCGGTCGCACGCGGCGCCAAAGCGGCGGATGCGAGCATGGGTGCGCTAGGCGAAGGCTATGTGCTCGAAGGCATCGGCGGCTCGATGCTGTATCTGGTCGATCGCCACGGCGCGGCGGGATCGCTGTATGACGACTGGACCCCGGTGCCGGGCGCGGCCGAGGCGGAGGCCGAGAACAATGTCGGGCTCGACCTGCTCGATCACCTCACGCACAATGTGAAGCGCGGGCAGATGCGGACCTGGTCGGCGTTCTACGGCCAGATCTTCGGGTTCGAGGAGCAGAAGTACTTCGACATCAAGGGCAAGGCGACCGGCCTGTTCAGCCAGGCGATGATTGCCCCCGACCGCGCGATCCGCATCCCGCTGAACGAGAGCCAGGACGACCATAGCCAGATCGAGGAGTTCATCCGCGAGTATAACGGCGAAGGCATCCAGCATCTCGCGCTGACCACCGACGACATCTACACCACCGTCGAGAAGCTGCGCGCGCGCGGCGTCAAGCTGCAGGATACGATCGAGACCTATTACGAACTGGTCGACAAGCGCGTGCCGAACCACGGGGAGGATTTCGCCCGGCTGAAGGCCAACCGCATCCTGCTCGACGGCAATGTCGGCGAGGAAGGGTTGCTGCTGCAAATCTTCACCGAGACGATGTTCGGGCCGATCTTCTTCGAGATCATCCAGCGCAAGGGCAACGAAGGCTTCGGCAACGGCAATTTCCAGGCGTTGTACGAGTCGATCGAGCTGGACCAGATCCGCCGCGGTGTGATCACGGTCGACGCGTAAACCCACCGTTCTCCCGCGAAGGCGGGAGTCCAGGGTTACCGGACGCAGCGCTGCTTGGCTCCTGGACTCCCGCTTTCGCGGGAGAACGGGCACGGTAACCGGCAGCCGCGACCGCGAAAATCGGAACAGGTGTTGGAGAGGAAGCCCATGACAATGCACCAGCCGATCGCCGCAGGCACGACCGCCGGGACCTACATTCCCGGCTTCGGCAACCACGTCTCGACCGAAGCCGTCCCCGGCGCGCTGCCCATCGGCCGCAATTCGCCGCAGCGCCCCGCCTTCGGCCTCTACGCCGAGCAGCTGTCGGGCACGGCCTTCACCGCGCCGCGGCACGAGAACCGCCGCAGCTGGCTCTACCGCCTGCGCCCCACCGCGGAGCACCCGCCCTACACCCGCTACGACGGCGCGACGCGGTTCGCCCCCGGCACCGGCGACGCCCCTCTCGCCCCCAACCGGTTGCGCTGGGACCCGATCGCCGACTCGCCAGTAGGCACCGACTGGATCGACGGGCTGACGACGATGCTCACTAACCGCGATCCCGCGGACCTGGAGGGCGTCGCGCTCCACGTCTACGCCGCCGACACCGACATGACCCGCGTCTTCATGGATGCGGACGGCGAATTACTGTTCGTGCCGCAGGCTGGCCGGCTCGACATCGTCACCGAACTCGGCCGCGTGCTGATCGCGCCCGGCCAGATCGCGATGGTACCGCGCGGCGTGCGGTTCCGCGTGAAACTGCCCGACGGCGCGGCGCGCGGCTATGTCGTCGAGAATCACGGCAGCCTGTTCCGCCTGCCCGATCTCGGCCCGATCGGCGCCAACGGCCTCGCCAACCCGCGCGATTTCGAGACACCGGTCGCCTGGTTCGAGGACCGCGACGAACCGACGCAGGTCGTCCAGAAATTCATGGGCAGCCTGTGGACGACGACGCTCGATCACTCCCCGCTCGACGTCGTCGCGTGGCACGGCAACCTCGCGCCGTGGCGCTATGATCTGGCGCGGTTCAACACGATCGGCACCGTGAGCTTCGACCATCCCGATCCCTCGATCTTCACGCTGCTGACCTCGCCCAGCGACGTACCCGGCCGCGCCAACGCCGATTTCGTGATCTTTCCGCCGCGCTGGATGGTCGCCGAAGACACGTTCCGCCCGCCCTGGTTCCACCGCAACATCATGTCCGAGGCGATGGGGCTGATCACCGGCGCGTACGACGCCAAGGCGGAAGGCTTCGCGCCCGGCGGCATCTCGCTGCACAATCTGATGGCGGGGCATGGCCCCGACCTGGCGAGCTGGACGGGCGCGAGCAACGCCGACCTCAAGCCGCACAAGATCGACGGCGCGATGGCGTTCATGGTCGAGAGCTGCTGGCCATACCGCCCGACCAGCTACGCGCTGGATCACGCCCAGCTCGATTACGACGCGGTCTGGGCGGATTTCCCCAAGGCGAAGCTGCCGGGATGATCCTGCACGGCTATTGGCGGTCGTCCGCGGCGTACCGCGTGCGGATCGCGCTGGCGTTGAAGGGGGTGGCGTACGACCACGCCACCCACGACCTGCGGATCGGTGCGCAGGCGGAGCCCGAATATCGCCTGATCGCGCCGCAGGGCCTGGTGCCCGCGATCGAAGCCGATGGCGACGTGCTGACGCAATCGCCCGCGATCCTCGAATGGCTGGAGGAACGCTATCCCGCGCCCGCGCTGTTGCCGGCGGGTCTGCACGACCGTGCTGTGGTCCGCGCGATGGCAGCGACGATCGCGTGCGACATCCACCCGATCAACAATCTGCGTGTGCTGCAGACGCTGCGCCGCGATTTCGGCGCGGACGAGGCGGCGGTGACCGCGTGGATCGCCCGCTGGATCGCCGACGGGTTCGCCGCGCTGGAAGTCCAGATCGCGCGCCATGGCGATGGTTTCGCGTTCGGCGCAACGCCGACGATCGCCGATTGCTGCCTCGTCCCGCAGGTCTATGCGGCCGAGCGGTTCGCGGTCGACCTGACGCCCTATCCGCGACTGATGGCGGCGGCGAACGCCGCACGCGCGCTGCCCGCCTTCCAGGCCGCGCACCCCGACCGCCAGCCCGACGCGGGATGAGCGACGCGCGCGTTTTCGCGACTCCGGCCGGAGTCACGCTCGGCCCGCTCGCGCAAATCCCCGACGGCACCGCGCGCAACTTCGTGCTGCAGATGCGCGCCGGGCGGTTCCACGGCTTCGTGGTGCGGCGCGGTGAGACGGTGGTCGGCTATGTCGATCGCTGCCCGCACATGGGCGTGCCGCTCGCACAGGAACTGGACGCGTACCTCACCCCCGACGGCAAGCGGATCGCCTGTGCGTGGCACGGTGCGCTGTTCGAGATCGCCGACGGGCTCTGTGTCGGCGGGCCGTGCACCGGGGCGCGGCTGACCCCGTGGCCGGTAACGGTGGCAGACGGCGCGATCGTCACGGCGTAAGTGCTCCTGCGAAAGCAGGAGCCCAGGGTTACAAACGACACCGCCTGCGATTCCTGGACTCCCGCTTTCGCGGGAGAACCGTTTATTCCAGCTCCAGGATTACCTGATCCACCGCCAGGCTGTCCCCGGCCTTGGCCTCGACCGACTTCACCGTGCCCGTCTTCTCGGCCCGGAGGATATTCTCCATCTTCATCGCCTCGACCACCGCTAGCGGCTGCCCCGCCTCGACCCGGTCACCCGCGCCGACATCGAGCCGGACGAGCAGCCCCGGCATCGGGCAGATCAGGAATTTCGACAGATCGGGCGCGACCTTCGCGATCATGTGCTGCGCGTACGGCGCCACACGGGCCGGCAGCACGCGCGCGACGTGGCTCGCACCGCGCGCGGTCAGCTTGAAGCCGCTGCGCGTCCGCGCGATGCGGACAGTGAGGTCCTCGACGCCCTCGACCGTCACCATCCGGTCGCCCGGGGTATATTCGAGCGCGACGTCGAGCGCTTCGCCATCGACCAGGATGCCGTCGGTCGAGATCGTCACCGCGTGATCGACGTCGCCGATCGCCACCACCCAGTCGGCGGGCGGGCGAAGGCGGCGGCCGAGCTGCCCGTCGGTACGGCGCGCGCGGTCGGCCTCGGCGGTCGCGGCGAAGGCGGCGACTGCGGCGAGCGTGGTCAGCAGGTCGGGCGCCGCCGGTGCGCCGTGGAAGCCGTCGGGATATTCCTCGGCGATGAACCCGGTGGTCAGCGCGCCCGATCGGAAGCGCGGATGCTGCATGATCGCGGAGAGGAAATCGATGTTGTTGCCCGGCCCCTCGATCTCGAACGCGTCGAGCGCGGCGATCTGCAGATCGACCGCCTCGTCACGCGTCGGCGCCCAGGTGATGAGCTTCGCGATCATCGGGTCGTAGAACATCGACACCTCGCCGCCCTCGCGGACCCCGTCGTCGACGCGGATATAGCCGCCTTCTGCTCCCCCTCCCGCAAGCGGGAGGGGAGTGTTCGACTCAGGCGGATTATACCGAACCAGCCGGCCGATGCTCGGCAGGAACCCGCGATACGGATCCTCGGCATAGACCCGGTTCTCGATCGACCAGCCGTTGAGCTGCACGTCGGCCTGCCCGAACGGCAGCGGCTCGCCTGCCGCGACGCGGATCATCAGTTCGACCAGATCGAGCCCGGTGATCGCCTCGGTCACCGGATGCTCGACCTGCAGCCGGGTGTTCATCTCGAGGAAGTAGAACCCCTCGCCCGTCGTGTCCGCGCCCGAGACGATCAGCTCGACCGTGCCCGCAGAGAAATAGCCGACCGCCTGCGCCAGCGCGACCGCCTGTTCGCCCATCGCCTTGCGCATCTTCGGCGTCACGAACGGCGACGGCGCTTCCTCGACCACCTTCTGGTGGCGGCGCTGGATCGAGCATTCGCGCTCGTTGAGGTAGACGATGTTGCCGTGCTGGTCGCCGATCAGCTGGATCTCGATATGGCGCGGGCTCTCGATGAACTTCTCGATGAACACGCGGTCGTCGCCGAAGCTCGCCAGCCCTTCGCGCTTGGTCGCCTCGAAACCTTCGCGGACGTCCTGTTCGCTGTAGGCGAGCCGCATGCCCTTGCCGCCGCCGCCGGCCGACGCCTTCATCATCACCGGATAGCCGATCCCGCCCGCGATCTCGACCGCGTGATCGGTGCTGTCGATCTCGCCGAGGAAGCCGGGGACGACGTTGACGCCCGCGGCCTGCGCGAGCTTCTTCGATTCGATCTTGTCGCCCATCGCGGCGATCGCGGCGGGGGGCGGGCCGACGAACGCGATTCCCGCGTCCGCGCAAGCACGGGCGAAACTCTCGCGCTCGCTGAGGAAGCCGTAGCCGGGGTGGATGCAGTCGGCGCCGGTCTCCCTGGCCGCGAGCAGGATCAAATCGGCCTTGAGATAGCTCTCCGCCGCGGGTGCGGGCCCGAGCCGCACGGACTCGTCGGCCATCAGCACATGCGGGCTGCGCGCGTCGGCGTCGGAATAGACCGCGACGGTCTTGATGCCCATCGCCTTAGCGGTCCGCATGACGCGACACGCGATCTCGCCGCGATTGGCGACCAGGATTTTCTTGAACATCATTCGCCCCGCAAACTGCCGTCACCCTGAACTTGTTTCAGGGTCCATCTCTCCGCGATTACCGTCATCGCCCGTTGCGCGATGGATGCTGAAACAAGTTCAGCATGACGGTGTGGAATGCCGCATCGGCTCTTCGCCGACCATCGGTTTCAGCCCCAGCTTCGCCAGCAGCGCCGCGTCCGCACTGTCGCCGGCGTTGCCGGTGGTCAGCAGCTTGTCGCCGGTGAAGATCGAGTTCGCGCCGGCTATGAAGCAAAGCGCCTGAGTCGCTTCCGACATGCTCTCGCGGCCGGCCGACAGACGGACCATGCTGAGCGGCATCGTGATCCGTGCGACCGCGACGGTGCGGACGAATTCGATGTCGTCGATCTGCGCCATCGGGGTGTCAGCGAGCATGTCGCCGAGCGGGGTACCGCGGACCGGCACCAGCGCGTTGACGGGGACGCTTTCGGGGTGGCGCGGCAGCGTCGCCAGCGCGTGGACGAAGCCGACGCGGTCGGCGCGGGTCTCGCCCATGCCGACGATGCCGCCGCAGCAGACCGAGACGCCCGCGTCGCGCACGTTCGCCAGCGTATCAAGCCGGTCCTCGAACGTCCGCGTGGTGATGACGTTGCCGTAATTCTCAGGGGACGTATCGATATTGTGGTTGTAGTAATCGAGGCCCGCGTCCGCCAGCTGACGCGCCTGATGCGGGTCGAGCATGCCGAGCGTCATGCAGGTCTCAAGCCCCATCGCCTTCACGCCCGCGACCATAGCGACGACCTTGTCCATGTCGCGGTCCTTGGGGTTGCGCCAGGCGGCGCCCATGCAGAAACGCTGCGATCCCGCGGCCTTGGCCTCGGCGGCGGCGGCGAGGACGGCCTGCACCTCCATCAGCTTTTCGGCCTTGAGCTGCGTGTCGGCCGATGCCGATTGCGAGCAATAGCCGCAATCCTCGGGGCAGCCGCCGGTCTTGATCGACAGGAGGGTGCAGAGCTGGACCTCGCCGGCAGCGTGGTGCGCGCGGTGGACGGTCTGCGCGCGGAACATGAGGTCGTCGAAGGGGAGGTCGAACAGGGTCGCGATTTCCGCGCGGGTCCAGTCGATGCGCACGTCGCCCCCCTCACCTTCAGGGGAGGGGCTGGGGGTGGGGGCTGTCCGCATATCCGGCGTGGCGTTCGGGGACAGGCCCCACCCCAACCCCTCCCCTGAAGGGGAGGGGCTTGTGCGGAGAAGGGTATCACTCATTCGGCGGCTTCCTCTTGGGGCGGCATGTTGTGGCCGAGCAGGCGGAGGACTTCCTCCGCCGCCTCGACGAGATTGGTTCCGGGGCCGAAGATCGCCTGCACCCCGGCGTCGCGCAACGTCTGATAGTCCTGCGCGGGGATCACGCCACCTGCGATCACCTTGATGTCGGCACGGGCCGCCTCGCGTAGGTGACCGATCAGCTCGGGGATCAGCGTCTTGTGCCCGGCGGCGAGGCTGGAAGCGCCGACGACGTCGACGTCCTTCTCGACCGCGAGCGCGGCGGCTTCGGACGGGGTCTGGAACAGCGGACCGGGGACGATCTCGAACCCCAGATCGCCGAACATCGACGAGACGAGGTTGGCGCCGCGGTCATGCCCGTCCTGGCCCATCTTGGCGACGAGCATGCGCGGTTTGCGGCCGATGCGGCGTTCGGTGGCGGCGACGCCATCGGTGAGGCGGGTCCAGCGCGCGTCGTCCTCGTACGCGCCGCCATAGATGCCGGAGACCGGGGTCGGCTGCGTGCCGTAGCGGCCGAACACATCCTCCATCGCCGACGAGATTTCGCCCAGCGTGGCGCGCGCACGGGCGCAGTCGACCGCGAGCGCGAGGAGGTTGGTCTCAAATCCTCCCCGATCCGGGGAGGTGGCAGCCGCAGGCTGACGGAGGGGGCTTTCCTCAGGCGGTGGCGTTTGGGGAGAGCCCCCTCCACCAGCCTGCGGCTGGTCCCCCTCCCCGTTCCGGGGAGGATTTTTCGCACCCTCGCGCAGGGCGTCCAGGGCAGCCCGGCACGCGACCTCGTCCCTGTTCGCCTTCACCCGCTGTATCCGCGCGATCTGCGACTCACGCACCGCGACATTGTCGACGTCGAGGATCTCGATCGGGTCCTGTTCGGCGAGCTTGTACTTGTTGACGCCGACGATGACGTCCTCGCCGCGATCGACGCGCGCCTGGCGGCCGGCGGCGGCTTCCTCGATCATCGCCTTGGGCCAGCCGGCGGCGACGGCCTTCGCCATGCCGCCCTCGCGTTCGACGCGTTCGATGATCTCCCAGGCGCCATCGACCAGGCTCTGCGTCAGGCTCTCGATATAATAGCTGCCGCCCAAGGGATCGACGACCTTGGTCATCCCCGTTTCTTCCTGCAGCACGATCTGCGTGTTGCGCGCGATCCGGGCGGAGAAGTCGGTGGGGAGCGCGATCGCCTCGTCGAGCGCGTTGGTGTGGAGCGACTGCGTGCCGCCGAGCATCGCCGCCATCGCCTCGATCGTGGTGCGCATGACGTTGTTGTACGGGTCCTGCTCGGTCAGCGACACGCCCGAGGTCTGGCAATGCGTGCGCAGCATCTTCGAGCGCTCGTCCTTGGCGCCGAGATCGGTCATCACCCGGTGCCACAGCACGCGCGCGGCGCGCAGCTTGGCGATCTCCATGAAGAAGTTCATGCCGATTGCGAAGAAGAACGACAGGCGGCCGGCGAACTTGTCGATGTCGAGGCCGCTGGCGACACCGTATTTCACGTACTCGCGGCCGTCGGCGATGGTGAAGGCGAGCTCGTGGAGCTGCGTCGCCCCCGCCTCCTGCATGTGATAGCCGCTGATCGAGATGCTGTTGAACTTGGGCATCTCGCGGCTGGTGTAGCCGAAGATGTCCGAGATGATCCGCATGCTCGGCTCGGGCGGGTAGATGTACGTATTGCGGACCATGAACTCCTTAAGGATGTCGTTCTGGATGGTTCCGTCGAGCAATTTGCGATCGACGCCCTGTTCCTCGCCCGCGACGATGAAGAAGGCGAGGATCGGGATCACCGCGCCGTTCATCGTCATGCTGACCGACATTTTGTCGAGCGGAATGCCGTCGAAGAGGATCTTCATGTCCTCGACCGAATCGATCGCGACGCCGGCCTTGCCGACGTCGCCGGTGACGCGGGGGTGGTCGGAATCATAGCCGCGGTGGGTGGCGAGATCGAACGCGACCGATAGCCCTTTCTGGCCAGCGGCAAGGTTGCGGCGGTAGAAGGCGTTGGAGGCTTCGGCGGTGGAGAAGCCGGCATACTGTCGGATCGTCCACGGACGCCCGGCATACATCGACGCGCGCACACCGCGGGTGAACGGCGCGAAACCGGGGAGGCCGGGGTCGGTGGTCACGTCGTCCGCGGTGTAGAGCGGCTTGACGTCGATGCCCTCGGGCGTCGGCCAGGTAAGGTCGGCGCCTTTGACTTCCTTGGTGGCGAGCGCCTGCCAGTCGGCGAGAGTGGGGTTCGGTTTGTCGGTCATACAGAAAGCACCACCCCGGCGGAGGCCGGGGCCCAAATGGAAAGGTCTGCGTAACGAAGCGCAGCGCCAGCCAATGCAGCGTTACCCAATTGGGCCCCGGCCTCCGCCGGGGTGGTGCGAAACTGATAGGTCACTTGCCCGTGAACACGGGTTTGCGCTTGGTGAGGAACGCAACGCCGCCCTCCATTGAATCCGCGCTCCCCCGCGCCGCGCGCTGGTTCTCCGCCTCGGCGTGCATCGCGCTCGCATAGTCGCTTTCCAGCCCCAGCGCGATCGCGCGCCGCATCAGCCCGAGCGCCACCGTCGGCCCCGCCGCCAGCCGTTCCGCCAGCGCGAAGGCTTCCGCGTCGAGCGCGTCGTCGGCCACGACCGTGTGGATCATCCCCCAGTCGAGCGCCTTCGCCGCGGGCACGCGCTCGCCGAGCATCATCATCTCGGTCGCGCGTGCGCGCCCGATCAGCCGCGGCAGCATCCACGACGCGCCGCCATCGGGCACGAGCCCGATATTGACGAACGCCTGCAGGAAATAGGCGGTCTCGCTCGCCACGCAGAAATCCGCGGCGAGCGCGAGGCTGCACCCGATCCCCGCCGCCGGCCCGCGCACCGCGCTGACCACCGGCACGCCGAGGTCGGCGATCGCTGCCATCAGCGGGTTGTAGCTCTGCGTCAGCGCCGCAAACGTCGCCTCGCCCGGATCGGCGCTGCCGAGCGCCCCGCCGGCCACATCCGCGCCCGAACAGAACGCCCGCCCCGCCCCCGCGATCAGCACCGCACGCGCACCGTCGAGCGCCCCAAGCGCCGCCGCCAGCTCCTCGAACATCGCCGGCGGCGCCGCATTGAGCCGGTCGGGCCGGTTGAGCGTCAGCACCAGCACGTCGCCGCGCCGTTCGCTCAGGATATGGTCGGCCATCAATGCGCGTCCTTCGGGGTTTCCATCAGCTCGACCAGCATCCCGCCGAAATCCTTCGGGTGGACGAATATGATCGGGGTGCCATGCGCGCCGATCCGCGGGCTGCCAAGCACCGTCGCGCCCTTGGCGGTCAGGTCGGCGACCGCGGCGGCGATGTCGGGGACTTCGAAACAGACGTGATGCTGCCCGCCCGCGGGGTTCTTGCGCAGGAACCCCGCGATCGGCGAGCTTTCGTCATAGGGTTCGATCAGCTCGATCTGCGTGTTGGGCGTATCGATGAAGCACACGCGTACGCCCTGCGCGGGCAGATCGAACGGCTCGCCGACCTGCGTCGCGCCGAGCAGCGTCCGATACGTCTCGACCGACTTCGCGATCGAGGGCGTCGCGACACCGACATGGTTGAGACGTCCGATCACTGTGCATCCTTTGGCGGTGGCGGTGTGGGAACGACGCCGAGCGTATAGCCGCACACCCCCAGCACCTTGCGCACCATCGCGTCGTCACCCGGCGCGGCGAAACTGGCCTGCACCGCGAAGTTCGATCCGTTGGTGGTCTCGACCCCCACAATCTGCGACTTGACCAGGAAGGTCGTCAG
The DNA here is from genome assembly GCF_036663615.1 of Sphingomonas rhamnosi. NCBI lineage: Bacteria > Pseudomonadati > Pseudomonadota > Alphaproteobacteria > Sphingomonadales > Sphingomonadaceae > Sphingomonas > Sphingomonas rhamnosi. The sequence goes on from NZ_JAXOJJ010000001.1 coordinate 268,623, forward strand.
CTTGGTGATCGCCTCGGGATCGGTGATGTAGGTCGCAGTCCCCGGAAATTGCCACAGATAGGTGAAGGCCGGCCCGCCATCGAAGCGCACCGCGACCGCCTTGTCGGCCGAAGCTCCGATAGCGTTGGGCTGGATGAACTGGATCGAGACGATCGGTTCGGTACCGACGTCGCACTTGACCACGAAGCGCGACAGCCCGTCGCGCCCGGTGACGGACGCGGAGACGCTGCGCACGCCGGCCGTGTTGGTCCGGTCGGTGAACTTCCATGCCTGCGCCGCGGGGGCGGGGGCCGGGGCGGCGACCGCCGCTGCTTGGAGAAGTAGGGGTATGATCATTCCTCAAGCCTCCGCTGCTGTCGCCCGGACGCCATGGCCGCGCCCTCTATCATGCCTTCAAGACGGGACACGCGATCGCGCAGATCACCATGCGCCTCGGCCAGCCGCGACAGGCGCTCGCTCTGCGCGGTAGCAGCATCCTTCAGAAACCGAACATCGTCCTGCATCAGCAAGACGGTTCGCAAAGCCTTCAGCGCCTCTCCTATCGTGCTCACGGCCGCTTGGCCTCGCGCGAAAGAACATCGTCGACCACTTTGTTGGCGCGCTCGATCGACGCAATGGCTTCGCGGATGTCAGCCTGCATGCGTGGCACTGCGACAGCGACTTCTCGCGCCAACAGTGCCAGCGCCTCCTGCTCGTCGGCCTCACCGTCGGCGATATACTTGCTGGTCGCCTCGCGGACGACATGCCCGACCGAGCGGCCGCTGCCCACCGCGAACGCGTCCAGAGCGGCCTTGTGATCGGGTGTGGTCAGAAACGTCACGCGTTCGGTCTGCATGGCACGACTCCTTCGCATGACATGATAATGTGCAGGAAGCCCACGTGCAACGTCCGCTCAGAGCGGGATGTTGTCATGCTTCTTCCACGGATTCTCGAGTTGCTTGCCCCGCAATTTGCGCAGTCCCAGCGCGATCCGGCGGCGCGTCGAATGCGGCTGGATCACCTCGTCGATGAAGCCCTTCGACGCCGCGACGAACGGGTTGGCGAAGCGCGCTTCGTATTCGGCGGTGCGCTCGGCGATTTCCTCGGGCGTCTTGCCGCGGAAGATGATCTCGACCGCGCCCTTCGCGCCCATCACCGCGATCTCGGCGGTCGGCCAGGCATAGTTGAGGTCGCCGCGCAGATGCTTCGACGCCATCACGTCATACGCGCCGCCATAGGCTTTCCGCGTGATCACCGTGATTTTCGGCACGGTCGCCTCGCCGTACGCGAACAGCAGTTTCGCGCCGTGCTTGATGATGCCGTTATGCTCCTGCGCGGTGCCGGGCAGGAAGCCGGGCACGTCGACGAAGGTCACGATCGGGATGTCGAACGCGTCGCAGAACCGCACGAACCGCGCCGCCTTCTTCGAACTGTTGATGTCGAGCACGCCCGCCAGCACCATCGGCTGGTTCGCGACGAAACCGACGGTCCGCCCCTCGATCCGACCGAAGCCGGTGATGATGTTCGCGGCATGGCCCGGCTGCGTCTCGAAGAAATCGCCCTCGTCGACGACCTTACGGATCAGCTCGTGCATGTCATAGGGCTGGTTCGCCGACGCCGGGATCAGCGTGTCGAGGCTGTCCTCGTGCCGGTCCCATTCGTCCGCGGTCGGCCGCTCGGGAACGCCCTCGCGGTTCGACGCCGGCAGGAAGTCGATGAAATCGCGCGCGGCAAGCAGCGCCTCGATATCGTTCTCGAACGCGTTGTCGGCGACGCTCGTCTTGGTGGTGTGCGTGACGGCACCGCCCAGCGCCTCCTGCGTCACCACCTCGTTGGTCACCGTCTTGACCACGTCGGGGCCGGTGACGAACATGTAGCTCGAATCCTTCACCATGAAGATGAAGTCGGTCATCGCCGGCGAATAGACCGCGCCGCCCGCGCAGGGCCCCATGATCAGCGACAGCTGCGGCACGACACCCGACGCCAGCACGTTGCGCTGGAACACGTCGGCATAGCCACCAAGCGACGCCACGCCCTCCTGGATTCGCGCGCCGCCCGAATCGTTCAGGCCGATGATCGGCGCGCCGACCTTCATCGCCATCTCCATGACCTTGCAGATCTTCTGCGCATGGCGCTCGCTGAGCGACCCACCGAACACGGTGAAGTCCTGGCTGTACACGAACACCAGCCGGCCGTTGATCGTACCCGATCCGGTGACGACGCCGTCGCCCGGATACACCTGATCCGCCATGCCGAAATCGACGCAATTATGCTCGACGAACATGTCGAGCTCTTCGAACGAGTTCTCGTCGAGCAGCACGTCGAGCCGCTCGCGCGCGGTCAGCTTGCCCTTGGCATGCTGCGCGGCGATCCGCGTCTCACCGCCGCCGACACGGGCGGCCTCGCGCCGGCGGGCGAGCTCTTCGATCGTCGAGGACATGGACTCTCCTTCGTATTCCGCGCCCTCCTTTGCGGAGCAGCGCGCACATGGCGAGGGGGTGCCTATGCTATTCCGCGTCCTTCGGGAAGAAGTGCTCGATCACGTTGTTCGCCAGCCGCGACGGCCGCAGTGTCTCGGCATCGAGGCAGCACCAGCTCGACTTGACCTCGGCCAGCACGTCCTCGCCGCGCTTGATGATCGTTTCGTAGAACGCACGCGCGCCCTGCACCTTTTCGAGCAGCACCGTCGCGATGACGTCGTCGTCGAGGAATGCGGGCTTGCGGTACGTGATCTCGTGCTTCAGCGCGACCCACAGATGCCCCGCGACCGCTTCCGGCGGCGCGAGCCGCTGCCAATGGTCGACGACCGCGGCCTGCACCCACTTCAGATAGTTCGCGTTGTTGACGTGACCCATGAAGTCGATGTCGTCGGGCTCGATGCCGATGGCGTATTGATGAGGAATGGCGGTAGACACGCCCCTTCCTACCACCATCCACCTTGCGGCGCGATGAAGATCACGCGCAACGGCCCGATTTGCGGCGACGCCGGCGTCGTTGTCCGCGGCATCGCCCCATCGTGGCATGGCAATGGTTTGCGACCCGCCGCCCCCTGTCCGGCGCGTATCGATCAGCAAAGCCTCTGCAAAAACCGGATCTGCATGTCCTTTACAAGATGACCGGGATTGGCGATAATAATGCCATAAGATAAGATAGCAGGAGAGATAATGGTACGGCCTATATCGCCGACCCTTAGTCTCTGCGAATAGGGGGAGTGGGGATGACCAAGAACTACGACAGATTCACTGTATATTTGTCCGGCGCGGTTTCGGGCTTTGCGCTGGCACTCGCGATGGCCAGTCCCGCGGTGGCGCAAACCCCGCCCCCGCCCCCGGATCGGCGCCCCAAGCGGGGGACGCGTCGGCCACGCGCCCCACCGATTCGCCCGGCACCCCCACCGCCCCCCTCGAACCCGGCGAAGAGGCCGACATCGTCGTCACCGGCTTTCGTGCGTCGCTCAGCAGCGCGATCGCCCTGAAACGCAACGAAACCGCGGCGATCGACAGCATCGTCGCCGAAGATGTCGGCAAGTTCCCCGACAGCAATCTGGCCGAATCGATGCAGCGCATTCCCGGCGTCGCGCTGTCGCGCGGCGATGGCGGCGAGGGAAAGAACATCTCGGTCCGCGGCCTCGGCGCCGCCTTCACCCGGGTCCGCATCAACGGCATGGAGGGCACGTCGCAGACCGGCGCGTCGGACATCTACGGCGCGGGCAATTCGGGGCGCAGTTTCGATTTCAACGCCTTCCCGACCGAGATCTTCTCGTCGCTCGCGGTGCGCAAGACTCCGTCGGCCGACGTCGAGGAAGGCTCGCTCGGTGCGACCGTCGACCTGCGCGCGCCGCATCCGCTCGATTTCGCCAAGGACTTCGTCTTCACCGCCACCGGCCGCGGGATCTACAACCAGGTCGCCAAGACCGTCGATCCGCGCGCCTCGATGCTGGTGTCCAAAAAGTTCGCCGACGGCACGGTCGGGATCCTCGGCTCGTTCGCCTATGGCAAGCGCAACCTGCGCGAGGTCGGCTATTCGGCGGTCAACATCCTGCCCGCCTATATCGATGGCGGCTTTTGCTCCCCCGTCGGCTTCGCACCGCAGAACCCCGCGAACAACGCCGTGCGCGGCACCACTGCCGCCAATTGCAGCACCAACAACCCGCGCACCAGCACGACGGCTGCCTACTCCGCCATCCAGAGCCTGCGAGGGATCACCAACCAGCCCGGCGGCGGCGCGTTCTTTCCGCGCATCCCGCGCTACGTGAACTCCGAACAGGACGCCGAGCGGATCGGCGGTACACTGACCTTGCAATGGAAGCCGGACACGAACACCGACATCGCGCTCGACGGCCTCTATTCGCGCTTCGATGTCGAACGCCGCGACAATTATATCGGCGCGATCTCGTTCGGCCGCACCGCGACCAACGGCGGCAAGCCGATGACCTCGGTCCGCGACGTCCAGTTCGACCCCACCGGATCGCTGCAATACGGCCTGTTCGACGGCGTCGACATCCGCTCCGAGGGGCTTGTCGACCGCTTCGTCTCAACCTTCAAACAGGGCACGCTGAATGTCGAGCACCGGTTCTCGGACCGGTTCAAGCTCACCGCGCTCGCCGGCTATTCGCACTCGCGCTTCTACAGCCCGATGCGGTTGCAGACCTTCATGGACATCATCGACGCCGACGGCTTCTCGATCGATTTCCGAAACGGCGGCAACGTGCCGACGATCGGCTACGGGGTCGATGTCGCGAACCCCGCGAACTTCAGTTACGCGCCCAGCCCCGACGGCAATTTCACCGTGCTCGGCGGGTTCAGCACCGCCGGCCGGCCGCTGACGCAGGACACGCGCAACAAGACGGTCGAGGGCAATCTCGAATGGAACGTCACCGACGGCTTCGCCTTTCGGGCGGGCGGCCAGTTCCGCGAAAGCGATTTCCAGATTCGCGGCCGCAATTTGATCCCAAGCCTCGTCGCCGTCCGTGCGCTGCCCGCGGGCACCACGCTCGCCAGCATCACCCGCCAGATCACCGGGTTCGGCAAGCTGCTCGGCGACGGCGCCCCATCGGAATTCTCGGCGATCGATTCGAAGAAGTGGCGCGAGGCGTTCGGCTACGACGATTTCCAATATTGCGGCATCGAATGCGGCGCCGCGCGCTCGGGTGTGCGCGAGCGGATCACCAGCGGCTATCTGACGACGACCTTCAATACCGAAGGCATCCTGCCGTTCACGATCCGCGGGGACGCCGGCGTCCGCTACGTCCATACCAGCCAGGCGTCGTTCGGCTATATCCCGGTCGCCGCCCCCGCGGGGGCGCAATATCCGACCGTCGGCAAGCGCGGCGACGTCGATCGCTCCTATGACGATTGGCTGCCGTCGATCAACCTGGTCGCGGAACTGACCTCAAAGCTTCAGGCGCGGATCTCGGCCGCCGCGGTGATGTCGCGTCCCGAGCTCGGCCAGCTGACGCCGACTGCGGGCGTCACCGTCGCCACCCGCACCGGCAGCGTCAACAACCCGTTCCTCGACCCGATCCGCGCCAACACCTTCGACGCCGCGCTCGAATGGTATTTCGCCCCCGGATCGCTGCTGTCGGTCGCCTATTTCCACAAGAATATCGGATCGTACATCCAGTCGATCTCGAGCCAGGTGCCCTATAGCTCGCTCGGCCTGCCCGACGCGCTGCTCGACGGCACGCCCTCGACACCCGCCGACATCTTCACCGTCAACCGCTCGGCCAACACGCCCGGCGGGCCGCTCGACGGCGTCGAGGTGAACGCGCAGATCCAGCTGAGCTTCCTGCCCGGCTTCCTGTCCAACCTCGGCGTGCTCGGCAGCTACACCTACGTAAAGTCGAAGATCAATTACATCCTCGCCAGCACCAACGGCGTGCCGACCCAGACCACCACCGACGACCTCATCGACCTGTCGAAGAACGCCGCCAGCGGCACGCTCTATTACGAGGACACGCGGTTCAGCATCCGCAGCACCGCCAGCTACCGCGCCAGCTTCAACCGCGGCATTCCGTCGGGCGCCAACGACAGCGACGTCCGTGCCAACGCCTCCACGCTGTTCGTCGACGCGTCGGCCTCGTACAATCTGACCGACGCCATCAAACTGATCGTCGAGGCGCAGAACCTGACCGACGAACGCAACACGCTCTACATCGACAGCATCCGCCAGGACCCGCTGTTCGAAACACGGCTGGGGCGAACCTTCACGATGGGCGCGACCGTGAAGTTCTGAGCGCGTGCGGGTCGGCCCGGGCCGACCCGCCCGTCAGTACATATGCTGCCCGCCGTTGATGCTCAGCGTCGAGCCGGTCACGAACCCGCCCTCTTCGGATACCAGGAACGCCACCCCGCGCGCGATCTCGCTGGCGTGTCCCAACCGCCCGACCGGGATCTTCGCGACGATCTTGTCGAGCACCTCGGGCGGCACCGCGGCGACCATGTCGGTGTCGATATAGCCCGGCGCGATCGCGTTGACCGTCACCCCGACCCGCGCGCCTTCCTGCGCCAGCGCCTTGGTGAAGCCGTGGATGCCGGATTTCGCCGCGGCGTAATTGACCTGGCCATATTGCCCGGCCTGACCGTTGATCGATCCGATATTGACGATCCGACCCCATTGGCGCGCGCGCATTCCCGGGAACACCGCCTTGGCCATGTTGAAACAGCCGCCCAGATTGGTGTCGATCACCGCCTTCCAATCGTCGTAGCTCATCTTGAGCAACGTGCCGTCGCGGGTGATGCCGGCGTTGTTCACGACGATGTCGATATCGCCCAGGTCGCCCGCGACCTGCGCGCAGCCCGCCTGGCACGCGTCGAAATCGGCGACGTCCCATTTGTAGACCGCGATCCCGGTTCGCGCGGCAAAGTCCTGCGCGCGGGCGTCGTTGCCGAAATAGGTGGCAGCGACGGTGATCCCCGCGTCGCGCAGGGCGAAGCTGATCGCCTCGCCGATCCCGCGCGTGCCTCCGGTCACGATTGCAACGCGTGCCATCCTGCTCTCCCCCCGGTCGTTGGCAAAGAAACTACCCCCGCGCGACCCATCCTTCAAGCTCGCGGGCGATCACCGCCTGAAGCATCGTGATGCCGACCGCGCTGTCGTTGAGACATGGCAGATAGGCGAAGTCGGTGCCGCCCGCTTCCTCGAAGCTTTCGCGCCCGCGAATCGACAGTTCCTCCAACGTCTCAAGGCAGTCGGCCGAGAAACCGGGCGCGAAGATCACGACCTTTTTCTTGCCCGCCCGCGCCAGCGCCTCGAGCGTATCGTCGGTCGGCGGCTCCAGCCATTTCGCCGGCCCGAACCGCGACTGGAACGCCACCGTCAGCTCGCGCCCGAGTGCTTCGCCGAGCAACCGCGCAGTCTTCTGGCAATGGCAATGATAGGGATCGCCCATTTCGAGCGTCCGCTTGGGCATGCCGTGGAAGCTCGCGACGATCGCGTCGGGGACGAAATCGAGCGCGGCAAGCCCCGTCTCCAACGACTGTTTCAGCGCATCGATGTAAGCGGGATCATCATAATAGGGAGGCAGCGTGCGGATCGCCGGCTGCCAGCGCAACCCCGCCAGATGCGCGAACGCCTTGTCGTTGGCGGTCGCCGTCGTCGCCGAGCAATATTGTGGATAGAGCGGCGCCAGCAGGATGCGCTCGCAACCCGCATCCTTCATCGCCTTCAGCCGGTCCGCGATCGCCGGCTTCCCATAGCGCATCGCCCAGTCGACCAGCACGCCCGGCCCGAACGCATCCTTCAGCGCCGCCGCCTGCAGCGCTGTGATCGCGGCGAGCGGCGATCCGTCCTCGCGCCACACCAGGCCGTAAGCATGCGCCGATTTCTTCGGCCGCGTATTCAGGATGATCCCGCGCAGGATCGGCTGCCATGCGATCGCGGGCAGCTCGACGACCCGGCGGTCCGACAGGAATTCGCCCAGATAGCGTTTCACCGACTTCACATCGGGGCCATCGGGGGTGCCGAGATTCATCAGCAACACGCCGATCTTGGGCTTTACGATCGGCGGATGGTCGGGGGGTAGGATCATGCCTTCGTATTTAGGGGCAAATTGCGGATGCGAAAGCCCGTTGCGGATTGCAGCGCGTTGGCGATCGCCGGCGCGACCGCCGGGACGCCCAGCTCGCCGACCCCGCCCGGCGCCTCGTCGCTGCGGATCACCTCGACCGTGATGTCCGGCGTGTCGGCCAGCCGCGGGATACCCAGCGTGTCGAACCCGCGCGCATCGGCGAGCCCGCGCGTGAACCCGGTCGCCGCGCCAAGCGCGCTCGCCATGCCAAACACCAGACCGCCCTCGATCTGCTGGCGGACCAGATCGGGGTTGATCTGCGCGCCGCAGTCGACCGCCGCGACCAGCCGGTCGACCACCGGCCGCCGATCATCGCCCATATGCGCCTCGGCCAGCACCGCGATGTAGCTGCCGCGAAACGCGTGAGCAGCAATCCCCTGACCGCTACCCGGCACGCCGCCGTCCCAGCCGCCCAGCGCCGCCGCGGTCGACAGGCACCGCGCCAGCCGCGGGTTGCCGCCGAGCATGCCGATCCGGAACGACATCGGCTCCGAATGCGCGAGCTTCGCCAGTTCGTCGAGAAAGCATTCGGTGAAGAACGCGGTATAGCCGTGCGCGCCGCTGCGGACGTGGCCCGTCGGCACGCCGATCTCGGCAGAGTGATGGTCGATCGCCAGCGCGGGCATCCCGTACGGGGGCATCGCGCCGCCGACCGCGTAGCGATCTCCTGTGGCGGCGCGGATCGCCACCTCGGTCGCCATGCCCGGCATCAACCGCCGGGCGAGCTCCGCCCCCGTCGCCGGTGCCGCGATCTGCGCGCGCCATCCCAGGATTTTGCCGTTGGGCGCCAGCCGCGCCGTCATCCGCGCCGCCGCCGCAGGGCGATAGCAATCGTGCAGGCTCGCCTCGCCGCGCGACCAGACCAGGCTCACCGGCCGCTTGAGCGTCTGCGCCAGCACTGCCGCCTGCTCGGCGACCGCATGCTCCAGCGCTGCGCCGAACGACCCGCCGACCAGCATCGGATGGACGACGACCGCGCTCTCGGCGATCCCCAGCGCGCGCGCCGCCGCCGCGCGCGCCAGCCCGGGCGCCTGCGTCGACAACCACAGCTCCAGCCGCCCCTCGCGAAACGCCGCGGCCGCGCTCGGCGTCTCGATCGCCGCGGTCAGCCCTAGGCTCGCGCGATACGCGGCGGTGATCAGCCGCGCGCCCTTAAACACGCCGTCGACGTCGCCGACCGTCGCCATCCGCGTGCCCGGCGCGTCGAGCGCCACCGTCAACGCCGCATCGATCGACGCGCTGTCGACCGGCCGCCCGCCTTCGAACCGCGGCGCCAGCGCATCGAGTGCCTGTTGCGCCGCCCAGCCCGTCGTCGCCACCGCCGCAACCCAATGCGGGTTCTCGACCACCGACAGCACGCCGCGGATCCGGTCCGCCGCGGCGCGGTTGACGCGGACCAGCCGGCTTCCCGCCGGTCCCTGCCGGATCGCGGCGTGGACCATGTCGGCCAGTCGCACGTCGCCCGCGAAATTTGCCGACCCGTCGACCTTCGACGGCACGTCGATCCGCGGCACCGACGCCCCGGCCAGCTTCCCCGCGCCCTGCATGCCCATCGGCAGCGGATCGGGCAGCGTGCCCCCCGCCGCCGCCTCGGCCAGTTCGGCGAACCGGATCCGCTTGTCGCCGTGCACGACGAAGCCCGCATCGACCTTGGTCGTCTGCCAGTCGACGTCCCAGCGCTCCGCCGCCGACATGCACAGCAGCGCGCGCGCACCCGCCCCCGCCTCGCGGCACGCGGCCTCGAACATCCGGATCGAGCTCGACGCGCCGGTCAGCATCGGCGCCTCGACCGGCAGTGCCGCGAACAGCCCCTCGAACAGGTCGCTCGTCCCCAGCGGATTGGCATAGAGCGCGTTGAGCGGCGCCGGCTCGACGCCCACCGTCCGCCAGTCCGCGCCGAGCTCATCCGCGACGATCTGCGGCAGCGACGTGTAGACGCCCTGGCCATGCTCGGCCTGCGGCACCGCCACCGTGACATGCCCGTCGGTGCCGATCTTCAGCCACGCCCCGAACAGCGCCTCACCGGGATTGGCGACCAGGTTCGGCGCATAACTGCGCGGCCACAGCGTCCACGCGACGACCAGCCCCACGCCCGCGCCCCCGCCGACGAGCAGCCTGCGCCTGTTGATCCCGTTCGCCATGGGGTGGCTCTACCGGTGACTACCGGGCGGGGAAAGCAAAGACGCCGTCATCGTTCCCCGGCGAAGGCCGGGGCCCAGTTGGGGGACATCGGTGACGACGCGCAGTCCTCCGTCACATCAGCCGTCCCAACTGGGCCCCGGCCTTCGCCGGGGAACCAACTCGGGTCTGATTACGCCATCACCGCCAGCGCGCGATACGTTGCGCGCAACGACACCTTGTCGATCTTCTCCGTCCCCAGCCGCGGCAGCGGCGCGTCGGCCACCCAGATCCGCTGCGGCACCTTGAACGCCGCGATATGCTCGGCAAGGAACGCACAGAGCGCGTCCTGATCGACGTGCGCGCCATCGCGCAGATAGACCACCGCACCCGGCACCTCGCCGAACTTCGCGTCCGCCAGCCCGAACACCGCCACCTCGGCCACCGCGGGATGCTCGTGCAGCGCCGCCTCGACTTCCTGGCAACTGATATTCTCGCCACCGCGGATGATGATGTCCTTCTTGCGGTCGACGATGAACAGGTAGCCGTCCTCGTCGAGATAGCCGATGTCGCCGGTCAGAAAGTATCCATCGGCGGTAAACGCCGCCGCGGTCGCTTCGGGCCGGTTCCAATATTCGCGGAAATTCGCGACCGTGCGGATCCCCACTTCTCCGCGCGCGCCCTGCGGCAGCACCCGCCCGTCGTCGTCGATGATCGCCATACCGATCAGCGGCGCCGAGGGCCGCCCCGCCGAATTGGGCTTCGCGATATAGTTGGTCCGCCAGTTGCCGCTGCCGGTCGCGTTGGTCTCGGTCAGCCCATACCCGATCAGCGGAGCACTGCCGCCCATCTCGGCGTCGATCCGGCGGACATGATCGACCGGTCGCGGCGCGCCACCACAGGCGAAATCGGTCACGCTCGACAGGTCGTACTGCGCGCGGTCCGGATGCGTCAGGATCTCGAAGCTCATCAGCGGCACGCCGACGAAATAGGTGACCCCTTCCGCCTCGATCAGCCGCATCGCCTCGCGCGCGTCCCATTTGGACATCATCACGACCTTCCGGCCCATCGCGATGCTCTGCAGCAGCACGGTGATCTCGGCGGTCACATGGAACAGCGGGATCGTCAGCAATGTCGTCGGCTGACCGGTCGGCGCGGTCCCTTGCGCGGTCGCGATGCCGAGCATCATCAGCGTCTGCGCGAGAAAGCTGTACACCCCTTGCACCACCCCGCGGTGATCCGACAGCGCGCCCTTCGACAACCCGGTCGATCCGCTGGTGAACAGGATCGTCGCCGCATCGTCCGGCCCGATCGTCGGCAATTCCGCGGTATCGTCGTCGCCTGCGAACAGCGCAGCGAGCGCGACCGCGATCGGCTGCATGTCGTCGATCGCGACCACCTCGGCGGTCAGCCCGGCGATGGCCGCCAGCCGCTTCACCCGCGGCGGGTCGGCGAACACCATCCGGCAATCGACCTCGGCGATCGCGGCCTCCAGCTCCTCGGTCTGCCACCAGCCGTTGAGCAGCGTCGCGATCCCGCCGGCCATGACGATACCCATGTAGAGGACGATCCACGACGGCGAATTGCGCATCGCGATGCCGATCCGCTCGCCCTTGCGCACCCCGTGCTCCCCGACCAGCGCGCGCGCGACGCGCTCGGCGGCAGCATGGACCTCACCGAACGTCAGCCGCTCGTCGCCCGCGACCAGGAAGGTCAGGTCGCGGTGCTGGTCCGCATAATGCGCGAAATAATAGGGCAGCGCGGGCGGCGCGGTCGCGATCGTCGGCAGCGTGACGCCGAACCGCTCGATCGACCCCAGCGCCAGCGGGCCGTCGGCGGCGGTCATCCCGGCCATGGTCGAATCCATCGCCTGGTCCAGTTCGGTCCGCATATCTCTCTCCGCTTGGTCTTATCGTTACCCGCCATTATGCAGACGCGAACGCCTGGGGAAAAGCCTTTGATACCGATGATGCTCGCCGCCGCCGCAACGGCAGCCGCCACCACTGCGGACGCCCACGTCCATTTCGCCGACCTGCCGCTACGGCCCGAGGTGTTCACGCTCGGCTTCTTCACGCTGCGCTGGTATTCGATCGCCTATATCGCGGGCATCCTGGTCGGTTGGTGGTACCTGCTGAAGCTGCTCGCCCAGCCCGGCGCGCCGATGGCCCGGCGCCACGCCGACGACCTCGTCTTCTACGCGACGCTCGGCATCATCCTGGGCGGCCGGATCGGCTATGTCGTGTTCTACGCGCCCGAGATGTTCCTGCATCCTTTACGGATCCTGCGGCTGTGGGACGGCGGCATGTCGTTCCACGGCGGGGTCATCGGCGTGTCGCTGGGGCTGATCCTGTTCGCGCGGAAGCATCAGCTCAACTGGTTGCGCGTGCACGATTATATCGCGTGCTGCGTGCCGTTCGGGCTGTTCTTCGGCCGCCTCGCCAATTTCGTGAACGGCGAGCTCTGGGGCAAGCCGACCGACGTCGCCTGGGGCATCGTGTTCGAACGCACCGTCGCCTTCGGCCTGATCGAGCCCGCGCGCCATCCGAGCCAGCTCTACGAAGCCGGGCTCGAAGGCCTCGCGCTGTTCGCGCTGCTCTGGTTCGCCTTCTGGAAGACCAAGGCGCGCTACGATCCGGGCAAGCTCGTCGGGCTGTTCGTGCTCGGCTACGGCGTCGCGCGCTTCACCGTGGAATTCTTCCGCGAACCCGATTCGCAGCTGCGCGAATTCGCCGCGAAGACCGGGCTGCACATGGGGCAATGGCTGTGCGTGCCGATGATCTTGGGGGGCCTGTACCTGATCCTCACGGCTGCCGGGAGGCGCGTGCGCGTGGAGCCCATCGCCGGATCGCAGAGCGTCGCCTGAGCTACTGGCACGATCACATCCTTCCCCGGCAGAGGCCGGGGCCCAGTTGGAACGCCCCTAATGATGTGCGCGCCCCGTTTCTTCTGCCTTCCCAACTGGGCCCCGGCCTCCGCCGGGGAAGTTAAGACGGTCTAATGCCCGAAACAGAACCCCTCCTCCCCGAACGCCTCGCCCGCGCGATCGCGCTCGCAGGCCCCATCTCGATCGCGCAATACATGGCCGCGGCCAACGCGCACTATTACGCGACCCGTGATCCGCTCGGCGCCGCCGGCGACTTCGTCACCGCGCCCGAGATCAGCCAGATGTTCGGCGAACTGATCGGCCTGTGGTGCGCCGATCTGTGGGACCGCACCGGCCGTCCGGACGTCGCCTGGGTCGAGCTCGGCCCCGGCCGCGGCACGCTCGCCGCCGACGCGCTGCGCGCGATGGCGAAGGCCGGGCTGACACCGCACGTGCATTTCGTCGAGACCAGTCCGACGCTCCGCACCGCGCAAGCCGGCGCCGTCCCCGCTGCGACCTTCCACGACACGATCGACACGCTCCCGACCGACCGCGCGCTGATCGTCGTCGCCAACGAATTCTTCGACGCGCTGCCGATCCGCCAGCTCGTCAAGCGCGACCAGTGGCACGAACGCCTCGTAGCCGCGCAGGACACGCTGTTCCTGCCGATCGCCGGCAAGGCGCTGCCCGACACGATCATCCCCGAACCGTTGCGCGATTCGCCCGCCGGATCGGTGCTCGAAGCCTCCCCCGCCGCGGTCGCGATCATGCGCGCCCTCGCCGCTCGCATCGTCGCGCAGGGCGGCGCGCTGCTCGCGATCGATTACGGCCATGAAGGCCCGCTGCTCGGCGACACGCTGCAGGCGGTTCGCGGCCACGCCTTCGCCAACCCGTTCGAAGCCCCCGGCGAGCACGACCTGACCGCGCATGTCGACTTCACGACCCTCGCCGCCGCGGCGCAAGAGCGGGGTGCGGTCGCCTGGGGTCCGGTAACCCAGCGCGACCTGCTCGGCGGGCTCGGCATCGACACGCGGACCACCACGCTCGCCCGCGCCGCGCCTGAACGCGCAGAGCAGTTGGTGGCCGATCGGCGGCGGCTGATGGACGACATGGGCACGTTGTTCAAGGCGCTGGCGATCACCGCCCCCGCCTGGCCCGCGCCGGCGGCATTTGCGGAATCGGGCGCATGATCGTCTATCGCGACGCCACCCCCGCCGACGGTCCCGCGCTCGACGCGATGGCACGCGCGATCTGGATCGAAACCTTCGCGCACACCGCCCCCGCCGCCGACATCGCCGCTTATGTCGCCACCGCCTACGGCCCCGACGGCGCGCTGCTCCGCGACCTGGCCGATCCCGCGATCCACTTCCGCCTCGCGGTCGAGGATGGGCGGATCGTCGGCTATGCCAAGCTCACCCAGCCCTGGGTGGTCGAGGCGGCCAGCCAGCCGAACGCGCTGCAATTGAGCCAGCTCTACGTCGTCACCGACCGCCACGGCCATGGCATCGCGCAGGCGTTGATGGACTGGACAATCGACACCGCGCGCGCCCGCGGCGCGCCCGCGCTGTTCCTCACCGTCTTCGAACACAATCCCCGCGCGCGCCGCTTCTACGATCGCTATGGCTTCGTCCATGTCGGCGATTACGCGTTCCACACCGGCACGCAGATCGACCGTGACGAGGTGATGAGGTTGACGCTGTGAGTGACGTCGAAGTGATCCGCGCCCGGGCGCTGGACGGGGTCTCGCACGGCTTTCTCGGTCGCCGCGGCGGCGTCTCGACCGGGATCCACGCCGGGCTGAACGTCGGCATTGGATCGGACGACGACGCCAACGCGGTGCTGCGCAACCGGCTGATCGCGGTCGAGGCGGTGCGGCCCGGCGCGCAGCTGCTGACCGCCTATCAGATCCACTCGGCCGAGGCGGTCACCGTGCTCGCACCCGTCGACGACGCCTTCCGCCCGCGCGGCGATGCGCTCGTCACCAACCGCCCCGGCTTAGCACTCGGCATCCTCACCGCGGACTGCGCGCCGGTGCTGTTCGCCGACGTGGCCGCCGGCATCGTCGGGGCGGCGCATGCCGGCTGGAAGGGCGCGCTCGGCGGCGTCACCGACGCGACGATCCTGGCGATGGAGGCGATCGGCGCCGATCGGTCGCGGATCGTCGCCGCGGTCGGCCCGTGCATAGCGCGCGCCAGCTACGAGGTCGACGTCGCGTTCCTGCGCCGCTTCTGCGAGGACGATCCCGAAAACGAACGCTTCTTCGCCGACGGCCGCGACGGTCATCACCAGTTCGACCTGGAATCCTACGTCGTCGCGCGGCTCGCCGACGCCGGGATCGGGCGGATCGAGGCGCTGGGGCTCGACACCTGTTCCGACGCCGACCGCTTCTTCAGCTTCCGCCGCGCGACGCATCGGGACGAACCGTCCTACGGCCGCCAGATCAGCATCATCGGTTTGTAGCAACACCCCACCTTCGTCACCCCGGACTTGTCCGGGGTCCATCGGTCGGCACACCCTCAGGCCGCTGGATACGCGGAGGGATGGATGCCGGAACAAGTCCGGCATGACGATGGGGAGTTGCGACTTTCCCGCCCGCTTCTTCGTTCAGACGTCAGGATTAGGAGTACCCAATGACCGAACCCACCGAAACCGAAGCCGACCTCACCGGCGTCGCCGCGCGCGTCGCCCCAAAGCCGCCGGTCGGCGAGATCAACGGGCGCAAGCTCAAGCCGTCGACGCTGATGATGGGCCATGGCTATGACCCCGCACTGTCGGAAGGCTCGCTGAAGCCGCCGATCTTCCTCACCTCGACCTTCGTGTTCCCCAACGCTGCGGCGGGCAAGCGCCATTTCGAAGGCGTCACCGGCAAGCGGCCCGGCGGATCCGAGGGGCTCGTCTATTCGCGCTTCAACGGCCCCAACCAGGAAATCCTCGAAGACCGCCTCGGCATCTGGGAAGAGGCCGAGGACGCGCTCGCCTTCTCGTCCGGCATGTCGGCGATCGCGACGCTCTTCCTCGCGATGGTCAAGCCCGGCGACACGATCGTCCATTCGGGCCCCCTCTATGCCGCGACGGAGACTTTGATCGGCCGCGTGCTCGGCAAGTTCGGGGTGAAGTGGCTCGACTTCCCCGCCGGTGCCACCCGCGAGGAAATCGACGCGGTGATGACCGAGGCCGCCAAGGGCGAGGTCGCCCTGATCTATCTCGAAAGCCCCGCCAACCCGACCAACGCCTTGGTCGACATCCAGGCGGTCGCCGCCAGCCGCGATGCCATTTTCGGAGACGAGAAGCCGCCGATCGCGATCGACAACACCTTCCTCGGGCCCGTCTGGCTTCAGCCGCTCAAGCACGGCGCCGACATCGTCGTCTATTCGCTGACGAAGTATGCGGGCGGGCACAGCGATCTGGTCGCGGGCGGCGTGCTGGGGTCGAAGGCGCACATCAACACGATCCGATCGATGCGCAACACGATCGGCACGATCACCGACCCGAACACCGCCTGGATGCTGCTGCGCAGCCTCGAGACGCTCGAACTGCGCATGAACCGCGCGGGCGAGAATGCGGTGAAGGTCTGCGGCTATCTGCGCGGCCACCCCAAGGTCGAGCGCGTCGGCTATCTCGGCTTCCTTGCGGACGAGCCGGGCATGGAGCGCCAGGCGGACATCTACAAGCGCCACTGCATCGGCGCCGGCTCGACCTTCTCGCTGTTCCTGAAGGGTGGCGAGGCGGAAAGCTTCGCGTTCCTCGACGCGCTGAAGATCGCCAAGCTCGCGGTCAGCCTGGGCGGCACCGAGACGCTCGCCAGCCATCCGGCGTCGATGACGCATCTGTCCGTGCCCGACGCGCGCAAGCAGGCGCTGGGCATCACCGACAGCCTGGTGCGTATCTCGATCGGCGTGGAGGATCCCGACGATCTGATCGCCGACTTCACCCAGGCGCTCGACGCGATCTGATCCATTTTCGTCACCCCAGCGCTGGCCGGGGTCTCGTGCGGCTATGTCCCGTGCCCGCCGCATGAGATCCCAGCCTTCGCTGGGATGACGTCTGGCGTGGTTGAAGCGCTGGCCCTGGCCGCCCCGGACCGGTATAATGCCGCGATGCCGACCTTCACCCCGATCCCCCAATCCGACTTCGTCGCCGCGATCCACCTGATCGCGGCGCAACTCGTCGAGGACACCGACTGGAACCCCGATTTCATCATCGGCGTCGGTCGCGGTGGGCTGGTCCCTGCGGTGTTCCTCAGCCACGCGACCGGCCTGCCGACTCTGTCGGTCGATTATTCGAGCCAGGTCAAGGATTTCGCCGACGAACCCCTGGTCAAGCTCGCGAAGCGGACGATCGCCGGCGAACGGCTGCTGTTCCTCGACGACATCAACGATTCGGGCCGCACGATCACGCATCTGCGCGGCACGCTCGCCGAGGCGGGTGCGGTCGAGGGATCGGTCCGCTTCGCGGTGCTGATCGACAACGCGACCTCGGCCGAACGCATTGATTACAGCGCGCGCGTCATCGATCGGACGGTGACCAAGGACTGGTTCGTGTTCCCCTGGGAAGCCGTCGCCCCCGCCGCGGCGATCGCGAAGGATGCCGCCGCGGTGCCCGAACGCATCGCCTGAACGTCCGGGCCGAACGCGCCGTTCAGGCGCTCAGCGTCAGCAGGTCACGCTGCGGGCGAATCCGGCCGAGATAGGCCTCGAGCTTGCGATGCGTCTCGCCGGTCAGCCGATACGCCTCGAGCGCACCCGTGCTGGTACTGCGGCACTCGATTTCGAGCATCCCGTGCTGCAACAGCGCCTTGACCCAGCGCCCGACCGTCGCGGCCGGGTGGTCGAGCATCCGCGCCAGCGTCACGACGTCGACCGCGCGACCCTCCGCTTCGGCGACATAGGCCGCCAGCACCGCATCCCAGCCGAGATCGGCAAAGAGCGCCCGATCGCCCACCGTCCCGCGGTCGCGGCGTCCGGTAACCAGAAAGCGTGCGACGTCGAGAAGCGCCGCCGGGGTGTTGTCATTGTCTGCGGGGGCATCGACCGGCTCGATGATCGCCTCCATCATCGGCGCACCGTTGCCGTCCATCGACATCGACACCGAATTGCGAACCCACACGTGCGACCCGTCGTGACGGACGAACCGCTTGACGATCACGAACGGCCGGCGCGTCTGGCGCAGCGTGGCGATGGCGCGCGCGCACTCGGTCCGATCGGCCGGCGCGGTCACCTCGAGCACGAGGCGACCGCGCAGATCGTCGGCGTCGCAGCGCATGATATCGCAAAACGCCGCATCGACATCGAGCAGCTGTCCACCACTGCTTATGAAAACATGTCCTGACTGTGCCATGGGAATCATCCTTACCCGAGTCTTGGCGTTCAGGTCCGCCTGACATCAGACTTGATGTAGATTAGATACGCTCGAATACGTGATTTAGTTTCATTGTTTACTAATTTTCGTACAAGACTAATAAAGCAATATAGGTCGAATTCCGACCAATGTTCTTTTAGTCATTGTGATATAAGAATAGCATGCGACTATTCGCGGGGGAGCGCACGGCATGCCAAGAGCTGAGAAGACCGACAGACTCTGCGTGGCGCGCGACCAGCTGATGCCAGTGCTGATGATTCTCGACGATTGTGAGGAGCACCACATCGCCGCGATGCTATCGACCGCGCTCGATACGCTGGAAGCCCGGATCGCCGCGCACGACGGTCCGGGCGGCGGGTCGAGTCCGCTCGCATGAAGACCGGCGTATCATCTAAACGCGTCTAATCGGTGCGATCGCCGCCTGCTTCCGGGCGGCGCGATCAGCCGTCGCTGGCGCGCTCGATATCCGCGCCGACCGCGCTCAGCTTCTCTTCGAGCCGCTCGTAACCGCGATCGAGATGGTAGACGCGCCCGACCGAGGTCTCGCCGTCCGCCGCCAGCCCAGCCAGGATCAGGCTCATCGACGCGCGCAGATCGGTCGCCATCACCGGCGCGCCGACCAGTCTGTCGACGCCGCGCACCACGGCGGAGCGCCCGGTCACCTGGATGTCCGCACCCATCCGCGCCAGCTCGGGCACGTGCATGTAGCGGTTCTCGAAGATCGTCTCGGTCAGCACGCTGGCGCCGTCGGCCTTGCACAGCATCGCCATGAACTGCGCCTGCATGTCGGTCGCGAAGCCGGGGTACGGCGCGGTCGACAGCGTCAGCGGCTTCAGCGTGTCGCCCGCCTCGACCCGCACGCCGTCCTTGATCGGCGTGATCGAAACGCCGGCCTCGACCAGCGCATCGAACGTCGCACCCATGTTCGCCGACGTCACCCCGATCAGGTCGAGCGACCCGCCAGTTATCGCCGCGGCGCAGGCATAGCTGCCCGCCTCGATCCGGTCGGGCATCACCGCATAGGTCGCGCCGTGCAGCCGGTCGCGGCCTTCGATCGTCAGCGTCTCGGTGCCGATCCCGTCGATCGACGCGCCCATCGCGACCAGGCAGTTGCACAGGTCGACGATCTCGGGCTCGCGCGCCGCGTTCTCGATCACGCTGGTGCCCTTGGCCAGCACCGCGGCCATCACGACGTTCTCGGTCGCGCCGACCGAGACGATCGGGAACCGGTACTTCCCACCCGTCAGCCGCCCGCCCGGCGCGGTCGCCTTCACATAGCCCGCGGCCATTTCGAGCTCGGCGCCGATCGCCTCCAGCGCGCGCAGATGCAGGTCGATCGGGCGGTTGCCGATCGCGCAGCCGCCGGGAAGCGACACCGTCGCTTCGCCGCCGCGGCCGAGCAGCGGCCCCAGCACCAGGATCGACGCGCGCATTTTCCGCACGATGTCGTACGGCGCCTCGGTCGAGGTCAGCTTGCCCGCACGGATCGTCATCACGCGGCCGAACTCCTGCGGGTTCGTGCCCTGGATGTTGGTCGACGCGCCCAGCTGGTTCAGCAGATGGCCAAAGCCGTCGACATCGGCCAGCCGCGGCAGGTTGCGCAGCGTCAGCGGCTCTTCGGTCAGCAGCGCGCACGGCATCAGCGTCAGCGCGGCGTTCTTGGCGCCGGAGATGGGCAGACGCCCGGACAGGCGGTTGCCGCCACGAATGAGAATGCGATCCATCGCCGGTGTCTAGCCGCGTCCGCATTTCGCGCAAGGGGATGCTGCATTGCCGCCAACTTGATCGACTTTAATGCACTAAAGTCAGACATTTGCTTTGAGGCCGGTTCCTGGGGGGACGTGACGGAGTGCCGGAAAGTTGCTTTGCCGATCGCGTCGGTGATCTAATCGCCTTGACGGCGAACGAACGCGCCGCGCTGGCGCGATTGGAAGAACGCTCGCGCATCTTGCGGCGCGGCACCGTTTTGATGCGCGAAAACGATCCGATGCCCGACCTCTTCATCCTGCAAAGCGGGATGGCGATGAGCTATGTCGTGCTCGACGACGGCAGCCGGCAGATCCTGCGCTTCCTGTTCGCGGGCGACATGATGGCGTTGTCGGCGCTCGCCTATCGCAACTCGACCGAGACGATCGTCACGCTGACCGACTGCACCGTCTGTCCGTTCAGCCGCTCGGTGATTGCCGAGGTGATGCTCGATCACCCGCGGCTTGCGGCGTTGATTATGGTCGGCAACCAGATGGTGAAGGTCGCGCTGACCGACCGGCTCGCCGCACTCGGCCGCACCTCGGCCAAGGCGCGGATCGCCGCGCTGCTGATCGATATCCGCAACCGCATGCGGCGCGCCGACGCCCGGATCGGCCACGCCTTTCCGCTGCACCTGACGCAGGAAGAGATCGGCGATGCGACCGGGCTGACCGCGGTCCACGTCAACCGGATGTTGCGGCAGCTCGAGGATGACGGACTGATCGCCCGTGAATCGGGGCGCGTGACGTTCGCGAACGAACCGATGCTCGCGCGGGTCGCGAACTATATCGACCGGCTGGACGGGCTCGACCTCAGCTGGCTGCCCGCGGGGCGCTGATTACGCCTTTTCCAGCGTGCACTGCAGCGGGTGCTGGTTCTGCCGCGCGAAATCCATCACCTGGCTGACCTTGGTCTCGGCGACCTCGTAGCTGAACGTCCCGCACACCCCGACGCCCTTCTGGTGGACGTGCAGCATGACGCGCGTCGCCGCCTCCATGTCCATCCGGAAGAACCGCTGCAGGCACAGCACGACGAACTCCATCGGCGTATAATCGTCGTTGAGCATCAGCACGCGGTACGGCGTCGGCTGTTTGGTGCGCGTGCGGGTCTTGGTCGCGACGCCGGCGCCGGTACCGCGATCGTTGCCGTCATCGCCGCCATCGTCGCGCCGTTCGGCCATGTTGGGGTTGGTCATCAGCATTGATGCCAAAATATGGCATGGCCGGGGGCAAGAGCAAGGGCCCGCGACGCAAAGCATGCGCAAAAGGGCGGGCGTCGCACGGCGCCCGCCCTTGCACCGAAGGGAGCGGCTTATGCGGCGCCGTGCGATTTCTCGGTGGCGACCGCGACTCGGTTCGAGATCGGCTGCGCGATCTCGCCGGCCAGCTTCAGCATCTTCTCGGTCGCGTGCGAGCTCTGCGCGACCACCGCGTCGAACGCGGTGCGCGCATAATCGCTCTGCAGCCGGAAATACTCGGTTGGCGACGAGGCCGATGCCAGCGTCTTCATCGCCGCGGTCGAGCTTTCGAAGCTCGTCTTGGCATAGTCGGCGACGTCCTGGCCAACCGTCTCGAGCGCCTTGGCGGCGATCTTCGACGATTCGACGATCGCCTCGATGTTGCCCTTGCCGAAGGCGCTGAGCTCTTCGAGCATGTGCGTGCTCTTTTCTATCGCACCCTTGGTACGGTCGTTGAGCCCTGCGAACATCGCGTGGGTCTTTTCGGTCGCGGTTTCGAACGTGTCCATGATGGCGTCCTTTGCTGGTGAAGGGGCCGTCCGATCCTGGGCGGCGGAGGGTAGCAGTGTCACGTCGCTGGCGACGACGGGCGGTTCCGGCGGCGTGTGGGCCGGCAATTCCGGGGCAGGCGCCTCGGGACCAGGAGTCGCAGCTTCGACTTCCAGCGTCGGATCGCCGACGGCGAGGTTTGGCGGGGCCTGGTCCAGCGGTTCGGCCAGCGTTTCGGCCACCGGTCCGGTCGAGTTTTTCCGCGTCATGATCGCCCGCCTCCCGTCCTTATGCTGCACTGCACAATACCAAATTGCCGAAGGGCACGCAATGTTCTTGCACGCGGCACCGTGACGTCTTCGGAAACCGGTATGGATGCTTGTGCCGCCAACGGCTTATCGCGTCTTTACGTACTCTCCCGGGGCGGCGCAGAGCGCGGGCAAGTCACCTCCGCCCGGTCGCCGCGCGCCCTCGACCGCCACCGAGTCGGCGCCGAGGGTGCGGATCCACGCGATCCAGTCGGGCCACCAGCTTCCGCGCGTCTCGGTCGCCCCCGCGACGAAATCGTCCAGCGACGCGGCGACATTCCGGGCCGCGTCCGGATTCGTCCAATATTGATATTTGCCTGCCGCCGGTGGGTTCACCACGCCGGCGATATGCCCCGATCCCGCCAGCACGAACCGGATCGGCCCCGCGAACAGCTGAGTCATCCGCCACACGCTATCGGCCGGCGCGATATGGTCCTCGCGGCCCGCCTGGATATAGGTGGGCGTCGTGACCCGGGTCAGGTCGATCGGCGTACCCGCGATGCTGATCGCGCCGGGCTTCACCAACAGATTGTCGCGGTACAGGTCGGTCAGATAGCGCATGTGCCATGTCGCGGGCAGGTTGGTGGTGTCACCGTTCCAGTACAGCAGGTCGAACGGCACCGCGTCCTGCCCCAGCAGATAGGCTTGGGTGACGTAGTTCCAGATCAGGTCGCGCCCGCGCAGCAGGTTGAACGTCATCGCCATGTACCGCCCGTCGAGAAACCCGTCGGGCGACAATTGCGCGAGCATCCTCAGCTGCTCGTCGTCGATGAAATGCTGCAGCTCACCCGCCGCCGCGAAATCGACCTGCGCGGTGAAGAAGGTGGCGCTTGCGACCCTGTCCGCATGCCCCCGCGCCGCAAGCAGCGCCAGCGTCGCGGCGAGCGTCGTCCCCGCCACGCAATAGCCGATCGTGTGCACCGCCGGCACGTCGAGGAGCCCGCGCACCGTATCGATCGCGTCGCACTGCGCGGCGACGTAATCGTCCCAGGCTACGTCCTTCATGGTCGCGTCCGCCGACTTCCACGACACCATGAACACGCTCAGCCCCTGCGCCACCGCCCAGCGGACGAAGCTTTTCTCGGGCGTCAGGTCGAGGATGTAGAAGCGGTTGATCCACGGCGGGAAGATAACGAGCGGCGTCGCGAGCACGGTGTCGGTGGTCGGGGCGTAGTGGATCAGTTCGTACAGCGGCGTGCGCTTGATCACCTGTCCCGGCGTCGTCGCCAGTGTCACGCCGACCTCGAACGCATCCGCAGGCGCGTGCGACAATTGCCCGCGCGCCAGATCGGCGAGCATCGTCTGCAACCCCTTCATCAGGTTCGCGCCGCCGGTCTCGATCGTCTTCTCGATCACCTCGGGGTTGGTGAAGGCGAAGTTGGTCGGGCTCATCGCATCGACGAACCCGCGCGTCGCGAACCGCAGCTGGTCCTTCTGCTTGGCGGGAACCCCCTCCAGGGCATCGACGCCGCGCAGCATATGGTCGCCGATCAGGTCGTAGCTCTGCCGGATCAGGTCGAACACCGGCGCGCGCCACTGCGGCGCCTTGAAGCGCTTGTCGACGGCGGGGGCGGGTTCGGGCTGCGCAGGGGGCTGGGCGGGATCGAGGAACCGCTGCCACAACGTCAGGCTCTCGGTCCAGAAATCGGTGACCCGGTCGAGCCCCGTGGTCTCGGCCTTGAGCGTGCCGAGCCCCTGCTCCAGCATCATCTGCTGCATGCGGCCGATCACCCAGGTCCAATGCTGCAGATCGGGCAGGCTGGGCGTGTCGGCCATGACGTCCTCTCGGGTTGGCGGAGACCCTACGCGAAATCGCCCTGCCAGCGAAGACTCAACCGCGCGCGCCCCCCATACGTCATCCCAGCGAAGGCTGGGATCTCCCGGTTCGTGTCGCAGCCCGCGCCAACAGGGAGACCCCAGCCTTCGCTGGGGTGACGGATGAGTGCGGTGGCGCATTGGCGGCAGCGACGCATCGATCGCGCGGCACATGGCCCCCGGATGACGATCGCGACGTGTCGCATCCCCGGTTCCACCGACGCCCCGCCTGGAGTACACCCTCCCGCGAACAGCGAGGCCCGCCATGTCCGAAGACTTCTACCGCATCAAACGCCTGCCGCCCTACATCATCGCCGAAGTCAACGCGATGCGGGCGGCGGCGCGTGCCGGTGGTGAGGACATCATCGATCTCGGCATGGGCAACCCCGACCTGCCGCCGCCCGCGCACGTCATCGCGAAACTGGTCGAGGTCGCGCAGAAACCCGACGCGCACGGTTATTCGCAGTCGAAGGGCATTCCGGGCCTGCGCAAGGCCCAGGCCAACTATTACGGCCGTCGCTTCGGCGTCGACATCGACCCCGAGACCGAGGTCGTCGTGACGATGGGGTCGAAGGAGGGGCTCGCCAGCCTCGCCACCGCGATCACCGCGCCCGGCGACGTCGTGCTCGCGCCCAACCCGTCCTATCCGATCCACACCTTCGGCTTCATTATCGCCGGCGCGACGATCCGCGCGGTGCCTACGGCCCCCGACGAGGCCTATTTCCAGAGCCTCGAGCGCGCGATGGCGTTCACCGTGCCGCGCCCGTCGATCCTGGTCGTCAACTATCCGTCCAACCCGACGGCCGAGGCGGTCGATCTCGCCTTCTACGAACGGCTCGTCGCCTGGGCGAAGGACAACAAGGTCTGGATCATCTCCGACCTCGCTTATTCCGAGCTCTATTATGACGGCAACCCGACGCCCTCGATCCTCCAGGTGCCCGGCGCCAAGGACGTCGCGATCGAATTCACCTCGCTCAGCAAGACCTATTCGATGGCCGGCTGGCGGATCGGCTTCGCGGTCGGCAACACGACGCTGATCGCGGCGATGAGCCGGGTGAAGTCGTATCTCGATTACGGCGCCTTCACCCCGATCCAGGCCGCCGCCTGCGCCGCGCTCAACGGCCCGCAGGACATCGTCGAGAAGAACCGCGAACTCTATCACAAGCGCCGCGACGTGCTCGTCGACAGTTTCGGCCGCGCCGGCTGGGATATCCCCAGTCCCCGCGCGAGCATGTTCGCCTGGGCGCCGCTGCCCCCCGCGCTCGCGCATCTCGGCAGCCTCGAATTCTCCAAGCAGCTGCTGCAACACGCCAAGGTCGCGGTCGCACCGGGCGTAGGCTACGGCGAGAATGGCGAAGGCTATGTCCGCATCGCGATGGTCGAGAACGAACAGCGCCTCCGCCAGGCCGCGCGCAACGTGAAGCGCTATCTGGTCAGCATGGGCGTCAACATCCCCGCGCAGGGCGCCGGCTGAACCGCAGCCGGTCCCTCCCCGCGTGATCCCGCCCCCTCCGTCATCCTGACGAACGTCAGGATCCAGAGCCCCAAGCGCCCCGCGTGCAACCCTGGATCCTGACGTTCGTCAGGATGACCGCGCGTGGGTGGGGCCGGCTGGTACCCCCGTACCGGCGCCTTAAAATATTTTCATATGCTCACTCTTCGCTTGCACATTGCGAACCCCGCAGAAGTCCACGCGTCGCGTGCGACGGGTCGGTGGAACCGGCTCCGCTGACCCGGCCGACGCCGCGCAACCCGCTTGCGTCGTCTTCCGCTTTGGCACAATCTCTTGGGGTTACGTCAGAGGGCGGACGCAATCACTGGTAGAACAGGTCACGCATAGCCATATGCAGATCGGGAACCCGCAGCCGGCTCATCCGCCGCGCGATCTCATTTTGTTCTCCTTTTGCGCGCGCTCGGGTGTAGCATGGGGGTACGCTCCCGATTCGAACGGACCGAGAACATAGGGATGCGGTTTCGATGGATTTCAGAGATAGCAGCCGGGATAGCGACATGACCACGGACACCCTCGACGCAGCAGCGACCACGCCAGCAGCCTCCGCCCAGCCGGCGCCTCAGCCCCAGGCGCAGGACAGCCATTCGGTGCGCGCGCAGCCCTATCCGGTCGAGGTCGACCACAGCCGCGACGCGCTCCTCACCGATTTCGGCAAGGAGACGCTCAAGGACCGCTATCTGCTGCCCGGCGAGAGCTATCAGGACCTGTTCGTTCGCGTCGCCTCGGCCTATGCCGACGACGCCGGCCACGCCCAGCGCCTGTACGACGCGATCTCCAAACTGTGGTTCATGCCCGCCACCCCCGTTCTCTCGAACGGCGGCACCGGCCGCGGCCTGCCGATCAGCTGCTATCTGAACTCGGTGCCCGACAGCCTCAACGGCATCGTCGACACCTGGAACGAGAATGTCTGGCTCGCCTCGCGCGGCGGCGGCATCGGCACCTATTGGGGCAATGTCCGCGGCATCGGCGAGCCGGTCGGCCTCAACGGCAAGACCAGCGGCATCATCCCCTTCGTCCGCGTGATGGATTCGCTGACCCTCGCGATCTCGCAAGGGTCGCTGCGCCGCGGCTCGGCGGCGGTCTATCTCGACGTCAGCCACCCTGAGATCGAGGAGTTCCTCGAGATCCGCAAGCCGAGCGGCGATTTCAACCGCAAGGCGCTGAACCTGCACCACGGCGTGCTGATCACCGACGACTTCATGGAAGCCGTCCGCGCCGGCGCCGAATGGCATCTGCGCAGCCCCAAGGACCAGGCGATCCGCGCCACCGTCGATGCGCGCTCGCTGTTCCAGAAGCTGGTCGAGACCCGCCTGCAGACCGGCGAACCCTACATCATCTTCGCCGATCACGTGAACAAGGCGATGCCCAAGCATCACCGCGAACTCGGCCTCAAGGTCTCGACCTCGAACCTCTGCTCCGAGATCACGCTGCCGACCGGCAAGGACCATCTCGGCAATGATCGCACCGCTGTCTGCTGCCTGTCGTCGCTCAACCTGGAAACCTGGGACCAGTGGCACGGCGAGAAGGGCCTGATCGAGGACATCATGCGGTTCCTCGACAACGTCCTGCAGGATTACATCGACCGCCACGAACCCGGCATGGAACGCGCCGCCTATTCCGCCGGCCGCGAACGCTCGGTCGGGCTCGGCGTGATGGGCTATCACAGCTTCCTCCAGGCCCGCGGCATCCCGTTCGAGGGCGCGATGGCGAAGTCGTGGAACCTGCGGATGTTCAAGCACATCAACGCCGCCGCCAACGAAGCGTCGATGCAGCTCGCGATCGAGCGTGGCCCGTGCCCCGACGCCGCCGATGTCGGCGCGATGGAGCGGTTCAGCTGCAAGATGGCGATCGCCCCGACCGCGTCGATCAGCATCATCTGCGGCGGCACCAGCGCCTGCATCGAGCCGGTCCCGGCCAACATCTACACGCACAAGACGCTGTCGGGCAGCTTCTCGATTCGGAACCCGTATCTGGAAAAGCTGCTCGCCGAGAAGTCGAAGAACTCCGACGCGGTGTGGAATTCGATCCTCGAGCAGGGCGGCAGCGTCCAGCACCTCGACTTCCTCTCGACCGACGAGAAGGACTGCTACAAGACGTCGTTCGAGATCGACCAGCGCTGGCTGCTCGAACTCGCCGCCGATCGCACGCCCTATATCGACCAGGCACAGTCGCTGAACCTGTTCATCCCGGCGGACGTCGAGAAATGGGACCTGCTGATGCTCCACTTCCGCGCCTGGGAGCTCGGCATCAAGTCGCTCTACTACCTCCGCTCGAAGTCGGTGCAGCGCGCAGGCTTTGCCGGCGGGGTCGAGGCCGACAACACCATCGACCTGCGCCAGATCGAGGTCGAGTCGAAGGATTACGATGAGTGCCTTGCCTGCCAGTGAGGCGCCCGTTCCCGTGCTGACGCCAAAAACCCCGGCCCGTGGATCACGGACCGGGGCTCGGGCAGGCTCGGCGGCGCGTTCGGCACGCGCCGCGGGGGGTTTAGGCCTCTTCCTCGAACGTCACGGCGACGTCGGCATTGGCGGAGAGCCGCACCTTGCCGTCCTCGATATCCGCGACCAGGCCGAGCGAGATGTAATGATGGTGCCCTTCATGGCTGCCCTGACCCTCGACGACCTGCGCGCCGGAGTCCTTCTTGGTCAGCTTGATGCGGTTGCCTTCGATATGGTCGACGGTACCGACATGGACGCCGTCGGCGCCGATGACTTCGGCATGTTCCTGGATCTGGCTTGCATCGACCATGGGTCTTCTCCTGTGATGGTTACGGCTGCAGAACGCATGTCCCCGGAATTGGTCGCATGAGCTGGCAGGTCCTCATCATGTATGCCGTCGCCGCGGTGTTCGGTCTTGTCGGAATCGGATGCCTCATCCGTCTCGCCTCCCCCCGCGTGACCCAGGGCCAGGTCTATGCGTTCCGGATGATCGGCATCATGCTCGTCTCGGGCGCCATCGTCCTCGGCTTTTCGGCGGGCGCGATGCACCAATGGGCCGCCCCCTAGTTTCAATCCTTCCCCGCTTTCCCCCTTTCCGTACCGGAGTATCCCCGATGTCCCTCCTCCACGCCTCCAAGCAGTACAAGCCGTTCGAATACCCCTGGGCCTTCGAGTTCTGGAAGCGCCAGCAGCAGCTCCACTGGCTCCCCGAGGAAGTGCCCTTGGGCGAGGATTGCCGCGACTGGGCGCAGAAGCTGTCGGACCACGAGCGCAACCTGCTGACGCAGATCTTCCGCTTCTTCACCCAGGCCGATGTCGAGGTGCAGGACTGCTATCACGAGAAATACGGCCGCGTGTTCAAGCCGACCGAGATCAAGATGATGCTGACCGCGTTCAGCAACATGGAGACGGTGCACATCGCCGCCTACAGCCATCTGCTCGACACCATCGGCATGCCCGAGAGCGAGTATGGCGCCTTCCTCGAATATGCCGAGATGAAGGAAAAGCATGATTACATGCAGAAGTTCACCGTCGACAATGACGAGGACATCGCCCGCACGCTCGCCATGTTCGGCGGCTTCACCGAAGGCGTGCAGCTGTTCGCCAGCTTCGCGATGCTGATGAACTTCCCGCGCTTCAACAAGATGAAGGGCATGGGCCAGATCGTCACCTGGTCGATCCGCGACGAGACGCTGCACTGCGAGGGCATCATCAAGATGTTCCACACCTTCTGCGCCGAGCGCCAGTGCCTGACCAAGGCGGTCAAGGACGACATCGCCGACGTCTGCCAGACCACGATCCGCCTCGAGGACAATTTCATCGATCTCGCCTTCGAGATGGGCCCGGTCAACGGCATGACCCCCAAGGAGATCAAGAAGTACATCCGCTACATCGCCGACTGGCGGATGAACCAGCTCGGCCTGAAGCCGATCTACATGATCGACGAACACCCGCTGCCGTGGCTGGCGCCGATGCTGAACGGGGTGGAGCATGCGAACTTCTTCGAGGCGCGCGCGACGGAATATTCGAAGGCTGCGACCAAGGGTCAGTGGACGGATGTTTGGGACTCGTTCGACCAGCGGCAGAGCGCGAAGCGCGGGCCGGCGGCAAATGTGGACCTGGCCGAGGTTCGGGATATGTTTTCGGATTCGGTTGCGGCAGAGTAAGTCGCGCCGCGCGAGGAGTTAGCGCCAAGCTAACTCCCGCCACCGGCGGGGCGACCAGCCGGCGGCGCTACGAGCGCCGACCGACGGCATGGGCTTTGCCCATGCCCGCTTCAGCCGGACTAACAGGCGTTTCGACACTTCCTGAACGTGATGGAGTCGCATTCTGACCGTGCCAACGCCGGCGATCATGAAAACCAGCAAGCCCAAGTTTCCTGGCTAGCCGAACAAAGCGCTACCGAAACAAACGCATTCCCTACAGATTGAGAACATATAGGGAACAAGATATGATGGATGACTGCAACTTTGCGCTTGGATTCATATTCGCAATACGCTACAAACGACAACGGACCGGGGTGCAACCCGGTCCGTTGATCCACCAGGCCCAATCGAGGCTAAGACTAGCGGAGGTTGCGATAGAAGATGACGGTTAGGAGATAGGTCGAGGGGCCATAAGCCCTGATGTCGCACCTTTCGGCGTCACCGCCGCCCCCGAGATTCGCGTCTTGGGGGCGGCGCTCTGATAGCCATTTCGGCTTGGAGTTGTCAATATGGCCGAGCTCAAATCGGTGTCTGCGGACCCATACGACCTTGTACTGGTCGACCTTCGGGCAAAGCGTGACGAACTAGATAACGCTATTCGGACACTTGAAATTCTGCGCGACGGCCGCTTGGGAATTTTACCCGCGGCAACACTTCCAGCAGAACAGTCCAATAATTTTCAAGACGATGCGGGCGCATTCTTAGGGATGTCGATCGTTGACGCTGCCAAGGCGCTTCTAAAGATCCGCAAGCGCGCGATGTCAAATGCCGACATACTCAAAGCAATACAGGCTGGAGGAGTCGTCTTGAACGGATCTGACCCTCTTAATGTGGTTGGATCCGTTCTGACGCGCCGCTTTAATAATGTTGGCGATGTTGTTCGTGTAGATCGTGGGATTTGGGGTCTAAAAGAGTGGTACCCTGGTCGGACATTTAAATCGACGCCCAAAGGATCCACCTTACCTCCTAGCAATGACCTCCAGTCGGAGGGCGCTTTGGAATTGCAAGGCCAATCTGTTGATGAAACTGGTTTTATATTAGAAAACGATATAAGCGATTTTGATGCCCTGTAATTAAGATCCGCTAGCGGTTAAAGTTTAGAACCCCTAGCCGACCCCGTCTATTTCGCGCCCGCCTCCGTCGAAGGCGGCGCGCTCGCCTGGCCCAACGGCTTCGAACTGTCCGCCGACGCGCTGCACCAGCGGCTGGAGGCCAGCGGCGCGCTCGTCCGCGACGCAGCCTGAGCCCACCCCAGCAGCCCCAAGCGCTCCGTCACCCCGGACTTGTTCCGGGGTCCATCGTGCCGCAAACCAAAACCTCTCGCTCCTGCGACGCCATGGATGCCGGACCAAGTCCGGCATGACGGGGGTGGGTGTCGCGGCCCGCAGCATGCACACCAGCGGACAGCCTACGCCATCGGCGGATACCGCCGCCGGTTATGCAGCACCGTCAAGACGTCGATCTCGCTCTCCGACGCGATCGCATAGACGATGACATAGGGCAGCCCGACCACGGAAAACTCGCGCGTCCCGGCAACCTTGCCCGCGCGGCCCAGCAGCGGAAACTGCCCGAACATCATCGCGGTCTGCACAATCCGCCCGACCACACGTTCGGCGGCCGGTGGATTATCTTCGGCAATCCAATCGCGGATCGCCGCCAGATCGTCCCGCGCCTGTGGCGTGAAGCCGACGTTCAAGACAGGTCGCGCAGAACCTGCTCGACAGGAATCATCGCGCTGCGATCTCGGCTTTGCGCCAACCCGCGCTCGATCTTGGCCCGCTTCCACGCGTCATAGCCTCGCTCGGGCGGCCCGCCCGCATCGCCCAGCTTTTCCTGCTCGTCGACGACTGGTTTCATCACTCGGCGTTACCAGAAACCGGGCGGCGCGATAAGCCCGATCAACGTCTTCCCCCCTCCCCTTCAGGGGAGGGGCTGGGGGTGGGGCCTTTCCACAAGCGCGCCGTCCGGCGGCGAGCCCCCACCCCAACCCCTCCCCTGAAGGGGAGGGGCTTTTTGATCGGCACCCCCCAAAAACCCGCTGTCCTACAAGCTCAACCACGCGAAACTGGTGCGGCTCTTGGAACAAAGGGAGCACGAATCATGCGAGCGGACGAACTGGCAGCCGGCGAGCGCACCGGCCACATGGACACCAGCCACGGCCATGAATGGGTCTACGACCCGCCCTCGAAACAGGCGCCCCAAGTGGTCACCGAAAGCATGGAGATGGTCGCCCTCCGCCGCCGCCACAACGGCTGGACCGCGGAACGCCAGCGCATGGTCCTCAACACGCTCGCCAACACCGGCAGCATCGGCCTTGCCGCCGAAGCCGCCGACATCACCCCGCGCTCCGCCTATCGCCTGCGCAACCATCCCAAGGGGGCAGGCTTCGCACGCGCCTGGGACGCGGCGCTGATGCGCGCCGGCGGCCGGCTGATAACGGCGCGTTCGAGCGCGCCACCTCCGGCACGCCGCGCCAGATCTGGCGCGAGGGGCGGATCGTCGCCGAACAGGCGATCCCGTCGGACCGGATGCTGATGTTCCTGCTGCGCCACCTCAACCCCCCGCTGTTCGACGCCGGCGGCGACATGCGCGCGCGGGCCGATACGATCGCGGCGATGCAGGCCGATTTCGGCGGTGCGATGACCGGGCTGGTAGACACCGATGTCGACGCCGATCTGCTCGACATCGACGATTACCGCCCGCATCCCCCGTCCGAACACAAGGCCTGAAAAACACCCCCGCGGGCGTGACTTTTGTGACCTTTCAAATCGTGGACGTCACGCCCGGCCGCACCACCCGGCGCGCTTGCCGCCGCCATAGTCGCGCGCGAGCCCCTCGCCGACCAGCACCGCGCCCAGCGATTCGCCGTCCCGCTCGACGCGCCGCAGCTTCCGGCCATAGCGATCGACGTCGCGCCGGATCGGCACCAGCGTGAACGGCCCGGCGTTCAGCAGCGACTGCATCCGCAGCGTCGCCGCCTTGCCCGCCCGCGCTTCGGCGGCGCAGCGCGGCGGGTGCGTCTCGGGCGTGTCGATATCGGCGATGCGGATCTTCTCGCCGCGCATCCAGAAGGTGTCGCCGTCGACCACGCAGTCGATCCGCTTGGCGTGCCCGCACACCGTGAACCGCGCGCGGGCGGTATCGGGCGTGCGCGACACGGCCGCGCCCGCGTCGCCGGTCCGCTCGACCACCACGCCCAGCGCCAGCGCCAGTCCGCCAAGCAATAGGGTCCGGGTAAGGGTCGAAACGCGAAAGAAATCAGCCGGATGCTTCATCCCGCCGCGCTAGGCGGCGGGGGTTAGCGATCGGTATGGAATGCGACGGAACGCCCGCGGCGTGAGTCGATCCGAATCTCCCCTCCCTGGAAGGGTGGGGGTGGGTCGGCTTGGGGCGGGCGCGGTGCTCCCACGAGAGCAACCCACCCCCTGCCCCTCCCTTCCAGGAAGGGGAGGTAAGACGCCTACGCCTTGACCAACCCGATCTCGACCAGCCGCTCATGCAGATAATCATGCGCGGTGATCGGCGTCGGATAGCGGTCCGGCCGCGCCGCGCTCACCGTCCCCGGCAGCGTCTCGATCAGGAAGTCGGGCGCGGGGTGCAGGAAGAACGGCATCGAGTAGCGCGAATGGCCGCGGCGCTCGACCGGCGGGTTGACGACGCGGTGCGTGGTCGAGGGCAGCTTGTGGTTGGTCAGCCGCTGCAGCATGTCGCCGACATTGACCACCATCGCGCCCTCGGGCGGCTTGATCGCCAGCCACTCGCCGTCGCTGCCGAGCAGCTCGAGCCCGGCCTCCTCGGCGCCGAGCAGAAGCGTGATCAGGTTGATGTCCTCATGCGCCCCGGCGCGCACGCCCTCGGCATCCGCGGGGATCGGCGGATAATGGAGCAGCCGCAGCACGCTGTTGCCGTCCTTGACCGCCGGGTCGAACCAGTCGGGCGCGAGCCCCAGGTGCCGCGCGATCGCCGACAGCAGCTTGTCGCCGGCCGCATCGAACGCCGCGAACAGCTCGACGAACACCGACTTGAACCCCTCGGGCCGGTCGGGCCAGACGTTCGGCGCCATCTGCGCGGCATAGCGATGCCCGGCGGCGAGCTCGCGCCCGACATGCCAGAATTCCTTGAGGTCGACCGCGGTCGCATCCTTGGCGATCTCGGTCTTGAACGGCGTATAGCCGCGCGCGCCGCCGCCGCCGGGGACATGGTATTGCCGCTTCTCGTCCTCGGGCAGGTCGAACAGCGCTTTGGTCTCGGCCCAGGCGCGGTCGATCAGCTCGGCGGGGATGCCGTGATCGGCGATGACCGCGAAGCCATAGCGTTCGAACGACCCGCCAAACGCCGCGGCGAAGCCGTCGGGGTCGCTGTCCTGGGATGCGAGGCTGAGGGTCGGGACCTGGGCGGCGGGGGTATCGAGCATGATGATAAGGGTCCGTATTGGGGAATGCTGCATATAGGCGCGGGGCGCGGGCTTTGCCAAACACCCCGCCGAAGCGGCCGGCACGGGTTCCGCACTGCAGCATCCCCCTGTAAAGCCCCCGCATCATGACTTCCGCCCCCTCCACCGACTCGCCGACGATGCGCGGCGCGCCGATCGGCTTCGTCGAGTTCGTCGCGCTCGTCGCCTCGCTGATGTCGCTGACCGCGCTCGGCATCGATTCGATGCTCCCCGCCCTCCCCGCGATCGGCGACACGCTCGACGTCGCCAGCGCCAATGCGCGCCAGTTCGTCGTCACCGCGTTCATCATCGGGTTCGGCGTCGCGCAGCTGATCCACGGCCCGCTCGCCGACCGGTTCGGCCGCCGCACCGTGTTGCTCTGGGCACTCGCCGCCTATGTCGTCGCCAACCTCGCCTGCGCGATCGCGGGCAGCTTCACGCTGCTGCTGGTCGCGCGCGCGCTGGGCGGCGCGATGATCGCCGCCGCGCGGGTCGCGACGATCGCGCTGGTCCGCGACTGCTATCACGGCCGCGCGATGGCGCGAGTGATGTCGATCGCGTTCATGGTGTTCATGATCGTCCCGATCCTCGCGCCCAGTTTCGGCTGGGTGGTGCTG
This sequence comes from Sphingomonas rhamnosi, assembly GCF_036663615.1. Taxonomy (NCBI): domain Bacteria; kingdom Pseudomonadati; phylum Pseudomonadota; class Alphaproteobacteria; order Sphingomonadales; family Sphingomonadaceae; genus Sphingomonas; species Sphingomonas rhamnosi. The sequence goes on from NZ_JAXOJJ010000001.1 coordinate 303,310, forward strand.
CAGTTCGGCGACTGGCGGCTGATCTTCGCGACCATCGCTGCGCTGACCACGGCGGTGCTGGTGTGGTTCTACATCCGCATGCCCGAAACGCTGGCACCCGAGAACGTCCTGCCGATCACGCCGGCGCGCATCCTGTCCGACTGGCGCGTCACGCTGACCGATCGCCAGTCGCTCGGCTATATGCTCGCCTCGACCGCGCTGATGGCGGGGCTCTACGGCTATCTCAACTCGATCCAGCAGATCATGGCCGACGTCTTCGCGAAGCCAGCGCTGCTCCCGGTGATCTTCGCAGCGAGTTCGGTGACGATGGCGGTCGCCAACCTGCTCAACTCGCGCATCGTGATGCGGCTCGGCACCCGCCTGATCAGCCACGGCGCGCTGACCGGGCTGATCCTGGTGTCGGTCCTTCACCTCGCCGCGATCCTGCTGGGGTGGGAAAACCTCGTCAGCTTCACGGCCTTCCAGGCGCTGACGCTGGGCTGCTTCGGTCTCGCCACCTCCAACTTCTCGGCGATGGCGATGGAGAATATGGGCCGCATCGCCGGCACCGCCTCCAGCGTCCAGGGGTTCGTCAGCGTCACCGCGGGCGCGGTCGCGGGTGCGATGATCGGCCAGGCGTTCGACGGCACGACGATCCCGCTCGTGCTTGGTTTCCTGATCGCCGGGCTCGCCGCGCTGGTGATGGTCGGCATCACCGAACGCGGCCGCCTGTTCCGCCCCGCGCACCCTGCGCCCCAACCCGCCTGACGGAACCGCAAGGCCATCCTCGCCGTTCGCGCTTCATACACCCGCATCCCGCGGCCAAAGGAGTGACATCATGGGCGGACATCAGGTGCCAAGCTTTGGTTCGGGCGACGACGGCTATGACGAGGAAGGCTATGACGAGAGCCAGCGCGCAGAGATCCTCGAGGTTACCGGCAACGGCCCGACCGACGGCGTGATTCTCACCAACCTCGCTCCCGATCTGGGCCTGGACGACGCCGACGGCGAGCCGATCGACGATCTCGACATGGATTCCGAAGAGGTCGGCGAAAGCGACGCGAGCGTCACGATGGACGAAGCCGACCAGGACGAGGACGATGTCCAGGACGCGCTCGACGATGGCAGCATCGACGACGACGACGACCTCGACGATACGGACGACGTCGCGCTCAAGCCCTGACCCGCGGGGCCGCGTGCCCCGCACCCAGAGGCTTTCTCAACGGGCCGTTGCCCCAACATCCTGCGCTTCCAATGTACGGAGGACGGCTTGCGTATCGTTCTCGTCGCCGGGTTTATCGGCCTCGCCGCCTGTTCGCGCGAACCGGCTCGCACCGCGGACATCAGCGCCGCGGCGGCCGACCGGGCCAAATCGAACATCGATCGGTATGCCGCCGGGCGCGCGCCCGTAACGCTGCTTAGGGCGCACATCCCGCCTCGTATCCCGACGCGCGGAGTGTGCAGTGCAGCAAAGCGACGCCGCCATGCTTCGCCTCGATTGTGCCATATTACGGCCTCTTAAGCCGCTGATCCGTCATGGTTCGTTCACCTGTGAGACAGGAACCGTGACCCTTTGGCCACAGCTTAGATTAGTTCCTGGCTTTGGTTGTTTGCGGTGCAACAATAGTGTCATTCGCCGGTTTGGAGGGTCCTGGACCTGGCGCGGTGACGCGATGGGGCCCCGAAACCGAAACCATAAAGGTCATATGACATGCGTAAGCTTTCTCTCGCCGTCGCGCTCGCCGCTGCAACCCTCGCCGTCCCCGCGTTCGCTCAGGACGTCCCGGTCGACAACGGCGCCCCGGTCGATAACAGCGCAGCCCCCGGCGAAGCAGCAGCACCCGACGGCTCGAAGGCCTTCGGGATCGAGCCGTATTTCGGCATCATGGGCGGCTGGGAGCAGTTCGACAACGAGCGTGGCCACGGCATCCCGCAGGCGCTGAACGCCGATGGTTCGACCCGTCGCGGCTACAAGCCCGCCGGTTCGCTGGTGCAGGGCGTTGCCGGCATCAACATTCCGCTGGGACCGGTGTTCGTCGGCGCCGAGGGTAACGTCGCCAAGGGCGTCGATGGCAACATCGATTGGGAATATGGCGCAGCAGGCCGTTTCGGCTTCCGTGCCGGCGACAGCGGCATCATCTACGGCAAAGTCGGCTACCAGTGGGTCAACTTCGACCATTTCTCGGCACGCTCGACCAACGGTGGCGACACCGGTCGTGATTACGGCGCAGTCACCTACGGCATCGGCGCTGAAGTCGGTCCGCAGAGCATTGGCCTGAAGGGCATCACCGGCAACGCCGGCTTCCGCATCCGCGCAGAGGTCAACACCTTCGGCGACGCGCAGAGCCTGCGCCCGATGCTCGGCATCATCACGCACTTCTAAGCGCTCGCGCGTCTGAACTGCCGAAGAGGGCGGGGTCGCAAGACCCCGCCCTTTTTTGTTGGGATCGACACGCCACAGGGCGCCGTCATACTTCGTCGCCCCAGCGAAGGCTGGGGTCTCGTGCGGCTCCTGCCCCCCATCTGCCTCATGAAATCCCAGCCTTCGCTGGGATGACGGGGGTCAATCGAACCCGGCCTCCAAAAACCGCTCAGCGACCGTGCAATGCATCGCGATCCCCTGCGCCATCACGCGCTCGTCGATCGTCATCTTGGTGTTATGCAGCGGCGGGTTGGTGCGCGGATCGCTGCCTTCGGGCGCCGCACCGATGAACGCCATCGCGCCCGGCATCTTCTGCAGCACGTACGAAAAATCCTCCGCGCCCATCATCGGCGGCATCACCGCCCAGCCCGCTGGCCCCAACAGCCGCGTTGCGCACGCCTTGACCAGATCGGTCGCGCGCGGATCGTTGACCGTGACCGGATAGCCCTCCTCGATCCGCGCCTCGCCGATCGCGCCATGCGCCGCCGCGATCCCCTCGACCATCCGCGTAAACGCGGCGCGCAGTTGCTCGCGCGTCCGCTCCGACAGCGTCCGCATCGTCCCCAGCATCTCGACATGCGACGGGATTACGTTGTGCGCGGTGCCGGCGTTCAGCTTCGTGATCGACAGCACCGCGGGATCGGTGACCGGAACCTGCCGCGCGACATAGACCTGCAACGCGGTGACGATCTCGCACGCGATCGGCAGCGGATCGAGGCAGTCGTGCGGCATCGCCGCATGCCCGCCACGCCCGGTGATCGTCGCGCGCAGCGTGTCGGTCGACGCCATCAGCGTGCCTGCGCGGCTGACCACCGTCCCCATCGGCATGTTGGGCGAGATATGTAGCGCGAACGCCGCCTCGGGCAGCGGATCGTCGAGCAGACCGTCGGCGATCATGTGCCGCGCGCCATGATGCCCCTCTTCCCCCGGCTGGAACATGAAGACCACCGTCCCCGCCAGCGTCTCGCGCCGCGCGCACAGTGCCTTCGCCGCGCCGACCAGCATCGCGGTATGCGAATCATGCCCGCAGGCGTGCATCGCGCCGTCGGTCCTGGAGGCGAATGGCAGCCCGGTCTCCTCCTGCATCGGCAACGCATCCATGTCGCCGCGCAACAGCACCGTCCGGCCATTGCCACCCGCGGCGCCGTCGCGTCCGCCGCGCAGGATCGCCACGAACCCGGTGGTCGCGCTGCCCTCGCGGAACTCCAGCGGCAGGCCCGCAAGCGCCGCCTTGATCTTGTCCGAAGTGCGGGGACAGTGGAGCCCGATCTCGGGATCCGCATGGATCGCACGTCGCAGCTCGATCGCGTCGTCGAGCGAAGCCTCGCCGATAGCGGTCCAGTCGGTTGCGGTATCGAAATCCAGGCTCATCGCGAACTCCTTTGAAATGCCGCCTAGTCCATCCACCTGCTCCCCGGCGAAGGCCGGGGCCCAGTTGGGAAGGCAGAGGTAACGAAGCACCGTCCTCGATTACTTCTACCCGCCCAACTGGGCCCCGGCCTCCGCCGGGGAACCCGAGGTTGCAGAACCATGCGTATGGCCTCCACCTACCCCCGGAACAGCCCGCCCAAAACCCCGCGCAGCACCGTCGCGGCCAATCCTCCGCTCGACGACCGTCGCCGTGACGTCCCGAACACCTGCTTGCCGATCTCGTTCGCGACCTGACGCCCGATCGAAGACCCTGCCGCGCGCGTTGCCGAGGTCGCGGCCCTGCTCCACGGCGAATTGGCCGCCTCTCGCGCGTCGTCCTTGCGCTGCGCCGCCTGCTCCCGCGCCGCGACCTTGGCCGCGTTCGCATCCGCCTTGGCCTGCGCTGCCTCCGCCCTTTCGGCCTCGGTCGTGGCCTTGGCCGCTGCCGCCGAAGCCGCCGCCGCCTGCGTTTTCGCCGCGAGCAGCTCTTCTGCCGACTCGCGGTCGATCGCTTCGTCGTAGGTATCGCCGATCGCGTCGGTCTCGATCATCACGCGGCGCTCCTCGGGCGTGATCGGCCCGACTCGGCTTTTGGGCGGTTTGATCAGCGTGCGCTCGACCGGCGTCGGCGACCCGTCCGCCTGCAGCAGCGACACCAGCGCCTCACCGACCTTCAGCTCGGTGATCGCGGTCGCGACATCGACCCCCAGATTCGTGCGGAACGTCTCAGCAGCAGCGCGGACCGCAGCCTGATCGCGCGGCGTGAACGCGCGCAGTGCGTGCTGCACGCGGTTGCCGAGCTGCCCCGCAACCGTGTCGGGAATGTCGATCGGGTTCTGCGTGATGAAATAGATGCCGACGCCCTTCGACCGGATCAGCCTGACGACCTGTTCGATCTTCTCCAGCAGGGCCTTTGGCGCATCGTCGAACAGCAGATGCGCCTCGTCGAAGAAGAAGCAGAGCTTGGGCTTGTCGGGATCACCGACCTCGGGGAGCACCTCGAAGAGCTCGCTCATCAACCACAACAGAAAGGTCGAATACAGCTTCGGACTCGCCATCAGCCGGTCGGCGGCGAGAATATTGACGATCCCGCGGCCATATTCGTCGGTCCGGATGAAGTCGCGCAGCGCGAGCGCTGGCTCGCCGAAGAAATGCTCCGCGCCTTGGGTCCGCAGCTGCAGCAGCGACCGCTGGATCGCGCCGATCGACTGTTTCGAGACATTCCCATAGGTCGTCGTCAGTTCGGCGGCACGCCCGGCGCAATCGACCAGCATGGCCTGCAGATCGTCGAGGTCGAGCAGCAGAAGCCCCTCTGTATCCGCGACGTGGAACGCGATCTGCAGCACGCCTTCCTGCACCTCGTTCAGGTCCATCAGCCGCGCGAGCAGCAACGGCCCCATCTCGCTGATCGTCGTGCGGATCGGGTGGCCCTGTTCGCCGTACAGGTCCCAGAACTGCACCGGGTTGTCGGCATAGGCCCAGTCAGTGTCGCCGATCTCCTTCGCCCGCGCCGCGAACGCCTCGTGCGTTTTCGCGGTCGGCGAACCCGCCATGGCGAGCCCCGACAGGTCGCCCTTCACGTCAGCGACGAAGCACGGCACCCCGTTTGCCGAAAACCCCTCGACGATCCCCTGCAACGTCACCGTCTTGCCGGTGCCGGTCGCGCCCGCGATCAGCCCGTGGCGGTTGGCGCGCTTGAGATCGAGGATCTGGGGCTTGCCGCCACCGGTGCCGATGGAGATGCCGTCGCTCATTGCCGTCTCCGCGTGTTCCGCAAAGGCCTAGCGCGAGGGTGCATGCCGCTCAAAAGAAAAAGGCCGCCGCTCCCCTTCGGGAACGACGGCCCTCGCCTCAAACCTGCTTCGCTGAGATCAGCTCTTGATCTTCAGCGGCACGAACGCGCCCGGACCGCGTCCGCGCTGGACGAGCAGCAACACCTGCGGCCGACCGGCAGCCTTGGCCTGCGTCACCGCCGCCGCGACGTCGGCCGCGGAGCGCACCTGCGCGCCGTTGATCGCGGTGATGACGTCGCCGCGCTTCAGCTTGCCCGCGGCATCGCTTGCCGGATCGACCTGCGCGATCACGACACCCTGCACCGTCGCGTCGACGTTAACCGCGGGCGCACGCGCGATCGCCGGGGTCAGCGGCTGCACCGTCAGCCCCAGCGCGTTGCCGCTGGTCGGCACCACGGCGCTGCCATCGCTGCCATCATCGTCGTCTGCTCCGAAGCCGTCGTCGCCACCGCCGACCAGCGCCGCCAGTGCTTCCTGCGAAGGCCGCGCGGCGACCGTGACGTTGACCGTCGTCGGCCGGCTGTTGCGGATCACATCGAGCCGCGCGACCTGACCGGGTTGCACGTTCGAGACGAGGTAGGACAGCGTCTGGTCCGCGGTCACGTCCTTACCGTTGACCTTGGTCACGACGTCGCCGACCTTCAGGCCACCGCGTGCCGCGGGGCCATCGGGCTCCACGCGCGAGATCAGTTCGCCGCGGTTCTTGGGGATGCCGAGCGCTGCCGCCGCATCCTCGTTCACCGCACCGCCGAGCCCGACGCCCAGATAGCCGCGCTTGATCGAACCGCCCTTCATGAAGGTGTCGATGATCGGCTTGGCCTGCTCCGCCGGGATCGCGAATCCGATGCCGATATTGCCGCCCGACTGGCTGAAGATCTGGCTGTTGATGCCGATCACGTTGCCGTTCAAGTCGAACATCGGGCCACCCGAGTTGCCCTGGTTGATCGACGCGTCGGTCTGGATGAACCGGTCATACGCACCGCCCTGGCCGGTCACGCGGTTGATCGCCGAGATGATCCCCGCGGTCACCGTGCCGCCAAGACCGAACGGCTCACCGATCGCTACCACCCAGTCGCCGACCCGCGCGCGCGACGAATCGCCGAAGCGGACGAACGGCAGGTTCTGCGCGTCGATCTTCAACAGCGCGAGATCCGAATCCGCATCCTGGCCGATAACCTTGGCGGTGTATTCCTTCTTGTCGGTCAACGTGACGGTGATCGAATTGACCGTCGCGCCCTTGGCGCCCGGACGGATCACGTGCGCATTGGTGACGACATAGCCATCGGGCGAAATCAGGAAGCCCGAACCGAGCGAGGCGCCTTCGCGCTTAACCGGGGCACCGCCCTGTCCGCCGCCGCCGCCGAACAGCTCGCCGAACGGCGTGCCCGCGAACGGGTTGGCCTGCGCCTGCTGGACGATCGTCTGCTTGGTCGAAATGTTGACGACCGCTGGCTGCAGCTTGGCGACCATGTCGGCGAAGCTCATCGGCGCGCCGGGCTTGGGCGCAATCGCCTGGATCGCGCCAGGTTCATTCTGCGCGACTTGCGCAGTACCGGGCTGCAACGCGAGAGTCGCGGTCGCACCGCCCAGAAGAAGCGCACTGGTAATGGCGTAGGCGTAACGCACGGGGATGTTGTCCTCTCGTTTCATCGGTCGAAACATGGGGCTGATCGCCAATTCATGCTGAACGATGCTTGAATATGAACGGGTCGTCAGGCGTTCAACGCCCGCGGCCCTCGAATTCCCTGAGATAGCTGTTGTTGGGCGAAAGAATGATCGACGTCGATCCTTCAGGCTTCGTCCCATCCGCGCCGAACGTATGCCGGTACGACTGCATCGCACGGTAGAAGTCGTAAAAGTCGGCGTCCTTGCCGAAGCTTTCGGCGTAGATCCGCGCCGAATCGGCGTCCGCCTGCGCACGCACGATCTGCGCGGCCTTCTGGCCCTGCGCGCGGATCGTGATCGCCTCTTGCTGACGCGCGCTCTGCATCCGCTTCAGCGCACTGTCGAGCGGCAGCCCGACGGGAAGGTTCGCCTGCTTGATCCGGACGTCGACGATTTCGACGCCGTACTGGCTCGCGACCCGCTGCAGCCCAATCTGGATATTGTCCATGAGCTGCCCGCGCTCGGGGCTCAGCAGCTCGACGAACTGTCGCTTGCCGAGCTCGTTGCGCAACGCCGACCCAAAGATCGGCCGCAGCTGGTCGGGAATCCGGTCCTCGCTACCCACCGCGTTGCGCATCTTCCGCGGGTCGACGATCCGATACCGCGCATAGGCGTCGACCTCGAGCCGAAGCTGGTCGGTCGACAGCACCAGCGTGTTGTCGAGCTCCAAATCCTGGACGCGCTTGTCGACCCAGACGATCCGGTCGACGAACGGGATGCGCGCGATGAGGCCCGCGCCGGTCTGCCCGAACGGCACACCCGGCTGCCAGACGTTGACGGTACGGATCGGCTGACCGAACCGCAGGATCACCGCCTGCTTGGTTTCGGGCACGATCGCAAAGGTCGCGGCGGCCAGGATGACCAGCACCAGCGCGACAAACCCCAGAACCACCGGGTTGCGATATAGTGTCGGGTTCACTGTACGCCTCCCGCCTGCGTCGCGGGTGCGATCTCAGGCTCGGGCACACGCTTGGCGTTCGACAGCGGCAGATAGGGCACGACGCCGCCCGGTGTCTCGACGATCGTCTTGTCGCTCTTGGCCAGCACGGCCTCCATGGTCTCGTAATACATGCGGCGACGCGTCACGACCGGCGACAGCTTGTACTGCTCGTACACCTTGTCGAACGACGCCGCTTCGCCCTGCGCGCGGGCGACCACCTGTTGCGCATAGGAGCGCGACTGGTTGAGGTTCGCGACCGCCTCTTGCTGTGCGGCGGTCACCGCGTTGAAATCCTCGACGATCCGTGCGGGCGCGGCGGCCTGCTTGATCGCGACACCCTGGATGCGGACGCCCGACTTATAGTCGTTAAGGATCGACTGAGTCAGTTCGGCCACGCGCTGCTCGATCAGCGTCCGTCCGGCGCCGATCGCCTGGTCGAGCGTCGTCGTCGCGACCACGGCACGCATCGCGCTTTCGGCGGCGGCGCGAACCGTGTCCTGCGGCTGTGCCAGCTGGAACACGAAATCGCGCGGATCGGCGATGTCCCAGCGTACCGAATAGGCCAGGTCGATGATGTTCTGGTCCCCCGTCAGCGTCAGGTTCTCGCCCTCGCCCACGGGAAAATTGTCGGTCCGGATCTTCTGAACGTCGACCACTTCGACATCGGCGAACGGCGCCGGCATCGTGAGACGAAGGCCAGGCTCGAGCGTGCCCGCATATTGGCCGAAATTGGTGACGACGCCGCGTTGCTGCGGGCCGATCTGGTGGATCGAGGTGAACAGGATCCACGCAGCGATGATCACCGCAACGCCGATCAGCCACAATGTCCGTGCGTTGGCACTAGACGGCAGACCACCGAAGTTACCGCCGCCACCCCCACCGCCGTCGCCGGTGTTGCGCGCCTTGCGCAGGAATTCATCGAGCGCACTCGGCTTGGCTACGCCCTTGCGACCGCCCGGCGGTGTCGCCCAGGGATTGCGGGGACCACCCGAATCGCCCCCATCGCCCGATCCGCCCCACGGACCCTTTGGTGTTTCAACGGCGAGGATTTGGGGACGCCGAAGCCAGCGCGAGAAGATCGTCATGTGACCTTTATAAGAAGGCGGCGGAGGAAAAACAGTGCCAAGCGGCACGTACGACCCTATCTGCACCGCCATGATCGACATCGAGGCGGTAAAGGCGGCAGTCGCCGCAGTGGCGGGTGCACGCGCGACGGTGCGTCTGGAAGGCGCGCGGCTGGGCGTGGTGATCGACGCGACCGGCCTGGACCCGCACGCGCGTGACGCGATGGAGGCTATGGTCCGTGCCGCGGCCGCGCTTCCGGGCGTCGCCGAAGTCCGCGTCGCGATGACCGCCGAACGCACCACCCGCCGCCTGATCGCGATCGCCAGCGGCAAGGGCGGCGTCGGCAAATCCACGCTCTCCGCCAACCTAGCTATAGCCTTGTCCAGGGCCGGCCGCCGCGTCGGGCTGGTCGACGCCGACATCTACGGCCCCTCGCAACCGCGATTGATGGGTGTCGAGGGCACCCGCCCGACCGCCAAGGACAAGGTGCTCGACCCGGTCCCGACGCCCTACGGCGTGCCCTTGCTGTCGATGGGCCAGCTCGTCGAACCCGGCCGCGCGCTCGCCTGGCGCGGGCCGATGGCGGCGGGCGCGCTCGGCCAGTTGGTCGAGGCGGATTGGGGGGCGGTCGACACGCTCGTGCTCGACCTGCCGCCCGGCACCGGCGACGTCCAGCTGACGATGGTGCAAAAATACCGCCCCGCCGGCGCGGTGATCGTCTCGACCCCGCAGGATCTCGCGCTGATCGACGCCCGTCGCGCGATCGACCTGTTCGAGAAGGCGGGCATCCCTATCGTCGGGTTGATCGAGAACATGGCCGGTTACGTCTGCCCGCATTGCGGCGAAGCGTCTGATCCGTTCGGCAACGGAGGTGCGGAGGCCGCGGCCGCCGAACTTGGCATCCCGTTCCTCGGCCGCGTGCCGCTGACGATCGCCTTGCGCACCGCCTCCGACGCCGGCCGCCCTCCGGCGGCGGAGCCCGGCGATATGGTGTTCGCGCCGCTCGCCGCTCGGCTCGTCGCATGGCTCAAGACACTGTGAAACCAGACAAGCTTTACCACGTTATCTGATGACCGGTCGTACCTGGCGCGTGAGAAGCCACGGTACGAGCGGACCAGTTTCTCCAATGGAGGCATCGATGCCGCTTACCGCCGATGCCGATATCAAAGCGCTGCTGGAAGGCGCCCGCACCATCGCCCTAGTCGGCGCGTCCGACCGTCCCGATCGCCCGTCCTACGGCGTGATGGCGAAGCTCCAGGCGCACGGCTACCGCGTCATCCCGGTCAACCCGCAGATCACCGGAGAGCATATCCACGGCGAGTTCGTGTTCCGCGACCTCGCACAGCTCGGCGACAGCATCGACATCGTCGATATCTTCCGCAACTCGGCAGCCGCGGGCGAAGCGGTTGACCAGGCGATCGCCGCGGGCGCAAAGTCGGTGTGGATGCAGCTTGGCGTCGTCGACCAGCTTGCCGCCGCGCGCGCCGAAGCCGCCGGGCTTCAGGTCGTCATGGATCGCTGCCCCGCGATCGAGATTCCCCGTCTGGGCATCGCCAAGATAGCGGATCGAGAATGAACCGGTTCGCCCGCTGACGGCGCTGGAGTTCGCTGCGCCGATCGGGCAGCATCGCGCTGTCCGCTGTCGCGAGGTGTCCGATGCTGATCCTTCTCCTGGCGCTTCAAGCCGATGCCGCTACGCTGGTCGACACCGCGCGGCACCTGACCAGTGCCGAGAATCGCTGTGTGTACGATATGAACTCCACCGACATTACCGTCTGCGGGCTGCGCCAGGCCGATCGCTTCCGCGTCCCGCTCGCGACCCAGACGCTCGACCGCCGCGACAACGTCGCCGAACAGCGCGCCGCGCTCACCCATGCGCGCACGCCGATGGAGGATATGGGCCCCTTCCTGGTCGGCGGCGGGTCGGCGGGTGTCCGGGCGACGGTCGGCTTTGGCCCCGGCGAGGGATCGGGAGACACGCATGTGGGCGGCATGCGCACGCCCGCACCGTGACCGCCCCATGCCGATAGCCATCGCGCTTCTGCTGCTCGCACAGGCGGCGCCGGCCGCGCCCGAGCGCTTCTCGATCCTCGTCGACCCGTGCGCCAGCGCCAGCGACGACAAAGGCACCGACATCATCGTCTGCGGCCGCCCCGAAAAGATCACCCCGCGGCTGCCCTTGCGCGACTTTCGGGGCGTGCCCGACCGGCCGGTACCGTCCAACCCTGACATGCTCGCCTCGGTCGCGCTCGACGGCAAGGCGGCCGGCAACGAATGCGGCGCCTATGGCGAGGACTGTCCCGTCGGCCTCGGCGGCTATGCGCTCCCGGTGATCGTCAACGGCGCCGTCGGGCTGGTGAAGAGCGCGCTTGCGAAAAAGCCGGACAAGCGCGGCCGCGTGCCCATCCTGCTCGACGATCCCGCACCGCCTAAGCCCGCGCCCTGAAGCCTTGGTTCACCGCCGCCCGCGATACGCCGGCAACGCGAGGTGATACCGGATCGCCGCCGCGCGTAACGCGAACCCCGCGCTGGCGCCGATCACCGCCGCCCAGGCGGTCGGCACGCCGATCAATACCAGCGCGACATAGGTCGCCGACGACAGCGCCGCTGCGGTCACGTACAGTTCCGGTCTCATCAGGATCGACGGCTCCCCGGCCAGCATGTCGCGGATGATCCCGCCGACGCACGCGGTCACCACGCCCATCACCGCCGCGGGCACCGGCGGGATGCCGTAACGCATCGCCTTGGCGGCGCCGTACACGGCATAGGCGGCTAGGCCGACCGCATCGAACCAGTCGAGCGCCTCGTCCTTCCACCAGCGCTCGGGCGTCGTCCAGATCAGCATCGCGATTGCCAGGCAGACCGCCGCCGCGCGCGCGTCGTGCACCCAGAATACCGGCGCGCCGATCAGGAGGTCGCGGACCGTTCCCCCGCCGACCCCGGTGATGAGCGCGAAGAACGCGAGCGTGACTGCGGTTTGCCCCCGCTTCGCCGCCGCCAGCGCGCCCGAGGCAGCGAACACCGCTAGCCCCGCGAGATCGGCCCAGGGCGCAGCAACGGGCAGGATGGTCACGGGAAGGATCGGCGTCGGCAGCATTCGCAACGACATAGACCAGATCAATCGTGCGCGCGACGGAACGCTTTGGCTTTCTGAACGTGCGGTTGTTTCAGGTTCATGCAACCGCCGCTATCCAGACAACGTTACGGACACAGTTCTTTTCTGAATGGGAGTATGAATATGCGTAAGATGATCCTCGCCCTCGGCTGCACCGCGATGGTCCTGCCGACGATGCTGGTCCCGGTTTCGTCCGCCGAAGCGCGTCGCGAATGGCGCGGTCGCGATGGCCGTACCTATTGCAAGAAGAGCAACGGCACGACCGGCACGATCATCGGCGGCGTCGGCGGCGCATTGCTCGGCCGCACGGTCGACACTCGCGGCGACCGTACGGTCGGCACGCTGGGCGGCGCGGTCCTCGGCGGTCTCGCCGGTCGCGCGGTCGACAAGAGCACGAGCAACAACAACCGTCGCTGCCGTTAATCGGCACGGCCTGGCACAGCCGGGCGACGGAACAATCGGGGGGCTCGCGAGATCATCGCGAGCGCCCCTTTTCATTTGGAGATAGTCATGACGACACGCAGCGGTTCGGCAAAATATGAAGGCCTGGGCAAGGACGGCAAGGGTCACGTCTCGACACAGTCCGGCGTGCTCTCCGACACGGCCTACGGCTTCGGCACGCGATTCGGCGACGAGCCCGGCACCAACCCCGAAGAGCTGATCGCCGCCGCGCATGCGAGCTGCTTCACGATGGCGCTGAGCTTCGCGCTCGCCGGCAAGGGCTATGCCGCCGGTACGCTCGAAACCAGCGCAAAGGTGACGCTCGACAAGGACGGCGACGGGTTCACGATCACCAAGTCGGCACTCACGCTGAACGCGCAGGTCGACGGCATCACGCCTGAGGAATTCAAAACGATCGCCGCGGACGCCAAGGCGAACTGCCCGGTCTCGAAGGTACTCAACTGCGACATCACGCTCGATCACACGCTGGCGTAAAATCGACCGTTCCCCCGCGAAAGCGGGGGTCCAGGGTCAGGCAGCGCAACGCTCGCGACCCTTGGGCTCCCGCGTTCGCGGGAGAACGAAAATCAGATGATCCCGCCGCCCAGCATCAGCCGCAGCGCGAAGATGATGATCAGCACGATATTGAGGTTGCGCCCGGCATTGCCCGACGACAGCGCACCCACGGCTGCGCCGACGATCCCGATCGGGATCACCAGCCAGTTCATCCACCCCAGCAAGGGAATGAACGCGACCAGCCCCAGCGCGAGCGTGACGAGGCCGATGAGGATCGAGACGAGGTTCAACATGCGCGGAATATGGCGCACGGATCGGCCAGCGGCAAGTATCACCCCATATCGGATCCATACGCTTTCTTGACGGTCCGCGGCTATGCTCGGCGGATGAAACCGATTCGCGCCTTCCCCCTGCTCGCGCTGCCCTTGGCCCTGATCGCCTGCGGCAAGACGCCCGACAATCAGCAGGATCTCAATAGCCTCGACGCCGAGCTGACCAACGCCAGCGGCAACGCCCGTGATCCGGCGCTGACCGCAGCGCTCGCCGACCAGATCATGGTCGACCCAAAGCTCGCGCAGTCGTCGAACGGCAACGCGGTCCGCCCACCACCGCGGCCCGACGGCGGCGCGGTACCGCCCGAGGATGTCGCGACTCGGACCGACCCGATCGACCCCGCGACGCTGAAAAAGGCGCCCGCCGCCGATGCCAACTGCCCCGAGTGCAAAGCCGCCAAGGGTGCTTTGACGCTGGGCGCCCTCGCCGAGCGACAGGCCAATCGACGCACCGCGGCCTGCGCCGGCGCGATCGGCTACAGTGCCGGTTGGGCGAACCGCCTGCCCGCTGCGCTGCCACTCTACCCCGATGCACGCCTGTCCGAAGCCGCCGGCGCCGACGACAACGGCTGCCGCCTGCGCATCGTCAGCTTCAACAGCAATGCGGGCGTCGACCGGCTGATCGACTATTACTACACCAAGACGACCGCGGCGGGATATTTGGCCGGTCACCGGACCGACGGCGCGCAGCACGTGCTGGGCGGTACCCGCGGCGAGGACGCCTATGTCGTCTACGTGACGGCGCGACAGGGCGGCGGCAGCGACGTCGACCTGGTTTCCAACGCGGGTACCTGAACGGTGATCTGACGCACCGCTTCCGAAAGCCTGCGATTCGCGCTAGGGGGCGCGCATGTCTCTCCTGTATGTCATGCTCGGCGGCGCGTTCGGCTCCGGCGCGCGCTATCTGACGGGCCGCGCGACGCTGTCGCTGTTCGGACCCGATTTCCCCTATGGCACACTGGCCGTGAACCTGATCGGCGGGCTGCTGATGGGTGCCCTGGTCGGCATGCTTGCGCGCGTGTCCAATGGCGGCGAGACGTGGCGGCTGCTGCTCGGCGTCGGCGCGCTCGGCGGCTTCACCACCTTCTCCAGCTTCTCGCTCGACGCGGTGACGATGATCGAACGCGGCCAGATGGGTGTCGCGCTCGGCTATGTCCTGGTCTCCGTGATCGGGTCGATCGCTGCACTGTTCGCCGGCCTGACGCTCGCCAGGACCGTCGCATGACCGCGGGACGCAGCGACAGCCAGGACGCCGGCGTGCGCGAATTCAACGTCGGGTTCGACGACGACGGCATCCGCCTCGACCGCTGGTTCAAGCGACATCTGCCCGACACCAGCTACACCACGGTCGCGATGTGGGCGCGCACCGGCCAGCTCCGCGTCGACGGCGCGCGAGCGACTCCGGGTGACCGCATCGCCGCCGGCCAGATGCTGCGCGTGCCGCCACCCGAGGCGGACAAGGCTACCGCCGACGTCGACAAGCCCAAACGCGTGCGCGAGCGCGTGATCCTGTCCGACGAGGAAACCGAAGCCGCGCAGGCAATGGTGATCCACAAGGATTTCCAGGCCTTCGTCCTCAACAAGCCCCCCGGCCTCGCGACGCAGGGCGGCACCAAGACGATCCAGCATGTCGACGGCCTGCTCGACGCGCTGCAATATGACAACGAGGGGCGTCCGAAACTCGTCCACCGGCTCGACAAGGACACGTCGGGCGCGCTGCTCGTCGCGCGCACCAGCCGCGCCGCGGCGTTCTTCGCGAAAGCCTTTTCGGGGCGCACCGCGCGGAAAGTCTATTGGGCGCTGGTGGTCGACGTGCCGTCGATCGAGGACGGCATGATCGAACTGCCGATCGCGAAACAGCCCGGCACCGGCGGCGAGAAGATGCACGTCGACGAGGCCGAGGGCGCGCCCGCGCGCACCCGATACCGCGTGATCGAGCGCGCCGGCAACCGCGCCGCCTGGGTCGAGCTGCAGCCCTTCACCGGCCGCACGCACCAGCTGCGCGTGCATATGGCGGCGATCGGCCATCCGATCGTCGGCGACGGCAAATATGGCGGCGCCGCGGCGTTCCTGACCGGTGGCATTTCCCGGAAAATGCATCTGCATGCGCGCCGCATCAAGGTCGACCATCCCGATGGCGGCGCGATCGACGTGACTGCCGACCTGCCGACGCATTTCGCCGAGAGCCTCGTCCAGCTGGGCTTCGACGAGAAGCTCGGCGACGCGCTGGTGCTCGAGGAAAAGACACCGATGTCCAAGGAGCAGCTGAAAAGCCGCGCCAAGGCGCACTCGAAGGTCATGCGCAAGGAACATCGCGGCGAACGTCGCGGCCGCGGCGCGCAGGACGACAAGCCCCGCGCCGGCGCGCGCACCGGGGGCGCAAAGGCCGGCAAGCCCGGCGGCGTGAAGCCCAAAGGCGCGCCGAAACGCTGAGCTTCACCTGTTCCCCGGCGAAGGCCGGGGCCCAGGTGGGAAGGTTGATGTGACGGAGCGCCGTCGGTCGTCACGACAGTTTCCCAACTGGGCCCCGGCCTTCGCCGGGGAACTTAGTCTTTTGACATGCACCTGCCGTGCTCACGCGTTGACTGTCCCCGCGCATCTTCTACCAGAAGACCATGTCCATCCGCCTAGCCGTGTTCGATTGCGACGGGACGCTCGTCGACAGCCAGGCGAACATTTGCGTCGCGTGCGAGACCGCGTTCACCGATTTCGGGCTGCAGCCCCCGCCGCGCGCGGCGATCCGCCGGATCGTCGGGCTGAGCCTGGTCGAGGCGATGCGAGTCCTCGTCCCCGACGCCGACGAACCGACGCACCGCGCGCTCGCCGAACGCTACAAGGATGCGTTCCGTGCGATGCGGTCCAGCGGCACGCTGATCGACGAACCGCTGTTCGACGGCATCGTCGACGTGCTGCGGACGCTGGTCGAGCACGGCTGGGTGCTCGGCGTCGCCACCGGCAAGTCGGATCGCGGGCTCGCGCATGTGCTCGAGCATCACGGCATCGCCGATCGGTTCGTGACGCTGCAGACCGCCGACCGGCACCCATCGAAACCCGATCCGACGATGCTCCTCGCGGCGATGACCGAGGCAGGCGCGCGGGCTGAGGAGACGGCGATGATCGGCGACACCAGTTTCGACATGGCGATGGCGCGGGCGGCCGGTGTGCGCGCGGTCGGCGTCGCCTGGGGCTATCACGGCGTCCACGAACTGTCCGACGCCGGCGCGCATGTCGTCGCACAGGCGGTCGCAGAGCTGCCCCGGCTGGTGGTGAAGCCATGAGCGACAAGGCGCAGGGCCGTTGGCTGGCGCTTGTCGGCGTCCGCATCGCCGGCACGGCGGGCGCGATGCTCGGCCTCATCTTGATCGCTCGCGCCTATGCCTGGCAGCAAAAGGCGCTCGGCGTCGCGATCGTGCTGTCCGCGCTGCTGCTGATCGCCGTCGTTCCGAAGGCGCTCGCGCATCGCTGGCGGACCCCCGACGCATGAAGCGATTCTGGACCGAGGTCGCGATCGACCATGCCCGGGTCGTCACGCTCGACGGGAAACCGGTACGCACCCCCGGCCGCCGCCCGCTCGCGCTGCCGACCGATGCGCTGGCCAAGGCGGTCGCGGCGGAATGGCGCGCGGTCGGCACCGATATCGATCCGCGGACGATGCCGCTGACCGGCCTTGCCAACGCGGCGACCGATCCGATCGCCGCCGACCCGATCGCGTTCGCGGCAGGACTCGCGCGCTACGCGGAAAGCGACCTGCTGTGTTACCGGTCGGAGGGGCCGCCGCCGCTGGTCGAGCGGCAGGCCGCGGCTTGGGATCCGCCGCTCGACTGGGCCGCGACGCGGTACGACGTCCATTTCGCGGTGACCGCAGGCGTCATGCACGTGCCGCAGCCACCCGCGACGATCGCGCGGCTGAGCGCGGCGGTGGCGGCATTCGACAGTTTCGCGCTGGCCGGGCTGTCGCCGGTGGTAACGCTGACCGGTTCGCTGGTGATCGCGCTGGCGCTGATCGAGCAGCATATCGATGCCGATACTGCTTGGGCAGCGGCCGGGATCGACGAGGACTGGTCGGTCGAAATGTGGGGCGAAGACTGGCAGGCGGCGCAGTCGCGGGCCGCGAAACGCCGCGAGTTCGATTGCGGCGTACAATTCTTAGGATTGCTGCGCCAACCCTAACCGTCCGCCGCGAAGGCACGAGAACAGCTAGCGCGTCAGCCGCCGGATGAACCCGATCAACCCCTGCTGCCGCGACCGCTTGAGCCGCTCGGCCGCCAGGATCGTTTTCACACCGCGAATGCAGCTGTCGACGTCGTCGTTGACCAGCACATAATCATAGCCATCCCAGTGGCTGACCTCGTTCGCCGCGCGCGCCATCCGGGCCTCGATGACCTCGGTCGAATCGGTCCCGCGGCTCGTCAGGCGCCGGTGAAGCTCCTCCATCGAGGGCGGGAAGATGAAGACGCGCACCACGTCGGCGCCGGAGATCTGGAACAGCTGCTGCGCGCCCTGCCAGTCGATGTCGAACAGCACGTCCTTGCCGGCGTCGAGCATCGCTTCGACCTGCCCCCTGGGCGTGCCGTAGCGATGGTTGAAGACGTGCGCCCATTCCAAGAACTCGTCCTCCGCGACCATACGGCGGAATTCTTCCAGGTCGACGAAGTGGTAATCCTTGCCCTCGACTTCGCCGGGACGCATCGGCCGCGTGGTCGCGGACACCGACATGGCGAGTTCGGGTTCATCGGCCAGCAACCGGCGGGCGATTGTCGACTTGCCGGCACCCGAGGGTGAAGACAGGACGAACAACACGCCGCGACGTCGAAAGCCATGCAGTTCGGACTGGGTGGTATGAGGCATGCGCGCCTTTGGCGCGGGCCGCCCATAGGCGTCAACCCATGCACGGCCCGCGCTACGTCATTCACCCCTGCGTTCAGTAGCCGTTCTTGCGCGCCTTATTGCGGTCATAGGCCTTTTTGGCCGCATAGCCGCCACCGAGAACGAGCCCCAGCGGCCCCATACGCCGCATCACGCTCATCGCCACAACGCCTGCAATCGCGCCCTTGGTGCCGCTGCCGCCTTCGCGCCGGCTCATCTCGCGGCCGACCAATGCGCTGACAATCCGTCCGATCATGAATTCACCTCGCCAAAAACCTGGTCCTTGAGCTCGCCGATACCACGGAGCACCGCCCAGCCGATCGCATAGGTCACTGCCATAGGCACGACGACCTTCAGCACGTTCGCGGTGACCGCGCCGATGATCGCGCCATCGGCATTGCCGTCTTCGCCGCTCATCGAATCGATCCCGGCGCCGATCAGCGCGCCTATCGTCGTTGCACCCATGTCCGTTTCCCTTTTTGCTGGGGGGATAGCGAAGGAACGGCGCGGATGTTCCCACCCCGTCATGCCGGACGTGTTCCGGCATCCATGGCGCCGCGTACTCTCCGGCCTTTGGTCATGCGGAGGGATGGCCCCCGGACCAAGTCCGGGGTGACGAAGCGTCACCGCCCCAGCATATCCTCGGGCCGCACCACGCGGTCGAACGTCTCGGCATCGACCAGTCCGAGCGCCAGCCCCGCCTCCTTCAGCGTCAGCCCTTCGGCGTGCGCATGCTTGGCGATCTTCGCGGCGTTATCGTAGCCGATCTCCGGCGCCAGCGCGGTGACGAGCATCAGCGAGCGGTCGACCAGCTCCGCGATCCGCCCACGATTGGGTTCGATCCCGTCGACGCAGCGCTCGGCAAACGATTCCATCGCCACGCTCAGCAGATCGATCGAGCGCAGCACGTTCGCGCCGATCAGCGGCTTGAACACGTTGAGCTCCAGATGCCCCTGCATCCCACCAACGGTGATCGCCATGTGATTGCCGATCACCTGGGCCGCCACCATCGTCAGCATCTCGCACTGCGTCGGATTGACCTTGCCCGGCATGATCGAGCTGCCGGGCTCGTTGGCGGGCAGATCGAGCTCCCCCAGCCCCGACCGCGGCCCCGACCCAAGCAGCCGGATGTCGTTGGCGATCTTGGTCAGCGCGACCGCGAGGCTGTTGAGCCGCCCCGAAAAATCCACCAGCGTGTCGTTGGACGCCAGCGCCTCGAACTTGTTGGGCGCGGACTCGAACGCGAAGCCGGTCAGCGCGCTGACTTCCGTCGCGAACGCCTCACCGAACCCCGCCGGCGCGTTCAGCCCGGTGCCGACCGCGGTGCCGCCCTGCGCCAGCCGTGCCAGCGCGTGCGTGACGAACGGCTCGATCCGCACCCGCGCCAGCCGCAGTTGCGCGCCATACCCCGAAAACTCCTGCCCGAGCGTCAGCGGCGTCGCGTCCTGCAAATGGGTACGACCGATCTTCACGATATCGTCCCACGCCGCCGCTTTCGCGAACAGCGCGTCCTCGAGCCGCTGGAGCGCGGGCAACAACCGCTTCTCCGCCGCCAGCGCCGCGGCGATGTGCAGCGCGGTCGGGAAACTGTCGTTCGACGACTGGCTCATATTGACGTCGTCGTTCGGATGGATCGGCGCTTTGCCGCCCCGCGTCCCCGTCAGCACCTCGTTGGCGCGGCCGGCGATCACCTCGTTGACGTTCATGTTCGACTGCGTGCCGCTGCCGGTCTGCCAGATCACCAGCGGGAACTGATCGTCGAGTTTCCCCGCGACGATCTCCGCGGCCGCCGCCTCGATCGCATCGGCCTTTGCGGCCGACAGGCCATGCGCCCGGTTCACCCGCGCCGCCGCCTGCTTCACCAGCGCCAGCGCGTGGACGATCTCGATCGGCATCCGCTCGCGCGCGCCGAACGGGAAATTCTCGATCGATCGCTCGGTCTGCGCGCCCCAATAGGCGTCGGCGGGGACTTCGATCGGGCCGAGCGAGTCGGTTTCGGTGCGGGTCTGGGTCATGGCAACCCTACGCGGTCACCCCGGACTTGTTCCGGGGGCGCGGCATCACTTCTTCCGCTTGAAGTCCACACTGACGACATTGGAGCCATCCTCGACCGGCGTCACCGTCGGTCCGTCATTCTCGGCCGCATCATGCCCGCCGGGGCCGTCGTCCGGCCCCTCCTGTGCCTGGAAGCGCAGCTCGAAGCTGACCGCCGGGTCCTGGAACCCCGTGATCGCCGAGTACGGAATGACCAGCTTCGACGGCACCTGGTTGAAGCTCAGTCCGATCGAGAAGCGCGTGTCGTCGACGACCAGGTCCCAATAGCGGTTCTGCATGACGATCGTCATCTCGTCGGGAAACCGCTCGATCAGCCGCTTGGGGATGTCGACACCGGGCGCCTGCGTCTTGAAGGTGATGTAGAAATGATGCTCGCCGGGCAGCCCGCCGGCCTCCGCGACCGAACCAAGCACGCGGCCGACCACGGCACGCAGGGCTTCCTGGACGATCTCGTCGTACGGAATCAGACTATCGGTAAGGCCATCACTCATGCCCCCTTGGGTAGCGCCATTCGATTGGGGGTCAAGATTGCATGCGCCGACGGGTGCGTTATGGGGGGTCCATGCGCACCGCCACCATCTCTCGCTCCACCGCCGAGACGGCGATCGACGTCACCGTCACGCTCGACGGCACCGGCGTCTACGACGTCTCGACCGGCGTCGGCTTCTTCGATCACATGCTCGAACAGCTCTCGCGCCATTCGCTGATCGACCTCACCGTCCGCACCAAGGGCGATTTGCACATCGACGAGCACCACACCGTCGAGGATACCGGCATCGCGATCGGCCAGGCCTTCGCGCAGGCGCTCGGCGACAAGCGCGGCATCACGCGCTACGGCGACGCGCTGAGCCCGATGGACGAGACGCTGACCCGGGTGGCGCTCGATATCTCGGGCCGGCCATGGCTGGTGTGGAAGGACCTGTTCTCGCAGTCGCGCCTCGGCGGGATGGACACCGAGATGTTCGAACATTTCTTCCACAGCTTCGCGCAGGCCGCCGGCATCACGCTGCACGTCGAGACGCTGTACGGCACCAACAACCACCACATCGCCGAAGCCGCGTTCAAGGGCGTCGCGCGCGCGCTGCGCACCGCGATCGAGATCGACCCGCGCAAGGCCGACGCGATCCCGTCGACGAAGGGGATGCTTTGACCCTCGCGCTCATCGATTACGGCGCCGGCAACCTCCACTCGGTCGAAAACGCGCTGCGCACCGCGGGCTGCACCGACCTGGTCGTGACCGCGGACGCCGATGTCGTCGCGAAGGCCGACCGCATCGTCCTGCCCGGCGTCGGCGCGTACGGCGCCTGCGCGGCGGCGCTGCGCGCGGTCCCCGGCATGGTCGAGGCGATGAACCGCCGCGTCCGCACCGACGGCGCGCCGTTCCTCGGCATCTGCGTCGGCATGCAGCTGATGGCGGATGCCGGCGAGGAAATGGGCACGCATGCCGGACTCGGCTGGATCCACGGCCGCGTCCGCCGCCTCGAACCCGACACGATGGAAGCCAAAGTCCCGCACATGGGCTGGAACGACGTCGTCCCTCGTACCACGCATTCGCTCGTCGAACCTGGCGAAGCCTATTTCCTGCACAGCTACGCCTATGAGGGCGACGACGTGATCGCGACCACCGACCATGCCGGCGCCGTCACCGCGGCAATCGGTCGCGACACGATGATCGGCGTGCAGTTCCACCCCGAAAAGAGCCAGCGCTACGGCCTGGCGCTGCTGGAAAGATTTCTGGCATGGGCGCCGTAGAGAAACCCGTCACCCCAGCGAAGGCTGGGGTCTCTCAGAATCGCGAGCACGCCCTTGCCGCACAAGACCCCAGCCTGCGCTGGGGTGACGAGCTGGAACGAAATTCATGACCCTTATCGTCTTCCCCGCCATCGACCTCAAGGGCGGCCAGGTCGTCCGCCTCGCCGAGGGCGATATGGACCGCGCCACCGTCTATGGCGACGATCCCGCCGCACAGGCGATGCTGTTCGCGGAACAGGGCGCCGAGTACCTCCACGTCGTCGATCTCGACGGCGCGTTCGCCGGTGCCTCGGTCAACGGCGACGCGGTCCGCGCGATCGTTTCGCAATTTCCCGGCCATGTGCAGCTCGGCGGCGGCATCCGCACCCGCGCCAGCGTCGAGGGCTGGTTCGACCTCGGCGTCTCGCGCGTCGTGATCGGCACCGCGGCGCTCGAGGATCCCGATTTCGTCCGCGGCGTGGCCAAGGATTTCCCCGGCGGCATCGTCGTCGCGGTCGACGCGAAGGACGGCATGGTCGCCACCAAGGGCTGGGCCGACGTCTCGACCACCACCGCGGTCGATCTTGCCCGCCGCTTCGAGGATGCGGGCGTTGCGTCGCTCCTCTTCACCGACGTGGGCCGCGACGGCATGCTGAAGGGCTGCAACGTCGAAGCAACCGTCGACCTGGCCCGCTCGGTCGACATCCCCGTAATCGCGAGCGGCGGCGTCAAGGGCATCGCCGAGATCCACGTCCTCGCCCTTCACGCCCGAGACGGCATCGAAGGCGTCATCACCGGCCGCGCACTGTACGACGGCCGCCTCGACCTAGCCGCAGCGCTTTCCGTAGCCTCCGCCGCATGATGGTCCACGCGGAGGCGCGGAGACGCGGAGAGTCTAGCGCCGCAGGCAGGAACGGGTTCGCGCAGAGACGCAGAGACGCAGAGAGTAGGAAATCGCTCTGTACTCCCCTTCTCTCTCTCTGCGTCTCTGCGCCTCTGCGCGAAATATCCTTCTTGGCGGCTTCGCCGCCCCTCCGCGTCTCCGCGCCTCCGCGTGAAACCCCCTTCCGGACCCAAGCATGACCGTCAGAGCCCGCGTCATCCCCTGCCTCGACGTCGCCGACGGCCGCGTCGTGAAGGGCGTGAACTTCGTCGAACTCCGCGACGCCGGCGACCCCGTCGAGCAGGCCCGCGCCTATGACGCCGCCGGCGCCGACGAGCTCTGCTTCCTCGACATCGGCGCCTCCCACGAAGGCCGCGGCACGATCCTTGACGTCGTCAGCCGGACCGCCGCGGTCTGCTTCATGCCGCTGACCGTCGGCGGCGGCGTGCGCACCGCAAACGACGCCCGCGCGCTGCTGCTCGCCGGCGCCGACAAGGTCGCGGTCAATTCCGCCGCAGTCGAGCGCCCCGAACTCGTCGCCGACATCGCCGAACGCTTCGGCAGCCAGTGCTGCGTCGCGAGCGTCGACGCCCGCCGCGTCGCCGACGGCTGGGAGGTCTTCACGCATGGCGGCCGGCGCGCGACCGGGATCGACGCAGTCGCGCACGCGCTCCGATTAGCGGAACTCGGCGCGGGCGAACTGCTCGTCACATCGATGGACCGCGACGGCACGCGCAGCGGCTACGATCTCGACCTGATCCGCGCAATCGCCGACCGCGTCAGCGTGCCCGTGGTCGCCAGCGGCGGCGTCGGCGGGCTCGACGATCTGGTCGCCGGCATCCGCGACGGCCATGCCAGCGCGGTACTCGCCGCGTCGATCTTCCATTTCGGCCAGGCGTCGATCGGCGACGCGCACGCGGCGCTGGCCGCGGCGGGAATCGCGGTTCGCGAGCCTCTCCGCTAACCGTTCCCCCGCTTCCACGGGGAAACCGAAGAGGTTACGCAGGGCCATGATCGCCGTCCCCCTCCTCGCCGCATCCGGGCACAGCGGCACCATTCACCCCCGCACCGCCCCCGAACTCTCCGACATCGCGCTGTTCGTCGTCGCGGTCGCCGCGATCTGGTTCGTCCGCCGCGCGATGCGCCGTCGTTTCGACAAGCGTCCGGTCGACAAGGATTGACGCTCCGCTCCCGCTGCGCCAGCAGGCGGGCATGGCCGACCCCGTATTTGACCGCCTCGAAGCAACGATCCGCGCACGCCGCGATGCCCCCGAAGACGCGTCCTACACCGCCAGCCTGTTCGCGAAGGGCCGTCCGAAGATCGCACAGAAGCTCGGCGAGGAAGCGGTGGAGACGGTGATCGCCGCTTGTTCGGGCGACGAGGCGAGCATCGTCCCCGAAGCCGCGGACCTGATGTTCCACCTCGCGGTGCTGCTGGCCGACGCAGGGTTGAGTCTGGACGACATCCGCGCCGAACTCGAACGCCGCGAGGGCATTTCGGGCCACGACGAAAAGGCTAGCCGGACCGCTTAGTTCGTCATGCCGGACTTGTTCCGGCATCCATGGTGCAGCAAACCGGGACCGTGAGTTGCGCGGCACGATGGACCCCGGAACACGTCCGGGGTGACGGAGCGCGCGCCGAGAGGACCGCAGCGATGCCGATCGACGCCACCCAGCCTTACGACGACCAGAACATCTTCGCCAAAATCCTCCGCGGTGAAATCCCCGCGACGCGAATCTACGACGACGACTTCGCAATCGCCTTCCCCGACATCAACCCGCAGGCCCCGACGCATATCCTCGTGACCCCCAAGGGCGCCTATGTCTCGTGGGACGATTTCTCCGCCCGCGCATCCGACTCTGAGGTCGCCGGATTCATCCGTGCGGTCGGCGCCGTCGCGCGCGCGGCAGGACTGGTCGAACCGGGGTATCGCCTGCTCGCCAATATCGGGCGGGATGGCCACCAGGAAGTGCCGCACCTGCACGTTCATGTCTTTGGCGGCGCCCCGCTCGGCCCCATGCTGGCGCGATAGGCCAGCTTCGCGCCACTAAAGCATTGCACGTAATAAAATTGCCATTAGGCTCGCAGGGCATAAGCCTGGGGTCGCTCGCGGCCCCGCATATATCCCCAGGGGAACCGCATTGATCTTTGGTCGCGTAAAGTCGCTGGATGCCATTCTGGCAACCGCTGAAAAGAAGGGGCTGCACCGATCGCTCGGCGCATTCCAGCTGACGCTGCTCGGCGTCGGCGCGGTCATCGGCACGGGTATCTTCGTGCTGACGTCGGAGGCCGCGCAAAAGGCCGGCCCCGGCATGCTGCTCAGCTTCGTCGTGGCCGGTTTCGTCTGCGCGGTCGCCGCGCTCTGCTATTCCGAACTCGCCTCGATGGTGCCGGTGTCGGGCTCCGCCTATACCTACACCTATGCGGTGACCGGCGAGATTCTCGCCTGGATGGTCGGCTGGGCGCTGATCCTCGAATACGCGGTCGGCGCGAGTGCGGTCGCGGTCGGCTGGTCGAACCACCTCGCCGGGCTGCTCGACGGGATCGGCATCCATATCCCCAGCGCCCTGCGCAACGCCGACGCGTTGATGGCACATGCACAGGTCGCGTTCGGTGCGACGCCCAATGTCGATCTGCAGACCGCGATGACCGTCGGCGGGTTCGTAAACCTGCCCGCGGTGATCATCATCGGCCTAGTCACCTGGCTGCTCGTTGTCGGCACGACCGAGAGCGCGCGCGTCAACGCGGTGCTGGTGCTGATCAAGATCGCCGCGCTGACCGCGTTCATCGCGCTCACCATCCCCGTGCTCAAGGCCGAGAATTTCGATCCGCTGCTCCCTTACGGCGTCGGCAATCCGCTGAGCTCGTCGGGCGTCGGCGTACTCGGCGCCGCAGCGTCGATCTTCTTCGCCTATGTCGGCTTCGACGCGGTCTCGACCGCCGCCGAGGAAACCAAGAACCCGCAGCGCAACGTCCCGATCGGCCTGATCGGCAGCCTCGCGATCTGCACGATCTTCTACCTGCTGGTCGCCAGCGGCGCGATCGGCGCGATCGGCGCGCAGCCGGTGACGGGCAGCGACGGCAGCGTCCTGACCCCGGGCTCGGCCGAAATGGCCGGCCGCTGCGCCGCGATCGTCGCCAGCGGTGCGATGGAGCCCCTGGTCTGCTCGAAGGAGGCGCTGGTCCATGTGCTTCAGGTCATCAACTGGCCGATCATGGGTCGCTTGGTCGGCCTCGCCGCCGTGCTTGCGCTGCCCTCGGTCGTGCTGATGATGATGTTCGGCCAGACTCGCGTGTTCTTCACCATGGCGCGCGACGGCCTGCTGCCCAGCCGCCTCGCATCGATCCACCCGAAGTTCCGCACGCCGCATGTCGTCACCGTCGTCACCGGCGTGGCCGCGGCGATCGCAGCGGCAGTGCTGCCGGTCGGCAAGCTCGCCGACTATTCGAATGCGGGCACGCTGTTCGCGTTCATGATGGTGGCGATTTCGGTGATGGTCTTGCGCCGTACCGATCCGGGCCGTCGCCGCCCGTTCCGCACTCCCGCGGTGTGGATCGTCGCGCCGCTTGCGATCATCGGCTGCGTCGGGCTGTACCTGTCGCTGCCGCTGACTGCGAAGCTGGTCCTGCCGGGCTGGGGCGCGATCGGGCTGTTGATCTACTTCCTCTACAGCCGCAGCCGCAGCCATGTCGGTCGCGGTTACGAGGACGATGTTGCCGATCCCAACATGCAACCCGAACTGGCACGCCCGCTCGACTGATCCGAGCGCGAGCCAAGCGAAAAGGGCCGCCGGCGTATCCGCCAGCGGCCCTTTTTTTGTCCTGAAAATCCTCCCCCGGGAGAGGGAGGATTTAGCTCAGCCCAGCTTCTCGCTCGCCAGCGCCTTCAGATCGACATTCGGCCGCGCGCCGTAATGCGAGATGATCTCCGCCGCACAGATCGACCCGAGCGTCAGCGACTCCTCGAGCGTCTTGCCCTGCGCCTGCCCGTGCAGGAAGCCCGCCGCGAACAGGTCGCCAGCGCCGGTGGTGTCGACGACCTTGTCGATCGGCTGCGCCTTGACCGACACGCGCGTGCCGCCCTGCACCGCGCAGGCGCCGTGCGCACCGCGGGTGGCGACCAGAGTCGGCACCTGCACCGCGATCTTGGCGAGTGCCGCCTCGTAATCGTCGGTCTGCGCGAGCGCGGTCAGCTCGGCCTCGTTGGCGAACATGATGTCGACCAGCCCGTCGGCGATCAGCGCGCGGAAATCGTCACCGTGCCGGCCGATGCAGAAGGTGTCGCTCAGCGTGAACGCGACCTTGCGCCCCGCCTTACGCGCGATGTCGATGCCGGCGCGCATCGCTGCGCGCGGCTCTTCGGGATCCCACAGATAGCCCTCGAGATACAGGATCGCGGCGTCGGCGATCAGCTCGGCATCGAGCGCGGCGGCGGGCAGGAACTGCGACGCCCCCAGGAACGTGTTCATCGTCCGCTGGCCATCGGGCGTGACGAAGATCAGGCAGCGCGCGGTGGTCGGGTCGCCCGCGCGGACCGCGGTGTCGAAGCGGATGCCGACGCTGCGGACGTCATGCGCGAACACCTGTCCGAGCTGGTCGTCGGCGACCTGGCCGATGAAGCCGCACTTGCCGCCCAGCGAAGCGATGCCGGCCACGGTATTCGCCGCCGAGCCTCCCGAAACCTCGCGGCCCGGGCCCATCTTCGCATACAGCGCGTCCGCCTCTTCGGGCGAGAACATCAGCTGCATCGACCCCTTGGTCACGCCGATCTCTTCGATGAACGCGTCGTCGCAGGTGCTGAGGATATCGACGATGGCGTTGCCGATCGCGACGACGTCGTATTTGGGGGTGCTCAAGGGGGCGTGCTCCGGTGCAGCGGGAAAGCTCCGCCGTAATTGGCAGGGGCCAAGTGCGCAACTCCGCGGACCGAACCGTTTTCGCGGGAGAACTGGACGCGCGGGCAACGGCGCGTCATCCCTCCCGCATGATCCGCGCTTTCCTCCTTTCGCTCGCCCAGCTCGGCGACCCGCCGGTGCTGCGCGTGTTCGCCAAGTCGATGGCGGTGACCCTGCTGGTCTTCGCCGCGCTCGGCGTCGGGGTCTGGTGGGCGACGCGCGCCATGGTCGGCGCCGACGGCATCGCCGCCGCGGTCGCGCTGGCGGCCACGATCCTCGCGTTGTGGCTGCTGTTCCGCGCGGTCGCGATCGCGGTGGTCGGGATATTCGCCGACGAGGTCGTCGCCGCGGTCGAGGCGCGGCACTATCCCGCCGCACTGGCCACCTCCCGCCCGGTGCCGTTCCACCGCGGGCTCGTCA
This sequence comes from Sphingomonas rhamnosi, assembly GCF_036663615.1. Taxonomy (NCBI): domain Bacteria; kingdom Pseudomonadati; phylum Pseudomonadota; class Alphaproteobacteria; order Sphingomonadales; family Sphingomonadaceae; genus Sphingomonas; species Sphingomonas rhamnosi. The sequence continues at coordinate 331,839 of NZ_JAXOJJ010000001.1, forward strand.
TGGGCCTCACCTCGGCGGCGCGCGTGATCGGCGTCAACGCGCTGATGCTGCCGGTCTACGCCGCGCTGCTGGTGACCGGCATCGGCACCGCCGCGGCGTTCTTTGTCGTCAACGGCTGGCTGCTAGGCCGCGATCTCGGCGACATGGTCGCGGCGCGCCACATGGACGCCGCGGCGATGCGGGGCTGGCGTGCGACGACCAAGGCGCCACGCTTCCTGCTGGGTCTTGCGAACACCGCCCTGTTCGTGGTTCCGGTGCTCAACATCGCCGCCCCCGTGCTGGGGGCGGCAATGGCGACGCATTTCTTCCACAAGGATCGGCCATGAAGCGGTTTGTGACGGGCCTCGCGCTCTTGAGCGGCCTTGCCGGCTGTGCCGTCCCCGCGGCAAAGCCCGCGCTGGGGCCCGCAGCGATCCCCTATACCAGCGTCGGGCTGGAACGCGTGCTGGGGCAGGACGCCGCGGGGCTTATCCGCCTGTTCGGCCAGCCCGATGCCGACGTCCGCGAAGGCGGCGCACGCAAACTCCAGTTCGAAAGCGGCATCTGCGTGCTCGATGCCTATCTCTACCCCAAGGGGTCGGACGCGCCCAAGGTCACCTATATCGACGCGCGCGAGCCCGACGGCAGCACGATCGATCGCGCGAGTTGCGTTGCCGCACTCACCCGGCGCGACGGCGGGCGCTGAACGTCAGACCGTCTGAGCCTCGTCCCGCCGCGCCAAGCGCAACACGACATACCCCAGCAGGCCGGACACGAACGATCCGGCCAGCACGCCGATCTTCGCCTCCGACTGCAGCAGCAGATTGCCGGGGAACGCCAGCAGCGTGATGAAGATGCTCATGGTGAAGCCGATCCCGCAGAGCATGGCCACGCCGAGCATCTGAAGCCGTCCGGCATGCGCGGGCATGTCCGCCAGCCCGAGCCGGACGGCGAGCGTCGCGAATCCGAAGACCCCGATCACCTTCCCGACCAGCAACCCGATGCCGACCCCCAACGTCACCGGCGCGACGAACGCGCTGGCGGGCAGGCCCAACACCGGCACCGCCGCGTTCGCCAGCCCGAAGATCGGAACGATCAGGAACCCGACCGGGATGTGCAGCGCGTGCTCAAGCCGGTGAAGCGGGCTCGGGCAACTTGCATCGGACTGCGCCGGGGTCCGATCCATCGGGATCGTCAGCGCGAGCATGACACCGGCCAGCGTGGCGTGGATCCCCGACCGCAGCACGAACACCCACAGCACCACGCCGACGAGCAGAAAGGGCGTCAATCTGGTCACGCCGAAGCGGTTGAGCGCGACCAGAACCGCGACCGCGACCCCCGCGCCGGCCAGATCCGGCACCGAAAGATGCGCGGTGTAGAAGAGGGCGATGATGATTACGGCACCCAGATCATCAATGATCGCCAGCGCGGCGAGGAAAACGCGTAGCGAGGCGGGAACGCGATTACCGAGAAGCGCGATGACGCCCAGCGCAAACGCGATATCGGTCGCCGCAGGGATCGCCCAGCCGGCCGCGGTCGGGCCGCGGTTGAACGCGAGATACAGGAGCGCGGGGACGATCATGCCGCCGGCCGCGGCGACGCCCGGCAGGATCCGGCGCGGCCAGGTCGACAGCTGGCCGTCGACCATCTCGCGCTTGATCTCGAGCCCGACGAGCAGGAAGAACAGCGCCATCAGGCCGTCGTTGATCCAGTGGCCGAGCGACAGCGGTCCCAGATGCGCCTCGAGCAGCCTCTGGTATGGCGCGGACAACGGCGAATTGGCGATCACCAAGGCAACCAGCGCCGCGCCCATCAGGACAAGACCGGCGGACGATTGGGCGGCAAGAAAGCGACGGATCGCGCTGGGCCGAGCGCGGGCATGGGTGGACATCGATAGACTCCGGATCAGGCGATCATCGCTGGCGGCCCGACCAACGCACATGCCTGCCCGCGCTGTCGAAGACGGCGAGCACCCGTGAGGGACTATCGCATCGCCGTGCGTACGAGGCAACCCGGGACCAAAGGCGCTGCCCCGGTCAGCCGAGCCATTCGGCAAGGACGGTGGGATCCTGTTCGTCCGCGCGCCGCACCGCTCGCTCAGCCTGATGCCGATGCGGATCGAGCCGGGCCAACGCCCATATCGCCGCACCGCGCACGATCGGACTCGCATCATCGAGCAGCCCCGCGACCGCGCGCACCAGCCCCGCATCGCCGCTGTTGCCCGCCGCGATCAGCGCGTTGCGCACCATCCGGCTGCGGCCGACGCGCTTGATCGGCGAGCCGGCAAAGACCTGACGAAAGCCGGCATCGTCGAGCGCGAGCAGGTCGGCGAGCTCGGGCGCGACGAGTTCGGCGCGCGGCGCGAAGGCGAGGTTCGCGTGCGCCGCGGCGGCGAACTTGTTCCACGGGCACACCGCCAGACAATCGTCGCAGCCATAGATGCGGTTGCCGATGCCGTTGCGGAATTCGTGCGGAATCGGCCCGGCATGCTCGATCGTCAGATACGAGATGCAACGCCGCGCATCGAGCTGGTACGGCGCCGGAAACGCGTCCGTGGGGCAGGCGCGCTGGCATGCGTCGCAGCTGCCGCAGCTGTCGGGGCCGGGCATATCCGGTTCCAGCGCCAGCGTCGTGTAGATCGCGCCGAGGAACAGCCAGCTGCCCTCGCTCCGGCTGACAAGGTTGGTATGCTTGCCCTGCCAGCCGAGCCCAGCGGCCTCCGCCAGCGGCTTCTCCATCACCGGCGCGGTGTCGACGAACACCTTTAGATCGCACCCCGCCTCGTGTGCCAGCCAGCGCCCGAGTGCCTTCAGCGCGCGCTTCATCACGTCGTGATAGTCGCCGCCTTGCGCATAGATCGAGATTCGCCCGACCCCGCCCTCGCCCGCCAGCCGTAGCGGATCGTCCTTCGGCGCATAGCTCAGGCCCAGCGCGATGACGCTGCGCACCTCGGGCCACAGACCGGCGGGGCTTTCGCGGTGGTGCTTGCGTTCCTCCATCCAGATCATGTCGCCGTGGCGGCCGTCGGCGAGCCACTGGTGCAACCGTTCGCCCGCCAACGGCGCCGCATCGGCGCGCGCGATGCCGACCGCGGCAAAGCCGAGTTCGGCGGCCTTCGCACGGATGCGGTCTTCGAGCGTATCCGGTTGCGTCTTGTCTTGTGCCACGCCGACCCGCTACCACGAGGCTCCATCGGGGGGAAAGTTCGTGCGTGATGAATGGGCGGTCACCGCCGATGGTCTGGTCAAGCGTTTCGGCGATCGCCGCGTCGTCGACGGCATCGACATCCGGGTCCCGACGGGGTCAATCTACGGCGTGCTCGGCCCCAACGGCGCGGGCAAGACCACCAGCCTGCGCATGCTGCTGGGGATCATCGAGCCCGACGAGGGCAGCCGCACGCTGTTCGGCTACGACGCCCCGCGCGACGCCAGCGACCGCGTCGGCTATCTCCCCGAGGAACGCGGACTCTATCCCGGCATGAAGGCGCGCGAAGCGATCGCGTTCATGGGCGCATTGCGCGGGCTCGACTGGAAGACGGGGCGCACGCGCGCCACCGCGCTGATGGAGAAGGCAGGGCTCGGCCACGCGGTTGACGAGAAGATCCGCAAATTGTCGAAGGGCATGGCGCAGCTCGTCCAGCTGTTGGGGTCGGTGGTGCATCAGCCCGACCTGCTCGTGCTCGACGAACCCTTTTCCGGGCTCGACCCGGTCAACCAGGAACAGCTCGAAGCCTTGATCCTCGCCGAGCGCGATCGCGGCGCGACGATCCTGTTCTCGACGCATATCATGAGCCATGCCGAGCGGCTGTGCGATCGCCTGGCGATCATCGCCGGCGGCAAGCGCCGGTTCGAGGGCACCGTCGCCGACGCGCGCGGAATCCTGCCGCAACGCGTCCACTACACCCCGCACCGCCCCGACCCGGCGATCGCCGGCGTTCTGCCCGCCGATGCGCAACCCGATGGCGACAGCTGGCGGTTCGAGCTGCCGCGCGAGGGCATCGAACGGCTGCTGAGCCGCCTGATCGAGGCGGGCTACGGCATATCCGGGCTGTCGATCGAACGCCCCGGTTTGCACGAGGCCTTCGTCCGCATCGTCGGCGAGCAGGAGGCACGGGTATGAGCGCGCCGCAGAGCCGGTTCCGCCGCACGCTGCGCCAGACGCTGACGATCGCGCGGCGCGACTTCATCGCCACCGTCTTCACGCCGATCTTCCTGCTGTTCCTGTTCGCGCCGGTGATCATGGGATCGTTCGGCGCAATCGGCGGGATGGGCGCCGCCAACGTCGCCGACGGCGCGCAGGACAAGGCGCGGATCGTCGCGATCGTGCCCGCCCCGCTCGCCGGCCCGACCGCCGCCGCCGACAAGCGCCTACGCGCGGTCTTCCGCCCCGACGAAGCGCCACCGACGCTGATGACCATCGCCCCTGCGGCCGACGTTGCGGCCCAGGCGCGCGCCGCGTTCGCGCGCAAGGACATCGACGCATCTGCCGTGCTCTATGGCCCGCTCGACCGCCCGCAAATCCTGTACGCCACGCGCGGCCGTCGCGCGGCGGATTATCTGGCGTTACTCAGCGGCACGACGCTCGCCGCGCAACGGCTCGGCGGCACCCTGCCCGCCGTCGTGGTCACCAAAACCGCGATCAAGCGCCAGGGCAGCTCGATCGGCGGGCAGCACCAATCCGCCTTCTTCGCGGTGTTCGGCATCTTCTTCCTCACGCTGTTCCTGTCGGGGCAGGTCGTCGGTACGATGGCGGAGGAGCGCAACAGCAAGGTGATCGAGGTGCTGGCCGCCGCGGTGCCGCTCGAATCGGTGTTCCTGGGCAAGCTGCTCGGCATGTTCGGCGTCGCCGTGCTGTTCGTCGCGTTCTGGGGCACGGTGGTCGGGCAGATCGGATCGTTCCTGCCGCCCGCGATGGCCGCCGGCTTCGGCGATCTGGTGCCCGCGGTCGGCACGCCGATGTTCGCACTCCTGTTCGCCGGCTATTTCACGATGGCGTATCTGCTGCTCGGTGCGGTGTTCCTGGGCGTCGGCGCGCAAGCCTCGACGATGCGCGAGATCCAGATGCTGTCGCTGCCGATCACGATCCTGCAGGTCGCGATGTTCGCGCTGTCCTCCGCCGCCGCCGCACGCCCGGGCAGCTGGGTCGCGACCTTCGCCGAGGTGTTCCCGCTCTCGTCGCCCTTCGCCATGGCCGGGCATGCCGCGAATTCGCCGGATCTGTGGCCGCATGTGGCAGCGCTCGCCTGGCAGGCGCTGTGGGTGACGATCTTCATCAGCGTCGGCGCGCGGCTGTTCCGCCGCGGCGTGCTGCAATCCGGCAGCGCCAAGCCCTTCTGGAAGCGCGCCCGGGCGAGTTGACTTAGAAACCGCCCGGGCTTCTTCTGCAGGCAAAACGCAGGAGAGAGTCGATGGCGACGCTGGCGCGGTATCCGGACCCCGACCCGCTCGACGTGAGCCGGGGCAGCTTGTACCGCGACGATATCTGGCAGGCGCCGTTCCGCCGGCTGCGCGCCGAGGCGCCGGTGCATTTCGTCCCGCAGTCCGATTACGGGCCCTATTGGTCGGTCTCGACGTACCGCGGCATCGTCGAGGTCGAGTCGCTGCCCGATCTCTATTCGTCGGAAGCCGGCGGCATCACGCTCGCCGAGATCATCAACGACGGCGGCATCAGGATGCCGATGTTCATCGCGCGCGACCGCCCGGTCCACACCGCGCAGCGGCGTACCGTCGCTCCGGCTTTCACGCCGAGCGAGATGGCACGAATGACCGAGGACATCCGCCGCCGCACCGCCGCGATCCTCGACAGCCTGCCGTGGAACACGCGGTTCGACTGGGTCGACACGGTGTCGATCGAACTGACCACGCAGATGCTGGCGACGCTGTTCGATTTTCCCTGGGAAGACCGCCGAAAACTTACCTTCTGGTCCGACTGGGCCGGCGATATCGAGGCGGTGAAGAACGAGACGACGCGCAAGGAACGGCTGGCCCATATGTTCGAATGCGGCGCCTATTTCCAACAGCTGTGGAACGCGAAGCTGGGCCAAGAGCCGACGCCCGACCTGATATCGATGATGATCCATTCGGACGCGATGGCGCATATGGACACGTACGAGTTCATCGGGAACCTGATCCTGCTGATCGTCGGCGGCAACGACACCACGCGCAATTCGATGACCGCGCTCGCCTATGGACTCGACCGGTTTCCGGATGCCCGCGCGCGGCTCGAGGCGGATCCGAGCCTGATCCCCAACGCGGCGAGCGAGATCTTTCGCTGGCAGACGCCGCTCGCGCACATGCGGCGCACCGCGACGCGCGACACCATGTTGATGGGGCAGCCGATCAAGGCCGGCGACAAGCTCGCGCTCTGGTATCTGTCCGCCAACCGCGACGAGACGGTGTTCGGCGACGATGCCGATACGATCCGCGTCGACCGGCCGAACGCGCGGCGGCACTTGGCGTTCGGCCATGGCATCCACCGCTGCGTCGGCGCCAGGCTTGCCGAACTGCAGATCGGCATCCTGCTCGAGGAAATGGCCGCGCGTCGGATGCGCGTGAACGTGCTCGCCGAGCCGACCCGGATCGCGGCGTGCTTCGTCCACGGCTACAAGACGCTGCCCGTCGAGATCAGCCGGTACTGACGACGCCCGCGTCCGGGACGATCGAAGCGCGCATCCTGGCGTCGCGGCCGGTCGTTCCTACATCATGACCATGACACATGCAGACCGCCGCACATTCCTGACCCTCGCCGGGACTACCATCGCCGGCGCGGCGCTATGGGGCTGTAGTTCGGAGCGCGCGCAGGCGGCCGAACGCTTCGCGGTGACCTATACCGATGCGCAGTGGCGCGCGCGGCTGAAACCGGCGGCCTATGCCGTGCTGCGCAAGGAAGGGACCGAAGTCCCTTATTCGAGCCCGCTCAACGGCGAACATCGCGCGGGGATCTTCGCCTGTGGTGGATGCGCGCTGCCGGCCTTCTCGTCGAAGACCAAGTTCGAGAGCGGGACCGGTTGGCCGAGCTTCTGGGCGCCGTTGCCGAACGCGGTACGGACGCGGGTCGATTCGACGATGGGGATGGCGCGGACCGAAGTGCATTGCCGGCGCTGCGGCGGGCATCTGGGCCATGTGTTCGATGACGGCCCGAAGCCGACGGGCAAGCGCTACTGCATGAACGGCGTGGCGCTGACGTTCAAGGCGGCGTGATCGCCGTACCGATACCGTTGTCCGGAGCTTGATGCGCGATCCAGGCCCCGAGCCGCCGTCTGCAATGTGATGCCGGGATCGCCGGCATGACGTCGGGATTTACTTGGTGTCGTTCACCAACGTGAAGATGCCGCGCGGATCGGTTGGGCCATGCTGGAGGGCCGCCATCTGGTAGGACGGTTGGGTCGGCGCGTCGAACAGGTCGGTCTTGGGGGTGTCGGACTTGGGTGCGTGACCCGAATAGATGAAGCCCTTGGTCGGATAGGCCGAGGTACCGAGGCCACCCTGCGGGCCGTACCACACCTTGACCATGCTCCAGTCGCCGGCAGCTGAGACGTCGACCGCGCGGACGTTGGTCTCGATGCCGCCGGGGCGTGACCAGTTGGCGTGGGTCAGCAGCACTTCGCGGTCGCCGACGACGCGGCTGACCATCGCGACATGGCCGACGCGCATCCGCGACGTCGGCGAGAAGGCGAGGACCGAACCAGCCTTCGGGGTGTGGCCGCGCTCGTAGCGACCCTCGGCCTGGCCCCACCAGGTGTTCGCATTGCCGCGGATCTCGATGCCCGAGACCGACCGTGCGAAGGTGACGCACTGCCAGAACTGCGCGGCCGCTGGGGTCGCCGTCATCAGGCCGCACGTTACCACCAGCGCAAAACGCGCTGCTAATGCCTTCAAATTCATCGGAAGCCCCTGGTCGAAACCCACTCGTCGCAGTCTGGCTAGACGGGGCCGAAATTAATTGAAAGTCGCCGCGGAACCATATCCGATGAAGCGTGTTACGGCGCCGACGAACCCCCTGAACCGGCGATCGACGCGGCGGATTTGCCAGCGCCGCGGACCAAGGATAGCAAGCGGGCATAAAAATGGAGGATGCCCGATGGATACCACGACCCTGTTCCGGCTCGACGGCCGCGTCGCGCTGATCACCGGCGGCAGCCGCGGGATCGGCAAGATGATCGCCGCCGGTTTCATCGCGCAGGGGGCGAAGGTCTATATCTCGTCGCGCAAGGCCGATATGTGCGAAGCGGCGGCGGCAGAGCTGGGGCCGAACTGCTTCGCGCTGCCGCAAGACGTATCGACCGTCGCCGGGTGCAAGGCGCTCGCCGAACAGTTCGCCGCGGTCGAGGGCAAGCTCGACATCCTGGTCAACAATGCCGGTGCCGCCTGGGGCGTGCCGTTCGAGGAGTTTTCGGAAGCGGGCTGGGACAAGGTGATGGACCTGAACGTCAAGTCGCCCTTCTTCCTGACCCAGGCGCTGTACGCCGCGCTGAAGGCGTCGGGCTCCCACGCGCGCCCCGCCAAGGTGATCAACATCACCTCGATCGACGGCCAGCGGCTCAATGCGTGGGAAACGTACAGCTATCACGCGTCGAAATCGGCGCTGATCTATCTGACCAAGCGGATGGCGGCGCGGCTGGTGCGCGACGGCATCAACGTCACCTCGATCGCCCCCGGCGCGTTCGCCAGCGACATGAACAAGGCCGCACGCGACCACGGCGACGCAGTGGCGCAGGGCATTCCGGCCAAGCGCGTCGGCGTCGACGAGGACATGGCCGGCGCCGCGATCTACCTCGCAAGTCGGGCGGGGGATTATGTGGTGGGGGAGACGATCACGGTGGATGGCGGGCTGGTGCACGCAAGCCTGGGGACGTCGATCGACGCGTGATCCCCGGCGGATAGATGGATGCTGAAACGAGTTCAGCATGACAGGATAATCATCGTCACCCTGAACTCGTTTCAGGGTCCACCTAACCCCTTGGCGTCAGCGGCTCGGCGAGGCCGAGCCCTGGCGCCAGATCGGCCCATTCCGGGTTCTGCGACTCGATCAGGTTGATCTTCCAGTCGCGATGCCACCTCTTCAACTGCTTCTCGCGCCGTATCGCCGCGTCCATGTCGTCGAACATCTCGTACCGCACGAGCCGGTAGACCCCGTACTGGCCGACAAACCGCCGGTGACGCCGTGCCGATGCTGGTACAGCCGCGCGCCGAGATCCGAGGTCACGCCGATGTACAGCGTCCCGCGTACGCCGCTGGCGAGAATATAGACGCAAGGTTGGCGAGTCCGCGGCATCCGGCAAGTCTGCCGTACCGTGGATGCTGAAACAAGTTCAGCATGACGGAGGCCTTCCTTCGTCACCCTGAACTCGTTTCAGGGTCCACCTATCGCCCAGGCGCAAGCCCAGATTACCGCGCGATACCCCCCGCCGCGAGCACCGCCAGCGTCACCAATTCCCCGGCCGTCGACGTCATCGGTGCCACCTGCACCGGCTTCTCCATGCCGATCAGCATCGGCCCGATCACCGAATCGCCACCCAGCTCGCGCAGCAGCTTCGCCGAAATGTGCGCGGACTGCAGCCCCGGCATGATCAGCACGTTGGCCGGACCCGACAGCCGCGCGAACGGATAGTTCGCCAGCTGCTTCGGGTTCAGCGCGACGTCGGGCGCCATCTCGCCCTCATATTCGAACCCGACCTGGCGGCCGTCGAGCACGCCGACCGCGTCGCGGATGTTGTCCACCCATTCACCGCGCGGGTTGCCGAAGTTCGAATAGCTCAGGAACGCGACGCGCGGCTCGTGGCCCATGCGGCGCGCGACCGCGGCGGTCTGTTCGGCGAAATCGGCGAGCTGTTCGGCGGTCGGCCGCTCGTTGATCGCGGTGTCGGCGATGAAGACGGTGTGGCTCTGCCCGACGACCAGGTGGATGCCGAACGGCGTCTTGCCCGCTGCGGGATCGATCACGCGGTACACCTGGCGCATCGTCTCGCCGTATGTGCGCGTGATGCCGGTGATCATCGCGTCGCCCTCGCCGAGCTGCAGCAGCAGCGCGCCGAAGATGTTGCGGTCCTGGTTCACCATCCGCTCGCAATCGCGGCGCAGATAGCCGCGGCGCTGGAGCCGCGCGTAGAGCAGGTCGACCATCTTGGGGACCAGCGGCGAGCGACGGCTGTTGTGCAGTTCGAAGCTCTCAGGGTCCGTGACGCCCAGCGCACGCAGGCGATCCGGCACGTCGTCGCGACCGACCAGCACCGGCGTGCCGTAACCGCCCTCGCGGAATTGGATCGCCGCGCGCAGCACGACCTCCTCCTCGCCCTCGGCGAAGATCACCCGCTTGGGATGCGCGCGCGCGCCCTCATAGGCCATCGACAGCACCGAGGTGGTCGGGTTGAGGCGGGCACGCAGCGACTGGCGATACGCCTCCATGTCGAGGATCGGCTTGGTCGCGACGCCCGAATCCATCGCCGCCTTGGCGACCGCGCTGGACACGACCTCCATCAGCCGCGGATCGAACGGCGCCGGGATGATGTACGCAGGGCCGAAGCTGTGGCTGACGCCATAAGCGAGCGCGACCTCCTCGGGCACGCGCTGGCGGGCGAGTTCGGCGATCGCGTTGGCGGCAGCGATCTTCATCTGGTCGTTGATCCCCGTCGCGCGGACGTCGAGCGCACCGCGGAAGATGAACGGGAAGCACAGCACGTTGTTGACCTGGTTCGGATAGTCCGACCGCCCGGTCGCGACGATCGCATCGGGCCGCGCGGCCATCGCCAGTTCGGGGCGGATTTCCGGCTCGGGGTTGGCCATCGCGAAGATGATCGGCGCCTTGGCCATGTCCTTGACCATCTCGGGCTTCAGCGCGCCCGCGGCGGAGAGACCGAGGAACACGTCCGCGCCCTCCAGCGCCTCGGTCAGCGTACGGGCGGCGCTGGTCGTCGCATGCGCCGACTGCCACTGGTTCACGTCGTCGCGGCCCTGGTAGATCACGCCGGTCTTGTCGCACATCACGACGTTGTCGGGCCGCACGCCCATCGCCTTGATCAGCTCGGTGCACGCGATCGCCGCGGCGCCCGCGCCGTTGACGACCATCTTGATGTCGCCGAGTTTCCGCCCGGTCAGCAGGCAGGCGTTGATGAGCCCCGCCGCGACGATGATCGCGGTGCCGTGCTGGTCGTCATGGAACACCGGGATGTTCATGCGTTCCCGGAGAGTCTGCTCGATGATGAAGCACTCGGGCGCCTTGATGTCCTCGAGGTTGATCCCGCCGAAGGTCGGCTCCATCAGCTCGACCGCGTCGATGAAGCGGGTGACGTCCTCGGTCTTCAGCTCGATATCGATCGAATCGACGTCGGCGAAGCGCTTGAACAGCACCGCCTTGCCCTCCATCACCGGCTTCGACGCGAGCGCGCCTAGATTGCCCATGCCGAGGATCGCGGTGCCGTTGGAGATCACCGCGACGAGGTTGCCCTTGGCGGTGTAATCATAGGCGGTGGCGGGATCGTCGTAGATCGCCTTCACCGGAATCGCGACGCCCGGAGAATAGGCCAGCGCCAGGTCGCGCTGCGTCGCCATCGGTTTCGACGCGATGATCTCGATCTTGCCCGGCCGGCCTTCCGAATGGAACAGCAGCGCTTCGCGTTCGGAGAACTGGAGCGTGTTTTCGTCGGCCATGCGGGGAACCTCGGCAATGTCTGGGCGGATCGGATTGCCCCTGCCTTTACGGAAGCCTTCGCGCTTCGTCACCCCGGACATGACATGGCTGTCATTCCTATCCTGCCGCGGGGGGAGGATCAAATCCGGGCGGGCATGACGCAGGCCCAAAGTTTCGCTAACCGGGCGGGCATGACGACCCCCGCTCCGACGCCGATGATGGCGCAATATCTCGGCCTGAAGGCGGAAGCCGATGATTGCCTGCTGTTCTATCGGATGGGTGATTTCTTCGAATTGTTCTTCGACGATGCACGCGCCGCCGCCGCCTGCCTCGACATCGCGCTCACCGCGCGCGGCGAGCATGACGGCAAGCCGATCCCGATGTGCGGCGTACCGGTCCACGCCGCCACCGCCTATCTGCAGCGGCTGATCAAGGCCGGACACCGCGTCGCGATCGCCGAACAGGTCGAAAGTCCCGCCGACGCCAAGGCGCGCGGCGGCAAGACGCTGGTCGCGCGCGCGATCGTCCGCGTCGTCACCGCGGGTACGCTGACCGAGGAAGCGTTGCTCGATTCGCGCAGCGACAATTGGTGCGTGGCGATCGGGGAGGCGGCCGGCGGCGTGGCGATCGCGGCCGCCGACGTGTCGACCGGCCGGTTCGAGATCGTCGAGGTTGCCGCCGACGCGGTCGGCGCCGAACTCGCCCGCCTGGGCGCGGCCGAAGTGGTCGCGGCGGAAACCAGCGCCTTTACCGAGGCCGCGACGACGCTCCGGCCACGCGGTGATTTCGACAGCCATGCGGGCGAGACTCGGCTGAAACGGATCTACGGCGTCGCGACGTTGGACGGCTTCGGTCAGTTCGGGCGCGCGGGCCTCGCCGCGGCCGGCGGGCTGGTCGCGTATCTGGAGCATAATGCCAAGGGCGCGATGCCCTTCCTGCGCCCGCCGCGGATCGCGCGCGCGGCGGAAGCGATGGCGATCGACGCGGCGACACGCGAAAGCCTGGAACTGACCTGCGCCGCTGGCGGTGTGCGCAAAGGCAGCTTGCTGGATGCGGTCGACCGGACGGTGACCGGCGCGGGCGCGCGACTGCTCGCGGCGGATCTGGGCGCGCCGTTGATGGACCGCGCGCAGGTCGAGGCGCGGCTCGACCTCGTCCGGCTGTTCCACGACGATCAGGCCGCGCGCGAGCGGTTGCGCGGCACGCTGCGCGCGTTGCCCGATATCGGCCGCGCGCTGGGGCGGCTCGCGGCGGGCCGTGGTGGCCCACGCGACCTGGGGCAATTGCGCGACGGGCTCGATGGCGCCTGGCATCTCGGCGAGCGACTGGACGAGACCGCCCAACCGCCGGTGCTGCTGGCGAGCCTCGCGCCGCGACTGCGCGGCCATGGCAGCCTGATCGATCTGCTCAAACGCGCGCTGGTCCCCTCGCCGCCGATCGAGGCATCCGACGGCGGCTACATTGCGGCCGGTTATGACGCCGCGCTCGACGATCTGCGCGATGCAGGCGCTGGTGGTCGCCGTGCGATCGCCGCGCTTGAAGCCGGATTCCGCACCCAGACCGGCATCACCGCGCTGAAGATCCGCCACAATGGCGTGCTCGGCTATCACGTCGAGGTGCCGGCCAAGGCGGCCGACGCGCTGATGGCCGCCGACAGCGGCTTCACGCACCGCCAGACGCTGGCGGGCGTAGTGCGCTTCAACACCCCGGCGCTCCACGAGGTCGCGGCGCGGGTCAGCCAGTCGGGTGCGCACGCGTTGGCGGCCGAGGCGGCGCATCTCGAGGAACTGACGGCCGCCACGCTGGCGGACCGCGAGGCGATCGCGGCGACCGCCGACGCGCTCGCTCGGCTGGATGTCGCCGCCGGACTCGCCGAACGCGCGGCCGAAGGTGCATGGGCGCGGCCGGCGCTGGTCGACCACGCGTGTTTCGAGATCGAGGGCGGTCGGCATCCGGTGGTCGAGGCAGCGGTCGCGAAATCGGGCGACCGGTTCGTCGCCAACGACTGCAATCTGTCCGAATCGTCGCGGCTATGGCTCGTCACCGGGCCGAACATGGGCGGCAAATCGACCTTCCTGCGCCAGAACGCGCTGATCGCGGTGCTGGCGCAGGCCGGGTCGTACGTGCCCGCGACCAAGGCGACGCTCGGCCTCGTCGACCGCCTGTTCAGCCGCGTCGGCGCGTCGGACAATCTCGCGCGCGGCCGCTCGACCTTCATGGTCGAGATGGTCGAGACCGCAGCGATCCTCGCACAGGCGACGCCGCGGAGCTTCGTGATCCTCGACGAAGTCGGGCGCGGCACCTCGACCTATGACGGGCTCGCGATCGCCTGGGCGGTGGTCGAGGCGATCCACGAGGACAATCGCTGCCGCTGCCTGTTCGCGACGCATTACCATGAGCTGACGCGACTGGCGGAACGCTGCGACGCGCTGTCGCTGCACCATGTCCGCGCGCGCGAATGGAAGGGCGAGCTTGTGCTCCTCCACGAACTCGCCGACGGGCCGGCGGATCGCAGCTACGGTCTGGCCGTCGCGCGGCTCGCGGGGATGCCGCCGGCGACGGTCGCGCGCGCGAAATCGGTGTTGGCGAAGCTCGAGGCGGGCCGCGCCAAGACCGGCGGGCTGGCCGCGGGGCTCGACGACCTGCCGCTGTTCGCCGCCGCCGCACAGGTCGAGGTCGAGGCGCGCGATACGCTGCGCGACGATCTGGCGGCGCTGGACGTCGACGCGATGAGCCCGCGCGAGGCGCTGGAGGCGCTGTACCGGTTGAAGGGGCTGGCGGGCGAAACTTGAACCTGACGCGACAAGAATGGACGCTCTCCCCTCCTTGGAAGGGAGGGGTCGGGGTGGGTTGGCCTGGGGCGCCCGCACCGTCACCTTACCAACCCACCCACCCCCAGCCCCTCCCTTCCAGGGAGGGGAGCAAGCCGAGCGATATCGCCGGCCCGCGTCCTAGTATCTCACGGCCCGGCGATGCTAGGCGGACCCCGATCATCGGAGCATCGACCTTGAGCGGACATCATCACGGCCATGACCACGGCCACGGGCATTCCCACGCGGGCCATTCCCACGCCGGCCACGGCCACAGCCACGCCCCGGCCTCGTTCGACCGCGCCTTCGCGATCGGCATCGCGCTCAACATCGCGTTCGTCGTCATCGAGGCGGTGGTCGGCCTGCGCATCGATTCCGTCGCGCTGGTCGCCGATGCGGGGCACAATCTGTCCGACGTGCTCGGCCTCGCGGTCGCCTGGGGCGGCGCGACGCTGGCGCGCAGCGCGCCGACCAAGCGCTTCACCTACGGGCTGAAGGGCTCGACGATCCTCGCCGCGCTGACCAACGCACTGCTGCTGTTGGTAGCGCTCGGCGCGATCGTACTGGAAGCGTCGCAGCGGTTCGCCGATCCTGCCCCCGTCGCCGGGCTGACGGTGTCGATGGTTGCGGCGATCGGCATCGCCGTGAACGTGTCGACCGCCTTGCTGTTCGCGCGCGGGCGGAAGGGCGACGTCAACATCCGCGGCGCCTATCTGCATATGGCGGCGGACGCGGCGGTGTCGGCGGGCGTGGTGATCGCCGGGCTGATCATCTGGCGCACCGGCATCACCTGGATCGACCCCGCGGTCAGCATCGTCATCGCGGTGCTGATCTTCTGGCAGACCTGGGGCCTGCTGCGTGAGACCGTCGAGATGTCGCTGTCCGCGGTACCGCGCGGGATCGAGTTCGATCAGGTCGAGACCGCGCTCTGTGGTCTGCCCGGAGTCGTCCGCATCCACGATCTGCACATCTGGCCGATGAGCACGACCGAACCGGTACTGACCGCGCATCTGGTGATGCCCGCCGGCCAACCGGGCGACTCGTTCCTGTCCGACGCGCGCACGATGCTGCACACGCGGTTCGGGATCGGCCATGCGACGCTGCAGGTCGAAACCGGTCAGGACTGCGCGATGGCGGGGCCGGACGTCGTTTGAACTTTACCGGCGGGTATCCGTTACCCTGACATGTTTTCGGGAGTAACACCTATGAAGAAGCAGATCATCGCAGCCCTGATGTCGGTGGCCGTCGTGGCGCCCGCCATGATCCCCGTCGAAGCGACCGCGCAGCGCTACGACAACCGTGATCGTGATCGTGATCGCAACCGCGGCGGCGATAACCGCTGGCAGGGCGACAGCAACAATCGCGACTGGAACCCGGCGTCGAGCTATCGCCAGGGCAATTATCGTGAGCGTCGTCTCAGCCGCAACGACCGCATCTATCGCGGCCGTGACGGCCGGGCCTATTGCAAGCGCAGCGACGGCTCGACGGGCCTAGTGATCGGCGCACTCGGTGGCGGCGTGCTCGGCAACCTGATCGGCGGCGGTACGCTCGGCACGCTGGTGGGTGCAGGCGGCGGCGCGCTGCTCGGCCGCTCGGTCGATCGCGGCAATGTGAAGTGCCGCTGATCTGACGTCATCCCGGGCTAGCGCCCGGGGTTACAGCAATACGAAAGCGGCGATCGGGGCGACCCGGTCGCCGTTTTAATAGGCGCGTGCGACCGCGAACTCGACGGCTTCGATCATCGCATCCTTGGCGGCGCCGTTCGCGAAGCCCCCGATCGCATCGATCGCGCGCTGGCCGTAATGCCGTGCGCGCGCAAGCGTATCGTCGACCGCGCGGGTCGATCGGATCAGGTCGGTCGCATGCGCCAGGTCGGCGTCGCTGTCGCGCCGACCCTCGACCGCGTCCTTCCAGAATTTGCGGTCTTCGGCGTCGCCGCGCGCATAGGCGAGGATGACGGGCAGCGTCATCTTGCCCTCGCGGAAATCGTCGCCGGCATCCTTGCCCATCGTGCCCGCGTCCGAGACATAGTCGATTGCGTCGTCAACCAGCTGGAACGCGATGCCCAGATTGCGGCCGTACGCGTCCAGTGCGGCTTCCTCGGCTTCCGGACGCTCGGCGACGACTGCGGAAATCCGGCAGGCGGCGGCGAACAGCGCGGCGGTCTTGGCGATGATGATATCGAGATAGCGTTCTTCGGCCAGGTCGACTCGGCGCGCGGCGGTCAGCTGGTTGACCTCGCCCTCCGCGATCGTCGCGCTGGTCGACGACAGGATCTTCAGCACCTTGAGGCTGCCGTCCTCGACCATCAGTTCGAAGCTGCGGCTGAACAGGAAATCGCCGACCAGCACGCTCGCCGGGTTCCCCCAGATCAGGTTCGCCGCACGCTTGCCGCGGCGCATGTCGCTGCCGTCGACGACGTCGTCATGCAGTAGCGTCGCGGTGTGGATGAATTCGACCGCCGCGGCGAGGCGGTGGTGGCGCGATCCGGTATAGCCGATCAGCCGCGCGCTCGCGAGCGTCAGCATCGGCCGCATCCGCTTGCCGCCACCCGCGATCAGATGACCCGCAAGTTCGGGGATCAGCGGAATATCGGACTGCATGCGGCCGAGGATGACCGCGTTGACCAGGTTCATGTCGCCGGCGACCAGCTTGACCATCGGGTCCAGCGAGGGATTCGGCCGGGCGGAATCGAGGCGGTGGATCGTTGCGCTCATCTGCCCGGAGCCTGTGGCCGTATCGCCCTTGCAAAGCAAGTCTTGCCGGGCGCGGCGGACGCCCGCAAAAGGCGCGCGAACCGGACAAGGGGGCTTCGCATGACCGACGACCTGCTGCGCGGATACCGCCAGAGCATCGACAATATCGACGCGGCGCTGATCCACATGCTCGCCGAGCGTTTCAAGGTGACCCAGGCGGTCGGCCGTCACAAGGCGTCGCACGGCCTGCCCCCCGCCGATCCCGGTCGCGAGGAGCGCCAGATCGCGCGCCTCCGCCAGCTCGCCGCCGACGCGCAGCTCGACCCCGAATTCTCCGAAAAATTCCTGCGCTTCATCATCGACGAGGTGATTCGCCACCATGAGAAACTGAGGACCTGATGGGCTTTCTCCTCGCGATCGAAGGCGCCGACGGCGCCGGCAAGGCGACCGCCTCTGCGCTCGTCGTCGAACAGCTGCTGGCCGCCGGGCGCAGCGCGGTCGTCATCTCGTTCCCGCGCTATACCGACACGGTCGGCGGCTGGGCGCTCGGCGCGATGCTGGCCGGCACCCTCCCCCGCCCCGTGTCGCCCAGGGCGGCGGCGACGCTCTATGCGCTCGACCGGATGGAGTCGCGCGACGTGCTGATGGATGCGCTGGCGGCGCACGAAATCGTCGTGTTCGACCGCTATATCGCGTCGAACATGGCGTATCAGGCGGCGCAGGTGCCCGCCGACGAAGCGGCGGCGATGATGGAGTGGATCGCCGCGTTGGAGACTGGCGCGTTCGCGCTCCCCGCGCCCGCCCTGTCGGTCTATCTCGACACACCCGCGGATATCGCGCGCGGGCTGATCCTGAAGAAGCGCAAACGCTCCTACACCGACGACGCGTTCGACGCGTATGAGGCGGATACCGGGCTGCAGGACCGCGTCCGCGCGAACTATGCGGCGATGGTAGATGCGCGAGTGCTGGGCGCATGGTTGCGGGTCTCCACGGTCAAGGACGGCGCGTCGCGCCCGCCCGCGGCAATCGCCGCCGAGATCGTCGCCGCGCTCCCCTAACCCTGCCGCGTCACCCCCGCTGCGTGCACCGCGGCGATCGTCGGATAGCCGTTCACCGCCATCAGCAGGTCCGCCTCGGCCAGGATGCACCGCAGCACATGCGCCGCCCCCGCCTCGCCATCGAGCGCCAGCCCATAGCTATAGGGCCGGCCGATCCCGACCGCGGTCGCGCCCATCGCCAGCGCCTTGACGACGTCGGTGCCCGACCGCACGCCCGAATCGAACAGCACCGGCGTGGTCCCCGACGCCGCGACCACGCCCGGCAACAGGTCGATCGCGGCGATCCCGCCATTCGCCTGCCGCCCGCCATGGTTCGAACAATAGACCGCGTCCGCCCCCGCATCGATCGCGCGGCGCGCATCGTCGGGGTGGCAGATCCCCTTCAGGATCAACGGAAGATTGGTCAGCCCGCGCAGCCACGGCATGTCGTCCCAGGTCAGCACGCGGCCGAACAGGCTCGCCCATGTCCCCACCGCCGCCGGCCCGTCCTGTGCGGGCGGCCGGTCGAGCAGCCCGCGAAACACCGGATCGCTGAAATAGTTCGTCAGCACATGCCCGCGCAGCTGCGGGAAATTGCCGGTGTTCAGGTCGCGCGGGCGCCAGCCGGTCACCCAGGTGTCGAGAGTCACGACGATGCCCTTGTACCCCGCCGCCTCGGCGCGGTGGACCAGGCTTTCAGTCAGTTTCTCGTCCTTGGGCGTGTAGAGCTGGAAGAAGCCCGGCGTGTCGCCGCACGCCTCCGCCACCACCTCGAGCGGGTCGTTCGACAGCGTTGACGCCATCAGCGGCACGCCCGTCGTCGCCGATGCGCGCGCCGCAGCCAGATCGCCATGCCCGTCCGGCGTGCACAGCCCCGTAACCCCGATCGGCGCCATGAACACCGGGCTCGGCAGCCGCATCCCGAACAGGTCGATCGACAGGTCGCGCACGCGGCAATCGACCATCATCCGCGGCGTCAGCCCCCAATGCGCGAACGCATCGGCATTATGCCGCTGGGTGTGTTCGTCCCCGCACCCGCCCTGGACATAAGTCCGGACCGACGGCGCCATCGCCGCGCAGGCGCGCGCCTCCAGAGTCGCGAAGTCGACCGGGACTTTCGGCAGCACACCGCTTAGCGCGGCGCCGTAGAGGAGGTTCTGGTAATCGCCGTAATGGGGCATGGGCGGACTCTCTGTCGTGATCGTGGAGTGTCGAACCGCCCGGCTCGATTGTCGAGGGGCGGCCGCGGGTCACACCGTCCTCTCGCGGATTGCGCTGCTCCACCCCGATGCGACAAGCTGAGCCATCGCGCCCGCGCGTTATTTTGTCGTGCGCACCCGCGCGTGCGTCGATATAGCGCCCCGCTATCCTTGTCGGCACGCCGCCGGCCGTCACCATTTTTCGGAAACACTCGTTCATGACCGTGCAGACCCGCCCGCCCGTGCTGATCCCCGAAAACGCCGCGTTCATGTCGGCGGCCGTCACCTGGGTGCGGCACTGGAACGAGCATCTGTTCAGCTTCGCGATCGAGCGGCCCGCGTCGGTGCGGTTCCGCTCGGGCGAGTTCGTGATGATCGGCCTGCCCGGCGACACCAAGCCGCTCATGCGCGCCTATTCGATCGCCAGCCCCGCCTATGCCGACGAGCTCGAATTCCTGTCGATCAAGGTCGCCGATGGTCCGCTGACCTCGCGGCTGCAGCAGATCCAGACCGGCGACCAGGTGTATCTGGGCAAGAAGCCGACCGGCACGCTGGTGTGCGACGCGCTGCTGCCCGGCAGCCGGCTGTTCCTGCTCGCCACCGGCACCGGCCTCGCGCCGTTCCTCAGCCTGCTGCGCGACCCCGACGTCTATGCGCGGTTCGACCAGATCGTGCTGGTGCACAGCGTCCGCCGCGTCAGCGACCTTGCCTATCATGACGAGCTCGAATCGCTGCTCGCCGACGATCCGCTGATCGCCGACGAGGCCAAGGCGCAGTTCGTCTATATCCCGACGGTCACGCAGGAGCCGTTCCGCAACCATGGCCGCATCGGCACGCTGATCGACAATGGCACGGTGTTCGCCGAGCCGCTGAAGGGCCCGGCCAAACTCGACCCCGCCACCGATCGCGTCATGCTGTGCGGCAGCAACGCGATGATCCACGATTTCGCCAAGCTCCTCGAGGCGACCGGGTTCACCGAAGGATCGAACGCCAACCCCGGCGACTTCGTGATCGAGCGCGCGTTTGTAGGGTAATCGGGGCGTCCGATAATTTGGGCGGCGGCTGGGCCGAACGTCTAGATCTCGGCCATAACACCCTGGAAGATCGGCTCTTCCATCGCCCGGCCTGCGCCCACCGCGACGCAGGTCAGCGCGTTCTCGGCGACGATCACGGGCAACCCGGTCGCCGCCGATAGCACTTCGTCGATGCGCGACAGCAACGCGCCGCCGCCGGTCATGACGATGCCCTGGTCGCAGATATCGGCGGCGAGTTCGGGTTCGGTCATCTCGAGTGCGTTCAGCACGGTCTCGACGATCTGCCCGACCAGATCGGCGAGCGACGCGGCGATGTCGGCCTGGCTGATCTCGATCTCGGTCGGCACGCCGGCGCGCAGGTCGCGGCCCTTGACGCGCATCGTCCGACCAACGCCATCCTCGGGCATCTTCGCGGTGCCGATCTCCAGCTTGATCCGCTCCGCGGTCGCCTCGCCGATCATCAGATTATACTTGCGGCGGATCGCCGACGCGATCGCGTCGTCCATCTTGTCGCCGCCGACGCGGGCGGACGTGCTGTAGGCGAGCCCGCGCAGCGACAGGATCGCGACCTCGGTGGTACCGCCGCCGATGTCGACGACCATCGCGCCGACCGGTTCGGTCACGGGAAGGCCGGCCCCGATCGCCGCCGCCATCGGCTCCTCGATCAGATACACTTTGCGCGCGCCGGCGCTGGTCGCCGCCTGGCGGATCGCGCGGCGCTCGACGGGGGTGGCGCCCGACGGGATGCAGATCGCGATCTCGGGATGGCGCGGCAACCGGCTGGGGCCGCCATGCGCCTTTTCGATGAAGACCTTGATCATCTGTTCGGCGACGTCGAGGTCGGCGATCACCCCGTCGCGCATCGGCCGGATCGTCTTGATGCCCTCGGGCGTCTTGCCCATCATCAACTTGGCCTCGGCGCCCACCGCGCGGACGCGCTCGACTCCGTCGCGCGTCTCGATCGCGACCACCGACGGTTCGTTGAGCACGATCCCCTGCCCGCGCAGATAGACCACGGTGTTCACGGTGCCGAGGTCGATCGCCATGTCATTGGAGGGCAGGCCGAACAGGCGGGGAAATCGCATCGAAGAGGATACTCGGATAGGCTGCGCCAGGACGTAGCGGGATGCGCGATGCTGATCCTGCATTCCTCACCTAGGTCAACCCGCCTGCGCCGATGCGAGCGCAATCCGATGCCGATCAGAGCCGCTCGCGCAGTTCGATTTCGCCTTCGACCTCGATTTCGTCTTCGTCGTCGCCGGCATCGTCCGGGATCGTGAAGTCGGCTTGCCAGTCGTAGACCTTCTCGGCGCCGCCCTCGACCCAGACGCGGACCGCGCCTTTGGTGATCTCGCCGCCCATCTGCCCGACGAAATCGGCGACCAGCGATTCGGCGGCCTCCTCATGATCGGTCGCGCCGGAAATGCTCGCGGCCTCGATCTCTTCGTCCAGCTCGATCAGCTGCGCCCAGAACTGCTTTGCCATATGTCGCTCCTTTTGCCCCGCCCTGCCGCGCGGAGGGGGATTTGCCAAGCCGGTCCGTCAGCGGTCGATCAGCGCGGCGTGACGATCGGGTGCTGCGCGCGCACCGTATCGACCAGCGTCTCCACCGCATCGATGTCGGCGAACGCACCCGACGGGGTGACCGACCAGTTGCAATGCGGATGGGTCGACAGGCTATAGACCTTCACCTCTCCCAGCACGAGCCGCCAGCGTCGCCGGTCACCACCCTGGTCGCGGACGAGCATGGTGAGCAACAGGGATTGGAGGTCGGACGCGGTCATGCGCGGAGCCCTTAGCGGCTCAGTCGCGTTCGCGCACCTGCCGTCGCGCGCGGCCTTCCACGCCAGGTTACCGCAACAGGACTGTCACGCGGCCAGGCTCAGGCGGTTCCGACCTTCGTGTTTGGCCTGATACAGCGCAGCGTCGGCCGATTTCAGCCCCGCGTCCGCATCGGTGCCGAGCATCGCGATCCCTGCGCTCACCGTGATCCGCGCATGGCCATCGCCGACCGCGATGACCGTGCCCGCGACCATCGTACGGAGCCGATCGCAGACGATGCGCGCCTGATCGATACTCGCGCCGGGCAAGAGGATCCCGAACTCCTCGCCGCCCAACCGCGCGACCAGATCGTCGTCACGGACACACCCGCGCGCAATCGTCGCAAAGGTCTGCAGCACGCGGTCACCGCCCAGATGACCGTGTAGATCGTTGACCTCCTTGAAATGATCGAGGTCGAAGATCGCGACGCAGCCGCCCCTGCCGCCACGCTGTACGTCGGCGAGCCGCAAGTCGAAGCGGCGGCGGTTGGCCAAGCCCGTCAGCGGGTCGGTCAGCGCCGCGGTCTTCAATTCGGCCTCCAGCGATTTGCGATGCGACACGTCGCGGACCGTATTGACCAGCCCGATCGCCGCCCCGTTCGCATCGCGCACGCTGCGCGAATGCGCCTCGAACCAGCGCACCGTGCCATCGCCGATCTGTCCGCGGAACTCGACGATCTGGGTGGCATCGGCACTGGCCAGTGCCGCCCGGTGCGCAGCGGCGACGGCAGGCCGATCGGCATCGAGGACCAGATCGATCGCGTTGCGCCCGACCACGCGTTCGGGCGCGTAGCCGCCGAGCTGCGTGATCGACGGCGACGCGTAGCGGATCGTGCCGTCGACATGCAGGCTCATGACGATATCGGTCGAATTGTCGGTTAGCAGCCGGTAGCGCGCCTCGCTGTCGCGCAAGCGGTTGTAGATCCAGTCGCGCCGCGCCAGATCGGCCGAGACCGGAAGCGCGGTCATCACCGTTGCCGCCAGATAGAATTGAAAGAACTGGACGTGCGCGCTCGCATCGGCGCCCATCAGCGTGATGGGGCCAAGACCCTGGAGGGTCAGCGTACCGCCGATCACCGCGACCCCGACGACCGATATCGCAGCGCCCAGTTGCCCTAGCCGGAATGTCGCCAGGATGACCGGCAGTATCGGCAGGAACGACAATGGCATCGTCGTCTGCAGGAAAACGGCGGTCGTGGTCAGCGCCACCAGCGTGAGCAGCGCAGCGCTCTCGATCGCCTGCCCGCGCGTCGCTGCGGCGAGCGCCCGCCGGGCGTCGCCCGACAGGAACATGGCGATGATCGGCATGAACGTCAGCGTGCCGAGCGCATGGCCGGCGTACCAGCGCGTCCAGTTCATCCCATAGCCCCCGGCCCCCAACCAGGCGGCGACCGCCGCCCCCCCGGTGGCGGCGATCGCGGGCGCAACGATCGCGGTGCCGAAGACGAGGACGGCAAGTCGTCCGATCGGATCGCGTGCGTCGTCCCGCCCCTGAAACCGACCGAGGATTTCCGCGCCGATCAATGCCTCGACCACGTTGATGACGCCTAGCGGCAGCGCGGCGACGGGTCCCAGGCCCGACGTGGCCGTCACGACCACGCTGGCGACGAAGCAACCGCCGCACAGCCTCGGCCAGCTGCGGCGCGCGCTGGTGGTCAGCGCCGCGACCAGCACCGCGGTCGCGACCCATACGCAGGCGACTCCGCCGCCGAACCGCGTCGTCCCGATCGCGATGACCGCGCTGGCGAAGTAGAGCGCGACGATGACCGCCGTTTGACCTGTCGACCGGACCGCTTTCTTCATCAGGGGATACTACACGTACGGGGTTAATCGGACGTGCATGGGGTCCGGCTGGGACGATCATTCCCGGTCGCATAACGCCGCGGATTGCGGTTAGGGAACGGGCATGGCGAGATTCGACCCGCACCGCACCGATCTGATTGCACTCCGCAGCCGCGACCGGCTTCGCGCGCTGCGCCCCAGGCGGGGCGTCGATTTCTCGTCAAACGACTATCTCGGGCTCGCCGACTCGCCGCGGCTGCGGGCGGCGGTGGCCGATGCGCTCGCGCGCGGCGTGGCGGTCGGGTCGGGTGGCTCGCGGTTGCTGCGCGGCAATGGCGACGAGCACGAGGCGCTGGAGGACGAAGCGGCAAGGTTCTTCGGCAGCGAGGCGGCGTTGGTCTTCGCCAGCGGCTTCGCCGCCAACACGACTCTGTTCGCCACCCTGCCGCAGACCGGCGACCTGGTCGTCCACGACGCGCTGATCCATGCCAGCGCGCATGAGGGGATGCGGCTCGGCCGCGCGACGTGCGTGTCGGCGCTGCATAACGATGCCGACGCGGTGGCGGATGCGATCCGCGACTGGCGTACCGCGGGCGGCATCGGCACGCCGTGGATCGCGGTCGAGAGCCTGTACAGCATGGACGGCGATCGCGCGCCGCTCGCCGATTTGGCTACCGTCGCCGACCGCCACGACGCGATCCTGCTGGTCGACGAAGCGCACGCGACCGGCGTGCTCGGCCCCGGTGGTCGCGGCCTGACCGCGGAACTCGGCAACCGCGACTTCGTCATCACGCTGCACACCGCGGGCAAGGCGCTCGGCTGCGAGGGCGCGTTGCTGTGCGGCCCGGCGGTGATGCGCGACTTCCTGGTCAATCGCGGTCGCGGCTTCATCTTCTCGACCGCGCCGTCGCCGTTGATGGCGAGCGCGGTGCGCGAAAGCCTGCGTATCGTCGCCGACGAACCCGAACGTCGCGACCGGCTGACGGCGCTGGTCGCGTTCGCCGAAGACGCCTTGTGGGGGTGCGGCGTGACGCCCAGCGGGTCGCAGATCCTGCCGCTGGTGGTCGGCGACGATGCCGCGACGATGCGGCTGGCGGGCGCGGTGCAGGCGGCGGGGTTCGACGTGCGCGGCATCCGCCCGCCGACGGTGCCGCAGGGCACGTCGCGGCTGCGGATTTCGCTGACGCTCAACGTGACCGAGGCCGACATCGTCGCGCTGGCGCGGGTATTGGAGGATCTGCAATGAACCGTACGATCGTCGTCACCGGCACCGACACCGATATCGGCAAGACCGTGTTCGCCGGCGGGCTCGCCGCCGCGCTCGGCGCCTATTACTGGAAGCCGGTCCAGGCCGGGCTCGACGAAGGTGGGGACGCCGCCGCGGCGGTGCGGCTCGGCGTCGCGGCGGCGCGGATCGTGCCCAGTGCCTATGTGCTCCACACCCCCTGCTCGCCGCACCGCGCCGCCGAGCTGGACGGCGTGACGATCGACACCGACCGGCTGGCGCTGCACGCGGTCGATGGCCCGCTGATCGTCGAGGGCGCGGGCGGTGTGCTGGTCCCGGTCACGCGCGACCTGCTGTTCGCCGACCTGTTCGCGCGCTGGCAGCAGCCCGTCGTGCTGGTCGCACGGACCGGGCTCGGCACGATCAACCACAGCCTTTTGTCGATCGAGGCGCTGCGCGCGCGAAACGTGCCGATCCTCGGCATCGCCTTTGTCGGTGATGCGGTCGAGGATAGCGAGGCGATGATTGCGGCGATCGGCGGCGTGCCCCGGTTGGGGCGACTGCCTAGGCTCGACCCGCTCGATGCGACCACGCTTGCGGCCGCGTTCGCCGGCGCCTTCGACCTCGGCGCGTTTGCATGAGCGCGGTCTGGCATCCGTTCACGCAGCACGGGCTGGGCGAGCCGATCCCGCAGGTCACGCATGCCGAAGGTGCGATCCTGCACACCGTCGACGGGCGGCGGATCGTCGATGCGATCTCGTCGTGGTGGGTGACGACGCACGGCCATTGCCATCCGCGCATCGTCGCCGCGATGCGCGATCAGGCCGAGCGGCTCGACCAGATCATCTTCGCTGGCTGGACTCACGAGCCCGCCGAAGAGCTTGCGCGCGGGTTGTGCGCGATCATGCCGCCTGCGCTGACACGCGTGTTTTTCTCCGATTCCGGCTCGACCAGCGTCGAGGTCGCGCTGAAGATGGCGCTCGGTTATTGGAGCGCGCGCGGCGAACCGCGCCACAAAATCCTTGTTCTGGAACATAGTTACCACGGCGATACGATCGGTGCGATGTCGGTCGGCGCACGCGGGGTCTACAACCAGGCCTATGCACCGCTGTTGTTCGATGTCGGCACGATCCCGTTCCCCGCGCCGGGCCGCGAACAGGCGACGCTCGACGCGCTCGAGCGCGCCTGCGCCGCGGGTGCGGCGGCGTTCATCGTCGAACCGCTCGTGCTGGGTGCCGGCGGAATGCTGTTCTACCCGGCGTCCGTCCTCGCCGAGATGCACGCGATCTGCCAACGCGCCGGCGTGCTGTTCATCGCCGACGAGGTGATGACCGGCTGGGGCCGCACCGGGACTTTGCTGGCCTGCGAGCAGGCCGCAATCGTGCCCGATATCCTGTGCCTGTCGAAGGGATTGACGGGCGGCGCGGTGCCGCTGGCGGTGACGATGGCGACCGAGCCGATCTTCGCGGCGCATTGGAGCACCGATCGCGCACGGATGTTCTTCCACTCGTCGAGCTACACCGCCAACCCGCTCGCCTGTTCCGCGGCGAACGCCAATCTTGGCATATGGCGCGACGAGCCGGTCCTCGGCCGGGTCGCGGATCTGGCTGCGCGGCAAGCGGCAGGGCTGGCAACACTCGCGACTCTGCCCGGCGTGACCGACGCACGCGCGTTCGGGACGATCATCGCGCTCGAGGTCGGCGGATCGGCGGCCTATCTCTCGGCGCTCGGCCCCCGCCTGCTCCGCTTCTTCCGCGATCGCGACCTGTTGCTGCGCCCGCTCGGCAACACCGTGTACGTGATGCCGCCCTATTGCATCACCGACGCCGATCTCGACCACGTCCACGCGGCGATCGGCGAGGCCTGTGCAATGGCATTCGCGCTCTAGCGGTTGTGTTGGCGAAAGCGGGGGAGAGCGTGTCGCTCATCCCCCGCGCAGTCGTCCGGCCGTTGCCGGTTTTACCGGCGGCACCACTCCTGCACGTTTCTTTTTTTATCACGGCTAGCGACAGCCCCACCGACATGCCGCAGTTCCGGACAAAAAAAAAGGCCGGTACGAGACCGGCCATGAAAGTTTTTAGGAGAGGATGCCTGAAAGGCACACTCCTTTTGCAGCGCAGCACCGAATGACGCAATTGCAATGCGTCCGATCACGCTTGCAGAAAATGCAATCGTAGAGCGTGGAAGTCCCACAGTCATGACCCTTGGTCGTCGCGTCGCCGCCAGCGACAGCCGTCAGAACTTCTTCGCGACAGTTGCGCGCGCGGTACCCACCTGGCTGTCGCTGCCGAGCCGGCCACCGAAATCAAGCCCGAAGGTCCAGCCGGTATCGGTCTCCAGCCCTACCCCCAATTCGAGACTATATTCGTCGCGCAGCCAACGGTCGCCTTCGACCACCCGGGTCAGACCGCCCAGATCGGCATAATCGAGCAGCTGGCTCCCTTGCCCGCGATATTCGTGCCGCCATTCGAACCGGATCCGCGGCGTGAGGATGCCGAAGTCGATCGGCCGGTACAGCGCGCCGCGTCCGCCCAACACGCTCGACAGCGAGTCGAGCTCGCGGCGACCATAAGCCAGATCGTATAGCCCGGCACCCGTCTCACGGTACCCGTCCAGCGTCGCCGACAGATACTCCATCCGCCCATAGGCCGAGATCATGCCGTTCTGGCCCTGGCGATCGAGACCGGCGGCAAGCGAACCGAACCGCATCGTTCCGTCACGGTGGCCGACGCCGACCGCGCCGTTGGGCGCACGCCGCCGGCTGTCGAAGCCGACCTCGCCATAGCCGATCACGCCGTCGACGAACGCACCCGCCACCGGCGCCAGGCTGCCATAAAGCGCGCCGACCCAATTATCGCCGTCGAGCCGTGCAGCGCCGTTGCCGATCCGCGTCCGCTGATTGCCATAGCCGCCGCCGATCCCGATGGTCAGCGAGTCGCTCAGCTTGACGTCGCTCCCCGCGCTCAGCCCTCCGCTGGTCACGTCGAGATGGACGCGCCCGGTCGTCGCGTCGCGCGAGCCGACCGTGACCGCGCCCCCGCTCCAGATCGCGACCGATCCGATGGCGCGCTCGCCGCCCGACCCGGCCGTCGCATTGGATCCCCCGGTCGTGCCGGACGACGCCTCACCCGAACCCGAACCCGATGCTGCGCGATCCTGCGTCGGACCCACGTTGCGGGCTGCAACATCGGCCAGTCCATTGCCCGCCAATCCACCGCCCATCAGTCCGGTACGGATCAGCCCGTCCGAGCCATAAAGGGATTCCGCGCCGGCAACTTCGGTCGCATGTTCCATCTTGAGCGCGGTCTCGCGGTCGACCCCGCTCGGCTGGTAACCACCGACATTGCCGAAGATGCCGAGGGCGTTGGTGATGCGAACTCCGAACGGCCGGCCGGCGCTGCCCCCGCCGCCGCCATGCAAACTCTCGTTGCGCCGTGCGAAATTGCCGAGCTGCGTGGCGGCGAAGCTGCGTGTCGCCTCGGCCTGCGCACCGACCAGCCCGCTCACGGTCGGATCCGCGGCGGGGTCCGCGCGCGCCGCCACCGTCACCGTCGCGGTCGCGGCCGCCGACGCGCCCACCGCGTTGCTCAGCGTATAGGTCACGACAATCGTCCCACTGTAGCGCGGCTCGGGCGTCACCTGCAGCCGATAGGTGCGCGCATCGGCGGTACCGCCCTCGATCAACGACGCCGTCGCGGCCCCCGATGGGCCGACCGAGACGATTGCCGCCGCGGTGAACGGCGCCCCGCGCGCCTGCGCTGTGAGGTCGATCGTCACGGGAACGTTCTGTCCCGTGCTGGCGGTCAGCGTCGGCGCGACCGGCACCGATCCGAGCACGGTGATCGCCACCGTCGCCGGAGCCGACCGTCCCCCGGGACCGTTCGCGGCGAAGCCGAAGCTGTCGGGACCGCGATAGCCAATGGTCGGGGTGTAGGTCGCGATCACGAGCGGTCGCCCGCCGACACCGCCGCCCGGCGTCGCTGCGAACGTCACGGTGCCGTGCGCGGGCGCATTGGCGGCATCGATGCTCGTCCACTCCCCGGTGACGAGGGTCGACAGCACGATGTCGACGGGCCGCGTGCCGCCCGCGGGCGAGGTGACCGTGACCGCCGTACCGGTCGCGATCGGTGGCGCGGGTGCCGCAACGAGCAGCGTATAGCTTTGCGCCGCGGTGGCGGGCGTCGCGCCGCTCGAACTGTCGGTCACGGTGATGGTCACGGCGAAGGTGCCGCTTTGCGTCGGCGTTCCCGCGAGCTGCCCGGCCGTCGACAGGTCGAGCCCGGCGGGCAAGGCTCCAGCCGTGACCGCAAACCGATAGGGCGCGGCGCCGCCACTAGCGGAGAGGACCGCGGTGTACGCAACTCCCTGCTGTCCCGCCGGTAGCGTCGCCGGGGCAATCGCGATGACCGGTGCAGCGACGGTAATCGTCACCGTCGCCGGTGCCGACGCGCCGCCCGGGCCGCTCGCGCCATAGGTGAAACTGTCCTGCCCGTAATAGCCCGCCGCTGGCGTATAGGTCACCACCTCGCCGCTGACGCTCGTCGTTCCATGCGTGGCGGCGCTCCCGATCGCGATCGTCGTGCGCACCCCGGTGATCGCCCCCGACAGATCGATGCTTGCCGCGGTCCCGTATGCGGTCGTCACCGAACGGTCGGCGCTGACCGGCGCGGGCGGCGGGGTCACGCTGATCGTGACCGTCGCAGCCGCCGACGTCCCGCCCGGGTTGGTCGCGGTATAGGTGAAGCTGTCGGCCCCGGCATAGCCCGCAGCGGGTGCGTAGGTGATCGACAGTCCCGACGCGACGGCGCTGCCATGCGCAGGCCCGCTAGCGACCGCGACGCTGGTGGCGGGCGGGCCACTGATCAGCAAAGGCACCGGCGTGGCACTAGCGCCGTATGCGACCGTCAGGCTCGTATCGGTGGCAACCGGCGGCGTCGGCGCCGCGATCACCAGCGTGTAGCTGCGCGTCGCCGCATAAGGCCCGCTGCCGCCCGAGCTGTCGGTCGCGGTCACGCTGAACGCGAAGCTGCCGCTCGCGGTGGGCGTGCCCGCCAGCGTGCCGCTCGCCGACAGCGTCACCCCGGCAGGCAGCGCGCCCGCGGTCACGGCATAGCTGTACGGCGCGGTGCCGCCGCTCGCGACCAGCGCCTGGCTGTACGCGACCGCCGACGCCCCCGCGGGCAGGCTGGTCGGCGCCAGCGTCACGCTGGGGGCCGCCACCGTCAGGCTGTAGGCGCGGCTCGCGGTGTAGGGCCCGCCGCTACCCGCCACGGTCGCGTCGGTCGCGGTTACCGTGAATGCGAAGCTGCCGCCTGCGGTGGGTATGCCGGACAGCGCGCCGGTAGCCGAAAGCGTAACGCCCGCGGGTAGCGCACCCGATGTCACCGCGTAGGAATAGGGCGGTCCCGCCGCTGGCGACGACACTCGCGCTATACGCCGTACCGACGGTGGCCCCCGCCAGCGTCGCCGGAGCCAGCGCCAGCGTCGGCGCCGCGACCACCAGCGTGTAGCTGCGCGTACCGGCATAAGGCCCGCTGCCGCCCGAGCTGTCGGTCGCGGTGACGCTGAACGCGAAGCTGCCGCTCGCGGTAGGCGTGCCCGCCAGCGTGCCGCTCGCCGACAGCGTCACACCCGCGGGCAGTGCCCCTGCGGTCACCGCATAGCTGTACGGCGCGGTGCCGCCGCTCGCGACCAGCGCCTGGCTGTACGCGACACCCGACGAGCCCGCCGGCAGGCTGGTCGGCGTCAGCGTCACGCTGGGGGCCGCCACCGTCAGGCTGTAGGCGCGGCTCGCGGTGTAGGGCCCGCCGCTGCCGACCGCGGTCGCGTCGGTTGCGGTCACCGTGAACGCGAAGCTGCCGCCTGCGGTCGGCGTGCCCGCCAGCGTGCCCGTAGCCGAAAGCGTAACGCCGGCCGGCAGCGCACCCGATGTCACCGCGTAAGAGTGCGGCGCGGTGCCGCCACTCGCGACGATGGTGTCGCTGTACGCCGTACCGACGGTGCCGCCCGCCAGCGTCGACGGGGCGAGCGCCAGCGTCGGCGCGGCGACCACCAGCGTGTAGCTGCGCGTCGCCGCATAAGGCCCGCTGCCGCCCGAGCTGTCGGTCGCGGTCACGCTGAACGCGAAGCTACCGCTCGCGGTAGGCGTGCCCGCTAGCGTGCCCGCAGCCGACAGCGTCACCCCGGCGGGCAGCGCGCCTGCGGTAACGGCATAGCTGTACGGCGCGGTCCCGCCGCTCGCGACCAGCCCCTGGCTGTACGCGCCTCCCGACGCCCCCGCCGGCAGGCTGGTCGGCGCCAGCGTCACGCTGGGGGCCGCCACCGTCAGGCTGTAGGCGCGGCTCGCGGTGTAGGGACCACCGCTGCCGGCCGCGGTCGCGTCGGTCGCGGTTACCGTAAAGGCAAAGTTGCCGCCCGCGGTCGGCGTGCCGGTCAGCGCGCCCGTAGCAGACAGCGTAACGCCAGCGGGTAGCGCACCCGCCGTCACCGCGTAGGAATAGGGCGCGGTGCCGCCGCTGGCGACTACGCTCGCGCTGTATGCCGTACCGACGGTGGCCCCCGCCAGCGTCGCCGGGGCAAGCGCCAGCGTCGGCGCCGCGACCACCAGCGTGTAGCTGCGCGTACCGGCATAAGGCCCGCTGCCGCTCGAGCTGTCGGTCGCGGTGACGCTGAACGCGAAGCTGCCGCTCGCGGTGGGCGTGCCCGCCAGCGTGCCCGCAGCCGACAGCGTGACCCCGGCAGGCAGCGCGCCCGCGGTCACCGCATAGCTGTACGGTGCGGTGCCACCGCTCGCGACCAGCGCCTGGCTGTACGCAACCCCCGACGATCCCGCCGGCAGGCTGGTCGGCGCCAGCGTCACGCTGGGGGCCGCCACCGTCAGGCTGTAGGCGCGGCTCGCGGTGTAGGGCCCGCCACTGCCGACCACCGTCGCGTCGGTCGCGGTCACCGTGAACGCGAAGCTGCCGCCTGCGGTCGGCGTGCCGGACAGCGCGCCCGTAGCCGAAAGCGTAACGCCGGCCGGCAGCGCACCCGATGTCACTGCATAGGAATAGGGCGCGGTCCCGCCGCTGGCGACGACGCTCGCGCTATACGCCGTACCGACGGTGGCCCCCGCCAGCGTCGCCGGGGCGAGCGCCAGCGTCGGCGCCGCGACCACCAGCGTGTAGCTGCGCGTCGCCGTATAGGGACCGCTGCCGCCCGAGCTGTCGGTCGCGGTCACGCTAAACGCGAAGCTGCCGCTCGCGGTAGGCGTGCCCGCTAGCGTGCCCGCAGCCGACAGCGTCACCCCGGCGGGGAGCGCCCCTGCGGTCACCGCATAGCTGTACGGTGCGGTCCCGCCGCTCGCGACCAGCGCCTGGCCATACACGACCCCCGACGATCCCGCCGGCAGGCTGGTCGGCGCCAGCGTCACGCTCGGGGCGACAATCTCGAGCGAATAGGACTGCGAGCCCGTGAACGGCCCGGCGCCGGTCGATGCGTCCTGCACGCTCACGTCCACGGTGAAGCTGCCGCTGGCTGTCGGCGTACCCGCAAGCGTGCCGTTCGGCGCCAGCGTCAGACCGCTCGGCAGGCCGGTCGCGGAAAAGCTGTATGGCGCCGTGCCGCCGCTCGCGGTCAGCGTCTCGCTATAGCCGGCTCCTATCTGCCCGGCCGGGAGGGTGGGCGGGGCGATCGCGATCGTCGGGTTGCCGACGGTGATCGAGACGGTTGCCGCCGCCGACGTGCCGCCCGGCCCGGTCGCGGTGTAGCTATAGCTGTCGGGGCCGGCATAGCCCGCTGTCGGCTGATAGACCGCGCTCTGGTAGTTGCCCGGGCTGGTCGGCGTCAGCGTGCCGTGCGTCGGCCCCGACACCAGATTGACCCCGGTAAAGCCGCCGGTGATCGACGCCGACAGATCCACGGTGGCGGATTGGCCATAGCCGGTCGAGACGCTCCGCGCGGCGACGGTCGGCGCCGCCACATAGGTGAAGCCGCCAGCCAGCGAGCCCGTGCCCCCCGGCGTGGTGACCGCAACCGCGACCGCGCCCGCGGCGTTGCCAGGGGCGCTCGGCGTCGTCGCGGCGATATGGGTCGAATCGGTCACGACGATGCCGGTCCCCGCGATGCCCCCGAACGTGACCGCGGTCGCGCCGGTAAAGTCGGTGCCGGTGATCGTGACCGCGGTGCCCCCCGCGACCGGACCCGTAGTCGGGGCGACCGCGGTGACGGTCGGCGCGGCGGTATAGGTATAGCCGTTCGCGAGAGTCACCGTGCCGCCCGGCGTCGTCACCGCGACCGCCACCGCCCCTGCTGTGCCGGCCGGCGTGGTGGCGGTGATCTGGGTCGCGCTGTTGACCGTGAAACCGGCGGCCGCCGTTCCGCCGACCGTCACCGCGGTGGCCCCGGTCAGTTTCGTACCGGTGATGACGACGCTGGTCGCCCCCCCGGTGGGGCCCACCGCGGGCGCGACCGTGCTGATCGTCGGCGGATTGATATAGCTATAGGCGGCCGCCAGCGTCCCCGTGCCACCGGGCGCGACGACGCTGATCCCGACGGTCCCGGTGCCCGTCGGCGCGACCGCGGTGATCTGGGTCGCCGCGTTGACGGTGAAACCGACCGCGGGCGTTGCGCCGAACAGAACCGATGTCGCGCCGGTGAAGCCGGTCCCGGTGAGGACGACAGTGTTTTGACCCGCCGCCGGCCCTGAGGTCGGCGCCGCCGCCGTCACGGTCGGCGCCGCGACATAGGTGTAGTTGGTGCCGCTGGTCACCGAATCGCCTTGCGACGTCGTGACCACGACAGCGACGCTGCCCGGCGCATGGTTTGGGGGGGTCACCGTGATCGACGTCGCCGACTGCGCGGTGATGGTGCCCAGCGTACCGCCGAAGGTCACGGCGTTGTTGGCGACGAATCCGGTACCGCTGATCGTCACCGATCCGCCCGTCGTCGGGCCGCTGGTCGGCGAGATCCCGCTGATGGTCGGCGCCGGCACCACCGTCACGATCATGTCGTAGGTATTGTTCGTATCGCGGCCGGCGGGCAAAAACGGACCCTGGCCAAAATCGATCGTGCCCGAATAGGTCCCCGGCGCATATTGGCTTTGCGCGGTGGTGGTGACGAGCGTTCCGGGGCCGGACAGCGACCGGGCTCCCGACGTCGAACCGGGGCGGAAATACAAGATCGTCGACACCCGGGTGAGCCGCGATCCGTCCGCGTAGGTGAAGGTCCAGTTGTTCCCCAAGATGGCACGGTTGTTGGTGTTGGAGGGGTTGGGGAGACTGCCCGTAAACCGCGGCACCGAAGCCAAGGTCGACGAGGCGCAGGCATAGGCGGCCGAATTCGGATTGGTCTCCACGTTGATCCCGGGCGCGTCGAAGATGTCGACCTCGCCGCCGGTCGCGCGCACGCGCAGATGCGCCAACTGGCCCGAGCCCTGGACGTTGACGTCGTTGCGGGACGCGGAGGCGGTGATGGTGCAGACCGACTGCGCCTGCGCGACCGTCGCGGCGGCGATCAGCAGCCACGCGAAAGCAAGCCGTGCCGCGATCCAACGGATCACCGCCCAGCCCCCTTTCCATGCGCAATCCTGCGACTTCCGGGCCGCCGATCCGATCCCCACGCGTTGCTCCCCCACGGCCGCGACCCGCCCCACCAAAACGTCGCGACCTCCAAGTCTTAGCCCCGGGTTTGCCGCTAATCCACCGTAATAGTCGGTATCCGATCCACTTGGAGACCTTACTCTGCCTTCGTGTTATTCATCATGTTCTAATATCGAAGCATTTTTTCTTTGCGCCTCACTCTAATCGGCGGATCTCCTGCCTCTTGCATCATTTCGTGTTTTGCCAGCTTGACAGTTATCGTCATCAGTAGAGATTAGACCACACGATATAGTCGCTGCCACGGACCAGGACTCTACCGTGTAGGGGGGGGAGATGCCGATGTCGGACTATTTCATGGGTCAGGTCATGATGACCGGATTCCCGTTCGCGCAGAAGAACTTCGCGGGATGCAACGGCGCGCTGCTGCCAATCCAACAGAACTCCGCGCTCTTCTCGCTGCTGGGGACGGTTTACGGTGGCGACGGCGTAAGGACATTCATGCTGCCCGATCTGCGCGGACGTAGCCCGATCGGCGGGTTCAGTTCGTACGATCCGGGCTGGCAGCCCCCGACGCTGCCGATCGGGGTCGTCGGCGGGGTCGAGACGGTGGCGCTGACGCCGGATCAGAACGGGCCGCATACGCATGGCTTCGCCGCAACGCAGGAAGACGGAACCAGCCCCTATATCGAGGGCAACATGCTCCTGGCGCAGGCGACGGGCGGCGTGACGATCTATGGCGCCGCCGCCAATCTGATCCCGCTCGGCGGCGGCGGGAGCTCGATCGCGGGCGCCAGCGCACCGCATGCGAACATGCAGCCCTATGCGGTGATCAACTTCAACATCGCGATGTACGGAATCTATCCGTCGCGCACCTAATTCTGCCGCGGTGACCCGCTGCCAGCCGGGGTCACGCGAACCGCAACAGCAACCGGCAATCGAGCATCGGCCATGCGCCGACGGGAAAGGATCGACGATGAGCGAATGCTATTTGGGTGAAATCCGGATCCTCCCCTATTCGCGCGGCGCTCCATCGGGATGGCAGGCCTGCGACGGATCGCTGTTGTCGATCAGCGAGCATGAGGTCCTGTTCCAGCTGATCGGCACGACCTATGGTGGCGACGGCCAGTCGACGTTCGCGGTTCCCGATCTTCGCGGCCGCGTGCCGCTGCAGCAGGGAAGCGGACGCGGCCTGACCCCGCGAACGATCGGCGAAGTCGGGGGCAGCGAATCGGTCACGCTGACGATGCAGCAGATGGGCGCACACGCGCATTTCCTGTTGGCGTCGACCGACGTCGGCACGTCGCTGGCTCCCGCCAATCTGGTGCTCGCCACGGTGCCGTCGAGCACCGGCGAGGCCTTTTACGCCGGATCACCCGCGGGCGCGCCGACCGTGCCGTTTCCGGCATCGACGGTCCGGCCCGCGGGCGGCAACCAAGCGCACGACAACACCGCCCCGACGCTGACGGTGCAATATTGCATCGCCACCGCCGGGATCTACCCGTCCCAGTCGTGACCGGACGCGCCCCCCTCGGCCCCTTCGGCCCTATAAGGACACCGCGATGACCGAACCCTTTATCGGTGAAATCCAGGTTTTCGGCTTTTCCTTCGCGCCGGTGAACTGGGCGTTGGCGGGTGGGCAGACGCTCCCCCTACGGCAATATACGGCCCTCTTTTCGCTGTACGGCGTCAATTTCGGTGGCAACGGCACCAGCACCTTCCAGTTGCCCAATATCGCCGGACGACAGGCGTGCAGCATGGGCCAGGGGCCTGGCCTGCAGCAACGCTCGATCGGCGAACCCTTCGGTGCCTATGGCATCGGGCTCACCAGCGCCGAGATCCCGATGCACAATCACATCTTCTCCGATTACCAGCCGACCGAGTCGCTGTCCGCGACGCCGACCGCGAATTCGGCGATCGCATACGCAGCCGGGGGGACTTTCAACGCCTTTGGCGTGCCGGGCACGACGGTCGCGCTCAACCCCAATGCGGTCGGCACGACGGGTACCGGCGCGCTCCACCAGAACAGCCAGCCCTATCTGGGGCTGAGTTATTGCGTCGCGCTGAGTGGCGTGTTTCCGCAATTCGGGTGATTGCCGCGGTTCCGGGTCCGTGCGACCCGCAGTTGGTTGCGCGGGGGATCGTGTTGCGGGCGGCAAGCAGCGACGATCTGTCATTCCTTCACCGCCTCTACGCCGAGCTTCGGGGCTCCGAATTGGCGCCGCTACCCTGGACCGCGGCCGCTAAAGACGCCTTCGTCGCAAGCCAGTTCGCGCTGCAACACCGTCATTTCACCACCGCGGGTGTCGCCACCGATCGCTTGATCGTCGAGCTTGACGGCACAGCGGCGGGGCGGCTGTACGTGAATCGCGGTCGGCCGCTTTGGCGTCTGCTCGAGATCGCGCTCTGCCCGGCCGCGCGCGGGCGCGGCGTCGGCAGCGCGTTGGTCGACTGGCTACAGCGATCCGCGCGCGACGATTCCGCGTGCGGAATCGACCTTCATGTCGTCGTCACCAACATACGGGCGGCGGCGCTTTATTCCCGCCACGGGTTCGTCGCCGTCGAGGGCGACGCGGACAGCCACACCGCGACGCACCGCCCCATGCTGTGGCGGGTCAGTTGAACACCGCCTGATAAAGGACACCGACAGCGTCGCGGCCGACGGGCACCAGAAAGATCGCATGGTTGCCCATCGTCGCGTTGGTCAACGGATAGGTTTTTTGCGGCAGAACGACGGGCGATGCCGATCGGAACATCAGCGAAAAGGGTTGCCGGTATCCGCCGGTAGCGTGGGAGAGCGGTTTGGCCTCGACCAGCGCGAGCGGCATGGACGCGGTGCCGATCTGCATCGCGAATTCTTCGCCGACCGCAGCGGCAAAGCTTTGCAGCGACAGCATCGGTATCATCGCATGCCCTCCAGATCTGAAATTGTACGAAAGGAGCAGTCGATACCGGCCATATCGACAAGGCTAGTCTATCGATATCGCGCGATCAATTGATCGCATCCAAAGGCGATCCTTATCCCGGCCTTCAACCAAAGCCGTGCGATCGCGCCCAGGCGTCGAACATCAGCGGCCAGCTCTCGGCGGGCGTTCCCACTGCACCGCGCAGCCCGAAGCCGTGGCCACCGCGTTCGAACAAATGCGTTTCGACGGGGATCCCGGCACGCCGCAGCGCCGCCCGGAACACCAGGCTGTTCTCGACATCGACGGTCGCATCATCCTCGGCATGCGCGAGGAAACAGGGCGGCGTGTGCGCGGTGACGTTCGACGCGGTCGAATGCGCACGTTCCAGCGCAGGCGACGGCGAAGGGCCGAGCAGCCGATCGCGCGAACCGGCATGCGCCGAGGGCAGGCTCATCGACTGCACGGCGTAGAGCGGCGCGGCGATGTCGGGCCGGGCGCTCAATCGATCGGCGGCATCGACCGTGGCATAGGTCACCGCGGCGAAGCGCGTCGCCAGATCGCCGCAGACATGACCGCCCGCCGAAAACCCCATCATCCCGACACGGTCCGGTCGGACGCCATAGTCCCCCGCCCGCGTACGGATCAGCCGCATCGCGCGCTGCGCATCGGACAGCGCGACATCGGGGCCGGCCTTCCACCCGTCGCCGGGCAGCCGATAGAAGAGCACGAACACCGTCCAGCCGCGCGCGGCGAGCCAGCGACCGATCTCATAGCCTTCCTTGTCGATCACCACGCGTTGATAGCCGCCGCCGGGTGCGACCAGCAGCGCGGCGCCATTGGCGGTCGCCGGTCTGAAGACGACCAGCCGAGGCCGGGCGATTCCCCGCATCGCGCGGTCGGACCGGGTGCGATCGGTACTGCGTTCGTCGACGATCTCGACCGGGCGGACGGCGGGCATGCCCGGCGCGTCGCCCGGCCACAGATCGATCGTCTCGGTCGGATCGGCCGCCCCGGCCGACGCCCCGACCTGTGCAGCGACCCCCGCCGCCACGGTACCCAGTATTGCGTGGCGGCGGGTGATCATCGTCTCGCCTACATCTTGAAGCGCGCGCCGACCAGGAAGGTGCGGCCGAAGTGATTATATTCGTAGTTCCGGTTGGCATCGAGATCGGTGTAGCGGCTGCGGTAATTGTCGGTCAGGTTCGTGCCCTCGACCGACAGTTCCAGCGCGGGCGTCAGCTTGTACCGCATCGACGCGTCAACGTTTAGCGTCGAATTATACCCCTCAAACAAATTCCCCGTCGCCGACGCCCCGTCGATGTACGGGCTGCGATAGCTGACCGATCCGCGCGCGCTGAACTTGGCATCCTCGTAATAGAGCGTGCCGTTATAGGCACGCTTCGACAGGCCGAAGAGAGTCGCGTCCCGGACGGTGTTCGGCAACGCGCCGAGCGCTCCCGCGGCGGTGATGGTCGTCGCGGGTCCGCCCTGCGAATAGCTTGCGCTCGAATCGACGAAGGTCGCGTTGGCGATCGCGCCGAAATTCTTGAGGAAACCGGGCAGGAACCGGAAGCTGGTCTGCAGCGAGATTTCCGCGCCCTTGAGCGACGCGCCCGTACCGTTGATCGGCGAGGTGATCTGCCACAACTGACCTTCGGGCGCGCCCGCCGCGGGCGAGCTTGCCGGGATCACCGACAGCGGCAGGCCGGTCGACGCGAACGTCCCGCTGCGCGTCGCCGAGACCGGGAAGCTTTCGACATTCTTCTTGAACAGCGCGACCGAGAAGATCGACTGGGGCGCGAAATACCATTCCGCCGAGAGATCGAACGCGGTGGCGCGGAACGGGTCGAGCTGCGGGTTGCCGAAGGTCACGCGGTAGTTGAACCCGTCGACCGACCCGCCCGGGGTCAGGCTTCCCAGGCTGGGCCGCGTCAGCACCTTGGAGATCGCGCCGCGGATGATGACGTCCTCTGCCGGGAACAGCGCGACGTTGATCGCGGGCAGCCAATCGTCATAGCTGCGGCCGACCGTCGCCGGGGTGTTGACCGTGACGCCGGCGACCGTCGCGGACGACAGCCCGGTGGATTTCTGCGCGGTGTGGACATAGCGCATGCCTGCGTTCGCGGCGTAGCGCAGGCCGAGCAGATCGCCCTTCACGTCGAATTCGAGGTATCCGCCGGTCACTTCCTCCGACACGCTGCGCGTATCACCGACCAGTACGGTGGCGGGACGGCCGTACAGACCGGTAAAGGCGGCGGACGCGTCGATATTTGGGACCAGGAAGCTGGACGTCGTCGCCGACGACTGCCCTGCGTTACCCAGATTGAAGGTCTCGCCGAGCCCCGTCGCGGGGAAGCCGTACACCGCGGTCGGACCGAACAATGTGTTCGGCGAACAGGCCAGCGTGCCCAGCACGACGTCGCGCCCGCCCGCATTTGGGCAGACCACCGCATCGCGCGAAAAGCCCTTCGTATCGAACGTGAAGCGCCGGTAGAGACCGCCGGTCTTGATCTGGAACCCCTCGGCCACGTCCCATTCGGTGCGGAGTTGCGCGGTGCGGAACTTGTTGACGGTTTCGGACGGGCGATCGCGGATTTCCGCGAGCTGGAAGTTCGCCGGATCGGTGACGCTGGTGCCGAAGGTCAGCGTCGGCCGCTTCATGTCGGTATAGTCGTAGCTATAGCCCTGCGCGTCGCGATCATCGAAGACGAAGGTCGTCTCGACGGGGATGGTCGCATCGGATTTCGACATCCCGCCCATCAGCGTGAAGCGCAAGGTGTCGGAGACGTCCTGATTCCAGCTACCGCCGACCTGGTAGAATTCGGTCTTCGATTCGCGCAGATAATGTTCGGTGCGCACCCAGGCGTCGTTGAGCGTAGCCTTGACCAGGTTGTTGTTCGCATCGATCGTGTAGTTGCTCACGTCGATCGAGCGCTCGTTGGAGCGCAGCAGCACCTCGCCCCATTTCTCCTCGCGGATTTCCTTGAAGCGCGAATAGAGGCCGTCGATCGAGACCTTGGTCGCATCGCTTGGCGACCATTGGATGCTGCCGGTGATGCCGAGTCGCTCGCGATCGTGGCGGATCGAGCCGTAGCGCGGGATCCGCGGGTGGAAGGCGAGCGCGGCGGCGTTGCAGTTCGCGCTGTTGAGATAGGTGCCACCGCGGTTCGGCGCGGTGAAGCAGCGCGTCCCGTCAACCGAGTCGAACACGCCCTGTGCCCAGCGGACGGAATTGTTGCCGAGTTCGAAATTGTTGGTTTTCGAGTAGGCGGCGGACGCCGAGACGCCGAAGGTACCCGCGTCGTTCTTCCACGACAGCAGCCCGGCAAGGCGCGGGCCGAAATTCTTGCTGAGGTCGTTGTAGCTGGCCTGCGCGGAGCCGACCGCGGTGAAGCCGGTCTTGCCGCCGAGCGGATTGCCGGTGTTGAGATCGACCACCGCGCCGAGCGAGCCTTCGTCGAGCGACGCCTCGGCGGTCTTGTGGACGACGATCGAGTTGAAGAGTTCGGAGGCGAACACGTTAAAATCGAACGCGCGGTCGCGGTTCGAGCTCGCGCCGTCGGTCGAGGTGGCGACGGTCTCCAGCCCATTGACGCGGACGCGGGTGAACTGCGCGCCAAGCCCGCGGACGGTAATCGCGCGGCCTTCGCCGGCGTCGCGCTGGATCGAGATGCCGGGGATGCGCTGCAGCGACTCGGCGAGGTTCTGGTCGGGGAATTTGGCGATGTCTTCGGCGACGATCGCGTCGACCGCGGACACCGATTCGCGCTTTACGTTGAGCGCGGCGTCGAGCGAGCGGCGGAAACCCGTGACGATGATCTCGGCGTCACCCTCGGTCGGGGCGAC
This sequence comes from Sphingomonas rhamnosi, assembly GCF_036663615.1. NCBI lineage: Bacteria > Pseudomonadati > Pseudomonadota > Alphaproteobacteria > Sphingomonadales > Sphingomonadaceae > Sphingomonas > Sphingomonas rhamnosi. The sequence continues at coordinate 373,373 of NZ_JAXOJJ010000001.1, forward strand.
CGTATCAGACGACTGCGGGGCGGTGGCGGCGGCGGGATCGTTCGCTTGGACCGGCGCGATCGCGGTCTGCGCGGGCGTACCCGGCGTCACCGTTCGCGGAGTCGCGGCCGCCTGCGCGAACGCGGCGGTGGGGACCACCAGCGAAAGCGCGAGCGCCGCGCCGGAAACGCCCGAAACGTTGCGCGACAGACGCCGCGAAGCCGTTGCAAAGTCTTTCATCATCCACTCCCCGTCGGCCGAAACCGTTTATTGACACCGATTACTCTGATATCTCCATCAGAGCGTCGAACCGGACCTTGCGTGTCGAAGAGAACAGCCTGCGCGACGAATTCCCGCAGTTCATCCTCTCCAGGCGGTCGGTTTTCCCGATCTGGCCTCCCGATCCTTGCCGAAGCAGGTAACCGGTGTCAGACACATGCTTCGAGATCGGGCGCGTGTCAACATGCCGGTATCGACAGAGATTTTGGAGGAGCACGCAATGACGCCATGGACCGCAGTCGCGCTTCTGGCGCTGACGACGGCATCAGCGCCCGGAATCGCGCGAGAGAGCCGGGCGATGATCGTCGTCGACGAACGCCAGACGGTGCGCGACGAACCGCCGCCGCACGGCGATCGGCATGAGCACCGCCTATCGGATCAGCGACGCGATCCCTGGCCGGACGATGGAGTTCCGCAAGCGCGTGCTGCATGTCGGCGCCGCGATCGGCGCGCACGTCATCGCGCACGACGAGGTCTATTACGTGCTGTAGGGCGAAGGCGAAGTGTCGTCGGGCGACCGCCGCGCGCCGCTCGAGCCGGGCATGGCGGCCTATCTCTACGCGGGCGAGACGGTAGGCATCCGCCAGGTCGGCAAAGCCCCGCTCGCGCTGATCGTGAGTTATCCGTTGCCGCTGCGCTAACTGCCGGGCTGGATGTACGGCACGCGCGCGAACAGTTCGCGCTGCCAGCGGCGTGGGTCGTTTTCCAGATGCGTGCGCGTGTCGAACACCATCGTCGCGCGAGTCTGCAGATCGTAGCGCGGCCAGCGCGGCAGGCCGGCATGGTTGGGGTCGCCGGTGGCGGCGAACGCGACGAAGCTGTCCTGCATCGCCGCGGATGCCGTGCGTGCGTCGGCGGCCGCACCGGTCTGCGATCCCGCCGCGCCCAGCGTTCCGAACACCAGCGGGATGTCCATGGTATGGAAGGCACCGCGGCGCGGATCGGTGCGCGAGGCGAAATCGACCTGATAGACCCAGGCGGGCGCGTTCGCGGCGGCGCGTGCCTCCGCCTCGATCACCTGCCCGCGCCAGCTGCGCCCCGCGGTGGTCGCGTCGTAGAAGACGTCGGTCGGAGACCAGTCGGGGTAGCGCACACGATATTGCGCGACGACCCATTCGGGCAGGATATCGATCTTGAGTTCGGGCGCCATCCGATCGGCGAGGTTGCTCCAGTCGAGCCCCTTCACCTTCGAGGTGTCGGGGCTCAAAAAGCCGCCGGTCTCGCGGTGCGTGTTGCCGAGCATCATCGGAATGCGCAGCGATTGCGGGTTGGCGTCGGGCCAGAACGGGTGGCGGGTGAGCCATGTCATGTCGAGCACGGGGCCGAAATACACCCCGCCGCCGAGGATCGGATCGGTGGCCGACAGCCCCTCGACCAGCCGTTCGACGGGCATGGCGAGCAGCGGCGCGAGGTTCCGCTCGTCGACGCCGAGCTTCGCCAGATAAGCGCGCGCGCGGGCGGTCGCGTTGATAGGACCCGAGGCGGTGACCTGCTGCCCGCTCATCGTCGCGGCGCGCTGGAACAGGCCGGCGGCGGCGGGCATGCCCATCATCGTCGCGATCTTGGCGCCGCCGCCCGACTGGCCGAACACCATGACGCGGTTGGGGTCGCCGCCGAAGGCGGCAATATTGTCGCGCACCCATTTGAGCGCGAGGATCAGGTCGAGTTGTCCGACATTGCCGCTATCGGGAAACGCCGCCGACAGCCGCGCCAGATAGAGATAGCCGAGAGCGTTCAGACGGTGGTTGACCGTGACGACGACGCAATCGCCGCGCGCGGCCAGCGCTTGGCCGTCGTTTAGCGGATCGGTGACGCTGCCGTTCGAATAGGCGCCGCCATGGATGTAGAGCAGCACTGGCTTCTTCGCGCGCGCATCGGGCTCGGCGGTCCAGATGTTGAGGAACAGGCAGTCCTCGGACTGCGGCGTGTAGGATCCGGACTGCGGGCAGACAGGGCCGAAGGCGGTGGTCTGCACGACTCCGGCGGCGCGGGGTTCGGCGACCGGCACTTTGAAGCGCTGCGCGCGTCCGTAGCGGATGCCGAGGAAGCGGGTGACGCTGCCCTCACGCAGACCGGCGAAATCGCCCGCCGCCGTTCGCACCGTTGCCGGCCCCGAAGCCGCGGCGGCGCGCGTTGCGATCAGCGTCGCGCCGACGCCGCCGAGCGCGGCGCGGCGGGTCCAGCCGTCAGCGGCGGACATCGAGACTGCCTTCGAGATAGGCATCGATGTCAGCCTGCCGAAACAGCGAGGCGTCGCCTGGCAGCGAATGTTTGAGCGCCGCGAGCGCGAGTCCGGTTCGCGCCGCGCCGGCAATATCCCCGCCCGAACGCAGACCGTGTAAGACCCCGCTGGCAAACGCATCGCCCCCACCGATCCGGTCGACGATCCCCGACAACATCACCTCGTCGGTCTGCGCGCAGCCGTCGCGCGTGTCGATCCGTGCGGACAGCCGGTGCAGATCGACATGTTCGACATGCCGCGCGGTCGACGCGATCGTCTGCAGCCTCGGGAACGCTTCGAACGCGGCCTCAGCAGCCTCGCGCCGGCGATCCTCCGCACCGCTCGGGAATTCGCGACCGAGCAGAAGCGCGATGTCGCGGTGGTTGCCGAACATCAGGTCGGCATGCTCGACGAGGCCGGTCAGGATCGCGCGCGGGTCGGCGTCCCAGCGTTCCCACAATTTGCCGCGCCAGTTGCCGTCGAACGACACCGCGATGCCACGGTCGCTGGCGGCACGGACCGCTGCCAGCGCGCTTTCCGCCGGCACCGGGCCCAGCGCCGGCGTTATCCCCGACAGGTGCAGCCGATCGACGCCGTCCAGCAGCATGTCCCAATCCCAGGCGCTGACCGGCGCCTGCGCGAACGCGGAATAGGCGCGGTCGTAGATCACTTCGGTGGCGCGCATGCCCGCGCCCGAAGTCACGAAATACAGCCCCATCCGATCGCCGCCGAACGCGATGCCGCGCGTTTCGACGCCGTGGCCGCGCAGCGTCGTCACCGCCGACCGGCCGAGGTCATTGTCGGGCACCATGCTGGCAAAGCCGACGTCGTGGCCGAGCTTGGCGAGCTGGGTCGCGACGTTGGCTTCGGCGCCTGCGACCCACACGTCGAATTTGGGCGTCTGCAGCAACAGCTCGCGCCCCGGCGGCGACAGGCGGAGCATGATCTCCCCGAACGCGAGCAACTTGCCCATCAGCGTGCCAGCCAGCCGCCGTCGACGGCGAGGATATGGCCCTGCACATAGTTTGCGGCGGCCGACGACAGGAACACCGCGGCACCGCCGAGGTCGCTCGCGTCGCCCCATTTGCCTGCCGGGATGCGATCGAGGATCGCCTTGTTGCGAGTTTCGTCCGCCTGCAACGCGGCCGTGTTGTTGGTCGCGATATAGCCGGGCGCGATCGCGTTGACGTTGATCCCCTTGTTCGCCCATTCGTTGGCGAGCAGCTTGGTCAGGCCGCCGATGCCCGATTTGGACGCGGTGTAGCTCGGCACGCGGATGCCGCCCTGGAAAGTCAGCATCGACGCAATGTTGACGATCTTGCCGCCCCCGTTCGCGATCATGTGCCGCCCGGCCGCCTGGCAGAGGAAGAAGACCGACTTCAGGTTGGTGTCGACGACCGCGTCCCAATCCGCTTCGGTGAAGTCGACCGTATCGGCGCGGCGGATGATCCCTGCATTGTTAATCAGGATGTCGAGCCCATCGAGCTTCGCCACCGTCTCGTCGACGACGCGCTGCACGGGTTCGATGGTCGAGAGGTCGGCGGAGACGATCTCGGCCTTACGGCCGAGCGCGCGGATCTTGGCGACGGTGTCTTCGGCAGGCGTGCGGCCGACACAGGCGACGTCGGCGCCGGCTTCCGCTAGTGCCACGGCAATCGCCTGGCCGATGCCGGTGTTCGCGCCGGTGACGATGGCGACCTTGCCGGTCAGATCGAAGGGATTGGTCATTTACTTCTCCTCCCCTCCCGCCCGCGGGAGGGGACGGGGGTGGGCTCGCGCTTTCCTCCAGCGCAGCGGAGTGGGGTGAGCGCGCCCACCCCCTGCCCCCTCCCGCTAGCGGGAGGGGGTTCGACGTTCGACTTACGCCAGCTGGCAGATGTCGAGGACGTTCATGTCGGTATAGTCCTGGTTCTCGCCGGCCATCGCCCAGATGAAGGCGTAGGACTTGGTGCCGCTGCCCATGTGGATCGACCAGGGAGGGCTGATCACCGCTTCCTCGTTGCCCATGACGATGTGGCGGGTGGCTTCGCCCTCGCCCATGTAATGGAACACGCGATCCTTCTCGAGATCGTCCAGTTCGAAGTAGAAATAGATTTCCGAGCGCCGCTCATGAATGTGCGGGGGCATCGTGTTCCACACCGAACCGGGCTTCAGCACGGTCAGGCCCATCACCAGCTGCGCGCTGTCGCAGATGCCGGGGATGACCATCTGGTGGATCGTGCGCTCGTTCGATTCCTCGAGGCTGCCGCGCTCGAGCGTGGTCGACTGCGCGACCGAGACGACGCGCGTGGTGAACGCCTTATGCGCGGGGCACGACGCCAGATAGAAGCGCGCGCCATCGCCCGAGAACGACACGTCGGTCGCGCCCATCGTGACGTACAGGCAGTCCTTGTTGCCGAGCGCGAAAGTCTCGCCATCGACGGTCACAATGCCTTCAACCTTGCCGACATTGACGACCGCGAGTTCGCGACGCTCGAGGAACGGATGGCCTGCCGCCGACGCCGGTTCGGTCTGATGCGGCAGCGCGACGCTACCGCTCGCCACCGCGACGCCGCCGATCACCATGCGATCGGCGTGGGTGTAGTTAAGCACGACCTCTCCGTCGCGGAACAGGTCCTGGATCAGATAGCGGTCGCGCAGTTCCTCGTTGGAGACGCATTCCATCATGTCGGGGTGCGTGGCGTAGTATGTGCGGTCGTACATGGGTTGGCTCCGGTCGATGCGACGCGCCGTAAGGGGGGCGTCCGGGAAAGAAGTAAGCACTGAATTACATATAATGGGACGCTATCCCACCGTCTTTTCGTCGATCCGATAGGCACGCCGGACGAGTCCGGTGGTGAGATCATGCGCGAGCTCGGCGGCCTCCCAATCGGCGAGGCGATGCTCGGCGACGAGGCGCGACAGGAACCCGCAATCGACCCGACGCGCGACATCGTGCCGCGCCGGGATCGACAGGAAGGCGCGGGTATCGTCGTTGAAGCCGACGGTGTTGTAGAAGCCGGCGGTCTCGGTGGTCTGCTCGCGGAAGCGGAGCATGCCCTCGGGGCTATCGTGGAACCACCAGGCGGGCCCGAGCTTCAGGCACGGATAATGGCCAGCCAAGGGTGCCAGCTCTCGCGCGTAGGTGCTTTCGTCGAGCGTGAAGAGGATGATCGACAACGTCGTGCTCGTGCCGAACCGGTCGAGCAGCGGCTTCAGCGCGTGGACGTAATCGGTGCGCGTCGGAATGTCGGCGCCCTTGTCGCGGCCGTGGCTCGCGAACAACCCGGCATTGTGATTGCGCGACGATCCCGGATGGATCTGCATGACCATGCCGTCCTCGACGGACATTGCTGCCATCTCGGTCAGCATCTGCGCGCGGAACAGCTCGGCATCAGCGGGGGTCCAGTCGCCGCGCGTGACCTTGGCGAATAGCGCTTCGGCTTCGACTGCTGAGAGGTTCGCCGTCGCGGCGGTCGGATGGCCGTGATCGGTTGCGGTGGCGCCGGCGGCACGGAAGGCGGCGCGGCGCTTGCGGTGCGCGGCGAGATAGCCGGTCCAGCTATAGACGTCCTCGCCGGTCAGTTCGGCGAAGCGCGCCATCGCCGGGCCGAACGCCTCGTGCTCGACATCGATGACGCCGTCGGGGCGATAGGTCGTGACCACGCGGCCTTGCCAGCCCGACTCGCGGATCCGGGCGTGCGCGGCAAGATCGTCTTGCGCGCCCTCGGTGGTGGCGAGGAAATCGATGCGGAACCGATCGAACAGCGCGCGGGGGCGGAACGCCGGGGTCGCGAGCTTCTCGGCGATCGTGTCGAAATAGAGATCGGCGGTGGAGGGGTCGAGCGCGACGTCGAACCCGAACACCTCGGCGAACACGTGATCGAGCCACATCCGCGACGGCGTGCCGCGGAACAGCGTGTAATGCTCGGCCAGCACCCGCCACGCGGCGCGCGGATCGGTCGCGGGGACGCCGTTCGCGCGCGGGATCGCCATATCGTCGAGCGCGATTCCCTGGCTGTAGAGCATACGGAACAGATAATGGTCGGGCGCCAGCAGCAGCGAGGTCGCGTCGGTCCAGGCGGCGTTGTCCGCGAACCAGACCGGGTCGACATGACCGTGCGGGCTGACGATCGGCTGGTCGGCGATGTCGGCATAGAGCGCGCGGGCGATCTCGCGCGTCGTCGGATCGGCCGGAAACAATCGGTCCGGGTGCAGTTCCAGTCGCCGTGCCATCACTCGTCCTCTCGTGCCGCGCGCATCGCCAGCGTCTTCAGCGGGGTCGTTGGTAAGCGGTGTCAGTCGTTCGCGCAACCCGCGGCCCACGCGATTATTCGGCCGGTGGCGCGACCGACCCGCGCCGGATGAGGGTGGAGAGGAATAGGGAGGGTTCTTCAACTTCGGTGTGCATTCCGTCTTCGCCGGCGATGAGTTTCAGCGCGGCGGAGCGGGCCATGGAGGCGATCGGCCAGCGTACCGTGGTCAGCGGCGGCCAGACATGCGCGGCGATCGGGGTGTCGTCGAAGCCGATGATCGACAGATCGCGCGGGATGTCGAGCCCGCGTTGCCGCGCGGCGTGGATCACGCCCGCCGCCATTTCATCGTTGGACGAGAAGATCGCGGTGGGGCGCGGGGTCAGGTCGAGCAGCCGTTCGGCGGCGACCAGCCCCGAATCGAACGTGTAATTGCCGTCGGCGATCATGCTGCGCGGCAGCGCGATGCCGGCGTTCGCCAGCGCATCCTCGAACCCCTGCCGCCGTTCGCGCGCCGAACGGAAGCCGTGCGGCCCGCTGATCAGGCCGATCCGGCGATGCCCTTGCGCGATGAGATATTCGGTCGCCGCGCAGACCGCCTCGCGGTCGTTCGACGCGACCATATGTTCGGTATCGTCGAGCGCGACCGAGCCCATCCGGACGTAGCGACAGCCGATCGAATCGCACAGCGCCGCGACCGAATCATTCTCGCTGATCGGCGGCATCAGCAGCACGCCGAACAACCGCTGGCGTTCGAGGAAATGCCGCAGATCCTGCAGCATCGTCGCCGAGCCGCGATCGAGCGGCCGCACCACCATTTCGAATTCGCTGCCGCGCAACGCCTCGAGCATGCCCTGCTGCACGTTCATCACGGTCTGCGCATTCGGGTTGTCGTGGACCAGCCCGATCAGGAAATTGCGCCGCAGCGCGAGCCCGCGCGCCTGCGGGTTGGGGATGTAGCCGATCTCGCCGATCACGTCCTCGACCCGCTTGCGGGTGTCGCCGCTGAGCAGCGGGGAGCGGTTGATGACGCGGCTGACCGTCTTCTTCGACACCCCGGCGAGGCGGGCGACATCGTTGATCGTGGGCTGGCCGGTCTTCTGCATGGTGCCAAGGCATAGCGGCGTCCCACGCCGACGAACAGCCTTGCGCTGGGCGGGCCGGCTCGGCATGACCTGACACCGCTTACCGATAATCGAGGATGCGATGGCAAGAGCGCTCAGGGTCGACCCCCGCGACAGCGTGGCGACGCTGCTGGACGATGTCCGTCGCGGCGAAACGGTGCAGGTCGGCGATGCGGCGGTGACCGCCGCCGCAGACATTCCGCGCGGGCACAAGATCGCGATCCTCGCAATCGATGCGCTGGCGCCGGTGGTGAAATACGGTTTTCCGATCGGCCGGGCGACGATGGCGATCGCGGTCGGCGACCATGTCCATGCGCACAATCTGCAGACCGGACTCGCCGGCACGCTCGCCTATCGGTTCGATCCGACCCCGGCGGCGCCGCCGGTTGCCGGGTCGACGGCGACATTCGACGGCTATGTCCGTGCGGATGGCCGGGTCGGGACGCGCAACGAGATCTGGATCCTGTCGACGGTCGGCTGCGTCGCGCGCACCGCCGACCGGATCGCCGCCAGGGCCAGTGCGCTGGTCGGCGACGCGGTCGACGGCGTCCATGCCTTCACGCACCCGCATGGCTGTTCGCAGCTCAGCCACGATCTGGACGGCACGCGCAGCATCATGGCGAGTCTGGCGTGCCACCCCAATGCCGGCGGCGTCCTGATCGTCGGGCTGGGGTGCGAGGAGAACCAGATCAAGGCGCTGATGGCGGCGATCCCGCCCGAGCGCCATGCCATGATCCGGACGCTGACCACGCAGCTGAGCGGCGACGAGGTTGCGGAAGGCTGCGCGCTGGTTGCCGAACTGGCGGCGCTGGCGGCGACACCGCGGCAGCGCGTCGGGCTCGACCGGCTCGTGCTGGGCGTCAAATGCGGCGGGTCGGACGGGCTGTCCGGGCTGACCGCCAACCCGCTGGTCGGGCGGATCAGCGACCGCGTCACCGCGGCGGGCGGGCGCGCGGTGTTCACCGAAATCCCCGAGGTGTTCGGCGCCGAACAGCTGCTGATGAACCGCGCCGCGGATGCCGCAATCTTCGACCGGATCGTCGGCGTGGTGAACGACTTCAAGCAATATTTCCTCGATCACGGCGAGCCGGTGTCGGAGAACCCGTCCCCCGGCAACGTCGCGGGGGGGATCACCACGCTCGAGGAAAAGTCGCTGGGCGCGGTGCAGAAGGCCGGGCGCGCGCGGGTTTCCGACGTGATCGCCTATGGCGCGCGCATTACCCGGGACGGGCTGACGATGCTGGAGGGGCCGGGCAACGACGCGGTCTCGTCGACCGCGCTGGCGGCGGCGGGCGCGACCGCGATCCTGTTCACCACGGGCCGAGGCACGCCGCTCGGCTTCCCGGTGCCGACGATCAAGATCGCGTCGAACAGCGACCTGGCGCAGCGCAAGCCGGGCTGGATCGATTTCGATGCGGGCGCGGCGCTCGACGACGGGCTGCCGGCAACCGAGGCTGCGCTGCTGGCGCGGATCATGGCGATTGCATCGGGCGCCGAGACGGCGGCAGAGCGCAACGGCGAACGCGAAATCGCAATCTGGAAACGAGGCGTAACCCTGTGAATCGACTGACCATGGCGACGCTTGACCGGGTGACCGTCGCGAGCCCGATCGGCCGCACCGAGCCGCATGTCGGGATCGTCCATTTCGGCCCCGGCGCGTTCCACCGCGCGCATCAGGCGGCCTATATCGACGCGGTGCTGGCGGACGACCCGCGCTGGGGCATCGCCGCGGTGTCGATGCGATCGCGCGGTACGATCGAGGCACTGGCGGCGCAGGACGGACTCTACACGCTGGCGATTCGCGACGCGGAATCGTCGATGCGCGTGATCGGCGCGCACCGTGAATTCCTGGGGCCCGAGGATGCCGCGCGCATCCACGCGCTGCTGGCGGACCCGTCGGTCGAGCTCGTGACCTCGACCGTGACAGAGAAGGGCTATTGCCTGGCCGGCGACGGCACGCTGGACATGGACCATGCCGATATCGTCCACGACCTGGGCGGCGCGCAGACCCCGCGCAGCCTGATCGGCTGGCTGGTCGCGGGTCTCGGCACGCGCAAAGCCGCAGGCAACGCGCCGTTCGTGCCGATGCCGTGCGACAACCTCGCCAGCAACGGCGCCAAGCTGCACGCGGCGCTGGTCGCGTTTGCGCGGGCAAATGATGCCGAACTCGCCGACTGGATCGCGGGCGAGGTGCGCGTGCCGTCGACGATGGTCGATTCGATCACGCCGGCCAGCGACGCCGCTCTCTATGCCGATGTCGCGGCCACGATCGGGCTGACCGACGAGGCTGCAGTGCAGCGCGAATCGTTCGCGCAATGGGTGATCGAGGATATCGGCCAGCCGCTCGGGCCCGATCTCGGCGGCGCGGGCGCGACGATCACCGACGATGTCGGCGGCTACGAAAAGGCCAAGCTGCGCATCCTGAACGGTGCGCATTCGACGCTCGCCTATGCCGGGCTCCTGCGCGGCGCGACCAGCGTAGCCGACGCGATGCGCGACGACGCGCTGGCGGGCTTCGTCGACACGATGATCAAGCGCGATATCGCGCCGATGCTGCCCAGCGTGCGCGGGCTCGACATCGATGCGTATCGCGCCGCAGTGCTGCAGCGGTTCCGCAACCCTGTGATCGTCCACCGGCTCGACCAGATCGCGCAGGATGGGTCGCAGAAGCTGCCCTATCGCCTGGGCGACACGCTGATCGCGAACCGGCAGGCGGGCCGGATGCCGGCACATGTCGTCGCGGCGATCGGGTGCTGGGTGGCGTTCCTGATTCGCCAGGCGCGCGCCGGCGCCGCGATCGTGGACCCCGCCGGCGCGACGCTGGCATCGATCGCCGCCGAAGGCAGCGCCGCCGAGGTCGTGACCAACCTGATCCGCCAGGGCCTGGGTATCCCCGCCTCGGTTGCCGGGGACGCCGCACTCGTCACCGTGCTGCAGGCGGCCGCAACGGATGCGCATGACGGAAACTGGACCCGACTGTTCGGCTGATCCTTGTCAGTGACACCGGTTTCCATTACGCCCCGGCAAAAGAGAATAGAGGAGGGGTTCTTGGGCGAACGGCCGAATACGACCGACAACAGCATGCGGATCGCGCGCGCCTTCGTGGACGCGCGGCGCGACGGTATCGCAGTGCCCGACTATCCGGGCACGCTGCCGACCTCGCTCGCGGAAGCCTATGCGGTGCAGGACGATGCGCTGGCGCTCGCCGACGGCGAGGTCGTCGGCTGGAAGGTCGGCCGGATCAACCCGCCGATAGACGGCATCGACCGGTTGAGCGGCCCGATCTTCGCGGGTTCCGTGCATGACCAAGCCGAACCGCCGGTTGCGATGCCAGTGTTCGCGGATGGGTTCGCCGCAGCCGAAGCCGAATTCCTGCTGAAGATCGGCACCGCGCCCGACCCCGCCAAGACGCGCTACACGTTGGAGGAGGCGACCGCGCTGATCGACGCGGTGCATGTCGGCATCGAGATCGCCAGCTCGCCCTTCCCCGGCATCAACAGCAACGGCGCGACCGCGACGATCTCCGATTTCGGCAACAACAACGGGCTGGTCGTCGGTGCGGAAGCCGAGGGCTGGCGCGACGGCGACATCAACGCGTGGCCGATCGAGCTCTGGATCAACGACACCCGTATCGGCGCGGCGACGTCAGCGACGATGCTCGACGGGCCGTTCGGTGCGGCGCGCTATCTGTTCGAGCATATGGCGGCGCGCGGGATTGTGCTGCGAGCCGGGCAATGGATATCAAGCGGTGCCGTCACCGGCGTCCACCAGGTTGCGATCGGCGACCGGGTCGAAGCAAAGTTCGACGGTCGGTTCGCCGTCACCTGCACGATCAAGGCCCGCTAGAGGCCGCATAGGAGAGAAGACCAATGGCAACGATGGACATGCCGGAGGTCGCCGGCGCGGCCGGGCGGGTCGGGCGATACCGCTGGGTGATATGCAGCCTGTTGTTCGCGGCGACCGCGCTCAACTATGTCGACCGGCAGATGATCGGGGTGCTGAAGCCGATCATTTCCGCCGATCTCGGATGGGACGAGACCACTTATGCCGACGTCATCTTCTGGTTCCAGGCGGCCTATGCGATCGGTTATCTGAGTTTCGGCAAAATCGTCGACGTGCTGGGCGCTCGGATCGGCTATTCGGTGGCGTTCGTGATCTGGACGCTGGGCCACACGCTGTGCGGCTTTGCCGGCAACGCATTCCAGTTTTCCGCGGCGCGCGCGGTGCTCGGCATCGGCGAGTCGGGGAATTTTCCTGCCGGGCTGAAGGCGGTCTCCGAATGGTTTCCGGCACGCGAACGCGCGTTCGCGACCGGCGTGTTCAACGCGGGTGCCAATATCGGCGCGATCATCACGCCGTTGGTGGTGCCGTTTATTGTCGTCACGCTGGGGCTTGGGTGGCGGATGGCGTTCGTCATTACCGGCGCGTTCAGCCTGATCTGGCTGGTATTCTGGATCGCGATGTACCGCCGTCCGCGCGAGAGCACCAAGGTGTCCGCGGAAGAGCTCGCCTATATCGAGAGCGATCCCGCGGACCCGGCGGAGAAGATCGGCTGGCTGAAGCTGCTCGGCTATCGCGAGACCTGGGCGTTCGCGCTGGGCAAGTTCCTGATCGATCCGATCTGGTGGCTGTTCCTGTTCTGGACGCCCGATTTCCTGGCCAAGACGTACCATCTCGACCTGAAGAGCTTCGGGCCGCCGCTGGTCGCGATCTACCTGATTTCCGACATCGGCAGCGTGGCCGGCGGGTGGTCATCGTCGAAGCTGATGCGGCGCGGGTATAGCGCCAATTTCGCGCGCAAGATGGTGATGCTGGCCTGCGCGTTCCTGGTGATGCCGATCTTCTTCGCGCAATATGTCGACAATCTGTGGCTGGCGGTCGGCATCGTCGGGCTCGCGACCGCGGCGCACCAGGCGTTCTCGGCGAACCTGTACACGATCCCTTCGGACATGTTCCCGCGCGGCGCCGTCGGCTCCGTGGTGGGGATCGGCGGTACGGTGGGCGCGATCGGGGGCATGATGATGGCCAAGTTCACCGGGTACATTCTGCAGACCACGGGCAGCTACACGCTGATCTTCGCGGTCGCGGGGAGTACGTATCTGATCGCGATCGCCGTCGTGCATCTGTTGTCGCCGCGATTGGCGCGGGTCGAGGCACGATAAAGTGCCCGTCGCCCCGGCTTTGAGCCGGGGTCCCGCTATCGACCGCCAAGAAGCGGGACCCCGGGTCGAGCCCGGGGTGACGGATAAGGTCCAGGGGAGAATGACCGTGAAGCGCATGACGTCGATGATCGCGCTGGCGATTGCCACCGCGACCCCGGCGGTCGCACAGGACGCGACCGGCTTGTTGTTCCGGATGTCGGCGGACACGAGCCTGACCGCTGATGTCGCGGCGGGCGATCCGGTGCCGAATTTCCGCAGCAACGTCGATGTCGTGCCCGATGGCGCGATCGGGGGTGCCGCGAAGTGGGCGGACGACGGCTATGTCGCGTGGAACGCGCCCGGCAACATCCGCGCGCAACGCGGTACGTTGTCGTTCTTCTGGCGGCCGCGCCAGCCGGTCGGCGAAGCGCCGTTCGTGCTGTTCCGCGTCGGCTTCGCCGATCATTCGAGCTGGGACATGGCGTTCCTGCGGATCGACTGGAACGGCCACGGCTTCGACGCCTTCGTCACCGACGCGAACCTGTCGAGGATCCGCGTGTCGTGGAGGATCGACCAGTTGCCCGCAGCGGACGCGTGGCGGCACATGGCGTTCGCGTGGGACGAGACGACGGGCGTGCGGCTGTACGTCGACGGTCGCGAAGTCGCGCGAAAGGACCAGGTCGCCGATCTCGACAGCGGGCTCGACCAGTTCGGGCTCGCCGGCCGCGTCATGTCGCCGCACCAGGTGCAGAGCCGCTACAATTTCATGCGCGGGTCCGATTTCGACGAGATCCGCGTCTATGATCACATGCTCGCCGCGCCCGACGTCGCGGCGCTCGCAGGCAAGCGCGATCCCGCCTCGACCGCTCCGGTCGACGACGTGGCGCAGCGCAAGGCCTGGCTGCACCGCTATGGCTGGGACCACGGATCGCCGCCGGTACTCGACGCCGCGGCGACGCGCGTGCGGAAGGTCGAGTTCGCCGATGCGAAGGACCTGAAGGAATGGATGTGGAAGGGCGTCGACGGCATCGCCGAGACGACCTGGCCCGGCGTCTACAACCGATCGCGCCTGCCCGGCCGCGACGATTATTTCGAGCTGCCCGACTGGAACACCTATGTCGAAGGCGGCAAGCGTTACGACCTGACGATCCCGCCGGGCGAGCGCGTCAATCGCGTGGAAATCCGCGGCGCCGCCTATGGCAGCCTCGACTGGAGCGACGGCGCGAAGGCGGTGCCGCTGGCCAAGCGCGCGCAGGGCGTGGTGCGCAGCGTCGATGCGATCGCGCCGCGTATCGGTGGGCGGCTGCGCTTTACCAACGTGATGCAGGAACAGCCGATCCAGGAGATCTGGGCCTATGATGTCGGCGCGGGCGCGGAACCGGCGGGCAGCTTCAAGCTGTCCTACGTCGTCAATGCCGCCACCGCGACCGACCTCGCCGCGCTGGGCGACCTGAACGCCTATATCGCCGGGCGGTTTGCGCCCGACGAGCGCAGCACCGTCGTCGCGATGCCCGCCTCCGGGCTCAAGGCTGCTGTCGGGGCGGGTACCGGCGGGACGGGGGCGGTCGCTGCTCGGCGTGCCGATGCCGCACCGATCGTGCATGTGCTGATCCCGTCGAGCTTCGGCGACGCGCTGCCCGACCGGCCGCTGGCGCGCGCATTCGATTTTGGCTGGCAGAACGTCCATGACGGGCTGGACGGGATTGCAATCGACATCCCGGCGCTAACGCTGAAGCCCAACGCCGCGGGACTGATCCCGCTCAACATCAAGGTCAAGGATCCCCTCTGGCCCGGCCGCGACATGATCGACCTGTCGGTGTCGGTGCGCCCGAACCAGGGGCGCACGCTGTGGCTCGACCTGCGCGACCGCATCCTGCCCAACGCCAGCCTGTACCTGAGCGTCGCCAGCGCCGCGCCGGACTTCGCCGCGCAGAGCCTGGATGGTGCGAAGATCCGCCTCGTCTTCAAGCCGCGCGCGCAAGCGTTGCCCGAGCATGTCGCCGACCGTTTCGCGCAGGTGAAGGACAATTGGGGCTTCCTGGTCGAAGAGCATACCGCATCGAAGCGCGCCGGCCTGTATCGCCGCGTGTTCGCCGATGTCTCCGACCTGCTCCGCGTCGATCCCGACAATACGGAAGCGCGCGCATACTGGGCCGACATCAACTATCGACCCGAGAACATGCCCGCGTTCGTGCAGCCGGTGGCGCCGCCGGGCGTGCCGCTCTGGGCGTTCCGCCAGATCGAGGATCTGAAGCGCGTCCGCCATTTCGTGAACTGGTGGATCGACGAGCGGCAGGTGCCGTACGGCGATTTCGGCGGCGGCATTTCCGACGATACCGACCTGACCCAGCAATGGCCCGGCCTCGCGCTGATGGGCGTCGACCCGGACAAGATCAATGCGTCGCTGCGTGCGCTGTCGGATGCTGCCTACAAGAACGGCATGATCGTGAACGGCCTCGGCTACATCACGACCGACGAGCTCCATGCCTATGAGGAGGGGCTCAATTCGAACGCCGAGCGGCTGTATCTCAACTGGGGCGAACCGCGCAGCGTCGAGCGGCTGATGGACACGACGCGGGCGTTGCAGGGCGTGATCCTGAAGAATCCGGCCGGGCACATGCATTTCGCCAGCAACTGGTACGGTGCGCGAAAAATGTACCGCGAGGGCGCGTGGGAGTGGCAGAAACCCTATTCCTTCACCGTGCTGCACGCGCCGATCCTGATGGGGCTGTACAATGCCAACCCGGCGGCGCGCGGGCTGGTGACCGGCGTGACCGATGGCTGGATGGCGCATGGCAAACAGGCCGCGGACGGCAGCTGGAGCTATCCCAACGAGATCAACTGGCGCACCGACGCAACGCGTGCCGGCGACGGCGGCGGGGTGTCGACTCCGCTGCAGGGTGCATGGGCGTCGTGGCGGTTTACCGGGGACGAACGCTATCTGCGGGCGATCCAGGGTCGCGTCGCCAAGGCGCCGAACGGGCTCGCCGAATTCAACGAGAACGCGTTCGACCTGATGCCTGGCGGCGACGCGGCGCGCGCGAAGCTGGCCAAGGGCAAGTCCGACGATCCGTTCGCGCGCTACGCCGCCTGGGCCGCGTCAGGTGATACCGCACCGCTCGCGGCACTCCACGCGGACGCGATCGCCGACAAGGCGCAGCACGAATACATGTATACCGAGGGCCATTGGTGGTCCGACCGGGTCGAGCAGCCCAACGAGATCCTGCAACGCGAGCGGCTGGGCGGGATCGCGCTGCGCCGCAACCAGACCTGGCCCGGCAACACGGTCAGCTGGCGCTTCGACGATCCCGAGGGTGCGCAGAGTGTCGCGATCCTGGTGCCCGGCGCGACGCGGGAGCGTTTCCGCATCATCGGCTACAACATGACTGCCAGGGCGCAGCGCGCGATCATGTCGACCTGGAACGTCACCGCCGGCAGCTGGTCGATGCGCGCCGCGACGAGCGTCGACGAGGGCAAGACTTTGGTCCCGACCGGCGCCGCGCAGACCGTGACGCTTGAGCGTAGCGCGAGCACGCCGGTCACCTTCGCGCCGGGAACGACGACGGTGCTCGACTTTGCGCTGGTGACGCCGGGCACGCCCGTCGACGCGCGACCCGATTTGGGCATCGGTACCGACGACGTCGTGGTGAAGGGACGTTCGGTGACCGTCACCGTGCACAGCCTCGGCGCGCGCGACACGGCGGGCGGCACCGCCAGCCTGGTCGACGCGAGCGGCGCGATCGTCGCCCAGGCGGCGATCCCGGCGATGACCGCGCCGATCGACCTGCGGCCGCGCACAACACGCGTGACGCTGGCGATGCCGGCCCGCGCCTCGGGTCTGTCGGTGCGCGTCGCGCTGCCGGGTGACGCGGCGGAGGTGACCCGACTGAACAACAGCGTTCCCGTGCGGCCATGACGCCGCATCGGCGCGCGGTGCTGGGCGGCATCGGTGCCGCGCTGCTGTCGCCGACTCTGGCGCGCGCGGCGCCCGATCCGCTGCGCGATGCGCTCGACCGTGCCGCCGGGGAAGCGCCCGAAACCGCGTTGCGGACGCTCGGCGGGTTCGATGCGGACACGCTGCACGGCGCCGACCGGCTCGACCTGACCGCAGCGCGTGCGGGGCTCGCGATCGACGCGATGCTGATGCGCGATTTCGGCAGGCGCAGTCCGTACCGCGTCACCCCGCTGGCAGGTGCGTGGCGAGCGGCCAAGCCGGACGCCGCGGCGATCGACGCGGAAACCGCCGGGCTAATGGCCGATGCGGAGGCCGGACTCCGGCTTCCGCTTGCCTCGCTCGACCGCACCGTGACCGCGCTGGGCGGCGCGCGTGCTGCCGCCCGCCCCGACATCGCCGCCGCGATCGACCGGCAGATCCAGCGGCTGACCGGCATGCGCGATACCGCACCGTCGCACCCTGGTATCGGGCGGCTCCGCGACGGGGAGTCGTGGTATACGCTGCTGCTGAACCGGGGGCTCGGCGACGGCCATAGCCCTGCTGCGGCAGAGCGCCGACTGTTGGCCGAACTCGACCGCCAACAGGCGCGCGCCGCAACGCTGTTCGCGCGGATCGGGATGACGCAGGGCAGCGTGGCCGAGCGTTACACGGCGTTGTGGCGTGACGAACGCTATCTCTATCCTGACAGCGATGCCGGTCGGGCGAGCGCGATCGCCGACATGACCGTGACGCTCGCCACGCTGCGGTCCCGCGTCCCTGCGCTGGTCGGCGCCGTCCCGGCCTGGACGCTCGACGTGACCACGCGGCCGCTGACGCCGCAGGAGATCGCCGCGGGTCGCCAAGGGTTTCGCGAAGTGCCGACGCCGACGCGGCCTGGCGCCTATATCGTCGACCTGAAGGACATCCGGCGCCGTCCGAGCTGGACGTTGCCGAGCGTGGTCGCGCACGAATTGCTGCCCGGGCACATGATCCAGCTCGGGCTGGAGGGCATCCGCCCCCCGCACCCGCTGCGCGCGGACTACGCTGCCGCGTTCGTCGAGGGCTGGGGCATCTATGCCGAACAGTTGGCCGCCGAGGCCTATGCCGACCCGCGCGCGGAGCTCGGCCATGTCCATTGGCTGCTGTTCCGCATCGCCCGCGCGCTGGTCGATATCGGCATTCATCTACACGGCTGGTCGCTGGTCGACGCGCGTGTGCGGTTCACGGAATGGCTTGGCGAACCCGCCTATTTCGCGCCGTTCGACACCGAGCTCGCGCGCATTCCGCTCGAGCCGGCGTCGCGGCTGGCGGAGGCGCTGGCGTGGCTCGCCATCGCGGACGGCGCGCAGGGCAAAAGCGGCGCAGCGCGCGTCGCCTATCACCAAGCGATCCTGGCGGACGGTCGCAAGCGGACCGAGCAGGTCGCGCGATAGACAGATACCCCTCGACGAATGTTTCGTTTTATAGGATGACGTTACACAATACGGCATAGCGTCGCGGAGCAGGGTGATGAGAGCGGCATCGTGAGGCGGGCATTATCGGGGTTCGCCCTAGCCTCACTGATCGCGACGCCGGCCGTGGCGCGGGTCCGCACGTTCGCGTTCGACTCGGGCAAGGCGGGCGCGGCCCGCGTGTCGCCCGACCATGTCTATGCCGACGGCTATGGCTTCGAGCCCGGTCGTCCGACGCTGTTCTCGGTCGCGGCCGCACCCGGCAACTACCGCGTCACCGTCACACTCGGGCTTCCCAAGACCGCGACCGAGACCAGTATCAAGGCGGAAAACCGCCGGTTGATGCTCGATGCTGTCACGGTTCCGGCCGGACGCCACGTCACGCGCAGTTTCATCGTCAACATCCGCGATGCGACGCTCGTCCCGCCGCCGCTCAACGCGCCGGGTGGCTCCAGCGTGGCGCTGAAACCGCGCGAGAAGGCCGCGTTTACCTGGGACGACAAGCTCACGCTCGAGATCCTCGGCGCGAACGCGGGCGTTACCACCATCACGATCGAACCTGTCACGGTGCCGACCGTGTTCCTGCTCGGCGATTCGACGGTGACCGATCAGCCGACCGAGCCGGGTGCGAGCTGGGGGCAGATGCTCACCGGCTTCTTCAAGCCCGACATCGCGGTCGCCAACCATGCCGAGAGCGGCGAAACGATGAAGTCGTTCATGACCGAATTGCGCTTTGCCAAGGTGCTGGAACTCGTGAAGCCGGGCGATGTCGCGCTGATCCAGTTCGGTCATAACGACCAGAAGGCGCAGTGGCCGCAGACCTATGCCGCGGCCGAGAGCACCTATCGCGATTATCTGCGCACCTTCATCGCCGAATTCCGCCGCCGCGGGGCGACGCCGATCCTGGTCAGTTCGCCCGAGCGGCGGATGTGGACCGGCATCAAGATCAAGCCGACGCTCGCCGACTATGCCGCCGCGGTCCGCGTGGTCGGCGCGGAGGAGCAGGTGCCGGTGATCGACCTCAACGCGGCGAGCATCCGGTTCTACGAGGCGCTCGGCCCGGCGCGCGCGCCGCTCGCGTTCAGCGATGGGGGAAAGGACGCGACGCATCACGACAATTACGGCGCCTGGGTGCTCGCGCGATCCGTCGCCGCGGGCATAGCGGACGCGAAACTGCCGCTGGCGGCGCACCTGCGCGACGATATCGGGGCGTTCGACCCGAGCAACCCGCCCGCCCCGGAGACCTTCCACTTGGCCGTAAGCGCGGCGCAACCCTATTTCAAACCGGACGGCAATTGATGAAACGAGGATCCCACATGCGCTCCATCGCCTGGCTCGCCGTCCCGCTGGCGATCGTCGCCGCGGCACCCGCCGTCGCCGCGGACCGGACCGACTGGGTCGATGCGAAGACCGGTCACCGGGTCCACCTGATCTCGGACGCGCCGGGCAATTATGCACTGTATTTCAACTACAACGCGTACACGCCCAACGGCGATACGATGGTCTTCCAGACCAAGGCCGGGATCTCGCGGCTCGACATGAAAAGCTGGAAAGTGACCAGTTTGCTCAGCCGGCGGGGCGCGCATGTGCTGTTTGTCGGGCACAAGACGCGCTCGGTCTATTTCTCGGAACAGGCGGGTGGCGCGGCGGACGCGGCGATCACGATCTATGCCGCCGATATCGACAGCGGCGCGGTCCGCCTGATCGCGAAGGTACCGAAGGGGAGCCGGATCGACACGATCAACGCCGACGAGACGCTGCTCGCCGGACAGATCGCCGAGCGCGACATGCCGCTTCAGCCGGGCGCGGGCGTACCCGACACCAAGACCGGCCAGGCCGCCTATGCCGCCAACTGGCCCGACGGCACGCCGATGACCTATGCCGATGCCAAGGAATTCCGGCTCAACCAGCGGCTCGACGCGCGCGTCCCGATGGAGATCTTCACCCTGAACGTGAAGACCGGCGAGCGCCGATCGGTGCTGAAGGCGACCGACTGGCTGAACCATCTGCAATTCTCGCCGACCGACCCGACGCTGCTGATGTATTGCCACGAGGGACCGTGGCACAAGGTCGACCGGATCTGGACGATCCGCACCGACGGTAGCCAAATGACCAAGGTCCATGCGCGCACGATGAACATGGAGATCGCGGGCCACGAATTCTGGTCTCCCGACGGCAAGACGATCTGGTACGATCTGCAACGCCCGCGCGGCGAGAGCTTCTGGCTGGCGGGCTATGAGGTCGCGACCGGCAAGCGCACCCAATATCATCTCGAACGCAACCAATGGTCGGTGCATTACAACCTGTCGGCCGACCAGACGCGCTTCGTCGGCGATGGCGGCGACAGCGAGATGGTCGCGCACGCGCCGGACGGAAAATGGCTGTATCTGTTCACGCCGAAGACGATACCCGACGTCGCCGGCATCCACGCCGCCGATGCCGCCAGCCTGATCGTGTCGGGCAAGATGGATCAGGAAAAGATCGTCGACTTCGGCCGACAGAATTATCAGCTGGAGCCCAATGCGCGCTTTTCGCCAGACGGCAAATGGCTGATTTTCCGCGCCAATATCGAGGGCAAGGTCGCGATCTACGCCGCCGAGGTGGCGAAGGCGGCGCAGGGCCTCACGCCCGTGGCGCCCCGCTCATGAGATCGCGATTGCCAGCATATGGGCAGCGCCTTTAAGGTATGGCGATGACACGTTCCACGGCCACGGCCGAACCGATCGACACGGCGGCGGCCGCAACGGCGATCGGCGCTGGCAGCCAGACCTTGATGCGCGGGCTCGACCTGATCGAGGCGGTCAGCCACGAGGTGCTGACACTCAGCGAATTGGCGGCGAAGCTCGACCTGACCAAGAGCACCACGCACCGGCTGCTGAGCGCGCTGGCCGATCGCGGCTACCTCGCCTTCACGCCGCGCTCGGGCTATCGGCTGGGGCCGAAGCTGCTGCTGCTCGGCACGTTGGCGCAGGCGCAGGCCGATCTGGTGCAGGTCGCGCGGCCCTATCTGGAGGATCTGTCCGCCTCGACCGAGGATACCGTGCATCTGGGCATCCTGGACGGCGATGCCGCGCTGTATCTCGACAAGGTCCCCGGACGGCGCCGCGTCAATATCTCCAGCCGCGTCGGCGATCGCCAGCCGCTGACCTCGACCGGGCTCGGCAAGGCGCTGATCCTCGATCATAGCCCGGCCTATTGGACCGAACGCTTCACCGCCGAACAGGCCGCGAGCGCGTTCAAGGTGGACTCGGCGGTCTGGCACGAGCGGATGGTCGGTTATGTCGCCTGCGGGCGCGCGTTCGATCTGGAGGAGAACGAGGATCAGGTGCGCTGCGTGTCCGCCCCGATCCGCGACGCCGCGGGCAAGATCGTCGGCGCGATCAGCGTGTCGAGCGCGGCGCAATATATGAGTGACGATCGCATGACCGCGCTGACCGACGAGGTTCGCGGCACCGCCGCCGCGATCAGCCGCGAACTCGGCCACGAACCGCCCCGGGGCTAAATCTACCAAAGGAGAATGCCATGTTGCTCGAGGGCAAGACCGTGCTCGTCACCGGCGCGTCGGCCGGGATCGGCCGCGCCGTCGCGATCGGCTGTGCACGCCACGGTGCCGATGTCGCGCTGAACTTCGCCCGCGACGTCGCCGGCGCCGAGAGCGCCGTCGCCGAGATCGAAGCCCTTGGCCGCAAGGGCATCGCGATCCAGGGCGACGTCGCCGATCCCGCCACCGCCAAGGACTTCGTCGCACGCGCGGTCGACGCGCTCGGCAGGGTCGACGTGTTCGTCAACAACGCCGGCATCTGCCCGTTCCACGCGTTCCTCGACATGCCGGTCGAGACGTTCGAACGGACGATGCAGGTCAATCTGCACGGCGCCTATTTCATGGTGCAGGCCGCGGCTAACCAGATGGTCAAGCAAGGCGATGGCGGGTCGATCATCGCGATGTCGTCGATCTCGGCGCTGGTCGGTGGAGAATATCAGACGCATTACACGCCGACCAAGGCGGGGCTGCATTCGCTGATGCAGTCGGTCGCGATCGCGCTCGGCAAGCACGGCATCCGCTGCAACTCGCTGTTCCCGGGCACGATCCTGACAGACATCAACAAGGAGGATCTCGCCGACGACGCCAAGCGGACGTACATGGAGGGGCGTATCCCGCTCGGCCGTCTCGGCCGGCCGGACGATCTGGTCGGGCCTACGGTGTTCCTGGCCTCGGACCTCGCCAACTACGTCACCGGTGCGTCGCTGCTGGTCGATGGCGGGGCGTATGTGAACCTGCAGTAACCTCGTCATCCCAGCGAAGGCTGGGATCTTCTGCGGCGGGGACGGGGCGGAGCCGCGAGAGAACCCAGCCTTCGCTGGGGTGACGGAATTGGGGGGAAGCGGTGCACGACATCACGCGACGTCAGCTAGGTGCCGGCCTCCTCGCCGGGCTGCTTCCCTGCCCGGCCCATGCTGCATCTGTGATCGACATCCGCGACCACGGTGCGCGCGGCGACGGTCGGGCGATCGACAGCGACGCGATCAACGCCGCGATTGCGGCCGCCGCGAGCCATCCGGCGGGCGGCACGGTCCTGATCCCCGCGGGGCGCTATCGCTGTTTTTCGATCCGCCTGAAAAGCCGCGTGACGCTGCGCCTGGCGAAGGGCGCGGTGATCGCGGCAGCGGAGGGCCGCGGATACGACCAGCCCGAGGATATCGAGCAGCTCTACCAGGATTTCGGCCACAGCCATTGGCGCAACAGTCTGATCTGGGGCGACGACGTCCACGACGTGGCGATCGTCGGGCCGGGGCTGATCCACGGCGTCGGCCTGACGCGCGACGGGCCCGGCGCGCGGTGGAAGGCGCAGACCGGCGAGCGACCATTGTCGATGCAGGGCATGTCCGCGCAGGCCATCGCCGCGCTCGAACCCGATGTCGCGGCGATGCAGGGTCGCGGCAACAAGGCGATCGCGCTGAGGAACGGCCGCAACATCCATCTGTCCGGGTTCAGCATGTTGAAATGCGGGCATTTCGCGATCCTGGCGACCGGGACCCGCGACCTGACGATCCGCGACCTGACGATCGACACCGACCGCGACGGGATCGACCTGGATTGCGTGCGCGACGTGCTGGTCGAGCGCTGCCGGGTCAATACGCCCAACGACGACGCGATCGTCGTTAAGGCGAGCTATGCGCTCGGCCACAGCGTCGCCGCGGAGAACATCGTGATCCGCCACTGCGCGGTGTCGGGGTTCGACCTGGGCACGATGATCGACGGCACGCGGCAGACCATGCAGGCGTTCGCCCCGGATCGCGACCGCGTGACCGGCCGGATCAAGCTCGGCACCGAGAGCAACGGCGGCTATCGCAATATCAGGATCGAGGATTGCCGCTTCACGCATTGCCGTGGCCTTGCGCTGGAGACGGTCGACGGCGGCGTGATGGAGAATGTCGTCGCGCGGCGGCTGACGATGGAGGACGTGACCACCGCGCCGATCTTCCTGCGCCTGGGCGACCGCCGGCGCGGTCCGCCGGGTACCGCGATCGGCGCGATCCGCGGCGTGCATCTGAGCGAGATCGTCGCGACCGGGATCGACCACCGCTACCCCGCCGCGATCGCGGGCCTTGCCGGCCACCCGATCGAAGACGTGTCGATGACCGATGTCCGCCTGACCTATCGCGGCGGCGGGACCGCGGCCGACGCGGCGCGCACGCCCGAGGAGCGTGCCTCCGCCTATCCCGAGCCCAGCATGTTCGGTGTGCTGCCGGCCTGGGGATTGTGGATGCGGCACGCGCGGGGCGTGCGGATCGACGGCCTGACCCTGTCGACCGCGACGCCCGATCGCCGGCTGCCGTTCGTCGTCGACGATGTCACCGGACTGGAGGTTACGCGAACGCCGCTTTGGCGTGGTTAGGATTTGACGCCGGGTCGACACCCCTGTACCAAATAATACAGATAAATGCCATATAATGGGTAGGGGAGAGGCCGGATGACGATCCATGC
This sequence comes from Sphingomonas rhamnosi, assembly GCF_036663615.1. NCBI lineage: Bacteria > Pseudomonadati > Pseudomonadota > Alphaproteobacteria > Sphingomonadales > Sphingomonadaceae > Sphingomonas > Sphingomonas rhamnosi. The sequence continues at coordinate 397,720 of NZ_JAXOJJ010000001.1, forward strand.
ATTCAAGATGCAGCTGAAGCCCGGCGTCATCGACGAATATCGCAAGCGCCATGACGAAATCTGGCCCGAGCTGACCGCGCTGCTGACTGAGAGCGGCATCCATGATTACTCGATCTTCCTCGACGCGGATACGCTGTCGCTGTTAGCGGTGCTGAAGCTGCGCGAGCCGAACACGCGCGAGGCGCTGCCCGACCATCCGGTGATGAAGCGCTGGTGGGACCATATGGCGCCGCTGATGGAAGTCGAGCCCGACAACCGGCCGAAGGAATGGCCGCTGCCGATGCTGTTCCACCAGGATTGATGGCGGTGCGTCGCCTCATCACCGCGCTGTTGCTGTCGTGCACGCCCGCGGTCTCCGCCCATGCGCAGGTCGCGCGGCCGACCGAGAATCTGTCCGCACCGGTGAAGACGTTCGGCCGGGTGTCCTACGATGCGCGCTCGCTGATGATCGACGGCAAGCGCCAGCTGATCTGGTCGGCCGAGTTCCACCCGTTCCGCCTGCCCAGCCCCGATCTGTGGCGCGACGTGCTGCAGAAGCTGAAGGCGAGCGGGTTCAACACCGTCGCGCTCTATTTCGATTGGGGGTATCACAGCCCGAAACAGGGCGTTTACGACTTCACCGGCGTGCGCGACGTCGAACGCGCGCTGATGATGGCGGAGGAGGAAGGGCTCTACGTCATCACGCGGGCCGGGCCCTATGTGAACGCCGAACTGTCGCGCGGCGGCTTTCCGGGGTGGCTGGTCAACCAGCGCGGCCGCGCGCGGACCGATGATCCCGCGTACATGGCAGCGGCGGACGAATGGCTGACCCAGGTCGATGCGATCATCGCGCGGCACCAGATCAACACCGTGAAAGGCCGCAAGGGCGGCGTCATCCTGCACCAGATCGAGAACGAACTGGCGCTGACGACACCCGCGCAGCGCCGCTACATGGATCATCTGTACGCCAAGGCGCGCGCCGACGGCATCACCGTGCCGATCTTCCACAACGACCAGGGCCGCAACGGCTATTGGGTGCCCGAGAGCTCGACGGTCGCGAACGTCGTGAAGGGGCCGAACGACCTCTATGCGTTCGACGGCTATCCCGGCGGCACCTGCACCGTCGCGGGGACGCCGACGCGCGGCAGCGCGGCGCCCGACTGGGGTTTCTATGGCCCCGGCGGCGCGAAGGGCGGTGCCAGCGCTTCGCCCGATACGCCCGCGTTCCTCGCCGAATTCGGCGGCGGCTGGTTCGACTATTGGGGCTCCAACGGCGGCTACGACTGCAACGCGATCCAGCGCGGCAAGCGGTTCCAACGGGTGTTCTACGGCACCAACCTGGCCAACGGCATCGACATCCACAGCGTGTATATGGGCTATGGCGGCACCAGCTGGGGCTGGCTGCCGGGGCCGGTGGTGTTCACCAGCTATGATTACGGATCGGCGATTTCCGAGGACCGCGGCATCCGCCCCAAGGCACTGGAGATGAAGCAGCTCGGCGGGCTGATCGCGACGGTGCCCGATCTCGCCGGGATGGTGCCCGCGCCGCCGGTGCAGGTGTCGTCGGCCAATGTGCAGGTCTATCACAACCGCAATCCGGAGACCGACGCGCGCTTCCTGATGGTGACGCACAAACCGTCGAACGGGCGGACCGACGACAGCTTCACGGTGACCGCGGAGCTGCCAGACGGGCGCTACACGCTGCCGATGCGGCTCAACGGCTTGGACGCGAAGTGGCTGGTCGCGGGGGTGACCCTGGGTGGCCAGCGGCTGGTCTATTCGACGTCCGAACTGCAGACCGCGCTGACGATCGACGGTACCGACCTGATGCTGTTCTACGGGCGCGTCGGCGAGCCCGGCGAAACGGTGTTGCGCTATGCGACCGCGCCGAAGGTCACCGTGCTCGAAGGCACCGTGACCAGCGCGTTCGATGCGGCCAAGGGCGACCTGAAGCTCGGCTACGCGCATCGGGGCCGTGCAGTGATACGGGTCGAGGGCGGTGGCCGGCCGACGGCTACGCTGATCCTGGCCGACGAGGACGAGGCGGTGCGCTATTGGCGTGACGGACCCGCGCTGGTGCGCGGGCCGGCGTTGCTCCGCAAGGCGACGATCGACACCGGCACGCTCGCGCTGGCCGGCGATACCGATGCGCAGACGCCGATCGAGATCTGGGCGCCGGCCTCCGCCAAATCGGTGCGGTGGAACGGCGCGCCGCTCGCGGTCACCGCCTTGGCGCTCGGCAGCCGTACCGGCACCCTCCCCGGCCCCGCCGCGATTGCGCTGCCCGCGCTGACCGACTGGCGGATGGCAAAGGGTTCGCCCGAGGCCGACCCGGCGTTCGACGATTCGCGCTGGCAGGCGATCGACACGCGCGGCAGCGCGAGCATCACCGCAAAGCCCGACGGGCAGCCGAACCTGACGATGGATTCCTACGGCTTCCACGAGGGTGACGTCTGGTATCGCGGGCGCTTCACCGGCGCAGCGGACGCGAAATCGATCGCGCTGTTCTATGGCGGCGGCGGCGCGGGAATGCTGCAGGTCTGGCTCGACGGCAAATTCGTCGGGCAGCACGAGCTGCCGGTCGGGCTGCCGCGGCCGATCACCACCGCGCTCGCCAGCTTTGCGCTGCCCGTCGCCGCACAGACGCCCGGCGAGCATGTGCTGAGCGTGATGGTGCGCAACAACGGGCATAACTGGGACCTCGACGCCGACGATTTCCACAAGGAAGCGCGCGGGCTGATCTCGGCGTCGATCGCGGCGCCGGGCGGGCGCAGCTTTACGGTGCCGATCGCGTGGAAGATCCAAGGGCGCCAGGGCGGCGAGGACCTGGCCGATCCGGTCCGCGGGCCGATGAACACTGGCGGGCAATATGGCGAGCGCGCGGGCTGGTACCTGCCCGGGCTCGACGATCGCCGCTGGGCCGCGGCGCGCCTTCCGGCCACGACCGCGACGGCGGGGACCAGCTGGTACCGCGCGCGGTTCGACCTGGCCGTTCCCAAGGGGCAGGACGCGACGATCGCGCTGGCGTTCGGCGACACGGCGACGCCGCGATCGGTCGCGCAATACCGCGTGCTGATGTTCGTCAACGGCTGGAACATGGGCCAGTTCATCGCGCATGTCGGGCCGCAGCGCGTGTTCCCGATCCCAGAGGGCATCCTGAACCACCGCGGCACGAACACCGTTGCGCTGGCGGTGACGTCGGATGGCGCGCCGGGCGATGCGCTCGAAGCCGTGACGCTGGTGACGATGCGCAACCTGAAGGGTGGCGTGCCGGTGGCGATGGTGGCGGCGCCGACGGTGCCGTCCGCGCTCAAGGGCGCGCGGCCATGATCACGCGGCGCGGTCTTGGCACCAGCGCGGGGGCGGCGTGGCTGCTGTCGCTGGCGCCGGCCGCGCGTGCATCGGCGGGGGACCGGCCGTCGCGCTATCTGCTCGGCGCCGACGTGTCGTGGATCCCCGAGGACGAAGCGGCGGGCGCGACCTATTATGTCGATGGCGTGCGGACGGACCCGCTGCTGATCCTGCGCGATTTCGGGTTCAACGCGATCAAGCTGCGGGTGTTCGTGGCGCCCGAGCGCGGCTATTCGCTGGGCAAACTCGGCGGTCCGTGGTGCGGGATCGAACAGACGATCGCGTTCGCGAAGCGCATCAAGGCGGCGGGTTTCCACTTCTCGTTCACGCTGCACTATTCGGACAATTGGGCCGATCCGCAGAAACAGACCAAGCCCGCCGACTGGGCCGCGCTGCCTTTCGCCAAGCTGGTCGATGCGGTGCATCGCCACACGACGCAGACGCTGGCGGCGCTGAACGCGGCGGGCGTCGCGCCCGATCTGGTCGTGATCGGCAACGAGACGACGTTCGGCATGCTGTGGCCCGATGGTCGCGTGCCGCTGACGATCCCGACCGGCAATCCCGCGACCGACAGCGTGCATCTGAACGTGCAGGGCGCGGGCGGCTATGACCGGTTCGCCGCGTTGCTCAAGGCCGGGATTGCCGGGGCACGCGAGACGACCCCTGGGGCGAAGGTCGCGCTGCACAATCATCTCGGCCGGCACTGGCCGATCGTGCAATACTGGACCGACAATCTGCTCCAGCGCGGGGTTCGGCCCGATGCGATCGGCTTTTCCTGCTACCAGCAGGCCGCGCAGGGCGACTGGCAGCGGACCTTTACCGAATTCGCGAAGCGCTATCCCGACATGGGCTTGCTCGCGCTCGAATATTCGTCGCGCAAACGCTACCTCAACGATCTCGTCCACGCGCAGCCGCATGGCTGGGGCAGCTTTATCTGGGAGCCGACGCGCCATCAGGAAGCGATTTTCACGCGCGGCGGCGCCAGTGCCGGCGAGGGCGCGAAACCCGATCTGCTGTCGCAAGGCGCCAATGTCGCCGAGGCGCCCGGCAGCGTAACCGCGGCGCCCGCGCACCCCGAAGATACCGGCGGCCGCTACGACGCCGACCCGAAATTCCTCGCGCTCTATCGGACGATGGCGCGCGACTATCATCTCACCAGGAGAGTTTAATTGGCCGCCCTCACTCACGACATCCCCCGCGCGGAGGTTACCGACGCGATCGCCAAGCTGATGGACAACCTCGTCAACATCAAGGACGAGACCGGCGAGTTCCTGCTGCATCTCGAAGACGGCCGGATCATCGACACCAAGGGCTGGGCCGGCTGGGAATGGACCCACGGCGTCGGCCTGTTCGGGATGTGGCGTTACTACGAGCAGACCGGCGATCAGGCCGCGCTCGGCATCATCAAGCAATGGTTCGAGGATCGCTTCGCCGAGGGCACGCCGACCAAGAACATCAACACGATGGCGCCGTTCATCACGCTCGCCTATCTCTACGAGCGCGAGCCCGATCCGCGCTACATCCCCTATCTCGACACCTGGGCCGAATGGCTGATGGCGTCGGACGGCCTGCCCAAGACCGAGGAAGGCGGCTTCCAGCACATCGTCTTCAACGACGAGAATCCGGGCGAGATGTGGGACGACACGCTGATGATGTCGGTGCTGCCGCTCGCCAAGATCGGGCTGCTGCTCAACCGTCCGCACTATGTCGAGGAGGCCAAGCGCCAGTTCCTCGTCCATATCAAATACCTGTTCGACAAGAAGACCGGGCTCTGGTTCCACGGTTGGGATTTCAACGGACGGCACAATTTTGCGGAAGCCTTGTGGGCGCGCGGCAATTGCTGGGTGACGATCGCGATCCCCGAGATCATCGAGATCCTCGACCTGCCGCAAGGCGATGCGCTGCGGATGTTCCTGATCGACACGCTCGAAGCGCAGGTCAAGACGCTCGCCGAAACGCAGGATGCCGAGACCGGGCTGTGGCACACGCTGATCATGGACCCGACCAGCTATCTGGAGGCGTCGGCGACCGCGGGCTTCGCGTACGGGATCCTGAAGGGCGTGCGGAAGGGCTATCTGCCACGCGACTATGAGCAGGTCGGGATCAGGGCGGTGCGCGGCGTGCTCGCCAACATCGACGACGCCGGCGAACTGCAGCAGGTCAGCTTCGGCACCGCGATGGGCGACACGCTGCAATTCTACAAGGACATCCGCCTGACCTCGATGCCCTATGGCCAGAGCCTGGCGATGGTCGCGCTCGCCGAGTTCCTGCGCACGTATATCTGATCCGAACGGGACGGCTGTTCCCCGGCGAAGGCCGGGGCCCAGTTGGGCGAAGAGACGCGAAACGCGCAACGCCCGGTACCACCGTTCGCCAACTGGGCCCCGGCCTTCGCCGGGGAACAGCATCGTCTAGTTGAGGAAGCCCATGGCCAGTACGCCAGTCGACGCCATCCCTGCCATGCCACTGGCCCCCGCGCGTCCGGTGCGCTGGTACAACCTCCTCGCCTATGGCTCGAACGACGTGCTCGGCGCGGGGTCGATGGCGGTCATTTCGACGTGGATCCTGATCTTCTACACCAGCTTTTGCGGGCTCTCCGCGTCCGAGGCGACGATCATCTTCGGCACCGCGCGCGTGCTCGACGCGATCACCAGCCCGACGATCGGGCATCTGTCGGACAATCTCGGGCGCAGCTGGCTGGGGCGCAAATTCGGGCGGCGGCGGTTCTTCATCCTGGCGGCGATCCCGCTGCTGCCGTCGTTCGCGATCATGTGGGTCGCGGGGCAGAATTTCTGGTATTACCTCGTCACCTACGTGCTGTTCGAGATGGTCTACGCGATGGAGATCATCCCGTACGAGACGCTCGCCTCCGAAATGGCGACCGACTACAAGACCAAGGCGAAGTTCGCCGGTGCGCGGATCCTGCTCGGGCAATGCTCGGCGATCGGCGCGGCGTTCCTGCCGGGGTGGCTGATCGCGTATCTCGGGCCGGATTCGCCTGATACCTATCTGTATATGGGCATCATCTTCTCCGTGCTGTTCATGGCGGCGGCGGGGCTGCTCTATGCGTTCAGCTGGGAGCGGCAGCGGCCGCCGGGGCTCGACGCGGTCGAGGACGCCGAGGAGCGCCCGACGCTCGGCGCGGCGTTCAAGGCGCTGTACCGCAATCTGTTTTCGACGCTGCGGATCCGCGCGTTCCGGCTGCACCTCGGCATGTATCTGGGCGGCTATATCAGCCAGGACATCTACAACGCGGCCTTCACCTATTTCGTGATCTTCGCGCTGGCCGGATCGACCGCGATCGTCGCGAACCTGGTGGGCGTGACGTACATCGTTCAGCTGGTCGCGGTGGTGCTGGCGATCAACTTCGCGCTGCGGCTGTCGCCGGCCGCGGCGTACCGGTTCGCGGCGATGAGCTTCGCGATCGGCGTGCTGATCTTCCTCGGCATGTACGGCGCCGGCTATACCGCGACGTCGGCGCTGTTCTGGCTGCCGGTGGTGTTCGCCGGACTGGGGCGCGGCGCGCTCAACTATATTCCCTGGGCGACGTACAATTACATGGCCGATGTCGACGAGATCGTCACCGGGCGCCGGCGCGAGGGCGCGTTTGCGGGGGTGATGACGTTCGTGCGGAAGATGAGCCAGGCGTTGGCGGTGATCCTGGTCGGGCAGGTGATGCAGGCGTCGGGCTTCCTGTCCAAGGCGCCGACGCAGAGCCCGACCGCGATCGCAGCGATCGTCGGCGTGCTGGGCGTTGGCACGATCGCGATGCTGGTGTTCGGGGTGCTGGTGTCGACCCGCTTCCGCCTGACGCCGCGCACGCATGCGATATTGCTGGAGGAGATCGAGCATTTCCGGGGTGGCGCGCGGACGCCGACGACGCCCGAGAATGCGCGCGTGGTGGAAGACCTGTCGGGTTGGTCGTATGATCGGCTGTGGGGGAACAATCCGGTGGCGGAGGCTCGGGCCAAGTGATCGCTTAAGCCGCGGAGGCGCTACGGCCGAGCCGCTGACGTTCCCCGGCGAAGGCCGGGGCCCAGTTGCGAAAGCCTCTCGACTAACTCCTTACGTCCCCCAACTGGGCCCCGGCCTTCGCCGGGGAACAGCATCCGCGGACGCGTTCAGTCCAGGAACCCGACCTGTCGCAGCCACGCCGCGCACAACAGCGGCCAGACCGAAACCGGCAGCCCCGGTGTATCGAGCGCGAAGCCGTGCGGCGCGTCGGCGAAGACGTGGAGTTCCGCATCGCCGCCTGCAGCCTGCCACGCGGCGTGCAATCGGCGCGCATTCTCGACCGGGACGACGGGATCGTTGCCGGCATAGACGATGAACGCGGGCGGCGGTGACGGCAGGAGCTGCGCGTCGGGCTGGAGCCGGTCGTACATCGCCTGCTTCTCGACCTGTGGCAGCGGCGGCTTGTCGGCGACGATGGTGCGGCCCTTGGCGTTGGTCGAGATCGGCGCGTAGCCGATGACGAACAGGTCGGGACGCGCCGCTTCGGATCGCGACGTCCATTCGGTCGGGTATTCGGCGGCGAGACAGGCCGCGAGGTGGCCGCCGGAGGACAGGCCGACGACGCCGACCGCGTCATGGCCCTGCCCTCGGATGAGCCGCAGCGCTTCGCGCGCGTCGTCGAGCGAGGCGGACGGGCCGTTCGCCGTATCGGGAAAACGGTGGACCAGCACATAGGCGGTGTAGCCGAGGCCGGTGAGCCACCGCGCGACCTGCACGCCCTCGCGCCCGACCATCAGCGCGGTATAGCCGCCGCCCGCCAGCACCAACATGGCGCGGCCGTCAGGCACCTCAGGGTAATAGCCGAGCAGGACAGGTTCCTCGACCGCCTTGACGATGGCAGCCTCGGGCGCCACGCCGGGATCGTCGAAGGTGACGTCGGCTGCATCGCTCCACAGCGGCCACAGGATGTCGGCGTCGAGCATCAGCATCCCGGCTTCGCCCCGTCGAACGACGAATGGCCCGGCGTGCACGGGTGCGTCGGATAGGCCTCGCCGTCGAGCTCGGTCGCCTCGCGCACCACCGACAGGCGGTCGCCATCGTCGCGCATCTCGTAGAGCTTGCCGAGCGCGAAATTGAAGGGGCGGTGGACGATCATCATCAGTTTCCCGTCGAATGTGTGGAACAGCATGCCGTGCCCGCTATCGCGCTCGACCAGCGTGCCGAGCTGCTCCCACGGGCCCGCGAGATCGCCCGACGTCGACCGGGCCTGCGCCTCCACATAGCCCTTCTTGCCGTAGCTCGACCACAGCATCAGCAATTTACCCGTCTTGCTGCGATAGAGTTCGGGGCCGTCGGTGACGAACACGGTGTCGCCATCGGGCTGCTTCTGCCCGACCACCCAAGGCGCCGCGTTCGCGCGGAAGAGCAGGCGCGGCGGACCGGCGGCGGCGAGGTCGTCGGTGAGCGGGATCGCCTCCATCGTGCCGACCGTCGTCTGCCACCATTCGTGCGCGTAGACGAGCCAGGGCTTGCCCTTCGGGTCGACATAGAGCGAGCCGTCGAGTGTCATCAGGTCCTTCGACACGATCGGCTCGCCGCCGCGGACCAGCGTGTACGGCCCGTCCACCCGGTCGGCGACCGCGAGCACGGTGCCGCGGCGGTAGGTCGTGCGCGTGCCGTTGACGCCGATCGGCGACGCGGAATCGTGGAAGGTGGTGAAAAGGTACCATTTCCCCTTCCACGCATGCACCTCGGGTGCCCAGCTGCCCGCCTTCGCCCAGACCTTGTCCGGCAGCACGAAGGCGAGCTTGGGCCTGCTCCAATGCTTCAGGTCGCGGCTCGCATAGACCATCGTGCCGAGCCGTTTATCGCCGGTCATCGCGGCTTCGTTGCGCGTGAAGAGATAGTAGGTGCGCGTCGCCGTGTCTGCGACGATCCACGGGTCGTGGAGGTGCATCGCGGTCATCACCAGCGGCGCGTCGAGCGTCGGCCGTGCAGGCGCAGCCCCGATGAGCGCGAGCAGTCCTGCGAGCAGGAACGCCTTCACGCCGCGACCGCCAGGCTGTTGCCATAGCCGATCACGACCGTGGCGAGGACCAGCACCGCGATGCCGCTCCAGACGGTCGCCTTGATGCTAGCGCCCGCATCGCGCCACTCGCGAAAGGCGAAGCCCCAGAGCGTGCCGAAGATGATGATGCTCGCCATGTGCAGCGTCCAGCTGGAGAAGCCGAGGCGCCCCATCTGGCTTTCGCCCATCGTGTAGAAGAAGAACTGGAAATACCAGGTGACGCCGGCGAGGGCGCTGAGCGCGAAATTGGCGAGCAGCGGCGGGCGCCCGGTTCCATCCTTGGCGTCCTTGTTCGTGTGGCCGACCCATTCGCCCGCGCTGCGGTTCTTCACGATCAGGACCGCACACCACAGCCCGTTGGTGATCAGGCCGCCGAACATGACGAGACACAGCACCGGCAACCCGGTCCAGAGCGGCCCGGTGCCCGCCGCCGCCGACAGCGCCTTGATCGGCTCGCCCGCGGCGAGACCGAAGGCGAAGCAGGCGGACATGATCCCCGCGGCGATCGCGACGGCGATGCCTTTGCGGAAGTCGAACTCGGCGACCACCGCGGCCTTCTGCTCGGCGGTCAGCAACGCATTCTTCTTCGCGCCCGCAAAGGCGACGATGACGATCCCGACCAAGGTCAGCGCGATTCCGGCGAGCACGATCCGGCCCGAGTTGGTCGCCAGCAGCTTTTCGTGGAAGTCCCCGGCGAACAGCGGCGGGATCAGCGTTCCGAACACGGTGCACAGCCCGAGCACCACCGCCATGCCGAGCGACAGCCCGAGATAACGCATCGTCAGCCCGTAGCCGAGGCCACCGAACCCCCAGAGCACCCCGAACACGATCGGCCACCAGAATGCCGATTGCGGCGCCTGCCCCAGCACGCCAAGCAGATCCTCGGTCTGCAGCCACGCGAAGAACCACGGCGCGAACAGCCACGAGACGATACCGCCGGTCAGCCAGTAGATTTCCCACGACCAGCGCTTCACGCCGCGGAACGGCACGTAGAAGCTGGCCGAAGCGAGACCGCCGAGCCAATGGTACATGACGCCGACCAACGGGTTCATAGGTCCAGTCCCAGACGATAGATGCGGTTGGCGTTGCGCGCGAACATCGCGCGGCGTTCGTCCTCGGCGAAATCGGCGGCGATAGTGTGATAGGCGTCGAGATAGCGGTCGACCGGCGCGAACAGCGTGTCGGTGGGGGCATCGCTCGCGAACAGGCAACGTTCGGTGCCGAACAGGTCGATCGCTTCGAGGAGGAACGGGCGGACCTGGTCGAACGTCCAGTGGCGGTCGAGGAAGCCGAGCCCCGACAGCTTGATCGCGACGTGCGGGATCGCGGCGAGCGTGCGCAGGCCGTGACGCCATTCGGCAAGGCCATCGGGGTCGCTTACAACGGGCATGCCGAGATGGTTGATGATGACCGGGATTTCGGGATGCCGTGCGATCAGCGGCGCGAGGCCCGCCATCTGCCCGGCATAGCATTGCAGGTCGAACGACAGCCCGTATTTGCCGAGCAGACCGAAACCCGCCCACCATTGGTCGTCCTGCGTGACGTCGCTGGGGGTGTAGGTGCGCAGCGGATCGGTATGCCAGTTGACGATCTGGCGGATGCCGCGAACCCGCGGGAACGCGGCGTGCGCGGCAAGCAGCGGCTCGACCGCGGGGTCGTCGAGCGGGGCGTAGGCGACGATTCCGGTCGGCAACGCGTCGCCCAGCCCCTCGAGCCAGCGGGTTTCGTCGAGCGCCTGTGCCGGGTCGGCGCCCGCGTCGACATGGACGGCGCCGACGACGTTCCACTTGGCGAGGTCCGCGCGGTAGTCGGCGAGGCCGTAATCCTTCGCGATCGCCGCGACACTGCCATTGGGGCCGTCTTCGGCGAACGGCGGGGTCAGCCAGGCATAATGGATCTGCGCCAGGTCCCAGAGGTGGATATGGGCATCGACGAACGGGATCATGCTAGCCTCTCCGGGGCTGGCGCCGTGTCGCTTCGTTCGAGCGACTGCGGCGTCGAGATTACGGGCGACTCCACCTAGGTTCTTGTTCCCCCGCGAAGGCGGGGGCCCAGTCTGGACCCCCGCCTTCGCGGGGGAACAAGGAAACGGGCGCTGTCATGCGTGTCTAGAACGTCGTCCGTCCGCCCGAGGTGTCGAAGGTCGACGCCGTCGTGAAGCTGCATTCCTCCGAGGCCATGAAACACACCATCGCGGTCGATTCGTGGATCTCGCCGAGCCGCCCCATCGGAATCTTGCCGCGCATGTAATCCACCTGGCTCGGCGGCAGCTGGTCGAGGATCGGGCTTTCGAACGTCGCGGGCGTCAGCGCATTGGCGATGATGTTCTTCGTCGCCAGTTCCTTGCCGAGCGACTTGGTCAGCCCGATTACGCCCGCCTTCGATGCCGAATAGGCCGAGGCGTTGGGATTGCCCTCCTTGCCCGCGACCGATGCGAGGTTGACGATCCGGCCATAGCCGTTCGCCAGCAGATGCGGGACGACCGCGCGGCAGCAATAGAAGAGCCCGTTGAGGTTGATGTCGATCACCCGCTGCCAGCTGTCGAGCGGATATTCGTGCACCGGACCGGTCGCGCCGGTGATCCCCGCCGAGCAGATCAGGATGTCGACCTTGCCGAGTGCCGCTGCGCTCGCCGCGCCGGCCGCCTCGACCGCGGCCTGGTCCGAGACGTCGAGCGCGACGATGTCGACAGCGCCGACTTCGTCCTTCGCCGCCGCCAGCGCCTCGGCGTTCAGATCCCAAAGCACGACCTTGCCACCCTCGGCGACGATCCGCTTGGCGACGTCCTTGCCGAGGCCGGAGGCGCCGCCGGTGACGATCGCGCAGCGACCGTCGAACCGTCCCGCATAGATACTCATGCCAGCTTGCCCGCGCCCAGATGCCGCCAGGCGACGACGTCCTGGCGCTGCGTGCCGAGCTTGGCGATGCCGAGCTCCATCACGTCGCCTGCCTTGAGGTATACCGCCTCGGGCTTCTTGCCCTCGCCAACGCCCGGCGGGGTGCCGGTGATGACGATGTCGCCGGGGAACAGAGTCACATACTGGCTGGCATAGGCGATGATTTCCTTGACGGAGAAGATCATCGTCGCGGTGTTGCCGGTCTGCATCCGCTCGCCGTTGACGTCGAGATACATGGCAAGGTCCTGCGGATCGCCGACCTCGTCCGCGGTCACCAGCCAGGGGCCGACCGGGCAGAAGGTGTCGTGGCCCTTGCCCTTGCTCCACTGCGTGCCGCGCTGCTTCTGGTTGAAGCGCTCCGACACGTCGTTGGCGAGGACGTAGCCGGCGACATGGGTAAGCGCGTCGGCTTCCTCGACATAGCGGCAGGTGGTGCCGATCACGACGCCGAGTTCGACTTCCCAGTCGCTATGCGTCGAATCCTTTGGCAGCATGACCTGGTCGTTGGGGCCGGTCAGGCTGGAGAGCGCCTTGCCGAACATGATCGGCTCGGACGGGATCGGCAGGTTCGATTCGATCGCATGATCACGGTAGTTCAGCCCGATCGCGACGATCTTGCCGACGTTCGCGATCGGCACGCCGTAGCGCGGGGTGCCCTCGACGAGCGGCAGCGTGGTGACGTCGATCGCGGCGAGCTTGGCGAGCGCGTCGGGCGCCAGCGTCTCGGGCGTGAAGTCGGGATGGTCGGCGAGCGACCGGATGCGACCATCGGCATCGACCAGACCGGGCTTTTCCTGGCCCAGCGGACCGTAGCGGCACAATTTCATGGGATCGGCTCTCGATTTATCAGTGGGTGTAGGGGCGGTGCATCGGGATATCGCGATTGAGCTCGACGCCGAAGCCCGGCGCATCGAGCGCGCTGGCCTTCAGGCGACCGTTCTGCGGCACGGGCTCGCCGATCAGCTGTGGGTGGAACATCGGCACCACTTCGGTCGGCCCCGGATGCATCATCAGGAATTCGGCGAACGGCGAATTGTGTCGCGTGATCACGAAGTGGTAGCTGTAGACCGAGGAGCCGTGCGGCACGACCATCTTGCCGTGCGCATCCGCGAGGGCCGAGATCTTGAGCAGCTCGGTGACGCCGCCGCACCAGCCGACATCGGGCTGGATGATGTCGCAGCAATCCATCTCGAGCAGCATGCGGAACCCCCAGCGCGTCGCCTCATGCTCGCCGGTGGTGACGAGCATCCCCTTGGGGACGTTGCGCTTCAACTCGGCATAGCCCCAATAGTCGTCCGGGCTGATCGCCTCTTCGATCCATTTCAGACCATGTTCGTGCGCCGCGATCGCCAGGCGGGTGGCGTAGTCGACGTCGAGCGCCATCCAGCAATCGAGCATCAGCCAGAAATCGTCGCCACACTTCGCGCGCATGTCGGCGATCATCGCGATGTTCTTCTTCATGCCCTCCGGCCCCTCGGCGGGGCCGTGGTGGAGCGGCATCTTGCCGCCGATGAAGCCCAATTCCTTGGCAATATCGGGGCGCGCGCCGGTCGCGTAGAATTGCAGCTCGTCGCGCACCGCGCCGCCGAGCAAATGATAGACCGGCTCCTGCCGCAATTTGCCGAGCAGGTCCCACAGCGCGAGATCGACGCCCGAGATCGCGTTCACGACGATCCCCTTGCGGCCGTAATATTGCGTCGAGAAGTACATCTGGTCCCAGATCTTCTCATATTCGGTCGGGCTGCGGCCTTCGAGGAAGCGCGCCAGATGCTTCTCGACGATGAACGCCGCGGGCTCGCCGCCGGTCGTGACCGCAAAGCCGATCGTGCCGTCGTCTGCCTCGATCTCGACCACCAAAGTGCCGAGCACGTTGATGCCGAAGCTCTGGCGCGACTGGCGATATTCGGGATAGCGGCTCATCGGCGTCGCGATGTGGTCGTCGATCCAGTGGCCCGCACCCTGATCGTGGTAGTCGGCGCCGCCGCCGCGGACGACGAACGCCCTGACATGCTTGATCTTGGGAAAGGACACGATCGTCACTATAAGCTCCTCATTCCCCTCCCCGCCGCCTCCTCGAACCGGGAAACGCGCGGCGTCGGCGATGTTTACTTTATCTCACTTTATGGGATAGGTCGTTACTTGATGAGAAAGGCCGCGTCAAACGTAGACTCGGCCGGGTAGAGGAAAAGCGGGTGCAGCGGATCGAAGACTCCGAGACGATGCAGCATCCGCGTGTGGCGCTGTTCGTCACCTGCCTGGTCGACCTGATGCGTCCGCAGATCGGCTTTGCCGCGATCCGCGCGCTCGAGGCTGCCGGGTGCGAGGTCGTGGTGCCCGAGGCGCAAACCTGTTGCGGGCAGCCTGCGCTCAATTCGGGCGACCGCGACACCGCGGCCGACCTGGCGCGGCGCGCGATCGCAATGCTCGAACCCTATGACCATGTCGTCATCCCGTCAGGATCGTGCGCGGCGACCATGCGCGTGCATTATCCCGAGATTCTGGCTGACGATCCCGAATGGGGGCCGCGTGCCGTCGCGCTGGCGGCACGGACGTACGAGATCCTGGCGTATCTCGACGAGGTCCGCGGCTGGAAACCGGAGGGTGTCGCGCTCGATGCGACCGGTACCTATCACGACAGCTGTTCGGGCCTGCGCGAACTTGGGATCAAGCGCCAGCCGCGTCGGTTGCTCGCGGCGGTCGACGGGCTGACCCTCAAGCCGCTCGCCCGCGCCGAGACCTGTTGCGGGTTCGGCGGCACCTTCTGCGTCAAATATCCGGCGATCTCGAACGCGATCGTCGCGGAGAAGGCGACCGCGATCGACGCGACCGGCGCCGAGCTGCTGCTGGCCGGCGACCTCGGCTGCCTGATGAACATGGCGGGCAAGCTCAACCGCGAAGGATCGAAGGTCCGCGCGTTCCACACGGTCGAGCTGCTTGCGGGCATGGGCGACGGGCCGGCGATCGGCGAAGAAGCATGAGCGCCTTCACCGACCGCGCCGACACCGCGCTTGCCGATCGCAACCTCAAGATTGCAGTCGAGCGCACCGCGGGCACCGCGGAAGCCAAGCGCACCATCGCGGTCGAGGCGTTCCCCGATTTCGAGTCCGCGCGCGACCGGGCGGCGGCGATCAAGGACCATGTGATCGCCAATCTCGGCTTGTATCTCGAACGGTTCGAGGCGAACGCGGTGGCTGCGGGCGCCAAGGTCCATTGGGCGCGCACCGCCGACGAAGCGTGCGACATCGTCGTCGCGATCTGCAAGGCGGCGAATGCCAAGAGCGTGGCGCGGTCGAAGTCGATGCTGGGCGAGGAAATCGGGCTGCCGCACGCGCTCGAACAGGCGGGAATCACGCGGATCGAGACAGATCTCGCCGAGCATATCATCCAGCTCGCCGACGAGCGCCCGTCGCACATAATCTGGCCGGCGATGCACAAGACGCGCGAGCAGGTGTCCGCGCTGTTCAAGGCCAAGCACCGCGACCCGCATCAGGAAGAAACGATCGCGGCGATGGCCGAAAGCGCGCGGCGCCATCTGCGCGAAGGGATGCTCGCCGCCGATGTCGGTATCTCGGGCGCGAACTTCCTGATCGCCGACAGCGGCGCGGTGTGCACCGTCACCAACGAAGGCAATGCCGAACTGTCGCTGGTGCCGCCACGCGTCCATATCGTCACCGCGGGGATCGAGAAGATCGTGCCGTCGATGGGACACGCCGTGCACATGCTGCGGATGCTGTCGCGCTCGGCGACCGGTGCGGCGCTCAGCCAGTACACCACCTTCTATACCGGCCCCCGCCGCCCCGGCGACCGTGATGGACCCGAAGAGATGCACATCGTGCTGGTCGACAACGGCCGGACGATGATGCGCGAGACCGGCCTCGCCGAGATGCTGCGCTGTATCCGCTGCGGCGCGTGCATGAACCACTGCGTAGTGTTCCGGCAGATCGGCGGCCATGCCTATGGCGGCACCTATCCGGGACCGATGGGCGCCGTACTGACGCCCGCGTTCGACGGGCTGGCGGAGAACCGCGATCTCGCCGGCGCGTGCACGCTCAACGGCAAGTGCCAGGAAGTGTGCCCGGTGCGGATCCCCCTGCCGACGCTGCTGCGCGGCTGGCGCGAGAAGAGCTGGCGCGAAGGACTGGAGCCGACGAGCCTGCGCGCCGGGCTCGGCACCTGGGCATGGTTCGCGCGGCGGCCGGCCTTGTACCGCGCGGCAACCGCGTCGGCGCTGCGCGCGATGCGGCTGATGGGCCGCGGCGGATGGCTGAGCAAACTGCCGCTCGCCGGCGCGTGGACCGAGTATCGCGACATGCCGAAACCGCCCGCGCAAGGATTCATGACGCAGTACAAGAAGGGCCGCCGGTCGTGACTGCGCGCGACGCGATCCTTGCGCGGCTCGGCGGGTCAGCGACGCCCGCGGCGATCGACACGGAAGCCGCGGCGTTGCTCATCGCCCCCGAACGGCCCCGGGTCGATCCGGCGCGCCTAGAGGAAAGCTTCCTCGCGATGCTGACGCTGCCGAGCGTCGCGGCGACCGTCGACCGGATCGGTTCGCCCGACGAACTGCCGGGCGCGGTCGCGACCTATCTGACGGCGCAGGGGTTGCCGCCCCGCCTGTGCGTCCCCCCCGACCCGCGGGTCGCGGCGGGCGACTGGTCGGGGATGACTCTGCACGAACAGGTCGCACCCGACGAGAACGCCGTGCTCGCCTTTGCGCGCTGCGGCGTCGCAGAGACCGGCTCGTTGGTGTTCGAGACCAGTCCGACCGCGCCGATGCTACCCAATTTCCTCGCGCTGCATCACATCGTCGTCGTGCCGGGACTCGTCGCACAGCTTGAGGATGCGATGCTCGGCGACGCGATGCCGCGCGCGCATTACTGGGTCACGGGCGTGTCGGGCACCACCGATATCGAGGGGACCTATGTCCGTGGCGCGCACGGGCCCCGCTTCCTCCACGTGATCCTGCTCGGCCAGCTTCAATAAGTCTGACATGACGCAACAGCGTTTGTCTTGGCGACCGAACTCGGTCTATCGTTCCGCCGATGGATCGGGGACACACGCTGAGCGGCAAAGGCGAACGGTGGGATCCGGTTCATGTCCGCGTCGCGCGCGACCTGGGCATCGCGATCGTCACCGGGGTCCACCCGCCGGGATCGCTCTTGCTGGGCGAGATCGAGTTTGCCGAGCAGCTGGGCGTGTCACGCAGCGTGGTGCGCGAGGCGCTGCGGATGCTCGGCGCCAAGGGGCTGATCGACAGCCGGCCCAAGGCGGGCACGCGGGTGCGCGAGCGCAATCACTGGAACCTGCTCGATCCGGACCTGCTCGCCTGGATGTTCGCGGCGCCGCCGCCGCCGGGGTTCGTGCGCAGCCTGTTCCAGCTGCGGATGATCGTCGAACCCGCCGCCGCGGAGCTCGCCGCGCTGGGGCGCAGCGCACGGCAATTGTCGCTGCTCGGGCATAGCCTGGAGCTGATGGGGCAGCATGGGCTCGACACCCCCGAGGGCCAGGCGGCCGACCAGCTGTTCCATACGACGATCCTCGAGGCGACCGGCAACGAGCTGCTGGTGAGCCTGTCGGGGAGCATCTCGGCGGCGGTGCGGTGGACGACGATCTTCAAGTATCGGATGAACCGCCGTCCGCGCGACCCGATGCCGCAGCACCGCGCGCTGTTCGAGGCGATCGCGGCGGGCGATGCCGCGGGCGCGCATGCCGCGACGACCGCGCTGATCGCGCAGGCGCAGATCGACACCGAGGCTGCGCTGGACGGCTAAGCCGTGGCCGTTATGGGCCGTTCCCCCGCGCAGGCGGGGGTCCAGGGCTACAGACGCTGCCGCCTGGAGTTCCGGACTCCCGCTTTCGCAGGAGAACGGTTGCCTAGTGGTTGTCGCGCGGCAGGCCCATCGTCTGGGCGATGCGCTGGTATTTCTCCGCACCCTCCAGGATCGCGCCGGTGTTCATCTGGCCGACCACCGCGCGCTGCATTTCCTGCCACGGGGTCTGCGATGCCGGGTAGCGATAGCCACCCGCGGCGATCAGGTCGGCGCGGCGCTGCGCCAGTTCCTCGTCGGAGATCAGCACGTTGGCCGTCCCCTTGTTGAGGTCGATCCGCACGCGGTCGCCGGTCTTGAGCAGCGCCAGGCCGCCCATCGCCGCAGCCTCGGGGCTGGCGTTGAGGATCGACGGGCTGCCGCTGGTCCCCGACTGCCGCCCGTCGCCGATGCACGGCAGCGCATGGATACCCTCGGTGATCAGATAGGAGGGCGGCCGCATGTTGACGACCTCGGCGGCGCCCGGATAGCCGATCGGCCCGGCACCGCGCATGAACAGCAACGTCTCGGCAGTGATCCCGGTCGCCGGATCGTCGATGCGGTGGTGATAATCCTCCGGCCCGTCGAACACGACCGCCGGCCCTTCGAACGCGTCGAGGTCGCCGGGGTTGGACAGATAGCGTTCGCGGAATTCGAGGCCGATCACGCTGGTCTTCATGATCGCGGCATCGAACAGATTGCCCGACAGCACGATGAACCCGGCATCGACCACCAGCGGCTGGTCGAACGGGCGGATGACCTTCTCGTCCTCGATTTCGACGCCGCGGCAATTGTCGCCCATCGTCTTGCCGTTGACGGTCAGCGCGTCCTCGTGGATCAACCCCTGCTCCATCAGCTGGTTGACCACCGCAGGCACGCCGCCCGCGCGGTAGTAGTCCTCGCCGAGATATTCGCCGGCCGGCTGCAGGTTGACGAGCAACGGCACCTTGTGCCCCTCGGTCTCCCAATCCTTGAGCGGCAGGTCGACGCCGATGTGGCGCGCGATCGCCGACAGGTGAATCGGGGCGTTGGTCGATCCGCCGATCGCCGAATTGACGCGGATCGCGTTGTGGAACGCAGGCTTGGTCAGGATGTCGGAGGGCTTCAGGTCCTCGGCGACCATCTCGACGATGCGCTTGCCGGTGCGGTAGGCGCATTCCTGGCGATCGCGATACGGCGCGGGGATCGCCGCGGAAGCAGGCAGCGACATGCCGAGCGCCTCGCACAGCGAGTTCATCGTCGTCGCGGTGCCCATCGTGTTGCAGTATCCGGTCGACGGCGCCGACGACGCGACCAGGCGGATGAACTCCGCATCGTCGATCTCGCCCGCGGCGAGCAGCTGACGCGCCTTCCACACGATCGTGCCCGAGCCGGTGCGCTCACCCTTGTGCCAGCCGTTGAGCATCGGCCCGACCGACAGCGCGATCGCGGGGATGTTGACGGTGGCCGCCGCCATCAGCGCAGCGGGCGTGGTCTTGTCGCAGCCGATCGTCAGCACGACGCCGTCGAGCGGATAGCCATAGAGCACCTCGACCAATGCCATATAGGCCAAGTTGCGGTCGAGCCCCGCGGTTGGGCGCTTGCCGGTTTCCTGGATCGGGTGGACCGGGAATTCTAGCACGATCCCGCCCCCTTCGCGCACGCCTTCACGGACGCGGTCGGCGAGCACCAGATGGTGGCGGTTGCAGGGCGAAAGATCGCTGCCAGTCTGAGCGAGGCCGATGATCGGCCGCCCCGACTGGAGTTCCTCAAGGCTCAGCCCGAAGTTCAGATAGCGCTCCAGATACAGCGCGGTCATGTCGATATTGTCGGGATTGTCGAACCAGGCGCGGCTGCGCAGCTTGGGTGCAGGGGTCGTCATGGGTAATGCTCCGGCGGCAGAGATCAGCGCGTCGTCGAGACGCGGTAGATCATGCGGTGATGGTAGGGATGCGTGGGATCGACCCGAGCCGACCCGAAGGCGGGCTGGTTCGGCGTGTCGGGGAATTTCTGCGGTTCGAGCGCGATGCCGTCGCTCATCCGGTACAAATGCCCCTGCTTGCCGATCAGAGTCGTGTCGAGGAAGTTGCCGGTATAGACCTGCACGCCCGGCTCGGTGGTCAGCAGTTCGAGCACGCGGCCCGATGCCGGATCCTCGAGCCGTGCGGCCAGCTCCGGCGTCTTGGTGAGCCCCTTGTCGAGCACGAAATTATGGTCGTAGCCATGGCCGAACACGATCTGCGGATCGCGGCCGTCGCGAACGCCGTTCGACAGCACCCGCCCCTTCGTGAAATCGAACACGCCGCCGGCGACCGGCTTCAGCTCGCCGGTGGGGATCAGCTTTTCGTTGACCGGCGTGTAGCGCGCAGCCGGGATCGTCAGACGGTGCGCGAGCACGTCGGTAGGCGCGCCCTCCCCGCCCAGGTTGAACAGCGCGTGGTTGGTCATGTTGACGATCGTCGGCGCGTCGGTGGTCGCAGCATAGTCGATCGTCAGCGCGCCGCGATCGTCGAGGCTGAACGTGACCTGCACCTTGAGCGTGCCGGGATACCCCTCATCGCCCGCCGGGCTGGTCCGCGCCAGGACGACGCTGGCCTGCGCGCCCTGGGTGATCGAAACGACCTTCCAGGCCTGTTTGTCGAAGCCCTTCACGCCGCCGTGCAGCGCGTTGGTCTTGTCGTTCTTGGTCAGCTGGTAGGTCTTGCCGTCGAGCGTGAACGCGCCGTCGGCGATGCGGTTGGCGTAGCGCCCAATCGTCTGACCCCAGTAATTGGGATGATCGAGATAGGGCTGCAGCGTGTCGTAGCCGAGCGTGATGTCCGCGACCTTGCCGGTGCGGTCGGGCGCGTTGAACGCCTGCAGCAGCGCGCCGTAGGTTACGATCCGCGCGCTGACGCCGTTCGTGCCGGTCAGCGTGATCGCCTCGATCGCGGTGCCGTCGGCGAGCGTGCCCCATGGCGCGCGCTCTGCGGTGGCGGCGTGCGCCGCGACCGGGAGCATCATGCTCGCGGCGAGTGCCCACGACACCGCGGTTGCGGTACTCTTCATACTGTTCACTCCTACGCGTCGATGAATTTCCGTTGACCGGTCGTGGGAAATTTAGTCAGACATATCGCCAGAACGCAAGCGCGACGAACAGACTAGGCGCGCGACAAGGAGAGAATGATGGCCGGACCGCCGCTGACCCCCACCCCGATCGGCACCCCGCCGACAGGGGCCACGACGCCGACCTCGTACAGGTCCGCGCTGACGCTGCTCGCCAGCCTGTTCTTCATGTGGGGGTTCATCACCGTCATCAACGGCACGCTGCTGCCGCATCTGCGCAGCGTGTTCGACCTGAGCTACACGCAGACGACGCTGATCGAATCGGTATGGTTCATCGCCTATTTCTTCGCCTCGATCCCCTCGGCGAAGCTGATCGAACGCGTCGGCTATCAGCGCTCGATGGTCATCGGCCTGGCGATGATGGCGGCCGGCGCGCTGATCATGGTGCCAGCGGCGCGACTGCCCTCCTATGGCGTCACGTTGTTTGCGCTGTTCGTGATCGCCAGCGGCATCACGCTGCTGCAGGTTGCCGCCAATCCCTATGTCGCCGTGGTCGGCAAGCCCGAGACAGCGTCGTCGCGCCTTAACCTCGTCCAGGCGTTCAACTCCGCCGGCGCTACGCTCGCGCCGTTGTTCGGCGGATATCTGATCCTGGGCCGCACCACCTCGGGTACCGCGATAGCGGGCGCGGCGGCGTTGACTCCCGCAGAGAAGCTGGCCGACGCGCAATCGGTTGTGCTCCCCTATCTGATCGTCGCCGCGATTCTGGCGGTGCTCGCGGTCGTGATCGCCCGCTTCCCGCTGCCCGCGATGGGTGCGGCGACGCAGCGTCATGCGAAGGAAGACCGTAAGGGCCATTCGCTGTGGAACCACCGTAACCTGGTGTTCGGCATCCCCGCGATCTTCATCTACCTGATCGCCGAGATCGGCGTCGGCAACCTCTTCATCAACTTCGTCTCGCAGCCCGAGATCGGCAACCTGACGCACCAGCAGGCGTCGAACTATCTGTTCCTGCTGTGGGGCGGGATGATGATCGGCCGACTGGTCGGCGCCGCCGCGATGCAGAAGATGGATGCCGGCCACGCGCTCGCGATCGCCAGCATCGGCGCGACGATCGTCATGCTGATCGCGGCGGTCACCACCGGTCACGTCGCGATGTGGGCGCTGATCTCGGTCGGACTGTTCCATTCGATCATGTTCCCGACGATCTTCACGCTCGGCATCCGCGGGCTGGGGCCGCTCACCGAAGAGGGGTCGGGATTGCTGATCATGGCGATCGCCGGCGGTGCGCTGGTCGTGGTGCAGGGCTGGCTGGCGGACCGTTACGGCCTGCAGGCGTCGTTCTTCCTGACCGCGCTGTGCGAGCTGTACGTGCTGTTCTACGCGCTGTGGGGATCGAAGCCCGTGGTGCGCGGGGAGCGGGTTTAAGCCCAACCCATCCCCACGCCCGTCACCCCTGCGCAGGCCGGGGTCTCTTGCGGCGGGCCACTCGGCCCGAACCGGGAGATCCCAGCCTGCGCTGGGATGACGAGGTTGGTTAGAATACCCCGTCCCTTCGCGAGGTGACGGGAGCGCGCTTCAGCCCAGCCGCGCGACCGGCACCGGCCGGCCGGGGACATCGACCGCGAACGCGAACAGATGCCCCGCTTCGGGCTGCTCGGCGAGTTCGGCATCCGTCAGGTCGCCGCGTGCGGTCGTCACATAGGCGGTCTTCAGATCCGGCCCGCCCAGCGCGATCTTGGTCACGTTCTGCGCCGGCATCCGCACTTCGCGCAGCAGCGTGCCATCGGGGGCGTAGCAGCGCGCGCACCAGCCGCCCCAGATGCCGATCCAGACATTGCCCGCGCTGTCGGTGATCGCGCCGTCCGGGTTGCCGTGATCGGGATCGATCCGCACGAAATCGCGCATCGCCCCCGGCTCGCCCGCCGCATCGATCGCCACCGCGTGGATCACGCCTTCGACCGTATCGACATGATACAGCGTGCTGCCGTCGGGCGAGAAGGCGGGGCCATTGGTAATCGGTATCGCCGGCAGGCCGGTCGTGGTGACTGCGCTGCCGTCGAACCGGTGCAGCCGCCCGGTCGGCTTTTCGCAGCCATCGTCCATCGATCCGAACCAGATGGCGCCATCGGCCGCGACCGTCGCGTCGTTGAGGCGGTTGCCCGGCAGGTGCGGCTCGACATCCGCGAGCGGTGTGAACGTGCCGTTCTCGGGATCGAACGTCGCGAGCCCCGTCTGAAGCCCGGCGATCAGCTCGCCCCCCTCGGCAGGCAGAACCCAGCCGATCTGCGCGGGCGCGGTCCAGTCGTCGACCGTCCCGGTCGCGGGATCGAGCCGGTGGACGCGGTGCTGCTTGATATCGACGAACCACAGCACGCCGGCGCGCGCGTCCCAGACCGGGCCCTCGCCGAGCAGCGCCGATCCGCTCCAAACCGTCCGAATTTCGTCACTCATCATCCGCTCCCACGCGTTGGCTTGCGTGCCCCATATTGCTGGCGGCACGGCGAATGCCTATACAGTCGATAAGTCAGACAGAATAGGTGAGAGCGATGAGCGACGGCAACTCCAGCGGGCAATTCCACGCGATCGAGGCGGTCACCGGCAAGCCGATCGGATCCTATTCGGTCAGCACGATCGACGATGTCGCGGCGGCCTGCGCCGCCGCCGATGCGGCTTTCGACACGTACCGCGCGACCGACGCCGAGACGCGCGCCGCGTTCCTCGAGGCGATCGGCGCCGAGATTATGGCGCTCGGCGACGACCTGCTCCAGACCGCCCACCGCGAGAGCGGCCTGCCGATGGCGCGCCTGACCGGCGAGCGCGGCCGGACCGTCGGTCAGCTCAAGCTGTTCGCCGATGTCGTGCGCGCCGGGCTATGGCGCGAAGTGCGGCTGGACAGCGCGCTGCCCGATCGCACGCCGCCACGCTCCGACCTGCGGATGCGGATGATCCCGCTCGGCCCGGTCGCGGTGTTCGGCGCGTCGAACTTCCCGCTCGCCTTCTCGACCGCGGGCGGCGACACCGCCGCGGCATTCGCCGCCGGTTGCCCGGTCGTCGTCAAGGGTCACCCGGCGCATCCTGGCACCGACGCGATGGTCGCCGGCGCGATCCGCGCGGCGGTATCGAAGAGCGGCTTGCCCGAGGGGACGTTCGGCCATGTCCGCGGCCCCGGCAACGACCTGGGTATCGCCTTGGTGCAGGATCCGCGGATCGCCGCGGTCGGCTTCACCGGCTCGCGCCGCGGTGGCCTCGCGCTGGTCGCCCTCGCACAGGCGCGGCCGGTGCCGATTCCGGTCTATGCCGAGATGTCGAGCATCAACCCCGTCGTGCTGATGCCCGCGGCGCTCGCCGCGCGCGGCGCCGCGCTGGGGACCGCGTTCGTGGGTTCGCTGACGATGGGGTCGGGCCAGTTCTGCACCAATCCCGGGCTGGTGCTCGCGATCGAGGGCGAAGGCTTCGACGCGTTCGTCGACGCCGCCGTCACCGCGATGACCGGCCATGATCCGCAGCCGATGCTGACCGGCGGCATCCGCGAAGCCTATGCCACCGGCACCGCAGCGCTCGCCGCCAACCCGGCGGTGACTCAGGTCGCAGCCGGCCTCGAAGGCGACGGCATCGCGCGCGAGATGGCGCGGCTGTTCACCACCGACGCCAGCGCCTTCCTGGCCGACGCCGCGCTCGGCGAAGAGGTGTTCGGCGCGTCGTCGCTGATCATCCGCTGCCGCGACATGGGCGAGTTGAAGCAGGTCATCGCGACGCTCGAAGGCCAGCTGACCGGAACGATCCAGCTCGATGCCGACGATCACGCCGCCGCCGCCGAACTGGTGCCGTTGCTAGAGCGCAAGGTCGGGCGGATCCTCGCCAATGGCTGGCCGACCGGTGTCGAGGTCAGCCATGCGATGGTGCATGGCGGTCCCTTCCCTGCCACGTCGGACGGCCGCTCGACCTCCGTCGGCAGCCTGGCGATCGACCGCTTCCTGCGTCCGGTCTGCTATCAGGACCTGCCGCAGTCGTTGCTGCCGGCCGACATCAGGGACGGCGCTGCGGGGCCGAAACTGGTCGACGGCTCGCCTGCGTGAACGCAGGAACGGTGGGCGCCTATATCGCGGCCGATTGGGGGACGACCAATCGCCGCGCCTATCTGATCGATGCGGACGGTGCGGTGCTCGACTGCGTGCAGGACGACCGCGGCGTGCTCGTGATCGATCATGCCGCGTTTCCGCAAGAAGTGGTGAGTCTGCGCGATCGGCTCGGTGCGCTGCCGATGATCGCCGCGGGAATGGTCGGGTCGACCCGCGGATGGGTTGATGTGCCCTACGTCGCGGCACCCGCCGACCTGGCAGCGCTGGCCGAGGGGCGCGCGATCGTACCGGGTGAGGATGTCGCGATCGTCCCTGGCGTGAAGCTGACCGGCGCGCGGAGCGACGTGATGCGCGGCGAAGAGGTGCAGGTGCTGGGTGCGATCGTGGCAGGCCTTGCACCGGCCGACGCGCTGTTCTGCCAGCCCGGCACGCACAACAAATGGGTCCGGACGGTCGCGGGCCGCATCGTCGATGTCTCCACCGCGATGACCGGTGAGCTGTTCGCGCTGTTGCGCGGCAACGGCGTTCTCAAGGGGATGCTCGACGGCGCGGTCGCCGATGGCCCGGCGTTTCGCGACGGGATCGCGCGCGGCGCCGGCGCGACCGACCTGACCGTGGCGCTGTTCGAGGTGCGCGCGGCGGTGCTGCTGGGTGCCCTGCCCGCCGACGATGCCGCCGCGTTTGCGAGCGGCTTGCTGATCGGGGCGGACGTCGGCACGCGCGATCTCGACGGGCGCGACGTGCATCTGCTCGCGAGCGGCCCGCTCGCCGATCTCTACGCGGTGGCGATACGCCTACGCGGTGGCCGCCTGACCGCGGTCGACAATCAGGCCGGCTTCCTCGCCGGCATCCACACGATCTGGGAGATGACTCGATGACCGATGCCGCCGCGCGGTTCGCGCATGCCTTCGCCGCCTGTCCGCTGGTCGCGGTCCTGCGTGGCCTGACCCCGGCCGAGGCGCCCGCGATCGGAGACGCGCTGGTGGAGGCCGGCTTCACGCTGATCGAGGTGCCGCTGAATTCGCCCGATCCGTTCGACAGCATCGCCTTGCTCGCCAAACGGCTTGGCGACCGCGCGATCATCGGCGCAGGCACCGTGCTGACCCCCGACAACGTCACCCGCGTCGCCGACGCCGGCGGGACGCTGATCGTCTCGCCCAACACCGATACCGATGTGATCCGTGCGAGCGTCGCCGCCGGGATGATCTCGCTGCCCGGCTATTTCACGCCCAGCGAGGGCTTCGCCGCGCTCGCCGCGGGCGCGCATGGCCTGAAGCTCTTCCCGGCCGAAGGCGCAGCACCTGCCTATCTGAAGGCGCAACGCGCGGTTCTGCCCAAGGATGCGAAGATGCTCGCGGTCGGCGGGATCACGCCCGAGACGATGCAGGCCTGGCGCGATGCCGGCGCGGACGGCTTCGGTCTCGGCTCAAACCTCTACCGCGCGGGGAAACCCGCCGCAGACGTCGCGCGCGATGCGCAGCGTTATGTCGATACCCTGAAGGAGCTCGTGTGATGGCCCAACGCCTACTCCAGCATCGCGACGCCGCGGGTGCCCGCCGCGTGATCTTCGCCGATGGCGATGCCGCGCATATCGTGTCGGGCGCCGATACGACGCTAGACCTCGCGCGGATCGCGATCGCGGAGGGCACGACCCTCGCCGCAGCGGCGCAGGCGCGGCTGACCGACGAGACCGTCGACCTTGCCGCCGAACTCGCCGCCGGGCGGTTGTTGCCCGCGATCGACCATCCCGATGCGGCGCGGCTGATGCTGGCGGGTACGGGCCTCACGCATCTCGGCTCGGCGTCGGGCCGCGACGCGATGCACAAGGCCGCCGCAGAGGGCAAGCAGACCGATTCGATGCGCCTTTTCCTCGAAGGCATGGAGGGCGGACGCCCTGCCCCCGGCGAGACCGGCGCGCAGCCCGAATGGTTCTACAAGGGCGACGGCCAGTCGCTGGTCGCCCCCGAAGCGCCGCTCAACGCGCCCGCCTTCGCGCTCGACGGCGGTGAGGAGCCGGAGCTCGCCGGCATCTACCTGATCGGCGACGATGGCACGCCGTTCCGCCTCGGCGTCGCGCTGGGCAACGAGTTCAGCGACCATGTCACCGAGCGGCACAATTATCTGTGGCTGGCGCATTCGAAGCTCCGTCAGGCGTCGCTCGGCCCCGAGCTGCTGCTCGGCACGCCGCCTGCCGACGTCCGCGGCATCAGTCGGATCGTCCGCGACGGTACGACCCTGTGGGAAAAGTCGTTCCTGACCGGCGAGGACAATATGTCGCACACGCTGGACAATCTCGAAGGCCACCATTTCAAATATGCGCCGTTCCGCCGGCCCGGCGACGTCCATGTCCATTTCTTCGGCACCGCCACGCTGTCGTGCGCCGACGGCGTGCAAACGCAGGCGGGCGACGTGTTCGAGATCGCCGCGGCGCCGTTCACGCTGCCGTTGCGCAACACGCTGGTCTTCGCGCCTGCCGCACCCGCCACGGTCCGCGCGCTGTGAGCGAGCCGATCCGTCTCGCCGTGGTCGGCATGGGCAAGATCGCGCACGACCAGCATCTGCCGGCGATCGCCGCCAATCCCGATTTCGAACTGGTCGCCACCGTCAGCCGTCATGGCGAGGCGACCGGCGGGCTGCCGTTCTTCACCACGATCGAGGATCTGGCCACGAGCGGTCTGCTGGTCGACGCGGTCGCGTTGTGCACCCCGCCGCAGGTGCGGCGTGCGATCGCGATGACCGCGATCGCCAAGGGCTGGCACGTGTTCCTCGAAAAGCCCCCCGGTGCGACGCTTTCGGATGTCGTCGCTCTGGGCGAGGCCGCCGATTCGGCCGGTGTCAGCCTGTTCGCCAGCTGGCATTCGCGCTATGCTGCGGGCGTCGAACCGGCACGCGCGTGGCTCGCCGAACGGACGATCACCAAGGCGACGATCACCTGGCGCGAGGACGTCCGCGTCTGGCATCCGGGGCAGCACTGGATCTGGGAGCCGGGCGGCTTCGGCGTGTTCGATCCGGGGATCAACGCGCTGTCGATCGCGACGCATATCCTGCCGCATGCGTTCTGCGTCGAGCAGGCCGAACTCGACGTCCCCGCCAACTGCGCCGCGCCGATCGCCGCGCGCGTCGATTTCCGCGATACGCGAGGGACCGGAATCGCGATGGATCTCGATTTCCGCCAGGAAGGCCCGCAGAGCTGGGACATCGTCGTCGAGACCGATGCCGGCACGCTGACGCTGGCCAAGGGCGGCGGCGAACTGTCGCTGCCGGGGGGCGAGACTCCAATCGGCACCGCGCGGCACGGCGAATATTCCGGCCTCTACGCGCGGTTTGCCGAAATCGTCCATGCAGGTATGTCCGACGTCGACATCGCGCCGCTGCGCCTTGTCGCCGACGCGTTCCTGCGTGGCCGGCACATCCAGGTCGAACCCTTTATCGAATAATGGAGTGCTGCCGATGTACCGGACCGTAACGATCGCCGCCGCGCTTCTGACCGCCGGTCTCGCGGTCGTGCCCTCGACCGCGCAGGCGCCGACGCGCATTTTCATCGCCAGCGACTCCACTGCGCAGGACTACAAGCCCGAACGCTATCCGCAGTCGGGCTGGGGCACGATGCTGCGCTGTGCGGTCGATCCCGGCATCGTGGTCGAGAACCGCGCGATCGGTGGCCGCAGCACCAAGAGCTTCATGGCCGAGGGACGGCTGGATGCGATCGCGCGCGATATCCGCGCGGGGGACACGCTGCTGATCCAGTTCGGGCATAACGATGCGACGATCGCCAAGCCCGAACGCTACACCCCGATCCCCGATTACGAGACGAACCTGAAGCGCTTCATCGCTGTGGCCACCGCCGCCGGTGCGCGCGCGGTGCTGCTGACTCCGGTCACGCGGCGCGCCTTCGCAGGCGGTCATCCCGCGCGCAGCTTCCCGACCTATTCGGACGCCGCCAAGCGGGTCGCCGCGGAAACGGGCACGCCGATCATCGACCTCGCCGCCTTGTCCGAACGCTGGATCGAGGGCGTCGGCGAGGAGGAATCCGCGCGCTATTATCTACACTACAAGGGCGCGGCGGGTGCCCCCGGCTATCCGAACGGCGTCGACGACGACACGCATTTCAGCGAGCTCGGTGCGCGGCGCATCGCCGATATCGTCGCAACGTCGCTGAGCCAGCTGACTCTGCCGATCGCCGCGCATGTCCATGGCGGGCGACCGGCCCTGACGCGCGACGCGCCCGCTGGCGGGCCGGCCTGCTGAGGTGCCGACTACCATGATCGACCGCCGCACGCTGATCGCTGCCTCGCTCGCCGCGACGCTGGCGCGACCCGCAGGCGCGGCTCCGACGCCGACCCGCTTCCCGATCTGGCCGGGAATCGCGCCGGGCATGCCGACCCCCGCGGTCGTAGATGCCTTCGTCAAGCGTTCGCCGACCGGCGGGGCCGACGACATCGCCTGGCCGCACGTCGCGACTCCGATGCTGACGGTTTCACCCGCCGCGGCGCCGACCGGCGGCGCGGTGTTGATGATTCCCGGCGGCGGCTATGCGCGGGTCGCGATCGGGCGCGAGCCGTCGGCGGTCGCGCGGTGGTTCGCGGCGCAGGGTATCACCGCGTTCGAGCTGCTCTATCGCCTGCCGCATGACGGCTGGGCGGCCGGTCCCGACACGGCGCTGCAGGATGCGCAGCGCGCAATGCGCATCATCCGCGCGCGCGCGGCGACCTGGGGAATCGATCCGGCATCCGTCGCGACGATCGGGTTTTCGGCGGGGGGGCATGTCGCCGCGCGGCTCGCGTCGCGCGCGGCGCTCGCTACCTATGCGCCGGTCGACGCCGCCGATCGGCTATCCGCGCGGCCGGTAACCGCGGGGCTGATGTTCCCGGTGATCACGATGCAGGGGCCGCTCGCGCACGCCCAGTCGCGGCGCGAACTCCTCGGTCCGAACCCCGACGACGCCACCGCCGCGCGCTGTTCGGCGGAGGCCGATCTGCCCGCGGACATGCCGCCGACCCTGCTCGGCCACGCCGGTGACGATGCAACCGTGAAGGCCGCCAACAGCATCCGCATGTTCGAGGCGCTGCAGGCGGCGGCGATCCCGTCCGAGCTCTACA
The DNA here is from genome assembly GCF_036663615.1 of Sphingomonas rhamnosi. Classification (NCBI taxonomy): domain Bacteria; kingdom Pseudomonadati; phylum Pseudomonadota; class Alphaproteobacteria; order Sphingomonadales; family Sphingomonadaceae; genus Sphingomonas; species Sphingomonas rhamnosi. The sequence goes on from NZ_JAXOJJ010000001.1 coordinate 427,981, forward strand.
TCATCGAAAAGGGGGGCCACGGCGCGCCGCTCCTGAAACCCGATGGCACCGCCAATGTCTGGCTCCAGCAGTATCTGATTTTCGCCGGACGGCACGGGTTGAAGGTGCGCAGTTAGGGCGCGACAAGCCAACCCCCTGATCGTCACCCCAGCGCAGGCTGGGGTCTCGTGCGGCGCTGTCCCTCCCCAGCCTCACGAGACCCCAGCCTGCGCTGGAATGACGAGAATGGGGGAGCGCTATTTCGCCGTCTCGGTAACCTTGGGCTCGCCCAGGTAGAAGCCGGTATGCGGCGGCTGGTTGTACGCGGTGTTCTGCCAAGCGATGCCGGCGCGGTAGACCGGATCCTGCATCAGCGTGACATAGCGGTGCGTGGTGGGAAACGGCGTGGTGTAGATCCGCAGCTCGCGATTGTCCGCGCTGCGCCACACCACCTCTTCGCGCCAGTCGCCGATCAGGTCGGCCTGCAGCGTCGGGTTCGATTTGGTGCCGTTGTCCGACGCCATCCCCGCGGGCTTGAGCAGCGGCGTCGAGGTGCCGGTGCGCCAGTCCCATTTGCTGATCGTCGTGCCGTCGAGCAACTCGCGCAACCGGTCCCCGTCCCACCAGATCGCGAAATTGGTCTGCCGCGGGTGCGGGCCGATCGCCTTGCCGTGGACGTCGAACAGGTCGGGCTGGTTCGATCCCCACATCTCCTCGCCCAGGTGCCGCGGATCGATATCGGCGGAGAGACCTCGGCCGGTGTCGGTCTCGGCCGGCTTGGTCCACAGGATCTCGCCGGTGCGCGCATCGAGCAGAGCGGAGCCGATCCCGCCGTTGCGCTTCACCTCCTCGTGCACACCGAACTTCTCCAGCCCGGGCCGCGCGGGGTCAAGATCGCCGACATGCATCGCATCGCCGTGGAACAGCGGCGCGGTCCACAGCCCCTTGCCGGTGTCGTCGATCGCCATCGATCCGTAAATCACCTCGTCGCGGCCGTCATGGTCGACATCGGCGATGCTCATCTGGTGGTTGCCGCGCCCGGCATAGTCGGCATTGCCCGGCGCCGAACTGTCGAACGTCCAGCGCTTGGTCAGCTTGCCGCCCCGAAAATCCCAGGCGGCGACCACGGTGCGCGCATAATAGCCGCGCCCGAACACCATGCTGGGCAACCGCCCGTCGAGATAGGCGGTGCCGGCGAGGAACCGGTCGGCGCGGTTGGCGTAACCATCGCCCCAGGTGTCGCGCTGCTGCTCGAACGTCGGGTTGCCGCCGGGATAGCGTGGCGAATCATAGGGTGCGGTGGCGAGCGCCTTGCCGGTGCGGCCGTCGAACACGGTCAGATATTCGGGGCCCGTCATGATCCGCCCGACCAGCGACGCGACCCTGGTACCGTCGGCGAGCAGCTTCGCGCCGGTGCGATCGGGCTGCGCGACTTCACCGTCGTGCCCGCGCCAGTCCGCGGTCGCGTCGCCGATCGGCTTGCCGATGCCGTCGACGGTGCCGTCGGCAGTCTTCATTGCGATTTCGGAGCGGCCATCGCCGTCATAATCGGCAACCTGGAACTGCGTGTAATGCGCGCCGGCGCGGATGTTGCGACCCAGGTCGATCCGCCACAGCCGCTTGCCGTCTAGCGTGTAGGCATCGACGAAGACGTCGCCGGTATAGCCCGCCTGGCTGTTGTCGTGGCTGTTGGCGGGATCCCATTTCAGGATGATCTCGTAGCGGCCGTCGCCATCGAGATCGCCGACACTGGCGTCGTTGGCAGTGTAGCCATACCGGTCGCCCGCGGGCGTGACGCCGTCCGCCGGCGGCACCAGCGGGATCGACAGATAGCCGGTCTTCCAGACCGCTGCGCCCGCGGTCGCCCGCGCGCCGGTCATGCGCACCGCATAGCGGCCGCTGCCGTCGCCGGTGCGGTCGACGAAGTTGGTCGAGTCCGTGACCGGCGTCGATGAGATCCTGCGATCGTCACGGTAGACGTCGAACCGCGCCCCCTTGGGGTCGGTCCGCAGCAAACGCCAGCTGACCAGCACGCCGCCGCCCTGCGCCGGAACGGCGACCACGCCGCGATCGAGTCGCTCGGTGATCCGCGCCGTCGGCTGGACCGCGGACTGGGCATCGGCCGCCATCGGCACCAGCACCAGGCAGGCGCCCGCCAGCCACGGGCTCCTCGACTTGGTCTTCGTCATGACGTCCCTCTCCGCTCATTGTGCATTTATGTCACGTTGGCCGGGGTATCGCATTCGATCCGCCAATTTTCCAATCTATATTATTGCATTCCATATGTTGGCAACATAAACGCAGTAACGTTACCGCGTCGCCAGACATGCGGGTCACGCCGACGGTCCTTCGGACGGGCGTTCAGAGGGGATCAACATGACTGACGTCCAGAATTCCGCAGCATCGCGTTCCACGACCCGGCGCCTGGCGCGCGCGGTACGCGGCACGACCTCGTCGATGGCGATCGTCCTCGCCTACGGCCTCGCCGGTATCGCGAGCGCGCAGACCGCAGCGCCGGCGACGCAGCCGCAGCCCGAAACCGCCCCCGCGCAGGCCGACGCGCAGGCATCGCCATCGTCCGCCGCGACGCTCGACGTGGCCCCGGAGGACATCATCGTCGTCGGCACCCGCGCCTCGCTGCAGTCCGCGATCGCGCGCAAGCGCAACGCTGGGACCGTAGTCGATTCGATCGTCGCCGACGATATCGCCAGCTTTCCCGACAAGAATGTCGGCGATTCGCTCGCGCGCGTCACCGGCGTCCAGCTCGACCGCGACTTTGGCGAAGGCACCAAGGTGTCGATCCGCGGCGTCGAGCCCGATCTCAACCGCGTCGAGGTCAACGGCGTCACTCAGGCCAGCGCCGATGGCAGCCGCTCGGGCGACTTCCGCGAACTGGCGACCGAACTCGTCAAGTCGATCGACGTCTACAAGGGCTATTCCGCGAACCTGACCGAAGGTGGTCTGGGCGGCACCGTCAGCATCGAGACGCGGCGCCCGCTCGAGCTGCAGAAGGCGCTCGGTTCGCTGGTCGTATCCGCGCAGCATCTGGATACGACGCAGAATTGGCGGCCTCGCCTGACCGCGCTGATCGGGACGCCGCACTTCCTGATCGACGGGCTCGGCGTCCTCGCCAACGTCACCTACGAGAACAAGCAGCTTCGCCAGGATTTCATCAGCAACACCAACTGGAAACGGATCGCCGATTTCGACCGGTCGAACGAGAAGACCGTCGCCAATCCCACTTATGCCAACTTCAACACCTATGCGAGTTGCGCGGGTGTCGGCGGTGCGAACACCGCTGCGGCGACGGCACGCCGATTGGCCTGCGAAACGCAGTTCTTCGACTGGGTGCCGACCGTACCCCGGCTGCGCCAGCGCCGGATCGACGACAAGCGGCTCTCGGGGGACTTCCAGATCCAGTATGAATTCGCCCACAATTTTCGCGCCTATGCCGAAGCGGTCGTCAACAACCGCAACCAGCAGCTGAACGACGTAAACTATTCGCTCGACCTGGGCCGGTTCGAACGCTTCAACTACGACGCGGCGCTACCCGCCGGACTCAATGGCGCGACCTCCCGTCCGCAGATTTCAGCCGGCACCTCGACCAGCGAGAACCATGTCGTCACCAGCGCGCTGACCGCGCTCAACTCGGTCAATGTCGGCACCGCCGCCGCCCCCGTGTGGAACGGTGCCAGCAACATCCTCGGCGTGCAGCGCCGCGACTTCCAATATGATCAGACCACGCGCTATTACCTGACCGGGTTCGACTGGACGATGGACCGGTTGCAGATCAAGGCGCTGGCCTCGCACTCGACCGGCCGCACCGTCGGCGAAACCAACCTGGTCGCCTATTCGACCGGCATCAGCGGCATCACGATCGATCGCCGCAACGACCTCGGCATCCCGGTGTTCGTCTTCCCCGAGAATTTCGATGCGACGTCGACCAGCGCCTATGTCCGCCCAGGCGGCGTCAACGCGGACGGCCGACAGGCCGGTCCGCAGGTCCAGTATCGTCCGACCGACAACAACAACAAGGAAGATCAGCTCAAGCTCGACGCGGACTTCGAGACCAACCTGCCGTTCCTGACCACCATCCAATATGGCGGCCAGTTCCGCTGGCAGCAGTATAAGAACTATGCGGGCGGTGGCACGCGCCTGCTGACGCCTCCGGTATCGGCCAACCCGTCCACCGGCGCGGCGGCGATCCCTGCGGTCTATCAGACCAGCGCCAACGTTTCGTACACGACGGTCGTCACCAACACGCCCCCGGCGGTACGCGCGCCGAATACCTACTACATGACGCAGGCGCAGTATGCCCAGTTCATCGCCGCCAACAGCGGCCAGCTGCCGGGTGCGCCATTGTTCAGCGGACTGAAGGGCGCACCGGACGGTTTGCCGACTCAGCTGTCCATACCGACGATCAACTATGATCGACTGGGCCAAATCTACGACCTGTCGGGCTTCGACCAGGATCTTGTCCGCAGCGCTGACGGCCAGTCCCAGATTCCGGCGGTGTTCATCAAGGAGAAGGTCGCCGCCGCCTATATCCAGGGCGATTTCGAACAGGATCTGCTCGGCATGCGGCTCACCGGCAATGCCGGTCTGCGTTACGTCAAGACCACCGACGAAGGCACCGGCACCAACATCAGCCGCACCACGCGCGTCCGGCCCGGCACCGGCGTTCCCGGCATCCCCGCGGTGATCGAGACCGTCACCCTTGGCGCGAACTCGTTGTCGCTAAAGAACAGCTACACCGACTGGCTGCCCGCCTTCAACGCGGCGCTCGAAATCACGCCGAACCTGACGTTCCGCGCCAACTGGGCAAAGAACCTCGCGCGGCCAAAGCCGACCGATCTCGTTCCGAACGTCAACTGCCTCGACGACGTGACCGATATCACCGGTGCACAGGATACGTGTACCGGCGGCAATCCCGATCTGGTGCCCTACCGTGCCGACCAGTGGGAGGTGAACCTCGGCTGGTTCCCCAACCGCGACACCGCGATCAGCCTGGGCTATTTCAAGAAATACGAGGCGAGCTTCGTCATCCAGAACATCGTCCGCAACGACGTCGACCTGTTCAAGGACGGCCAGTTGTTCTCGATCCGTCAGCCCGCCAACGGCTTCGGCGCGCTGCTCGACGGCATTGAGGGGAGCGCGCAGACCGCGTTCACCTTCCTGCCTGCCCCGTTTGACGGACTCGGGGCCAGCGGCAACTTCACCTACGCCCGCGCGATCCGCACCAACCTGACCAACGTGGCGACGGGCGACCCCCTCAACGACTATCCCGGGCTGTCGAAATGGACCGCAAATGCCAGCGTGTTTTACGACAAGGACTGGCTGAACATTCGGGTGAATTACAACTACCGGTCAAACTGGCTGGTGACGGTTGCCGATGTCAATTTCGACAACAGCCCGATCTATCGCCGCGGCGAGGGCTATTTCGACGCCAAGGTTACGTTCCGCTTCCCCGAACAGCACAGCCAGATTTCGATGGAGATGTCGAACATCAACAAGGAATCGTCGAAGAGCTACATCGACAAGGCACGGCCGGTCGAATATTATTACGCTGGCCAGCGTTTCTTCGCGTCATACCAGCTCAAGTTCTGACCTGATCGTACTCGGTCCCGACGGACCGGGTACGCCGCGGCTGCCGGCACCCCGACGCGCAGTCGTCCGACATGGCCAGGTCCCGCGCCTGGCCCTTTTTTAAGCTCAGCGCCGCAGCTTCGTGATCGTCACGCCGCGCACGCGCAAATGGCTCTTGGTCGTCCGCAGCCCGAAATAGCCGCTGGTGTACGGCGCGGTATCGTCCAGCGCGAACAGCGGCTTGCCGTCGCGCTCGACCGCGATCCGGTTACCGTCGGCGATCAGCCGGATGTGCATCCACACGTTCGGCCTCAACATGTCGCCCGGACGTTGCCGATCGTCCGCCGCTCTCAGCGGCCGATCCCCCGGCCGGCCGATATAGCGGCGAAACCGCGTGGTCGTGTTGCGGTTGCCGCCGATCCCGACATAATAGGTTTCCATGTCGTCATAGCCGGCGAACGCACCGTCACGCGGACGCAGGGTCCGCTTGCCGGGGTCGCGCGCCATCCAGAAGGCGTTGGCGTCGCTGACCGCGTCGTTCGCGCCCCCGGCCGAAATTGCCATCACGTCGTAATCGATGCGGACCGGGCCGCGGAGCCGCTGTTGGTACCAGAGCGTCACGCCGTCCGGGGACTCGACGTCGATCACGCCATCGCGGACGGACACCTGCGCGCTGCCCTTGTCCGCTTCGATCCGCCACCGCGACAGCCCGTCCTGCGCATCGCCTGCCGCGGCACAGGCCAGCGATGCGAGCAGGATCCAGCGTCTCACGATGCGCTGTCCATCACGCCGGCGAGCAGCACCAGGTTGGCGGTCGCGGTCAACCCCCATTGCGCGGCGTCGTTGGTCGAGACTTCGGCGATCTCGTCGACCGGCTTCAGCACCGCCGCCCCCGCGATCCGGCGCGACGCGCGCGACTGGTCGCGCCCTTCGCGATCGCCCGGGCCGATGAACTCCGCCCAGGCCCGGCGTGCCAGCACCGGATCGTTGCGCTCGCGCGCGGCATAGGCAGTGAAGCGCGAATGCGCCTGCCGCAGCCCGCGGCCCTTGCCGCCGGACCCGGTCTTGGCGCGGAACGCGGCGTCGGGCGCGTTGTAGAAGGCGCAGTAATCCAGCCACGCCTCGCGGTAGGCGGGCACGTCGAGCAGCGTCAGAAGTTCGGCGGTGATCTCGAACACCCCGAACACGCCGTTCAGATGGCTGAGGCTGACCTGGTCGGTGCTGCCCATGAACCGTCCCGTCTTCAGATCGAACGGCGCGCCGCCAGTGAACCATTGCCGCGGCAGCGCCGCGAGCGACTCCATCCCCGCGACGATCCGGTCGCGCCACCGCGTGTCGCGCGTGCGCTCCCATTCGGTCAGCCACGCGCCGAGCATCGATCCCCACACCGTCCCGAACTGCACGAACACCTGTCCCGCGGGCAGCGCGGTCGTCATCGCCACCGCCGACGCGCCACCGGGCGGCAGCGAGGCATCGTCGCGCGCACCGACCTTCCGCCCGATATTGACGGTCTGCAGCGCATAATCGCTGTCGACCAGCGCGCGCATCAGATCGCCGCAGCGCTCGTCGCTGGTCATATAGTAATAGAAGCGCTTGAACGCTGCGTTGGACACGCGCTGCTGCTTCGAACTGTCGCCCCAATGCTGCACGCCGTGCCGCGTCCCCAGCCCCTTGAAGCGGCCGACATGATAGACGTCGACCTCACTGGTATGCCGAGTCATCGCCTCTGCCATCCGGAACACGTCCGCGCGCCCGGTGCGCAGATAGGCGTACCAGAGCCACATATCGGTCGAGAGCTCGCTATTGTCCCACGCGAACCCGCCGATGTCGTAGCGCCACACATGCCGGTCGTTGTCATAGCTGTGGATGACGTCGCCATAGTTCCAGAACCCGTACCAGCGGCGCTGTTCGACCTGGCCGATGTAGAAATCGAGTTCGCGACCCGCGCGCTGCTCGATCGCCGCGCGGGCCGGACCGCCACCGGCTTCGGCCGGCGACCAGATGCCGAACAGCCCGGCGTCGTGGATGCGCTGCGGCGTCGCAACCAGACGGGGCGGGTGCGCGACGAGCGTCGCCATCGCCACCAGCGCGTCGCGCGGCGGCGTCGCCTCCAACGCCCAGAGCCGGAACTCGGTCGTCCGCGCGATACCTAGCGAATCGCCCCAACCCGGCTCGAAATCCTCGTACGTGATGTCGAGGCCTTGGTTCTGCCGCGTATAGTCCGTCATCCCCATATCGTCGTGATAGAAGCGCAGGTCCATCGCGGGTGCATCCGGCGCGTGATACCAGATCGTGAACCGCGCGGTATCGGTCGCCGCGTCGCGGATATCGAGCCGCACCGGCGGGCGCTGCCAGAAATCGCCCATCCCGAACGCGACGCCGCCGCTGACCGACCCGACATAGCCAAGGCCCGGCGCGCGCCCGGCGGTATCCACGTCGATCCAGCCATGCCCCGGCTTGGTGCGTTTGGTGATCGTGAAGCCGTCCGAATTGGGCTGGCGCAGCGTGAAGTCGCCCCAGGCCGGAATGTAGCGCAGTTCGGCGCGCACGTTCGCGGGCATGGTGCTCTCCGACGGGGTGGCGACGCCGGCCACCTGTGCCTCGCGAAACGCCCTGCCCGGATCGCGCCGCAACCCGGTCAACGGCCGGACCGCCTCGCCCCACAGCCCGCCCTGCTCACCGGCGAAGCGGACATGGCGGTCGTGCGGCGCATCGGCCATCGGTACGTCGCCGGTCAGCCCAAGTCCGCGCACGAAGACCTTGGCCGGATCGCCATCGAAGATCAGGCTGTGGACGATCCGCACCGACTGCGCGCCTGCGTAGAAGTACAGCCGCAGCGAGAAGGGCATCCTTGCCCACGCGCCGGCATGATGACCGTCGATCTTGACGACGGCGCGCACCGGTCCGCGCTGTTCGATCGTCACCGCGTCGATCGTACCCGTCGCACGCGCCGTAGCGGTTGTGCCCAAATCATCCTCGTCAGGACCGTCCTGCAGGGTCGCGACCAGGCGGACGTTGCGCAGCGTCTCACGGTCGCCGACGCTGGCGGAGACGATCAGCGCCTCGCCGCGCCGACCGATCCGCCACCGACGCGGGCCGACGCTCACCTCGATCGCCTCCGCCGTCTCGCGAACCGTCACCGGAGCCGATGGTTTGGGTGCGGTCCCCGCCCGTACCAGCAGCGCCGCTTCACGTGCCGCATCGGCGCCGATCGCGTGCCCCGTCCATTTGATCGACCCGTCCGGCCAATAGGCCATCGGCCAGGTCTGCACGGCCGCGTCGGCGACGCGGTAGCCCTTGGCCAGCCGCGTGCCGCGTGGCCAGGGCTGACCCCAGCTCTGCCCTTCGTGGCTAACCGGCGGCGCGCCGTCGAGCCACTGCACGTCGTGCTGCGCATCGCCGCGTTGCGACATCGGCGCCGCCTCGCCGATCGTCGGCATCACGCCGATTCCGCCGGCCAGCGCAGTGCTGGAAATGAACGTGCGGCGGCTGATCGACCTATCGGGCATCACTCTCTCCAACCTGCATCCACCCCATGCGTCGGCGATGCATAATTTGAGATAGTGTTCTAACTATTGGAAGTTCGCGTCAACGCCTATTGCACCCGACCGCGTGTTCGCTTGCTGGCAGGCGACCGATCGCCCTAGGAGGAGATGAGGGGTGAACAGTCGGGCATGATGACGGATTCGAACGACCGCGAGGCTCAACGTGTGGCTGCGCTGGCGCGCTACAAGGTGATGAACACGCCGCGCGAGACGGCCTATGACGAGATTGCCGCGCTGGTCGCCGCGATATGTGAAACGCCGATCGCGGCGATCAACCTGATCGATCGCGATTGCCAATTCTCCAAGGCGGAAATCGGGCTCGGGGTCGTTTCGACCCCGCTGGCGAACTCGTTCTGCGCGCACGCGCTGATGGAAGACGCGTTTCTCCTCGTGCCCGATACCATGAAAGACGCCCGCTTCGCCGGCAATCCGCTGGTCGCCGGCGATCCCGGAATCCGCTTTTATGCGGGCGCGCCGTTGAAGACGCGCGACGGCCACGCGATCGGCACGCTGTGCGTGCTCGACTATCGGCCGCGGACGCTCACCACGGTCCAGCAAGACGCGATCGCGGTGCTCGCGCGCCAGGTGATGGCACAGCTCGACCAGCGGTTTGCGCTGCAGAAGACGACGATGTCCGAAGCGCACCAGCGCGCAATCATGGACAGCGCGAAGGATTATGCGATCGTCGCGATCGATCTGTCGGGCACGATCATCGAGTGGAGCCGCGGCGCCGAACTCGTGCTCGGCTGGACCGAAGACGAAGCCGTCGGTCGCGACGCGTCACTGTTCTTTACCGAAGAGGATCGCGCGGCCGGGATCCCGGCGCACGAAATGCGGTGCGCCCGCGACGAAGGCCGGGCGTTCGACGAACGCTGGCACCGCAAGCAGAGCGGCGAGCGCTTCTGGGCGAGCGGTGAGATGTTGCCGCTACGCGATAGCGACGGACGCCATACCGGCTATGTGAAAATCCTGCGCGATCGCACCGAGCAGTATCTTGCGAATACCGCACTGGCAGAAGCCCAGAATAGCCTGCGCTGGGCACAGGAGGCGGGCGGCATCGGCGTGTTCCATATCGGGCGCGACGGAATCCTGCATGCAACGCCCGAATTCTGTCGGGTCTATGGTGTCGACGAATGCGAGGCAACGCCCGCCGGTCGGTTCGAAGAGCTGATCATTGCCGAGGACCAGCATCTCATTTCCGACCTCGAGACGCGCGCGGCAGGCACTGCGCCGCTGGACGTCGAATATCGCATTCGCCGTGCCGATACCGGCGAGCTGCGCTGGATCGCGCGCAAGGGCCAGATCCAGCGCGACCCGAACGGCGTGCCGATCCGCTTTGCCGGCGTCGCCCGCGACATCACCCAGGAACGCCGCGCACGCGACGCGCTCGCGCGCAGCGAGGCACGCTACCGGGCGCTGTTCGACGCGATCGACGACGGGTTCTGCATCATCGAATTCATCGACGGTCCCGACGGACCGATGAGCGACTATGTCCATGTCGAAGCCAATTCGGGCTATGAGCGCCATACCGGGATCGGCGACATCGTCGGCCGCACGCTCCGCGAGCTCGCACCGACCGAGGCGGACGAATGGCTCGCCTTGTATGCCGAGGTGTTGCGGACCGGCCAGCCTTCGCGGTTCGAACGCTATTTCGCCGCGGCCGGGCGGTACATCGAAGTATCGGCGGCGCGCGTCGAGCCGGCCACGCGCCAGCAGGTCTCTGTGCTGTTCCGCGACATCGAGGCGCGTCGTCGCGCCGAAGCGTCGCTCCGCGCGAGCGAGGCGCTGGCGCGCGAGAATGTCGAGCGGGTCCAGCTCGCCTTGTCCGCTGGCGCGATCATCGGCACCTGGGTGTGGGATCTCAAGACCGGTCGCTTGGCCGTCGACGAGGCGTTCGCCGCGGCGTGCGGGCTGGACCCGAAGCTCGGGCGCGACGGCCTTACGCTCGACCAGGTGGTCGCGACGGTCCATCCCGACGACCAGGAGGGTCTGGCGACCGCGATCCGCGAGGTGATCGCGCGTGGCGGCGCCTACGCCCATCAATATCGTGTTCGGCGGAGTGACGGCCGCTATCACTGGATCGAGGCGAACGGCCGCCTCGAACACGGTCCCGACGGCACGCCGTTGCGGTTTCCTGGCGTCCTCCTCGACGTCGACGAACGCCGTGCGATCGAGGCGGAACGCGACCGCGTCACAGCGGCGCTGCGCGCGCTCAACGATACGCTCGAACAGCGCGTCGCCGAGCGCACCGCCGAACTGATGCAGGCCGAGGAACAGCTGCGGCAATCGCAGAAGATGGAGGCGGTCGGGCAGTTGACGGGCGGCATCGCGCACGATTTCAACAATATGCTGACCGGCGTCATCGGCAGCCTCGACCTGATCCAGCGCAACATTGCGACCGGCCGGATGGACCGGGTCGACCGCTATATCGAGGCGGCGAACACCTCGGCACAGCGCGCGGCGGCATTGACCTCGCGCCTGCTCGCGTTCGGCAGGCGCCAGTCGCTCGATCTGCAGCCGACCGACGTCAATGCGCTCGTCGGCGGCATGGAAGACCTGCTGCACCGCACGCTCGGCGAGCAAGTGACGCTCGAAACCTTCGCTGCCTCCAACCTGTGGGCGGCGTCCACCGACACCAACCAGCTCGAAAGCGCGCTGCTGAACCTGTGCATCAACGCGCGCGACGCGATGCCGGACGGCGGCAGGCTGGTGATCGAAACCTCCAACGCCCAGCTCGACGAACGCTATACGCGCCAGCACCCCGAGCTCGAACCCGGCGACTATGTCGCGCTGAGCGTGTCCGACACCGGAACCGGAATGGCCGCCTCGACCGTCGAGAAGGTGTTCGAGCCGTTCTTCACGACCAAACCCGTCGGCCAGGGGACCGGGCTCGGCCTGTCGATGATCTACGGGTTCGTGCGGCAGTCGGGTGGGCACGTCCGCCTGCACAGCCAGCTCGGTTCGGGAACCACAGTCACGCTATACGTCCCGCGCTTTCGTGGCGACGTCGACCTTGCGCCGGAGGAAGGGATCCCGGCGCCGCTGGGGGCGGGCGAGACCGTCCTGATCGTCGAGGACGATGCGTCGGTACGGATGATCATCCTCGAGGTGCTCGAAGCGCTGGGCTACACCGCGATCGAGGCGATCGATGCGCGCACCGCGATCCCGATCCTCCAGTCCGACCAGCGGATCGACCTGCTAGTCAGCGACGTCGGGCTGCCCGGCATGAACGGTCGGCAGCTGGCCGAGATCGCGCGCCAGTCGCGGCCGGATCTGAAGGTCCTGTTCGTCACCGGCTATGCCGAGAACGCCGCGATCCGCAGCGGCTTCCTCGAAGAGGGGATGGACATGATGACCAAGCCGTTCGCGATCGATGCGTTGGCCACCAAGTTGCGGGACATGCTGGGCGGCGGCTGACGGTGGGACCCGCGCCCGCGCCCGCGCGCCTATGCCGCGCAGGTCTGCGGTGTTCCGTCATCATAGGCGCGGACCCATGCGACGAAATCGGCGGCTTCCATCGGCCGCGCGAAATGATAGCCCTGCGCTTCCTCGCAACCGGCACGCTGCAGCGCTTCCGCGGCGTCACGGCTCTCCACGCCTTCGGCCACGACGCGGAGCCCGAGCCGATGCGACAGAACCAGGATCGTCTCGACCAGCGCATGATCCGCGCTCGCCGGATCGCCCAGATCGCGGATGAACGCCTGATCGATCTTCACGACGTTTACCGGCAGTCGCTGCAGATAGGCGAGGCTGCTGTGACCGGTCCCGAAATCGTCGATCGCCAGCTGGACCCCGACGGCGGCGAGCGCGCCGAGCATCGCCATCGCGAGATCGGGATTGTCCATGATCGCGCTCTCGGTCAGCTCGATCTCGAGCTGCGCCGCGCGGACACGGTGCCGGAGCAGCGCCAGCGCGATGCGTTCGGCCATATCGTCTTCGGCAAGGTTCGTGGCGGACACGTTGATCGACAAACGCAGGTCGAGGCCCTGGGTGTTCCAGGCCGATAGCTGCGTCAACGCGGCATCCAGCACCCATTGCGTGGTCGCGCGCGCGAGCGACGTGTGTTCGATGATCGGGATGAACTCGGCGGGCCCGATCTCGCCCAAGTTCGGATGCTGCCAGCGTAGTAAGCCCTCCGCGCCGACGCATCGCCCGGTCGCAAGATCGATGCGCGGCTGGACCACCAACCGCAGTTGATCTCCGGCCGCGAGTGCGAGGCCGAAATCGTGGAGCAGCCGAAACTGGCGACCATGCTTCCCGTCATTGGCCTCGGAATACAGGGCAACCGCGCCTTCCATGCCGCGAGCGTCCTGCGCCGCGCCATGGGCCCCGCGCAAAACGTCCTGCGCCGATATCTCGCCAAGTCGAAACGGCCTCGCGCCGATCGCCAGTGTGGTGACGAATTGAACCGTCGTGCTGGCTTGCACGCCCGCCAACGTGGTCTCGAGCAGTCGAACATAGCTGTCCTGGTCGACATCGGGCGGCGACAGGAACGCGAACTGCGTCGCGCCGATATGGTACACCGGCCGGTCGCGACCGAGCGCGGCGCGCAGCGTCCGCCCTGCTTCATGCACCATGTCGTCGATGCGCGCGACGCCGACGACACGGGCGATCGTGCTGACCTGTTCGGGGCGCGCCAGATCGACCACCACCGCGATCCGGAACTGCCCGGGATGGTCGTTGGCAAGATCGGTCAGGTCTTCGATAAACTGGCTCTTGTTCGGCATCGCGCTGACCGGATCGGTCCGTCCAAAGGCATGCTGCAGCTCGATCTGTTCCATGACGATCGCGGCCATGTCGACCAGCGCTGCCACCTCCTGCGGCGAGATATCGCGCGGCTCGGTGCCCAAGACGCAAAGCGCCCCCAAGCCATAGCCGTCGCGCGTGACCAGCGGTGCGCCGGCGTAGAAGCGGACCCCCGAGCGCGCCAGTTCGCTGGTGCGGTAGAACGGATCGTCCTGAACATCGGCGATGACCAGCACGTCGCGCGTTTCGGCAACGTGTGCACAGGGCGCCTTGTCACGCGGGATCGAAGAATGATCGATTCCGACGCGCGATTTGAACCATTGCCGGTCGCTGTCGGTCAACGAAATCGCGGCGATCGGCAGCCTGAACAGCTGACTGGCCATCCGCGTTACCCGATCGAAGCTCTCGCTCGCGGGCGTGTCCAGCAATCGCAATTGCCGAAGCGCGTCGAGCCGCGCCTCTTCGAACGAGCTCGGTCGCGTATCGGTCTCGTCATCGGCGAGCTTGGCCATGACCGACGCTACCACGCAATCTCTTAACAACTATCCGAAGGTAGAATGTATTTTCTGCGATCCCGCTAGCGCCGCTGATAGAATAAATGCGACTTCACCTTTGCCACCTTGATCAGCGATGGCCGCCAATAGGGGACCATCCAGTCGGTATGATAATGCGTCGCGCGGCCAACCGGCGCATAGACATACCCGCCGAGCGCCCGACGCGCCGCGCGGCGCGCCTGGTCCCAGCCGGTCTGTTCGGTGCGCCGCGTCAGCGACCCGTCGCATGAGAACGAGAATTGGCACCCGGTCACGCGGTGTGCGCCCTGGTAGACCACGCCGCAGATCGTCCGGGGGAAACCCGGTGCACGGACACGGTTGAACACGACCTGGATCACCGCGCGCTGCCCGTCGCGATCGTTGCCGGCTTCGTAGAGCGCGGCCGTGGCGAGGCACTCGGTCGCCTGCTCGCGCGCCGCGGGGCCGCCGACGAAGCGATACCGCTTGGCGGGCAGCCCGGTCGACATGATCGGGACCCGCGCGTTCGAGGCGCGCGCCTCGGCCATCGTCAGCGGTCTCGCGCGCTGTTGGCCGCGATCGCCGAGCCCCGGAACGCCCGGCAATATGCCGCAGACGATGGCGATCGCGACCGCTGCGCCAAGCAGCAACAGCCAATGTTCGGACGACGGCCCGCGCCACGACGCGCGCCGCCGGCGTCGCTTCGGCGATGAGGATCGGACACGGGCCACCACCGGGGCTCTACCGGCTATTCCCCCCGAGAAACACCGTCATGCGCCCGCTTCGCGATCGATCGATCCACCCTTGCCGCCCTCAAGATTCCGCCACCATCCTTATCACGGCTTTGCACGACACCCCGGCACATACCGTTTCGACGCTGGTCATTTCGGCTGCCGAAATCGTCTGAGGGTATGTCGATGCTGCGTGCTTTCGTCGCCAGTTCGCTGGTCGGTTTCGTCTCACTCGCCGCGACTCCGGCCCTCGCGCAGACCGAGCCGGTAACCGGCACCTACGGCGTTGCGCGCGCCGGGGCGTCGGTCAGTTCCGAACAGATGTTCGATCTCGACACGCTCCCATCGAGCAGCACGTTCGACGACAAGACCAAGTAAGACCGGCATCACCGGCGAGATCGCCGCGGGCGACGGACTGGCAGCCGGGCCTACACCGTCAGCATCAACGGCTATGTCGATATTCCGCTGCACAGCGTGACCGTCCCCTATGTCGGCAGCGGTATCGGCGCCTCGCGCGTGGACTCCGATCTGGCCCGCGTCAGCAACACGACGGGCGTCGGCAGCAGCTATTCCGGCAAGGAGCGGGGCATGACGTTCCTTGGAGATGTCGGGGTCGAAAGCCGCGTAGCGCCCAACGGCTGGGCTGACTTGCGCAAGGTGATGCGCGTCAGCTCGGAGGGGCGACCGAGCCTGAGCGCGAAACCCGCCCAGAGCGCGGTGCCGTTGTTCACGTATAGCGTCATGCCATCCACGTCGTAGCGGCCCGACACGAACCCGGCATTCGCGAGCGCGGTCAGGCGGTCCAGCCCCAGAATCATGCCGCCATGCGTATGGCCGGACAGTTGCAGGGCGACGCCTCGCGCCGCAGCGATGCGCGCGTTTCTCGGCTGATGGTCGAGCAGGATCACGGGCACGTCGCCAGGCGCATTGCGGAGTGCGGAGGCGAGATCCGGCGCGGCATTGCCGGTTTCGGGCGCGGACAGATCGGTGACGCCGGCGATGACGAGCCTGCCGCCATCCCGATTCAAAACCGTATGATCGTTCGCGAGGAGGCGCATTCCCATCCCCGACAGGTGCCGCATCCAGGCTTGATAGCCGAAGAAATATTCATGGTTTCCGGGGATGAACAGCGTGCCGTCGCGCGCGCGAAGCGAACGGAGCGGTTCGACGTCCACCCGACGCGCCGCGACGGTACCGTCGATGAAATCGCCCGTCACGACGATCAGGTCGGGTGCCAACGCATTCGACCGATCCACCACGGCTTGGGCCCACCGCCGCGGAAACAGCGTGCTGATATGCAGATCGGTAAGCTGGAGCATGGTATAGCCGTCGAACGCCGGGTCGAGCCCCGCGATACGGATCTCGATATCCTTTACCGGCGGAACGCGGATCGCCTGATGGACGCCAATCGCGGCCAGCACGGCCGCCGCCGTCGCGATCGCGTAGCGCACACCATCCGGAACCGGTACGCCGCCCTTGTGAACGGCCATGATCGCGAGCGTACCGACGTCGAGGACGAGCTGAAACACCGCCAGCAGGAGGATCGCGCCGAACGCCCAGTTGAAGCCGATCACGATCGCGCGAGGGAATTCGGCTGAGAACACCGAACCCGACGAGAGGCGGGACCAGAGGTGATATTGCGAGGCGACCAGCAGCAGAACCGCGATCACGCCTTTGACCAGCCCCGGAATGTGCAGCGGCCACAGGAAGCGCGCGATCACGAACAGGGTGGGCAAGCTGAATATGAGATGAAAAATCGGGTCTCTCCGAACGGCGCCGTCCGGCGCAATGGTCGATATCAGGTTGGGGGACAAAGCGGCTGTGCGCCGGATATAGTCCCGAGGTGCGTCAGCCGCATCGTCCGGCGCGCAAATTGCGGTCGACGCGCGGGATCCCGGCCATCGCGTCGGGCACATCCGCGCCCCAATCCTCGTCCATCGGCGGGAAGGCGATCGACTATATCAGAACCGCAAGATCGGTCGCGCGTGCGACGGCGGGAAGCGCCTAACTGGCGAGGCCACGGAGGACGGGACGATGACGGCGGCGTTTCACACCTACCATCTTCGGATGCAACGGGCGTTGGATCACATCGACCAACACCTGGAGGATGATCTGGACCTGGATGTTGTCAGCGGCGTCGCGGCGTTCTCGAAATACCATTTCCACCGACAGTTCACGGCGATCTTCGGCGTGTCCGTGCATCGCTATATCCAGCTCGCCCGCATGAAGCGGGCATCGTACCGGCTGGCCTATCGGGACGCGCACAGCGTGACCGACATTGCGATGGATGCCGGTTACGGCACGCCGGATGCCTTTGCCCGCGCCTTTCGGCAACGGTTCGGGCAGTCGCCGTCGTCGTTCAGGAAGGCGCCCGATTGGGAGCCGTGGCTCGCGGCCTTCGGGCCTCTCGACAACGCGAGGAGCAAGCGCATGCAGACCATCTACACCCCCGATGACGTGACGATCCGCGACGTGGATCCTACGCCGGTTGCGATCATGGAGCATCGCGGCGACCCGGCGACGATCGGCGCGACTATCCAACGGTTCATTGCCTGGCGGAAGGGCATCGGACTGTCGCCGAAAACCAGCCCGACCTTCAATGTCTTCCACACCGACCCACGCACCACGCCCCCCGCCGAATACCGCATCGACCTGTGCGTCGGCACCGACCGGCCGATCGAGGCGAACGGCGAGCGGATCGAGGCCGGAATTATACCCGGCGGACGCTGTGCGATCCTGCGCGTCGTCGGCAACACCGACACGCTCGAGCCGGCCGCCCTGTATCTCTACCGAGACTGGCTGCCTGACAGCGGTGAAGAAGCACGGGACTTCCCACTCTATTGTCAGCGCATCGCGTTCTTCCCGGAAGTCCCGGAACATCAGGCGGTCGCGGACCTGTTCCTACCGCTGAAATAGCACGGTGAAGGGGCGGCTATGTCCCATTCTATCGCCAAAGCGACAAGCCGCCCCGTTCCCAGTCATGAGACTAGTCGGGAGAACGACGCTCGCTGGAATGGCGAGCGGTGGCCTGTTCCTCGTTTTGGGGACACACGTAATGCTCGAGGTTCGTGAAGACGATTAACTGGAGAGCAGACCCGTAACGTGTTGGCCCTGCATCTTGCGGGAATGAACGCCAGTTCACCGCCCGGCCAAAGGCTCGAGGGACGGCACGCGGAGGTCACCGATCGCGATGAAATCGGCGTTGCGGCTTCGATAGGTGCACCGGGCCGACGAGCCGGTAGCCGATATCCGACAGGCGTCGCCGGCGGCCGACGGCGTTAGGTCGTCTTCCTTTGGCGGACCGCATGATCAACCGCGCGCGCGGTCAGCGCCATGAACGTCAGCGACGGGTTCACGCACGAGATCGACGCCATCTGCGCGCCATCGGTAACGTACAGATTGGACGCCGCGTGCGCCTGGCTCCATGCGTTCAGCACCGACTTGCGCGGGTCGCTGCCCATGCGCGCGCCGCCCATCTCGTGGATGGCATCGCCGGGAACGTGCTCCCTCTCGGTGCTCTTCACGTTGGTGAGGCCCGCCCCCTTGAGCATCGCCTCGCCCTGCGCGCGCGCGTCGGTCATCATCTTCAGCTCGTTCTCGCGAAAGCGAACGTCGAAGCGCATGAGCGGCACGCCGAACCGGTCGACCTTCGACGGATGCAATGACACGCTATTGTCCTTGTACGGCAGGCATTCGCCGAACGCGCCCATGCTGAACCGCCACGGCGCATATTTGCGCATGCCCTGCTTCATCGATGCACCGAACCCGACCGGAGCCGCGGGGTTGCGGTAGGCACCGCCCTGATAGCCATAGCCGCGCTTGAAGCCGACGCCTTCGTCGCCGCCGATGTTGCGGAAGCGCGGGATGTACACGCCGCCCGGACGGCGGCCATATTCGATAAACTCCTCCATGCCGGGGATGTCGCCTTCGATCCCGACGCGGAAGATGTGGTCCATGACATAGCGACCGAGCGTGCCGCTCTCGTCGAAATAGCTGCGGTCGCTGCCCGGCGCGCGGCTGTTGAGCATGATCTGCGTCGAGGCGATCGCCGAGGCACAGAGGAAGACGAGATCGGCCTCGACGGTTTCCGCCTGCCCGGTCTTGGCATCGATATAGCGGACGCCGGTGACCTTCTTGCGCGCCGCGTCGTAAGCAAGATTGGTGACCACGGAATCCGATTTCAGCGTCAGCCGGCCGGTGGCGCGGGCCGCCGGCAACGTCACCGCCTGGGTCGAGAAATAGGCGCCGAACGAACAGCCATTGCCGCACTGGTTGCGGAACTGGCACTTCGTCCGGTTCTGCTCCGGCTTGTCCTCGGTCATGTTGGATAGCCGCGTGTTGATCAGCTTGCGCCCCGGGAACTTGGTCTCGAGGTTCTGCTTCAGCCGTTTCTCGGCGACGTTCATCGGCATCGGCGGCTGAAATTCGCTGTCGGGCAGGTAGGCGAGATTCTCGCGCGAGCCGGATACGCCGATATATTTCTCGACATAGCTGTACCACGGCGCGACGTCGTCATAGCCGATCGGCCATTCGCCATCGATCCCGTCGCGCTTGTTCGCCGCGAAATCCTCGGGCGCCCAGCGGAAGCACCAGCGACCCCAGATCAGCGACTTGCCGCCGACCGCCCCCGACCGGATCCAATAGAATTTGCTGCCCTCGTCATGGGCATAGGGGTTCAGCCGGTCGTCATTGTGGAACTCGCGGTTGCTGGGCGCGACATAGCCGTGCTTGGCGATGAAATAATCGCTGTCGAGGAGCGGCTTGGGCATGATGTTGCGAGCCGGCACCTCGTAGGCGGGCTTGCCGTCATAGGTATAACCTTCGCCATGCTCGACCATCTTGCCGCGGTCGAGCATCAGGACACGCAGGCCCTTTTCGGTCAGTTCCTTCGCGGCGAAGCCGCCGCTGACGCCCGATCCAATGACGATCGCGTCGAACCTGTTGGTCGCAGCCATGATCTTCCTCTCCAAATTCTCGGTCAGAACGCGCGATCAGAAACGCAGCGCGCGCAGCGTCCGGAAGCTCGTGGTGATGTCGGGCAGATACGGCGCCGGTGCCTGATCGTTCTCGACGTAGAAATGCTGGACCCCGGCGCTGCCCTTCAGCTTGAACAGCGCGGCGAAATCGATCGTCCCCACGCCGACTGCCGCCATGCTGCGATCGGGCCGCATGTCCTTGACGTGATAAGCGTAAAGACGTGGCGCCACCCGCTCGATCAGCGTCGTTAGGTTTT
Organism: Sphingomonas rhamnosi; assembly: GCF_036663615.1. NCBI lineage: Bacteria > Pseudomonadati > Pseudomonadota > Alphaproteobacteria > Sphingomonadales > Sphingomonadaceae > Sphingomonas > Sphingomonas rhamnosi. The sequence goes on from NZ_JAXOJJ010000001.1 coordinate 448,313, forward strand.
CGCCGGCATGCAGCGCCCAATAGAGATCGAGCTCGAGCTTCACGAGCGCAGGGTCGGTCTCCTTCAACAGCCGGTCATACAGGCTGACCCCGCCCGGCTTTGTCGTGAATTCGAAATCGTGATTGTGATAGGCGAAGCCCAGCCCGGCCTTTTTCAGATCGGTGGCGAACCGGTTGAAGTTCGGCAGCGCCGCGGTCCAGCCCGCTTCGTTGCGATGCTCGTCGGTCATGTACGGCAGCACGACCGTGGTCGCGCCGAGCGTCTTGGCCATCGTCACCGACTGGTCGAACCGCTGGAGCAGTGCGTCGTAGCCGATATGCACCGAAGGTGCGGTCAGGCCGAGCTTGTCCATCGTGCCGCGCAGCATCGCATGGTCCATGCCGTCAAAGCCGCCACCGCCGAATTCGACCTCGCGGTAGCCGATCTTCGCGACCTTCCCGAGCGTGCCGACCGGGTCCTTCGAGAAGATGTCGCGGATCGTGTAGAGTTGCAGGCCGATTGCCTTCAACTGCGTGGCGGAGGCGGTGGGCACGAATGCGAGCGCGGCAACCGCACCGGAGCCCGCGAGCAGGGTTCGACGGCTGAGGATCATGCGGAATACACCTTGTTGACCTGAGAATAGGGGAAGGCACCGTTATATTCGCCGGGCACCGGCAGATATTCGCGCTCCTGCGTCATGCCGATCTCCGACGTGTAATAGCCGGTGACGACGAGCTGTCGGAACGCTTCGAAAAAGACGCCGCCGGACGGGATCTGGTCGTTCATCGCGAGCGTCAGCAGCGCGTCCTGCTGCGCCGCGGTCGCTGTCGCACCGGGGGCCTTATAGTCCTTCAGGCTGCGCGCCTCGATCGCGTCGAGCCCGGCGAGGATCGGCACGCGGTCGGCAGGCTCGGCCCAGTCGGCGAGCAGCTTTTCGATATAGGCGGGGACGCCGGCAGCGATCGCCCCCGGCGTGTCGGTGGTCGGCAGCACGCGTTCGCTGAGCGCGGTCATCAGCGCGCGCTGCGCGGGCGTGAAGACCGCGACGCTCGGCGGGCCTTCGCTGATCACCGGGATGCCCGCGGCGGCACCGGCGGCCGGCGCGACGCCGGCGGCACGCGCGATCGGCGCGAACAAGGCGCTGCTGAACATGCCCACGACACCGGCCAAGGCGGTTCTGCGATCGATCATTTGCCGTCCCCCTTCAGATCCTGCGCGATCGCCGCCTCGGTCAGCGGACGGACCCAGATGTTGCGGAACGACACCGGCGAATCGTGATCCTGCAGCTGGATCGGCGCGGCGTCGGCATGCGCCTTGTAGCTCGCGACCTGTCGCCAGATGGTGGTGCCGAGCATCGCCTGGTGGTTCTGGACCAGCACGCCGTTCAGCAGCGCGGTGACATAGGCGGGGCGGAGCAGACTGCCGTCGGCGGCGAAGCGAGGCCGTTCGAACACGATGTCGTAGGTCTGCCATTCGCCGGGTCGGCGCGCGGCGTTCACCAGCGGCGGCTTCCAGCCATAGACCGCGCCGACCGTGCCGTCTGCATAGGTCGGGTTCTGCGATCCATCGAGGATCTGCAGTTCATAGCGCTGCATGAACCAGATGCCGCTGTTGCCGCGATCCTGCGAGGTCTTGGTCGGAGGATTGGGCGAGCGGAACTCAAGGTGCATTTGGACGTCGCCGAAACTCTGCTTCGAGACGAGATTGTTCTCGCCGCCGCTCTTCGTGCGCGACGGAATGGTGAGCACGCCGTTGTCGATCGGCCACGCGATCCGATCCGGCTTCCACGCGTCGAGCGACCGCCCGTCGAACAGCACGACCGCGTCGGCAGGCGCACCACCTGGGGTGGCGGCTGGTGCCACGACGATCGGCGCAGGCCGGTCGGCATCGTGGACGCGCCACTGGCCGCCGGGCAGCATCGGCGTGTCCTTGAAGCCGGGCTTGTCCTGCGCCGCGACCGGCACGGCCACCGCCGCGACGACGCTCGCGATCAAACTGATCTTCATGCTCATGCTTCCCCTCATACGGCGTCGATCTCGCGGTAGGCGGCGATCAGGCGATCCTCGCCCGCCCGGCCCGCGATCGAGTTGCCGTGTTCCATGCCGATCACGCCGGTGTAGCGTTTGGCGCGCAGCCATTTGACGATCCGGGCATAGTTGATCTCGCCGGTCGACGGCTCGTTGCGTCCCGGATTGTCGCCGAACTGGATATAGCCGATCTCGCTCCAGCAGGTGTTGAGCGTGGGGATCAGATTCCCCGACTGGATCTGCTCGTGATACAGATCGGCGAGGATCTTGACCGCCGGGCTATTCGCGCCGCGTGCGACCGCATAGCCCTGTGAAATCGTCTGCATATAGACGCCGGGGTGATTGGTCCGGGTGTTGAGCGGCTCCATCACCATCGCCACGCCAGATGGCGCGACGATATCGCCCGCGCGGCGCATCACGTCGATCACGCGCGCGGTCTGGATGTCGACCGGCACCTTGGGGTCCATGAACCCGGTGACGACGGTCATCCGTGTGGCGTTCAGCCGCTTGGCGACGTCGAGCGAGGCGCGGATATCGGCCAGGAACGCCTCGCGCTCGGCACCGTCATTGGCGCCGAGCAGCGGTCGCGACTTGGCCCATTTGGGCATGCTGGCGACGAACACGCCCACCGTCATGCCGCGCTGCGAAAGCGCCTTGGCCATCTGCTCCTGCTCGGCCACCGAGCGCGTTGCCGCCTCATTGTCCTCCCACGCGGTGAAGCCCTGATCCGCGGCGAAGGCGATCTGCTCGATCCGGCCGCCGCGGCTGGCGAAGCTGCCCTCGTGCGGCGCATAGCCGAGCGAGAACCGCGCCGCGTTCGTGCCGCGGCGCTGGGCTGCGATCGCGGCAGGCACCAGCGAGGCCGCGGCACCGACGGCGAGCACGGTGCGACGCGAGAATGTCATGCGCGCCGCGCGATCATTTGGCGCCCTCCGCCTTGAGATATGCGATGATCGCCGCGCGTTTCGCCGGATCGGGGGTCGCGATCGGCATGCGGGTCCCCGGCACCTTCTTCGACGGCGCGGCGAGATATTCGTCCAGCGTCTTCTCGTCCCAGCGCAGCTTCGACTCCTTCAAAGCCGGCGAATAATTGAAGCCGGGCGCAGCCGCCGCGGCACGGCCGACGACGCCGTACAGATTGGGGCCGATCCCGTTCTTGCCGCCTTTCACGACGGTATGACAGGCGCGGCACGCGGCGAAGGCCGGCGGCGCCGTCGTCTGCGCGGCGATGGGCGCCGATACGGCGATCAGCGCGGTCGCCGCGACGCTTGTGGCGCCCAGGGCAATTAGCAGCTTCATTCATTCTCTCCTGGACTCAACTGGCGTCCATTTCTGGTCGGATGCGGCGTTCGCGATCACCGCCTCGATGAATCGCATGGTGCGCAGGCCGTCGGCTATGCCGGGATACCAGCGATCGTCGCCGCCCCGGATCGTCGCGGCGAACGCGCGATACAGGTTGGCGAACGCTTCGATATAGCCTTCGGGATGCCCCGCCGGGGTCCGCGTCAGCGCGGCCGTGCCGTCATACAGCCCGGGCCCGCCGGTGCGCAGGACTTCAGCCGGCTTATCGAGCCAGCGCAAGGTCAGCGTGTTAGGCTCCGTCTGCGCCCAGTCGAGCCCGCCGCGTTCTCCGTGGATCCTGAGCCGCAGCCCGTTCTCCTCGCCCGCAGCGACCTGGCTCGCCTTGAGCACGCCGCGCGCGCCGCCTTCGAACCGCAGCAACGCGCTCACGTCATCGTCGAGCCGCCGACCCCCGACATGCGTAGTGAGGTCCGCCGACACCGATTCCACCGACAGGCCGGAAACATGCTCGGCAAGCTGGAACGCGTGCGTACCGATGTCACCCAGACAGCCGCCAAGCCCCGCGCGGGCGGGATCGGTGCGCCATTCGGCCTGCTTGTTGCCATCGGTATCGATCGACTGGCTGAGCCAGCCCTGCAGATATTCGACCTGGACCAGCCGGATCGCACCGAAATCACCGCGCGCCACCCGCACACGCGCCTCTTCGATCAGTGGATAGCCGCTATAGGTGAACGCCAGCGCGAACCGGCGGCCGCTGGCCTTGGCGGCTGCGGCGATCGCCTCGGCTTCGACGACGCTCATCGCCATCGGCTTTTCGCAGAAGACGTGGAAGCCGGCGTCGAGCGCTGCGATCGCCATCGGCGCGTGCAGGTGGTTCGGCGTCACCACCGCGAGCGCGCCGATCCGCTGATCCGCAGGTAGCGCTTGTTCGTTCGCGATCAGCGTGTCGAGCGACGGATAGACGCGCTGCGCCTCCAGCCCAAGCAGGTCGCCGGTCCGCGCGTTGCGTCCGCCATCGGTGCTGAACGCGCCCGCCACGAGATCCCAATCGCCGTCGAGCGCCGCCGCCATGCGGTGGACGGCACCGATAAAGGCCCCTTCCCCGCCGCCGACCATGCCGAGACGAAGCCGGGTCACGGACGATCCTCCGACAGCCCGAGCAGCGCACGGATCGCGGTGCGGTCGATGCCGCTGGCGGCGAAATCGTCGAACGCGCGGTCACCTCGGCGGATGATGTGATCGCGGATGAACGGCGCGCCTTCGCGGGCGCCATCCTCGGAGCGCTTGAGCGCGCATTCCCATTCGAGCACTGCCCAACCGGCATAGCCGTACTGCGCCATCTTGCTGAAGATCGCGGAAAAATCGACCTGCCCGTCGCCGAGCGAGCGGAACCGACCGGCGCGGTCGACCCAATTCTCATAGCCGCCGTACACACCCGATCGGCCGGTCGGATTGAACTCGGCGTCCTTGACGTGGAAGCACGAGATCCGGTCGTGATAGCGATCGATGAAGTCGAGATAATCGAGCTGCTGCAACACGAAATGCGACGGATCGAACAGCAGGCGGGCCCGCGGATGGTGGTCGACCGCGGCGAGGAAGCGTTCCCATGTCGCACCGTCGTGCACATCCTCGCCCGGATGCACCTCGAACGCGCAATCGACGCCGGCGTCCTCGAACACGTCGAGGATCGGCGTCCAGCGGCGCGCGAGTTCGGCAAACGCTTCCTCGATCAGCCCGGCGGGGCGTTGCGGCCACGGATAGACGTAGGGCCATGCGAGCGCGCCCGAGAAGGTCGCATGCGCGGACAGGCCGAGATTGGCGCTCGCCTTCGCCGCCAGCTTGACCTGTTCGACCGCCCATGACTGGCGCTCGGCGAGCTTGCCGTGCAGCTCAGGCGGCGCGAAGCCGTCGAACAGCGTGTCATAGGCCGGGTGGACCGCGACCAGCTGCCCTTGCAGATGAGTCGACAATTCGGTGACTTCGATCCCGTGCTTGGCGAGGCCACCGCGCAGGTCATCGCAATAAGTGCGACTTTCCGCGGCAAGCTTCAGGTCGATCAGTTGCGCGTTGCAGGGGATCTGGACACCGACATAGCCCAGCCCGGCCGCCCATTCCGCCAGCCCGCCGAGCGTGTTGAACGGCGCCGCGTCACCGAGGAACTGGGCAAGGAATATGCCGGGGCCCTTCATGCCCTTCATGCCGCGACCTCTTTCTGCGTGTCATCGCGAAAGGTCAGCTGGAACAGCAGCGCGATCACTGCCGCGGCGATGGCGGGATACCACCACATATGCTGCCAATCGGCGATGGTCGGCGTAGCGGGCAGTTGCGCGTACAACAGCGCACCGATCTGCGACCCGAGCAGCATCCCGACGCCGTAGGTGAACAACGTCAGCATGCCCTGCGCCTGCGCGTTGACGCCCTTCGGTGTCGCGATCGTGCCGGTGTAGATCGCGCCGGCGACGAAGAAGAAATCATAGCACACGCCGTGCAGCGCGACGCCCAGATACACCGCCCATAGCGACGCGCCGCCATCGCCGATCGCGAACAGCACATAGCGCACCGCCCAGGCGGCCATGCCAACGAGCAGCAACGGCTTCACGCCGAAGCGGCGGTACAGCCAGGGCATAGAGAACATGAACACGAGTTCGGACATCTGTCCGATCGCGAGCGTACCGCCGACGTTGCTGATGCCGGTCGCGCCGACATAGGGCGAGGCATAGGCGTAATACATCGCCAGCGGGACCGAGATCAGCGTGGCGCAGGTCATGAAGATCAGGAACGAACGCTGTTTTAGCAGCCCGAACGCCTCGACGCAGAATACCTGGCGCAGCACGCTCTCGTCGCGCGGCGCGTCCGATGCGACGTTGGGCAGCGTGAAACTGTAGAGCCCCAGCGCGATCGAAACGACCGCCGCTACCCGGAATATCTCCGGGCTCGCCGACAGCCCGGCCCAGCCGATGATCAGCCCAGCGGTGATCCACCCGAGCGTGCCAAACGCGCGGACGAACGGGAACTTGTCGGTCCGCTCGCCGAAACTCTTGAGCGCGATCGTGTTGGCGAGGCCGACCGTTGGCATGTAGAGGATCATGTAGCAGAGCAGCAGCCAGACGAAGCCGTTGCCGGCCTCCGGCGTGATGAGCGAGGGCAGCGCGAACAGGATCACGCCGCCGATCAGGTGCAGGATCACCATCAGCATCCGCGGGCTGACATAACGTGCGGCGGCCATGCCGAGCAGGAACGATCCGACGATCGACGCGATCGGCCCGACCGAAAACGCGTTGCCGATCAGATTGCCGATGCCGACAGTCTGCATCACGAGGCCGAGCGTAACGATCCAGGCGCCCCAGACGAAGAATTGCATGAACATCATCGCGCTGAGGCGGCCGGTCAACAGACCACCCGCCGGGGCCACGCCCCCTTCATAGGATGCACTGTCTGCAACGGCCATTCGCACCTCTCCGATCGCAGTTTTCCTGCTTGTCGACCGGGAAGCTACGAAGAGGCGCCATGAATGTAAAGGATTACATCTACGCTATATCGACACGGACGCGGACCGGATACATGACGATGCCATGACGACGATCATCGAAGTCGCCGCCTTGGCCGGCGTCTCCACCGCCACCGTCTCGCGCGTGCTGAGCCGCCCCGAACAGGTGTCCGACCAGACGCGGCTGCGCGTATTGGAGGTCGTCCGCGACTCGGGGTATACCCCCAATGTCGCCGCGCGCAGCCTGCGGACTTTGCGCGCCGCCAAGATCCTGCTGACCGTTCCCGACATCTCCAACGCGTTCTTCGCCAGCGTTATCCGCGGCGCCGAAGAGGCCGCGAGGGACGCGGGGTATTCGGTGGTCGTGGGCGACACGCGCCACGATCCGGAGGTCGAGGATCAATATGCCGACATGCTATCACGTCGCGAGGTTGACGGGCTGATCTTCCTCGGCCACCGGCTGCCCGCCAGCCTCGGCCCGCTGCTGGCGCGCAAAGGCGCCGCCGCACCGATCGTCAACGGCTGCGAATACAGCCCCGACCTCGGCGTCCCCAGCGTCCATATCGACAATGCTGCGGCGAGCGCCGACGCGATCGAGCACCTGATCGGCCTCGGCCATCGCACGATCGGCGTCGTCACCGGACCGGAGATCAGCCCGATCAGCCGCGACCGCCTGACCGGCGCGATCGACGCCGCAACCCGCGCCGGGCTCCGCGATCGCCTGCACGTCCGCAGGGGCGACTATTCCGCCGGCTCGGCCGTCGCCCACACCCGCGATCTGCTCGCCAGCGACGTCACCGCGATCTTCTGCTTCAGCGACGAGATGGCGATGGGCGCGCTGCGTGCGATTGGCGATGCCGGCCTGTCCTGCCCCGCCGACGTCTCGGTCATCGGCTTCGACGACCTGCCGCTCGCGCGCTATTTCCAGCCGCCGCTCACGACGATCGCCCAGCCCAAGGGCATGATCGGGCGCCGCGCTGTCGAACTTCTCGTCGACATCCTGCGCGGCGTCGACGCCCCACTCCAGCAAGTCACGCTCCGTCACGAACTCGTGGTCAGGAACAGCACCGCTGTCATCCGCGCCCGATGATCAAAAAAGAAGGATGAGAGGATGTCCATGAAGAAGATTTGCGCGCTCTTGCTCGCTTGCGTGTCGCCCATCGCAGCGTTTGCACAGAGTTCAATCGACCAAGCGCGGGCCATCGGCGGCGAACCCGCAACCGGCCGGCAGCATCTGATCCTGGCCGACGTACCCCGACCAGTCGGCAAGAGGATCGCGCTGTTCGACGGCCGCAGCCTGAACGACTGGCAACCCTGGCTCGGCTATGCGGACCCGGCGGTGACGTATCGCGGCGACAGCAAGAATCCACCAATCGGCGTTCCCGGGCGCGACAGCGGTGACTTCGCCGTCCGCCAGGTCGACGGCGGGCCAGCGATCTGGATCAAGGGCCAGACCTGGGGCAGCCTCGTCCACCGTGCGGACCTCAGCAACTATCACCTGCGGCTACAGTATAAATGGGGTGCAGGACGGTGGGCGCCGCGCGACCGGCAGCCGCCCAATAACGGCTTGCTATACCATACGCATGGCGCGCCCGGCGAGGTGTTCGGAACATGGCGTCCGTCGATGGAATTCGAAATCATGAAGGGCTCGACCGGCATGGCCGTCGCGGTCGGCGGCAAGGTCCGGGGGCGGACGACCGTCACGTCCGACCCGTCGCTGATCGCGCCGCATCTCCGCTTCCGTGTTGGCGGACGGACCGTCGACATGGTCAACGGGAGCCCGACCTGGAACGTCGAAGCCGCCACCGACGCCGAACGCCCGATCGGCCAGTGGAACACGCTCGATCTCTACGTGCTGGGGGACCACGCCGTCCATGTCGTCAACGGCGTCCCCGTCGCCGAAATCCGGGATATCGCGACGATCGCCGCCGACGGAAGCCGGACCCCGCTGACTCACGGCAGCATTCAGCTTCAGTCGGAAGGGGCCGAGACGTGGTTCCGCAGCATTTCGGTCGAACCCATCCGCAGCCTGCCAAAAATCGTAGAGACAGCGATATCGTCCGAGTGAGCGAAAGCCGCGTCCGCGCGGGTCAGTTGCCGTCGGCGTCTACCGTAAACACCATCGGCCTGCCGCGCGACATCGGTTCCCAGCCCGCGGCCAGAGCAGCGCGAACGCTCCGAGACACCGTCGCATCGTCGATCTGGAGGCGCCCCCGCGGCAGGCCCTTCAACAAACGCTTCGGGGCAGGAAATTCGAGCAGCGCCTCGCGCTGGGAATCCCGCTGCAGAACGCCGATCGTCATGCCCTTCCATCCCTCGTCATCCGACCATTGCGGCTCGCGTTGCAGGTGCCAGTCGTATTTGACGCCGTCGATATCGACGGTACCGGTATTGCTTCGGGTGTTTGACATGGCCGCGGCTTTAGCATGCCTGCCCCGCCAAGCCATCAACGCACGACAATCGATCGCCTGGGAGCGACGGGCGCTTATCCGACGACCCGGTACGGTGTCCGGTTGTCGATCAGACTGATCTATCGCTACGAGGTGCAACGCTCCAAGGGCGGTGGGCACATGCCGAGCGCAGCGACCACGCTGCGGCCACGCACCGCAGCCGGTGAACCCGGTCAGAATTTACGGTTGGGGCAGGATCCGAGCGATTGCCTTAAGGCGTTCTTCACCGCGCAGGCCATAAGGCAGGTTAACCAGGAGTGACATGATGACCGCCCTCGAGACTGGCTTCGACGCCGTAACCTTGCGCACACTCGATATGATGGGCGAGGCGGAACGCGATGCGCTGCCCTACGGTGTGGTCGGCCTCGCCGCGGATATGACGGTCGAATCCTATAACGCGACCGAGGCACGGATGGCGGGATTGGACCCTGCCAGCGTCATCGGTGTCCCGTTCTTCGACGCCATCGCACAGTGCATGAACAACTTCATGGTCGCCCAGCGGTTCGAGGACGAGCCCGAGCTCGACGCCCTCGTGCCGTATGTTCTGACCCTGCGGATGCGGCCGACCAAGGTGCGGCTGCGGCTGTTGGCGTCCGCGACGGCGGCACGACGCTATATTCTGATCCAGCGATAGGTGCGCGGCGGTCATGACCGGCAGTTCGAGTGAGGAACAGCTTCTCGAGTTTCTGTACGCGTGTCCGGTTGGATTGATCGAATGCGATGCCGCGGGCGATATCGCGATCATGAACCCGCACGCGATGCAGCATCTGATGCCGCTCGCCGGCCCGCGGGACTCGAGCAACCTGTTCGCGGCGCTCGAGCAGCACGCACCGGAGGTGCGCAGCATCGTGGCAGACTTCGCACCGGCGACGGGTCGGGTGTGCGACGGTCATCGCATATTCGTGGATCTGGGATCAGGACGCGGTGCCAAGGGCCCGACGGTAATCGCGTGCACCATCGTAAAGCTAGGGCCAGACAGGCTGATGGCGACACTGACGGACATCAGCCAGCAGGTCGTTCAGGAACAGCGATTGCGCCAGGCGGACACGTGGTTTGCGACCTTGCTCGACGGCATCAACGACTATGCGGCCCTGGAAATCACCCCCGAGGGGGACATTGTTTCGGCCGATCCCGGCTTCACGCATCAGACCGGTTACGACAGCATCGCCGCCATCGGTTGCAACCTTGGCGTGGTTCTCGGCCACGAGGCCCAGGGCGGCAATTTGCGGCTCGACGAGCAGCTCGTGGTCGCCAAGCGCGACGGATGGCATCTCCAGGAAGGGTGGCAGCTGCGCGCGAACGGCGAACGCTATTGGTGCCAACGTCTGGTGGTGGCTCGGTCCGACAACGACGGCTCGAATTTCGCGGGCTTCTCCGTCGTCCTGCGCGACGTGCCGCGACGCGAGGCCGCGACCGAAGACCTGCGGCGCCTGCTGACGCGAGACCATCTGACGGGAGCCGCCAATCGACGCCATTTCCGCCAGACGCTGGAGCGCGAGCTGACGCATTGGCGCGAGCTGCGTCAGCCGCTGTCGTTGATCATGCTCGACCTCGATCACTTCAAGACCGTCAATGACATGCACGGGCACCCGGTCGGCGATCTGCTGCTGCAGCGCATCACCACGGCGTGCACCGAGATGCTTCCGCCACGATGCCTGTTCGCGCGCTTGGGGGGCGAAGAGTTCGGCGCCCTGCTCCCGCGGTTCGATCTCGCGCAGGCCATCGATCTCGCCGAAGACTTGCGCGAAGCCATTGCCACACTCGAAATCCAGGCGCCGAGCGGGCCGCTATCGGCAACGGCGAGTTTTGGCTGTGCAACGCTGGACGAAGCAGAGGGATCGATCGACGTGCTCATCGCGCTGGCAGATCAGCGATTGTACAATGCCAAGCATGACGGACGAAATCAGGTCTTCCATCCCAGCACCGATGCCGCCTGACGCGCTGATGCTGCAGCGCTCCGCCGTCCACCGCGTCGCTTGCGCGGTGGTCGCTGCCGAGGTGCGGCGCATCCGGGAAACCGAACTGCCCGAGGCATTACGGTACGATTGGCCCGACGCGGTGCCGATCGGGGCAACCGGCCTGGGCCTCGATTCGCTCGAACAGCTTGGCGCGGTCGGCGCGCTTGCCGAGACGTTCGATCTCGATGACGGTATGCTGGGTGCCGAGCGGGCGCAGACCGTCGGCGACTGGGTCGACTGGGTCATGAAGGCGCACCGATCGCGCGCCGGACGCATCTGCGTCAGAACGTCGGGTTCGACCGGCGCGCCCCGCCTGTGCGCGCATTCCGTCGCCGATATCCTTGATGAAGCGGCGCTCTGGGCCGAACGGTGTGCGGACCGGCGGCGCGTGGTTGCGCTGGTGCCGGCGTCCCATCTGTACGGCATGATATGGACCGCGGTGCTGCCCAGTCTGCTCGGCGTTCCCGTGCGCCGCGCGACCGTCGGCCTATCCATGGGGCTTGCAGCGGGCGATCTGGTCGTCGCGGTGCCCGAGCAGTGGGAGGCGCTCCTGCGCCTGATGCGGCGGTTTCCGGAAGGCGTGGTCGGGGTCAGCTCGGCAGGGCCGCTCGACGATCGGCTTGCACGGAATTTGATCGCGGCGGGCCTGACCCAGCTGATCGACGTCTACGGTTCCTCCGAAACAGCGGCAATCGGCACGCGCATCGTGCCTTCGAGCGACTATGACCTCTTGCCGCGGTGGACGATGACCGCACGCGGCGAAGGCGACTGGCAATTGGTCGACCGCACCGGAACCACTGCGGATTTTCCCGACTATATCGAACGCACCGGCGAACGGTCGCTGCGGCCCGTCGGCCGACGCGACGGTGCGGTTCAGGTCGCGGGCCACAATGTCTGGCCCGAACGCATCGCGCAGCTGCTCCGTGATTCGGACGGCGTCGCCGAGGCCACCGTTCGGCTAGGCGCCACCGGCCGATTGAAGGCGTTCATTGTGCCGCTCGCGGGACAGGATCCCACAACGCTTGCCATTGATCTCGAACGTGCCGTCGCGCACCTTGCTGGACACGAACGTCCGAAGAGCTTTCGGTTCGGCAGCCGGTTGCCGCGCAACGGCATGGGCAAGCTCTGCGACTGGGCCTAGGCCCGACCTTGCGCGATCGGCACCGTCGCCCGTGCTGCTAGCGCTGCGTCTTCAGCGGCGCCTGGGTGGGCTTGGCATCGACGGCAGGTTGCTGCACGCGTGAGTAGAAGATCGCCAGCAGGATCGCGGCGAGCATCAGCCCGACGACGATGCCGATAATCATGCCGCGCTGCGGCCGTGGTTCTTTCCGTTCGGTCATCACCGTTCCCTAATTCACCTCGCCAACGGCTTGGTATCGATATGGCTGCGTTCGACCTCTGATATCTTTGCGAAACCGACGTGGCGGGGGTGTTGCGATGCGCGCTCAATCGTCCCGCGTCGCCGCCTGCGCACGCCGCAATCGTCGGCGGACACGGGCGTCGCGCAACAGCGAGACCGGAACCGACGTCGCCGCGCGCAGTCCCGCAACGGTAGAGATGTTGCGGATCGTCCGCCGGGTTTCGCTCAACAGTTCGCCGACCATCTCTCGCCGCTCGATCTCGCCCTGTTCGGACACCAACGTCAGGCGGTGAATGGCGTAGAGCCCGAGCAAGCCGGCTAACAGGAAATAGAAATCCCAACTGGTCAGCGTGATCGGCAGGCTGAACGCGGCTTGGGGGCTGGACCAACGCAGCAGCAGCTCGAGTTTGCGACGGGCAAAGAAATCGGCGAGCAATCCGCCGATGATCGGCGCGAGCCCGGCGGCGACCGCGGTAACCGTGGCGCTCGCGGCAATATAGGCCGTGGCGCTGCCGCGCGGCGACAGCTTGAGCGCGATGTTGGTCGCGGCCAGCGTGACGCCGGCAACCGACGCACCCATGAACAGGTGCAGCACGATCAGCCACAGCTTGACCAGATCACGGTTGCCGATCTGCGACGCGCCGATCATCGCGACAATCGACAGGATATAGACCGGCGCGCAGACCGCGAGCACCGACTTGTTCGCGAACCGGTCGCTGAGCGCGCCCCAACCGCGCAGTGCGAGGATGTTGGCCATCTGGCTGACCACGCTCAGCAACATCACGAAGCTGACGTCGAACTGCAGCTGGCGGACGATGAACACGGTGAAGAACGGCGTCGCCAGATTGACCGCGAACTGCCAGCTGCCGACGAACACCAGCAGCCGCGCGAAATTGAGGTCGCGCAACGGCTGGCGCACCAACGCGATCAGCCGGACCGGGCCGCCCGGTGGCGGCATCAGCGGTTCGGGCATGGCCGCGACGATCTGCGCGCTGATCAGCCCGGTGACGCAACCGAGGACGAACATTCCGGCAAAGACGGCGTCGCGCGTCGTGGAGTGCTCGCCGGTCAGATCGAGCGCGAGCGCGGCGGCGAGCCCGAGCACCAAATTGATCGCGGTCAGCCAGACCGTGCGCTTGGCGAACACGTCGCCAAGCCGGTTCTCGGGCGCCAGATCCCGCATCCACGCATTCCACGCGCAGGTACCCACCGCCCCGAGCGCGCACAGCACGATCTGCGCGCCGAGAAAGACCAGCAACGGAGTCATGCCCGTGAAGAAGGCGGTGCCCGCCATCACCGCGAGCATCAGCCGCCCCGCGATACTGGTCAGCACGGCGATGCGCTTGCGCTGGCGGATACGCTCGACGAGCAGGATGGTCGGCAGCTGCAGCAGCTGGGCGAGGAACGGCGCGCTGGCGAGCACGCCGATCATCATGTTGGACGCGCCGAGATGCAGCGCGAACGCGGTCAGGATCACGCCCGTCGTCAGCGCCGCGCCGCTTCCGGAAAACGCCGCCTCGACGACGAGCAGACGCAGGCCCCGTGCGACGTCGTCTTCGCTGAGCCGGGGCTGAGGGTCGAGACTCACCGGCGGCGCCACCGGCGCGCGCCGATCCTGCGGCGCGTCACGAGATCGCGATCGCCACGAATACCGCCCCGGTCTGCGCCTTCGCGTCGGCGGTCTCGAAGGCCTGGTTGATATCCGCCAGGTCGAAGCGGTGGGTGATGAGGCTGGCGGCGTCGAGCTTACCGCTGGCGAGCAGTTCCAGCACCATGCCCTGTTCGGGATAGATGTCGTGGAACGCGAAGCTCGCGCTCATGACGATCTCGATTTCCGACATCTGGATCCGTTGCCATTCGAGCGGGATCGCGATCTCGCCCTTGTCGAACCCACCGACGACGACGACCTTGCCGCCGCGCCGTGCGAGCTTGGTCGCGAGCGGCAGAGTATCGGGCATCGATTCACCGCCAGCGCATTCGAAACAGACATCGACGCCGCGCCCGTCGGTGAACGCCATCACTTGGGCGACCAGATCCTCGTCGTCGGTGTTGACGACGACGTCGGCGCCGAGCGTCTTGGCGAGATCGAGCGAACTGCCGACGCGGTCCGCGATCAACACGTCGGCACCGCTGAGCTTGGCGAGCTGCAACTGGCCGAGCCCGATCGGTCCCGACCCGATGATCGCGATCTTCTGATTGACGCCTACGCCCGCGCGGTGGTGCGCATGCAGACAGACCGAGAAGGTGTCGATCAGCGCGGCTTCCTCGAAGCTTACATGATCGGGCAGCTTGTAGAATTTCTGCTCCGGGCCGCAGACGAACTCGCCGTACGCCCGCGACACATATTTCGTCCGTACGTCGTACAGATGCTCGCAGATATTGTAGCGCTGAATCCGGCAATAGTCGCAAAGATCGTCGCCCATCACGGTTTCGATGACGACTCGGTCGCCGGGCTTCACCGTCGTGACATCAGCGCCCACCTCGACCACTTCGCCCGCCAGCTCATGGCCGACGATGTGGCAGGCCAGTTCGGGCTCGGCCTTGTTCCAGTGGCGTAAATCCGTGCCGCAGATCCCCGCGACGCGCACGCGCGCGAGCACGAAATTACCGGCGGGAATGATCGGCCGATCGACTTCGGTGACCTCGAACCGGCCCTCGGCAGTCTTGAGAGCGGCCTTCATCAGCTGGTCTTCTGCACGCGCGGTTCGATCCGCAGGTTGACGATGTCGGCGCGCTCGGAGCGAGTCAGCGCGAACAGGATCGTGTCGGCGACCTCGTGGGCGTAGAGCATCTTGTGATCCTCGACCGCTTGGGCCTTCTCGTCGTCGGTGCATTCCTGCATCGGCGTGGAAACAGACCCCGGCTGGATCACGCTGACCTTAATGTTCTTGGTCGCGACTTCCTTGCGCAGCGTCTCGGCGAACGCCTGGATACCCGCCTTGGTCGCGGAATAGACGCTCTCGCCCTCCGCCTTGATCTCGGTGCTGATCGACCCGACGAACAGCAGATGTCCGCTACCCTGTGCGTCCATGCGCAGGATCGCGCGGCGTGCCGCCGCCATCGTGCCGATCAGGTTGGTTTCCACCACATAGCGCCAGGCATCCTCCTCCATCTCGTGCACAGGCTCGGCGCCGAGCGCGGCACAGGTCACGAGGATGTCGATGCCGCCGAACGTGTCGTCGATCGCAGCGAACACGCTGTCCATGTCGTCCTTGCTGGTGACGTCGGCGATCATGCCATCGACGCTGCCGGATCCCCCGCCCGCTTCCGAGAGCGCGGCGTCGAGCCCGGGCTGGTGACGACCGAAGGTGAACACGTGGGCATCCTCCGCGACGAGTTGTGCAACGGTCGCAAGGCCGATCCCGGTGGTCCCGCCGGTGACGAGGATCCGTTTGCCCTTGAGGCTGGTATGGTGGCGCATGATTATTCCCAGGTCAGAACGAGACGGCCGCTGGCGGGCACGCGATAGGCGACGCGGTCGTCGGTGATGTCGCGCGCGCGCAACGCGTCGCCGCCGACGGTCGCGAGCCGGATCTTGCCGAGCTTGCGGCGTTTGAGGCGCACCAGGCTGAACGCCGCGGTGCAGGTCTCGCCGCCGTCGAGCGTGATCGTCAGCGCACGGTCGCCGGTCCGCTCCATCGCGCGCACGAAATGGTCGCAATAGAGCCGGAACGGCGCGTCCTCGACATGGTGGAACGCACGCGTCGCGAAGATGAACGCCGCGCCCGCGCCATAGACCTCCTGGCCGACCTGACCGGCGAGCTGGCCGTCGGTGTAGAGGTCCTCGAGCGGGAACGAGAGTTTGCGGTCGATATGGCCGTTGCTCTCGCGCTGCTTGGGCGAGACGCTCTCGGGCGGCAGCGCGTCGGGGTAATAAGACCAGGCGCGGCTGAGCGCGTAGCGGCAGAATTCCGAGATCAGCATGCGCGCGGCGGGTTCGAGATCGGGACCGCTGTCGGTCAGGTAGCGCTCGAACGCGGTGAACGAATCGAAGCATTCGTAGATCGCCATGTACGGCGCATCCTGCAGGCAGGTGACCGCCAGGAAGGTCGAATAGTCCTTCGCGTGCCCGAGCTCGCTCTCCCAGATCGAGCAATTGTGGAAGAAGCTGCCGAGATAGACGTAGCTCTGCTCGAGATAGACCTGGCGGTTGGTGATCCGCCACAGCCGCATGCACGCCGCCGCACCCCAGGCGGTCAGGTTCGCCTGGTAGTTGACGTCGAAGCGCAGACCCATCGCCGCGTCGATCGCGCGCTGCGCCTCGTCGAGATAGCGCTGTTCGCCGGTCAGCTCGAACGCCTGCAGCATCACCCAGGCATAGATGCCGCCGACATCGGTCTGCCCGCGGCCATCCGCGTCGGCGCATTCGGTGATGATGCTGAAATCGGTGACCTTGTACTGGACCGGCCATTTATAGTCGAAATGATGCGCCGCCTTGATGCCGAAATCGAGCGACTTGAGCAGCAACGTCCGGGCCTGCGCGTCGCCGTCGAGCGCGAGGATGCCGAGGTTGAGCATCGGGTGATAGAGATACCAGCTGTCGACTGCATCGGCGTCCTTGTCGTCGCCGACATTGGGCAGATAGCGGCGCAGCGACTTCAGCTTGGGATCGTAGAATTTCTCCAGCCCTGCCTTGAATTCCGCCTCCAGCGGATGCGGCTCGCGCGTCCATTTGCCCCAGTCATGGATCGCGGTGACGATCGACATCTGGACCATGATGTCGGGATATTCGGCCGCGGTGTAGGGATGGACGTAGCGGTAGCCGTAATGCGCGATCGTCGCCTCGGGCGCGGTATCGAGATCGCGGAGCGTGTCCTCGGACCGCTTCACCCAGTCGCGATACGTGACATTGGGCAGCGCGATCATCTTGTACGCGACGCCGAGCATCTGGAGGAACTGGCGGGCGGATTCGCGCTCGTGCGGCGGCGCGTCGTGGCGGAACACCAGGATCGCGTCGGACAGCGTGACCTCGACGCCAACTTCGAACGCGCCGGTCGGCGGCGTTTCGGTCTGGTCGGGCGTCGGCGCCAGATAGCCGAGCTCGGGCCAGGTGCCGCCGACCGCCTCGTCGGGCTTGGTACCGGTCGCGTGGTAATAGGCGTTGAGCGCGGTCAGGTTCTGGAAATACAGGATGTTGCCGAAGCCCGGCTCGTCGACGCGGAAATACAGCACGCCGGAATTGAGACCACGCTGGATCGCCTCGACGGTGCCCTTAGCACCCAGCGGATCGTCGTTGGCGTCGAGCGGAAACACGTCGCGCGGCACGAACGGCGGCAGCATCCGCATCTTTGGCGTAAAGCGCACCGTAATGCGCAGGCTTTCAAGCGCGTCGGCACCGCCGCGAACGATCACGAGGTGTTCGCCGACCGCGCTGCTGATCCGCAACCGGGCAAGATCCCCGTCGGACGGCGTCACTGCCTTGCAGTCGAAATCGCCGAGGAGATAGGCGGCACGCACCGCCAGGCCGCCCTGGCCCGGTCGTCGAACGATCGCCCAGACCGAGTCGCCCGCCGCTTGCAGATCGACCGTCAGACCGCCGAGCGTCAGATGCTTGAGCGCCTTGCCGGTGCTTTTACACGCCTGCCGGGCCGCCAGCACATAGGCGCTGACCCCCGTCGTTTCGGTACCATCCGTAGTCGTCGTCATTGCCCACGCCTCACCTTGCGCCCCTTAGCGCGTGACCCGACAACGAGCGTTTCTCGACCGGCGTTCCCGAAACGGCGGTTTCGTTAATGCAGGTTATACTGGATTCTGGCGGGTGGCGTTCGGCCGGTTCACGCCGACGGCGGATTGAGCAACGGGGCGTGGCGGTCGACCAGAATCGCGCTGGCCTGGTTGAGGCCGATCACGTCGACGGCGATCCCGTGGCGGCGCATCTTGCCGACGACGACGTCGAGCGTGCCGACCGCGGTGACGTCCCACAGATGCGCCGCGGTCAGATCGATGCGGACGTTCGCGGCGGTGTCGCGCAGGTCGAACCGGTCGGCGAAGACGTCGGCGCTGGCGAAGAAGACCTGGCCCGTCACGGCATAGGTCCGGGTGTCGCTCGCTTCGTCATAGGCGTCGGTCACGGTCATCAGCCGCGTGACCTTGTAGGCGAAGAACACGCCGCTGAGCAGCACGCCGACCGCGACGCCGGCGGACAGATCGTGCGTCGCGACCGTCACCGCAACCGTCGCGAGCATGACCACGCCCGACACCTTGGGATGCCGCACCAGATCGCGCAGCGAACTCCACGAGAAAGTGCTGATCGACACCATGATCATGATCGCGACCAGCGCCGCGACCGGGACCTGCGCTACCCAGGGGCGCAAGGGCACCATGACGACGAGCAGGAACACGCCCGCGACCAGAGTCGACAGCCGGCCGCGACCGCCATAGCGGACGTTGCCGACGGTCTGCCCGATCATGCCGCAGCCGGCGATGCCGCCGAATAGCCCGGCGGCGACATTGGCGAGGCCGAGCCCGGTGCACTCGCGCGCCTTCGAACTCGTCGTCTCGGTCATCTCGTCGACCACGCTCGCGGTCATCATCGACTCGAGCAGGCCGACCGCGGCCATCGCGAACGCATAGGGCGCGACGATGCCCAGCGTCCGCCAGTCGAACGGCAGATTGGGGAAGGCGAAGCTCGGCAGCGAGGAGGGCAGCCGGCCGAGATCGGCGACGGTGTGGATCGGCATCGGGAACGCGACGCTGATGCCGGTCAGCACGACGATGCAGATCAGCGGCGAGGGGATCACGCTGCTGATGCGCGGCGCGAGATAGATGATCGCGAGACCCCCGGCGATCATCGCATAGGTGTGCCAGTCGACGCCCAGCATCTGCGGCACCTGCGCCGAGAAGATCAGGATGGCGAGCGCGTTGACGAACCCGGTACGGACCGAGCGCGAGACGAAGCGCAGCAGCACGTCGAGCTTGGCGAGCCCGAACGCGATCTGGAACACGCCGGCGAGCAGGGTCGCGGCGAGTAGATATTGCAGGCCGTGGCTGTGGACGAGCGCGGCGACGACCAGCGCGACCGACCCGGCCGCGCCCGAGATCATCGCCGGGCGACCGCCGGCAAAGGCGATGACGATGCCGATCACGAAGGAGGCGAACAGCCCGACCTCCGGATCGATTCCGGCGACGAAGGAAAAGGCGATGACTTCGGGGATCAGCGCGAAGGTGCCGACCATGCCGGCGAGCACGTCGCGGCGCGCCGCGCCCGCGCTGGTGAACCACTCGGCACGATACCGGGCGAGAGCTGTCATTATCATAGATGTGATCGTCCGCGAAGATCGCATGGACGCGGCCATTGTGCGCGCGTCGAAAACAGGATGCGAAATGCGTTGTCCGGCGGATCGGCGGCCGGAATAGCCACCCGGAATTGCACCGGGTCCTTGCGAATGCGGGTGCCCTAGCGCTTTTGTCGCTGCACCGCAACGCGTTGCTCGGGCCCGGCGTTACGTCGGGATGAGCGATCCCGCCTGGATGTCGAGCGCGATCCGCGCCGCACGCAGCCTGCGCGCGACGACGCGGGGCGAGGCCGGCGCGCGGCACTGCGTGTACGTGATCCTGCTGCACGATCCGCGGCGGCGCGTGCCGTTCGGGCTGTATGTCGGCCAGACCGCGCGCGATCCCGACTGGCGGTTCGACCAGCATAAGGCGGGGTACAAGGCGAGCCGCGCGGTGACGCGGTTCGGCATGCGACTGCTCCCCGACCTGGTCGCGCATCTGAACCCGATGCGGCAATGGGAGTCGCTCGACCTGGAGGCCGCGCTGGCCGAAGCGTTTCGTGACGCCGGCGTTCCGTGGGTGGAGGGCGGTCACTGAACAAGCGCGCGCTCCGGTCGTTCGATGGCTGTGCCTGATATTGCTCCCGTGACTCGTGCCGCCGGCTGGACACCCAAACGCCTGCTGGTGACGCGGTCGGCGCGCGGGTTCGCGCATGGGCGGGCGATCCTCGATCGGGCCGCGGCGCTGGGCGTCGAGATCGTCGAACTGCCGGGCGACCGGCTCAACTTGCCAACCCCGGACGATCCGCGCCGCGCCTATGTCGAGGCCAAAGCGACGCTGGCGGTGGTCGTCGCGCCGCCGTCGAAGCGCAGACTGGAGCCGATCGCGCCGAGCGCCGACTGGCGGATGGACCTGGCGCAAGGGTGCCCGGCGCATTGCAGCTATTGCTATCTGGCGGGCTCGCTGAAGGGGCCGCCGATCACGCGCGTCTATGCCAATCTCGACGAGATCCTGGACGCCGTGCCCGCCTATCTGGGACAGGGCACGGTGACGTCGCGCAACGCCGCGCGGGCGCATGAGGGGACGACGTTCGAGGCGTCCTGCTACACCGATCCGCTCGCGCTGGAGCCGGTGACGGGATCGCTATCGGCGGCGATCGCATGGTTCGGGCGGTCGGCCGCCGCGGCGCAGCTGCGCTTCACCACCAAGTTCGCCGACGTCGCCCCGTTGCTCGCGCTCGACCATGGCGGGCGCACCCGGATGCGTGCCTCGCTCAACCCGCGCGCGTTCGCCCGGTTCGAGGGCGGCACGGCGCCGGTCGCGCAGCGGCTCGCGGCACTGCGGCGGATGGCGCAGGCGGGCTACCCGATCGGGCTGACGATCGCGCCGATCATCGCCGCCGAGGGGTGGCAACAGGCCTATGCCGGGCTGATCGCCGATGCCGCGGCAGGCCTGAACGACCTGCCGGGACTCGATCTGACGGTCGAGCTGATCACGCACCGCTACAATCCGGGATCGAAGGCGGTGCTCGACAGCTGGTATCTGGGCTCGGCACTCGACATGAGCGGCGCCAACCGCGTGACCAAGCGGACCAAGTTCGGCACCGAGAAACAGGTGTACGACGCGGACACGATGCGCAGCCTCCGGCGCTTCTTCGAACGGCAGATCGGCGATATGCTGCCGGCAGCGCGCATACTCTATTGGACCTGATCTCGGGTCAGCAGCAGTTCATGTGCAAGGGGTTAGGACGGCAGCATGCTACGCAACCTGCTTATAGCGGCAGTCGTGATCGCGACCCCTGCCCTAGCCGCCAATCGCGATACGCCTGAGGTTCAACTCAACAAACTCGTCGCCGGTCGCGTGGCGGGGAAACCGGTCAACTGCATCAGCCTGAGCAGTACGCAATCGAGCCAAATCATTGACCGAACGGCGATCGTGTACCGTGCTGGCGGTCGGCTGTACGTCAACGTGCCGCGATCCGGCGCCAACTCGCTAAACGACGACGACATTCTGGTCACCCGCGTGTTCGGTTCGCAGCTTTGCAGCATCGACACGGTCAACCTTGTCGACCGCGCGTCGCGGTTCCAGCGCGGGTTCGTGATCCTCGGGCCGTTCGTGCCCTACGACACACCCAAGCGCGCCAAGTAACCGCGGCGAGCCAGCCTACTGCGCGCTGGGGTCGTCGTTGCCCCCGCCGGACGTATCGTGATCATAATCCTCGGTCCCCGTGCCGCCGCCCGCACCCACACCGCTGCCATGCACTTCGCCGGTCTTTTCGTCGATATAGGCGCGGCGGCCGGCATCGGGCGGAATATCCTGGCCGGGCTGCGCATTGGCCGCAGCCGGGTCGGCCGGGCGGTCGCCGCGGCTGGCACCCACTTCGACATAGCGCGCCGGTGCCTTCGACTGGCTGTCATATTCCTGCCCGGAATAGCCGCCCTCGGTCCCGAGCTCATTGCCACGGAGTTTGGGGTCGCGATCGGTTTCAGGTTTTACAGTCATGTCGTACCTCCAACGCTGGTCTGCGGGGGAAACGCATGGCGCCGCACGAATGTCCGCGGACAGCTGCAGAGCAAATGGTTGATCCGTGTTAACCGACGGGCCTGATCCAGGCCAACGCACGTTCATCCGGGGAGCATGGCCCAACTGGCCGAGCCCTTGATTTCCGGAGACGAACCGATGCGCGCACTTGTTTGGCATGGAAAAGGCGATGTCCGCGTCGACACCGTCAAAGACCCCGAAATCCAGCATCCACGCGATGCGATCATCAAGGTCACCGCCTGCGCGATCTGCGGGTCGGACCTGCATCTGCTCGATGGCTATCAGCCGACGATGCAGGCGGGCGACATCCTTGGCCACGAGAATATGGGCGTGGTCGTCGCGCTCGGGTCCGAAGTCACCAACCTGAAGATCGGCGACCGCGTCGTCGTGCCGTTCACGATCAGCTGCGGCGACTGCTTCTTCTGCCGCAAGGGCCTGTTCTCGGCGTGTGAGCGGACCAACCCCAATGCCGAGATCGCGATCAAGGCGATGGGCCATTCGCCGGCCGGGCTGTTCGGCTTCAGCCACATGCTGGGCGGCTATTGCGGCGGCCAGGCCGAATATCTGCGCGTGCCGATGGCCGATATCGGCCCGATCAAGGTGCCCGACACCGTCACCGACGAGCAGGCGCTGTTCCTGTCGGACATCTTCCCGACCGGTTACATGGCCGCCGAGAACGCGCAGATCGAACCCGGCGATACGGTGGCGATCTGGGGTTGCGGCCCGGTCGGCCAGTTCGCGATCCGCTCCGCGCTGATGCTGGGCGCAGGCCGCGTGATCGCGATCGACGAGGTGCCCGAGCGGCTCGCCATGGCCGAGGCCGGCGGTGCCGAGACGATCAACTTCGCCGAGGTCGACGACGTCTATGACGAGCTGCAGTTCCGCACCAAGGGCCGCGGGCCGGACAGCTGCATCGATGCGGTCGGTGCCGAAGCCGCGGGCCATGGCGCGGTCGACGCGGTGATCGACAAGGTCAAGGCGGCGACGTTCCTGGCGACCGACCGCGTCCACGTGCTGCGCGAGGCGATCATGAGCTGCCGGATGGGCGGCACGATATCGATCCCCGGCGTTTACGTCGGCATGGGCGACAAGATCCCGATCGGCGCGATGATGAACAAGGGGCTGACGATCAAGACCGGGCAGACCCACGTCCAGGCCTATACGGCGCCGCTACTCGCGCGGATCGAGGCGGGCGACATCGACCCGAGCTTCGTCGTCACGCATCCGGCGAGCCTCGAAGACGCGCCGGAAATGTACAAGAAGTTCCGCGACAAGGAAGACGGCGTGATCAAGGTCGTGCTGCGCCCGTGAACGATCCGAGCGAAGGAGTGAGAAGATGACCGACAAGGTTCCGATGCCCGTCAGCGGCAACCCCGAGAGCAAGGGGGCGCCCGACGGCGTCTCCGGCGTGCCGGAGGGCGGTAGCGGCCACGACGTACAGGGCCGCAAGGGCGGCGGCGAAAGCGACGGTGGCGCCTATCCCAACCCGCACACCGGCAAGAAGCCCGAAGGCGGCGGTTTCATGGGTCATGGCGGGCAGACCGAGATGGCCTATTATGGCGGCGGTCAGGCCGGCGAAGGCGGCGATGCCAACGCGCCCAACGCCGTGCGCGGCACCGCCAGCGGCGCCGGCGACGTCGACGGCAGTTCGGGCGTGCCGACCCCGGACCCTAAGGACCGCAACGTCTCGGCGAACGGCCGCACGATCACCGTCGAGGAGACATCGGGCACCGCCGCAGCCGAAGCGACCGGCAAGGTCGGCACCGACGCACCGTACGAGGAAGCGCAGAAGCATCCCGGTTCGGGCTGAGCCATGCGTCTGAAACCGATCGCCGACCAAGTCATGGTCATCACCGGCGCGTCGAGCGGGATCGGTCGGGCGACCGCGCTGATGGCGGCATCGCGCGGCGCGACCGTGGTGGTGGCGGCGCGCGGCGTGGATGCACTCGACGCGCTCGCGGCGGAGATCGCCGCCGCCGGCGGTCGCGCGGTCGTCATCGCGTGCGACGTCTCCGACCCGGCGTCGATCGCGCAGCTCGCGACTGAAACCGTGGCGCAGTGCGGGCGGATCGACACATGGGTGAACAATGCCGGAGTCGCGATCGCCGCACGGCTCGAGGATCTGCCGTTGGCGGACGCGCGGCGGCTGTTCGACGTCAATTTCTGGGGCGTCGTCAACGGCAGCCTCGCCGCGCTGCCGCATCTGGAACGACAAGGCGGCGCGCTGATCAATCTCGGCAGCTTCACCTCCGACGTCGCAGCGCCCTATATGGGGATGTATTCGGCGTCGAAGGCGGCGATCAAGGGCTATACCGACGCGCTGCGGATCGAGCTGAAGATGGACGCGCGCCCGGTGTCGGTGACGCTGATCAAGCCCGCGCCAATCGCGACCCCGGTGCTGGAGCACCAGCGCAACCTGCTCGATCGTCAAGCGACGATGCCGCCGCCCTTCTATCGGCCCGAAGACGTTGCGCGGACGATCCTCTACGCTGCCGAACATCCGGTCCGCGATCTGTTCGTCGGCGGTGCGGCGCGGTTCGGCAGCGTGTTCGGGCAGATGCTGCCCGGCCTTGCCGATGCTGGCGCGGCGCTGTTCGCGCGGCAAATCTTCAAGACGCGCGAGGCCCCGACCGAACGACCGGACAATCTCTACGCGCCCGGCATGCCCGCCACGGTGCGCGGCGACACGCACGGGCATATGCCCCGTCCCAGCCTGTATACGGCGCTCCGGACGCGCCCTCGGTTGAGCGGGGTGTTGGCTGTCGCTGTGCTGGGACTGTGGCGTTTTCAGGCGGTCCGCAGACGGTAGCAGCGGTAGCGCCGAGCCGCGCCCCTAGTCGCCCGCGTCGATCTGCACGCGGGGCGGGATAGGGCGCAGCAGGTCGTCGACGCGCGCGGCCAAATCGACTTGGCGGAACGGCTTGGCGAGGCGCTGGACGTCGGCCGGCACGTCCTCGCCGGTCGACACATAGCCGGTGACCAGCAGCGCCGGGATTTGCACCCCGGTGTTGCGCAGTTCGTAAATCAACTGGCCGCCGGTCATCCCGGGCATCAGATAATCGCTGACCAGCACATCCGCATCGAGCCCCGATCGGATCGCCTCCAGCGCCTGGGTCGCCGACCCCATCTCGACGACCGTATAACCGATGTCGCGCAGCATGTCGGCGGTCGCCGCGCGTACCAGATCCTCGTCGTCGACCAGCAGAACGGTCGCCGCGCGCTGCGCGATGCGCGGCTCGGCGGATTGTTCGTACGTGCCCATCGCGGCTTCGTCGGTCGCGGGCAGCCAGAGTTCGACGACGGTGCCGACCCCGGGCGTGCTCGCCAGAGTCAACGTGCCGCCCGACTGCGCGGCAAGCCCGTGCACCATCGACAGGCCGAGCCCGGTGCCCTTGCCGACGCCCTTGGTCGAGAAGAACGGTTCGGTGGCGCGCGCCAGGGTTTCGGCGTCCATGCCGGTGCCGGTATCGGTCGCGGCGATGCGCACATAACTCCCGGGCTCCAGACCCATCGGATTGCGCGAATCCACCCGTGTCTCGCGGACCGCGAGCGTCAGGCGCCCCCCGCCGGGCATCGCATCGCGCGAATTGATCGCGAGGTTGAGCAACGCGAGTTCGAGCTGATTCGGATCGACGCGCGCGGAAGACAGCTGCGGGGGCACGTCGAGTTCGACCACGATCGAGGGCCCCAGCGAGCGCCGCACCAGATCGACGATCCCGTCGATCAGCGCGCCGATATCGACCGCGCGCGGCTGTAGCGACTGGCGGCGCGCGAACGAGAGCAGCCGCTGGGTCAGAGTCGCCGCACGCTCGGCCGCCTGCAGCGCGCCGCCGATCATCCGCTGCGTGCGCTCGTCGTCCTTGTGGCGTCGCCGGACGAGATCGAGGCTGCCGACGATGGGGGTGAGCAGATTGTTGAAATCATGCGCGACGCCACCGGTGAGCTGACCGATCGCGTCCATCTTTTGCGCCTGCGCCAGCTGCGCGTCGGCGTCCTTGCGGCCGGTGACATCCGAGACGACTCCGGTGATGCGCACCGCCCGCCCCTCCGCGTCGTACCGCACGCGCCCCTTTGCGGCGATCCAGCGATGGCTGCCGTCCGCCGCCGCGATGCCGCATTCGACGTCCAGCACACCGCTGTGAAGCGCGGTTGCGAAGGCGTCTGCAACGTCGGTCCGCTGCGCCTCGTCGACATGCCCCAGGAACGCGTCGACGTCCCAGTGGTCGAGCGGTTCCTGATACCCGAAAATCTCGTCGTGCCGCAGCGTGCGGCGCGCTTCGCCGGTGACGAAGTCGATGTCCCAGCTGCCCATGCCCGCCGCATCGAGCGCGACCTCCAGGCTATCGCGCGCATCCTCAAGCTCCGCGGTGCGCTCAATGACCGCCTGTTCGAGCATGCCCGCCGCGTCGCGGACCTCATATTGTCGCGTCCGGGCCTTGCACGCGGACCGGACGGCGCCGAGCATCGCATCGGCATGCAGCGGCCGTTCGAGCAGCACGACGTTGCCGAGCTCGTCGAGCCGCACGGTCGCCGTCGACGTCCGCGGCGTGCGCGACCCGTTGCCGAGCACGACGAAGGGCAGGTCCGACCAGGCCGGCTGGTTCGCGACCCATTCGGTCAGCGTCTTGGCCTGCGGCGTCGCCACCGCCTCCTCGGTCAGCAGGACCGCACAGACGCCCTGCGACAGTTCTGCGACCAGCGACGGCAGGTCCACGCATATCTCGGACTGGATCGCGTGGCGGGACAACAGATCGGCCGCGACCGCCGCGTCGCGCCCACGCGGCGCGAGGATCAGCACGCGGTCCTTCATGTCAGCCGTGCGATTCCAATGTTCCCATCTTGCTGGCCATCAACGTCTTTCCTTCACCCGAAAACGTCGGGACTCCCGTCAGCACGCCCTGGAAATCCCGGAGCGGTTCGCCGACCTGAAGCCCGTTGCTGTCGATCTGAAACTCCCGGATCGCCCTTTCGTGCCGTGCCGTGCGCGTCTTGATCACCGAAATCGCCTGGCGGACCTCGCCCTGCGCCTCGAAATAGCGCAGCTGCACGACCGTATCGGACAGATAGCTGAGGTCGATGTCCGAGCGGATGTCGCCCATCATGCCGTGCAGACCGAGGATCAACAGGCTGACGACGCCCTTCTGGCCGAGATAGGTCAGCATCTCGTGCATCTGCAGCACGAGGAACCGCTCGTCGGGCATGGCGTGAAGATAGGCGTTCAGGCTGTCGATCACGACCACCGACGCGCCGTGTTGCTCGACCGCGACCCGGATCAGATCCGCGAATTGCCCGGGCGACATCTCGGCGGGATCGATCGAGCGCAGATCGAGCTGGCCGTTGTCGATATACGGCCTTAGATCGAGGTTCAGCGCGGCACTGCGCAGCAACAGCGTCGGCAGGCGTTCGTCGAACAGGAAATACGCCGCCTTTTCCCCGCGCTTCAGGGCAGCGACCATGCATTGCACCGACGCCGTGGTCTTGCCGACCCCCGCGGGACCGGTGAGCAAGGTCGCGGTGCCGGGCATCAATCCGCCGCCGAGCAGCGCGTCGAGCTCATCGGAACCGGTCGACACCGGCGCGCCCGCATCGATCTCGCCGTGATCCGCCGCGACCAGCCGCGGGTAGACGCGCAAGCCGCCACGCTCGATCTCGAAATCATGATAGCCGCCACGAAACCGCACGCCGCGCATCTTGACGACGTGCATCCGTCGGCGCTGCGCACCGAACCCCGACAGCGTCTGATCGAGCGCGATCACGCCATGCGCGATGCTGTGCAGCTGCAGGTCGTTACCCGTCGTCGTCTTGTCGTCGAGCAGCAGGACCGTACACCGGCGCGACGAGAAGAAATGCTTGAGCGCCAAGATCTGGCGGCGATAACGGACCGGGCTCTGGGCCAGCAGCCGCAGTTCCGACAGGCTGTCGAGCACCACGCGCGCCGGGCGCACGGCATCGATCCGGGCCATGATGTCGCGGATCGTCTCGCCCAGTTCGACCTCGCTCGGATGTAGCAGCGTCTGTTCGTGATCCGCGCTGAAGCCGTCGACCGGCACCATTTCCAGCAGGTCGAGGCCGTCAAGCGACCAGCCATGCGTCTGGCCGACCGCGCGCAGTTCCGCCTCGGTCTCCGCCAGCGTGATGTACAGCCCGGATTCGCCATAGCCCACACCCGCGAGCAGGAACCCGAGGCCCAGCGTGGTCTTGCCAGTCCCGGGCGTGCCCTCGATCAGGTACATCCGGTCGGGGGTGAGCCCGCCGTTCAAGATGTCGTCCAGGCCCGCGACCCCGGTTAGCGCCAGAGCGGGCAAAGAATCCTGTTGCGACACGTCATTTCCTTGATTCAGATCAACCGCAGGGCCCTATCGTCGTGCGCTGTGCCGGATATAGAGTACATGCGCGGCCCGCGCAAAACCTGTGTCGCTATATCAATAGCTTGCACGCATCCCGCGGCTATTCGATCTCCTCCAGCACCTCGCGCACGCGCTGGACGCGGTCCGCCGCGTCGGCGATCGCTTCGGTCAGCAGCCAACGACCGTTCTTCGCGACGAGACCCGCGGGTACCGGCTGATCCTGACGCCGCGGCGTGAACGCGATCGCCGCCTGGCCGGCGTCGATGCGGCGGATGTCGATCGATCGCGCCAGCGCGCGGATGCGCGCAACGTCGAGCAGGTCGCGCGCTGCGGCCGGCACCGCGCCGAACCGATCCTCCAACTCCGCCTCGAACGCGTCGAGCGCGGCGCCGTCGCTCAACCGCGCCAGCCGCGCGTAGAGCGACAGGCGGACGCCGGTATCGGGGATCCACGCCGGCGGCAGGCAGCCCGACAGTTCCAGGTTCAACTCGGGCGTCGACAAATCCTCGGCCTGCCCGCGCGCGGCACGCAGCGCGTGTGCCATCAGATGCTGGTACAGGTCGGTGCCGATCAGCTTCATGTGGCCCGCCTGCGCCTCGCCCACCAGATCGCCCGCACCGCGCAGGTCGAGATCGCGCGCGCTGATTGCGAAGCCGGCGCCGAGCCGGTCGAACGCCTGCAGCGTCCGCAGCCGCTTCAGCGTCGCCTCGGCGATCGTCGCGCCAGCGTCGGTGGTCAGCAACACCTGCCCGCGCCGCCCGCTACGCCCGACGCGTCCGCGCAGCTGGTGCAGCTGCGACAGCCCGAACCGATCGGCGTGATGCACGATCATCGTGTTGGCGCGCGGCACGTCGAGCCCCGCCTCGATGATGTTGGTCGCCAGCAGCACGTCGCCGCGGCCGTTGGCGAACGCCACCATCGCCTCGTCGAGCGCGCTGGCCGGC
Source organism: Sphingomonas rhamnosi (assembly GCF_036663615.1). Lineage (NCBI taxonomy): Bacteria > Pseudomonadati > Pseudomonadota > Alphaproteobacteria > Sphingomonadales > Sphingomonadaceae > Sphingomonas > Sphingomonas rhamnosi. Next base: position 477,923 of record NZ_JAXOJJ010000001.1, read on the forward strand.
ATCTTGCCGTGCGCGGTGACGATGTGCAGTTCGGGTACCAACCGGGCGAGCGTGTCGGCGAGCGGCGCCATGTCGTCGATCCGTGGCACGACGACGAAGCTCTGTCCGCCGCGGCCGCGTTCGCGCAGCAGCGCGGTCCGGATCGTCACGTCGTCGAACGCGGTCACCACGGTGCGGATCGGCTGGCGGCGGGCGGGCGGCGTCGCGATCACCGATATCGTCTGCAGGCCCACCATCGCCGATTGCAGCGTACGCGGGATCGGCGTCGCGCTGAGCGTCAGGACGTGCCCCGCGCCGAGCGCGTGCAGCTTGGCCTTGTCGGCAGCGCCGAAACGCTGTTCCTCGTCGACCACCACCAGCGCAAGGTCGGCATAGGCAACGCCCTTGCCAGCGACCGCGCCGGTACCGACGACGATGCCGATCGATCCATCGGCGAGCCCCGCCATCACCCGCTTCTTCTCGGCCGGCGAGGACAGCCGCGACAGGCCCGCGACCGCGACGCCGGTGGCTTCGAAGCGACGGGTGAACAGCTCGAGATGTTGGCGGACCAGCACCGTGGTCGGCGCCGCGATCACGACCTGCCGTCCGGCGAGCGCGACCAGCGCGGCCGCGCGCAACGCGACCTCGGTCTTGCCGTATCCCACGTCGCCGACGACCAGCCGGTCCATCGGCGTTCCGCTGGCCAGATCGTCGCGCACCGCCGCGATCGCGCGCGCCTGATCAGGCGTTTCGGTAAAGGCGAAACCGCTGGCGAAGCGTTCGTAGACCGACGCGTCGGGTGCGATCGGGTCGGTCTGCCGCCCATCGCGTGCGGCCGCGATCGCGGCCAATTCGCGCGCGCTGTGCGCGATCGCGGCATCGATCGCACCGCGGCGCCTCTGCCAGCTCGATCCGTCGAGCGCGTCGAGAGTCACCGCATCGGCATCCGCGCCATAGCGCCAGATCCGATCCGCCTCGGTCACCGCGACCAGCCGCCGTCCGCCCTTGGCGTAATCGAGCGCGATCGCATCGCCATCGGCCAGGGCCTCGAGCCCGGCGACCACGCCGATGCCGAAATCCTCATGGACGATGACATCGCCGATGCGCAGCTCGCTGAACTCGCCGAACAGCGCGTCGCTGCCCGCGCTGGTCCGGTCTTCGCCGCCCGCGCGGCCGCCGAGCAAGTCGCCGCCCGCCACCACCGTCAGGCCATCGGCGACGAAGCCGCGGTCGATCGGCGCCGCGAGCATCATCGCGCTGCCGGGCTTCGCCGCCTGCGCCTCCGCGAAGCTCGCCACCGGTTCCAGCGTTATTCCAGCCACACGCTGTAGGCGCGCGGCGAGGAACCGCAGGTCGCGCGGCGATCCGGCGACCAGCAGCCGCCCGTCCTCGAGCAAGGTCTTGGCGAACCGTGCAAATGCGCGTGCGGGGTCGCGTCGTTCGGCAAAACGCGGCGGCGGTGCGGCCGTATCGGCCAGCGTGACCTCGCGGTGCTCGGCGCGTGCCGCGTGCCAGTCCGCATCATCGATGATCCGAACCGCCTGGCGGCCGCGACGCAGCCGACCCGCCTCGGCTGCGATCGCCAGGAAGCGCGCGCGCCGGTCTTCCGCGCCGACGTCATAGGCCAGCGCGGCACCGGGCAGATGCGCCAGGATCGATACGCCCGCGGTTTCGGCCGGTTCGCTGGCGCGGCCGATCTCGATCCGGTCGATCGCTTCGACGGTCAGCTGGCTGACCGGATCATAGGCGCTGATCGCGCCGACCACGCCGTCGGTGACGACGATGCGCACCGGGCCATCGTGATCCGCAGGGAAGATGTCGATGACGCTGCCCAGGATCGCGACTTCGCCGGGTTCGTCGACTCGGTCGTCCGCGACATAACCGATTTCGGTGGCCTGTTCGGCAAACGCCGCAAGGTCGATCGGATCGCCGACCGCGATCGCCGGCGGTGCGGTATGGAACGCCTGCGGATCGGCATAGGCGACAGCCGTCGCCTCGGCGGTGGTGACAAGAAGCACGTTCGGCCCCCTCGGCCCGTTCGGCGGCGCACCCGGAAGCTGGCGCAACAGCCGAAGCGCCGCGACGCGTCGACCGATATTGCCGGGCGAGGCCGGTGCATCGTCCCCCGGCAGCGCGTCGCTCGACGGCAGATGAACCACCAGCAGGTCGGGCGCGAGCGCGGCGGCGATGGCCGCGACCGCCGCCGCGCGCTGTTCGTCGCTGGCGGCGAACAGCAGATCGCCCTGTTGGGCATGGTCGATGAGTATCGCGGCGAGCGGCGCGACCGGGATCGGCTCGCTCGGATGGATACGAACGCGCTGGTCAGCACGCTGTTCGGGCGACGGCATCTTCATCGGCAAGCTCTCGACAATGGATCCACCGGCGTAAAACGCCCGTGAAACGAAAGGGGTACACGGTTTGCCACAGATCAGGACGATTCCCGGGCTGCCCCCCACTTGCCGACCAGCGCCGCCGCGTCAGGCGCGCGTTGCCGCGATCCGTTCGTCGATACGGCGTTCCAGGATGGTCAGCGGCATCGCGCCTTCCTTCAGGATCTCGTGGAACTGCTTGAGGTCGAATTTGGCGCCGAGCGCGGCTTCCGCCTTTGCCCGGGCGCGCGTCCACGCCATGTGGCCGACCTTGTAGCTGCACGCCTGCCCGGCCTGCGTGCAATAGCGTTCGACCTCGCGCTGCGTGCGCGGCCGCGCGAAGCCGGTCGCGCCGACCATGTAATCGGTCGCGGTCTCGCGGCTCCAGCGCTTGGCGTGGATACCGGTGTCGACCACCAGCCGCGCGGCGCGGAACAGGAAGGACTGGAGATAGCCTGCGCGTTCGAGCGGGGTCGCATAGGCCCCGAGTTCGTCGGCGAGCTGCTCGGCGTAGAGCGCCCACCCTTCCGAATAGGCCGAGAAGAAGCCGATCTTGCGCAGCATCGGGATGTCCTTCGATTCCTGCGCCAGGCTGATCTGCAGATGATGCCCCGGCACGCCCTCGTGATAGGTCAGCGCCGGCAGCGTGTATTTCGGCCAGTCGCCGACATCCTTCAGGTTGACGAAGTAGATCGCCGGTCGCGACCCGTCGAGCGAGGCGCGATTGTAATAGCCGTTCGACGCGCCGTCCTGGATCTCGACCGGGACCGCACGGATCTCGAGCGGCTGCGTCGGCACGGTCGCGAACATCTGCGGCAGCTTCGCGTACATCGCCTTCACGCCGTCGTTGAGCCCGGCGATCAATGCCAGGCGCCCGGCCGTGGTGTTGGGATAGAGTTCGGCGGGCGTCAGGTTGAGCTTGGCGAGGCGCTCGCCGACCGTTCCGGTCGCGAAGCCCTGCGACTTAAGGATCGTGTCGAGCTCGCCGCTGATCTCGGCGACCTGCGCCAGGCCGATGCGGTGGACCTCGTCCGGGCTCATCGTCGTCGTGGTCGCCTGGCTGAGCGCCATCGCATAGATCGCCTCGCCGTTCGGCACGCGCCAGATGCCGTCGCCGGGCTTGGTGGTCGGGCGAAGTCGCTCGATCAGCGCGATCTGGCGGTCGAGCGCGGGATAGACCTTGCGCTCGACTATCCCCGCTGCCTGCGCCTGCCAGTCACCCGCGATCCCCTTGGCCGCGGCGCGCTTGGCGAGCGACTGGACGATGCTCGACGTCGCGGCGGGCTGCGCGCGAAGCGTGCGCATCTGCCCGAGCGTCAGGTCGAGCGACCAGCCCGGGGCGAGCAGGCCGCGCGCGGCCTCCGCCTGCTGCATCGCGCTCTCCTGGTCGAGCACGGTCGCAAACTGGTCGAGTCGCGACAGATACGCGTCGGCGTCGGACTTCACGACGATGGTATGCGCGGTGTTGAGGAAGTCCGGCGTCGAGAAATAGGCGCCGCCCTGCTGGAAGATGCGGTAGGGCCGGATCGCACTGTCGATCCCGAACGCGTCTTCCGATGCGATCTGCGTACCGAGCGAATAGCGCACGACCTCTAGGTTCAACTTGGCCGCGGGCGACAAGGTCGCGGTGTCGAAAGCCGCCAGCCGACCGATCGCCGCCTTGGTCTCGGCAATGTCCTGCGCGCGCTTCGCCGGGGTGCGCGGCGACAGGCGTTGCTTGGCCGCGGCAAGCGGCCCCTTGTCGAGTCCCAGCGATGTCGCGAGCTCGGGCGAGCGCTGGACTTGATCGTTAAAGATGCGATCGAATTCGGCGTTGAGCGCCGTGTCGCCCGCCTTTTGGGCGAAAGCGCCCGCGGGAACGAGGGTGGCGGCGAGCGCGGCGACGCCGCCCGTGGCGAGGAACTGACGGCGATCCATATACGGCGATCCCTTTTTACAACGCGTTGTGCCAGACTAGGCCGACTTTGACCGTGGCCGCCAGCCGGATTTCATCCCGCCGACCATCGCGGATAGCCACCAATCCGGTTGAATTTCCGACAGCGGATACATCATTACATCGAAACTCGATTTATTCTCTTTGGTATTCCGTGACTTAAAATAATGATTTTGGTTCTTACAGTTTTTTTGCACATAAACAGTTGCCAAGTTCATCTTCTCTATTGAACAAGTGAATAGGCGGGGTTAGGGCGCGGGCTATCAATGGAGTGTCTTATGTCTGAAGATATCACCGATCTGAGCGCTGTCGAACTCGCAACCGAACTGACGATAGCTTGGCTGGGCAATCCCAATACCCGGATTTCCGCCGAAGAGGTTCCGACGTTTCTCGGCAAGATGCACGATACCGTGTCGTCGCTGCTCGGCACATCCACCGAAGCCGAGCCGGTCGAGGTTCCGGTCGAGTATACGCCGGCGGTCACCGCACGGAAGTCGCTCGCATCGAAGGACCACATCATCTCGATGATCGACGGCAAGTCGTACAAGACCTTGCGACGTCATCTGGCGACGCACGGCATGACCCCCGCCGAGTATCGCGACCGCTATGGTCTGAAGCCGGACTATCCGATGGTGGCCGAGAATTATTCGGAAAGTCGCCGTGCGATGGCCAAGAAGATCGGCCTGGGTCGCAAGCCCGGCGCGCGCAAGACCGAAGCCGCTCCGGCCGCCGCCGCACCGGCGGGGCGCAAGCGCAAGGCGCCCGTGACGGCCGCCGCCGCAGAATAGCGATATCGCTCCATTATGGAGACAAAGGCCGACGGGGTTCCCGTCGGCTTTTTTGTGTCTTCCGGGGGTTCGGCGCGGCAGACACAGCACGATGAATGCTGCGCCGCGGCGCTCAGTTTCCGAAACTTCCCCGGCGATACAGCAAGGTGATGGCGACGCGCCGGTTGCGCGGGTCGGTCGGCATATTCCTGATCAGCGGCTCGCGATCGGCGACGCCCTCGATCCGCTCGAACCGCGCCTCGGGCGTACCGCCCTGCAACAAGCGTCGACGCGTTGCTTCGGCGCGGCCCGACGACAGCATCCAATTGTTCATCGCGCGCGGATCACCGTAAGGCACCGCGTCGGTATGGCCGCGGATCATGATCGGGTTTTCGAACCCGCGGATCGTTTCGGCGATCATCCCGATCAACTCGCTCGCCCGCGGGTCGAGACTGGTGGTGCCCAGCGCGAACATCGAATAATCGGCGTCGTCGACCAGGTCGATGCGCATCCCGTCGCGCGTGGGCACGAAACGGACATGGTTCGCCAGCGGCGAAAGCTTGGCGGACCCGGCGATCTCGGCCAGCACCTTGCGGCGCATCGCGCTGAAGTTCTTGCGATCCTCGGCGGCCAGCGCCTGATTGTTCAACGATCCCTTGTCGCCGGTACCGGTATTCTCGCCGCCCTCACCGCTGACCGGCATCGCGATCGACTGCAGCACGGTCTGTCCGGCATTGGGGCCGATCTTGTTCTTGCTGAGGATCGATTCGCCCCCGAACAGCCCGCCGCCGCCGACGCCGAGCGAGCGCGTATCCATCAAGGTCGGCGCGAAGTAATCGGCGATGCCGCGGCGCTGCTTCTCGGTCGTCGCGCCAAGCAGCCACATCAGCAGGAAGAACGCCATCATCGCGGTGACGAAGTCGGCATAGGCGACCTTCCACGCGCCTCCGTGATGGCCGCCATGCTTCTCGATGTAGATCTTCTTGACGATGATCTTGGGGGGAAGGTTCGCCCCGTGCGGCGCGCGCGCCATGTCAGCGACCCCGCAGGCCGTCGAACACCTCGGCGAACCCCGGCTGGTTCGCATGCGCGATGCCCGAGCGCGCGGCCTCGATGACCAGCGGTTGCGGATGCCCGTGGAGCGAGGCGATGATGATCTGCTTGACCACGCCGTAGATCGCGGCGTCGGCATCGATCACCTGCTTCAGCCGGTTGGCGAGCGGCGCGACGATGCCGTAGGCGAGCAGCACGCCCATGAAGGTGCCGACCAACGCCGAACCGATCATCGCACCGAGGATCGAGGGCGGCTTGTCGATCGACCCCATCGTCTTCACGACGCCGAGGACAGCGGCGACGATGCCGAGCGCGGGCAACGCGTCGGCGAGACTGGTCAGCGTGCCGTGCGGCCCCTCGACTTCGTGGTGGTGCGTCCTGATCGCGTTGTCCATCACGTCCTCGACCGCGTGCACGTCGAGCGTGCCCGACGACACCACGACGAGGCGCAGCGTGTCAGCGATCAGATTGACGAGCGAATGATCCTTCAGCAGTTTTGGATATTCGGCGAACAGTGCGGACGAATTGGGATCCTCGACATGCGGTTCGAGCGCCATCGGGCCGTCCATCCGCAGCATCTTCATCAGCTTCGACACCAGGAAGATGACGTCGAGATAATCCTGTTTGTCGTACTTCGGTCCCTTGAAGACTTTCGCCAGACCGCCGCCGACGGCTTTGAGTTCCTTGCCCGAATTGCCGATGATCAGCGCGCCCGCCGCCGCACCGCCGATGATCAGCATTTCGTGCGGAATTGCCTCCATGACGGGCCCGAGCGCACCGCCGGTGAACGCGAATCCGCCGAACACCATGACGAGCAGGACGACAAAGCCGATCGCGGCAAACATGTGGAATTCCCCCTGCGCCGTCTTGAACGGCCGACGCCAGCACCGTTATGTGGATATGGTAGCCAAGCGGTTACCGCCTGCGGATCACTTCAGATAATCGAACAGCGACAGCGACGAGAGCTTGGTGAAGCTTGCCGACGTCGCGTTGAGGATCGTCATCTGCTTCTGCAGCTCGACGGTCGCCGCGACGATGTCGGTATCCTCGATCGTCGAGCGCGTATCCTCGCGGTCGGTCGCGATGTCCTTCTGCGCCGCCTGGTGCAGCTCGACGCGCGCGGCGCGGGCGCCGAGCGACGCCTGCATCGCGGTGACCTGCGCGCCTGCCGCGGCCAGATCATCGATCGCGGCCGCGCCGGTGGTGCCGAGATCCCCGCCCGATTGCAGCGCGGCGGCAAGCCCGGCGATCACGCTCAGCGCATCGGTGTCGCCGAACGTCAGCACCCGCGACGCGGTCTCGCCCGCCTGCACGGTCTGACCGTCGCCGATCGGGATCGGCGAGGCGGCGGTGTCGGCATAGCTATAGCGGCCGTCGGCGTTCTTGGTGACCGCTGCGCCACCGTCGGCGCCGCCGAACAGCGGCTGTCCGCGCAGATCCTTGATGTTGGCGAGGCCGGTGATGGTGTCGGCGATGCCGCTGAGCTGTTCGCCGATGGTGGCGCGCTGCGCCGCGCTCAGCGTCCCGTTGTTCGCCTGGATCGCGAGTTCGGATGCCTTTTGCAGCTGCGTCGAGATCGCCGACAGCGTCGTGTCGGCCTGTTGCAGCAGCGACCCCGCGATCGTCAGGTTGGTGTCGTATGCCTTGCCGTCCGCGGTGGCGCGCGCGAGCCCGGAAAGCCGCTGGTACGCGACCGAATCGTCCGACGCCGCCTGGAATTTCTTGCCCGACGCGATCTGCGTGTTGATCGTGTCCGTCTTGGCCGTCGTCGACGCGATCGTATTCGCGGCGCGGTCGTAGAAGGCGCTGGTCGAAACTGAGAGGGTCATCCCTGGGTCATCACTGGATCTGGAGGATCGACTGGAAGGTCTCGCGTGCGACCTGGATGATCCGGCTCGACGCCTGATATGCCTGCTGGAAGCGCATCAGATCGACCGCCTCGGTGTCGAGCGACACGCCCGATACCGCGTCGCGCGCGCCGACCGCGCCGTCGCGGATCGCGCTCTGCGCATCGGCGACGGTTTTGCGCTGCCCCAGCGCCGCGGCGTTGGTCGCGACCAGCCCGGTGGTGCCGGTCTCGAACCCGCCGCTGGCGCGGATCGCCTGCAGCGCGGTGAGGTTCGACGAATCGCGCGCGCTGCCGGTCGCGCCCGCCGCGGCGATGCCGCGCGGGTCGGTGAGCGCGACGCTGATGTCGAGCGGGGTGGCGCCGGTCGCGAACAGCGCGGTGCCGGCATTGCCGTCGAGGTCGCGGCCCTGCGCCTGGACGGCGTTGACCTGGGTCGTGAAGCTGGTGGCGATATCGCCCAACGCCGATGCCGCGTCGACGATCCGCTGGGCGCCGTCGACGATGCCCGCGAGCGCACCACCCGACGGCGTCATCGCCGAGACCGTGCCGGCGCGGATCACTGCGAACGACACCTGGCCGGTGGCGCTGCGTTCATAGGCGACGCTCCCGGCCTCGCTGCCGGCGACGAGCACGGCGCCCGAATCACCGCCGATCTTGACGGTCGCGCGGCCGGCTGGATCGGTCGTCACGGTGACGTTGACGATCGCGCTCATCTGTTCGAGCAACTGGTCGCGCTGGTCGGCAAGCCCGGCGGCGGCGCTTGTTCCTGATTGCGTGCGCGCTAGGCCGTCATTGATCTTGGCAAGCGCGGCGCCGAGCGCGCCGAGGCTCTGCGTCGCCTGCGTTGCGGTCGCGTCGAGATCGCCGGTAACCGAGGCGAGCGCGGTACCGGTCGCGGTGAAAGCGGCGGCAAGCGCGGTTGCCCCCTCCAGCATCGTCGCACGCGACGCGGTGGATGTCGGGTCGGCGGCGAGCGTGGCCGCAGCGCCGAAGAAGCTGGTGAGCCGATCGCCGAGCGCGTTGCTGGTCAGCGCGCTCTGGATCCCCTCGAGCCAGGTCGACCCCGTCTCGGTCCGCGCGAGGTCGGCGCTCGATACGCGTACCGCGGCGTTGCGATAGGCGTCGGCGGCACGGTTGATCCCGGTGGCGTTGACCCCGCTGCCGCTCAAAAGTGCCGTCGAGGTGAGGCTGGTGCCGCTGGCGGCCACCTCCTTCAGCGCGACCGTACGCCGCGAATAGCCGGCGACGCCGGTGTTCGCGATGTTCTCGGACACGGTCGCCAGCGCGCTTTGATACGCGTTGACGCCGCTTGCGCCGATCGACAGCAGATCACTCATGGGGTGGACTGTGCGGAGTCAGGGTTAATATCGGATTGAGAATTGGCCGATTGCGGCGTGTTGGCTTGCGACTTGGCGAGGAAGTCGGTCATCGCCTTGCCGATCCCCATCGGCGCATGTTCGGCCATCGACTGCGCGACCTGCGCGTCCTGCATTTCGGTGAAGGTGTCGATCGCCTTCGAATCGAACAGCGGGTTGCTCAGCTGCGCCTGGCGCATCGCCTTCAGCATCATGCCGTCGAACACCGCTTCGAACTTGTCGCCGGCCTTCTTCAGATTGTCCTTCGACGCCAGCCGGCTGGTGTCGACCGAGATGCCGCCGGTCGCGCCGGTGGAGGTGACGCTGATCTCGCTCACAGGACGATCAGCTCGGCACGCAGCGCGCCTGCTTCCTTGAGCGCCTCGAGGATCGCGACCAGATCGGCGGGCGATGCGCCGATCGCGTTCACCGCCTTGACGATGTCGGACAGCTTCGGGCCGGGCGCGACCAGGAACATCGGGCGCTTCTCCTCTTCGACGGCGACGCCGGATTTCTGCTGCAGCGCGGTCTGGCCCTGGCTGAACGGCGCGGGCTGGACGATTTGCTGGCTCTCGTCGATCCGCACCGTCAGCTTGCCGTGCGTGACCGCGGCGGGGCTGACGCGCACCGCCGAGTTGATCACGACGGTGCCGGTGCGTGCGTTGACGATCACCTTGGCCGAGGCCTCCGCGGAGGCGGCATCCAGATTCTCGATTTCGCTCATCAGAGTCGCGCGGACATCCGCGCCGGCGGGCGCGCGCACCGCTACCGACACCGCGTCGATCGCCTGGGCGGTGCCGAAACCCAGCCGCCGGTTGATCGCCGCGGCGACGTTCTGCGCGGTGGTGAAGTCGGCGCGTTGCAGGTTGAAGGTCAGCATCGGCGCGGTGTCGAACCCGGTTGCGACCGCGCGTTCGACGGTGGCACCCTCGGGGATGCGGCCCGTCGAGGGGATGTTGACGACGATCTTCGACCCGTCGGCGCCCTCCGCCCCCAGCCCGCCGACCGCGAGGTTGCCCTGCGCCATCGCGTACACCTGGTTGTCCGCGCCGAGCAAAGGCGTCAGGATCAGGCTGCCGCCGCGCAAGCTCTTGGCCTTGCCCATCGAGGCGACGGTGATGTCGAGCCGCTGGCCGGGCTTGGCGAACGGCGGCAGCTCGGCGGTGACGAGGACGACCGCGGCGTTCTTCATCGACGGGTTGGCGCCGGGCGGCAGCTGCAGCCCGAAGCGCGAGGCGACCGCCTTCAGCGACTGCACGGTATATTCGAGGTTGTCGTCACCGGTGCCGGGCAGGCCGACGACGATGCCGTAGCCGGTCAGCTGGTTGGCGCGGATACCCTGGAAGCCGCCGAGATCCTTGATCCGGTCGGCCTGCGCGGGCGCCGCGATCGCGACGATGGCGAGCAGCGCGAGCAAATAGCGGATCATCAAAACGGACTCACGACGGAGAAGAAGCGGCCCAGCCACCCCTGGCGACCCGCGCGCGCGACGTCGCCCTTGCCGGTATAGGCGATCTGCGCATCGGCGACGCGGGTCGACAGGATGCGGTTGTTGGCGTCGATGTCGGCAGTGCGGACGAGCCCCTTGATCTGGACGAATTCGTCGCCGCGGTTGAGCGTCACGCGCTTCTGCCCCTGCACCAGCATCGTGCCGTTGGGATAGCTGGCCGCCACCGTCACGGTGATCTCCCCCGACAACGAGTTCGATTGGTCGGCCGCGCCCTCCCCATTGAAACCGCGCGAGCTGCCGCCCGAAACCGCGGTCGATTTGAGGAAAGACAGCGGCCCGGTGGTTGGCGGGGTGAGCCCGATGCTGCCGTTCGAGTCGAGCTTGGTCGCCGACGATTTGCTCGCCGCGGTGCGCTCGACCAGGACGATCGTCAGCGGATCGCCGACGCGGCGCGCACGCCAGCCTTCGTAGAGCGGCGCATAGCCGTCCGCGACCTGGAAGATCGAACCGTTGGCGGGTGCCGGGACGGGCGCGATCGCCGGCGCTCGCGCGGCCGAGAAATCGACCGGCGGCGCCTTCTTGCCGAACAGCCCGGCATCGGCGGGCGCCGAGGCGGCCGCAACGGCGACGCACAGCGCAAGGGAGATGCGGTTGGCCATCAGATGTTCTGGTTGATGTATTTGAGCATGTCGTCGCTCGCCGAGATCATCTTCGAATTGACCTCGTACGCGCGCTGCGTCTCGATCATGTCGACCAGTTCCTCGACGACGTTGACGTTGGACGCTTCCAGCATGCCCTGGCGGACGTTGCCGCGGCCGTCTTCGCCGGCGATCCCCAGATTGGCGGCGCCGCTCGCCGCGGTCTCGGTCAGGTAATTGTCGCCCTTGGCGAGGAGGCCTGCGGCGTTCGGGAAGCTCGCGACCTGGATCTGGCCGATCTGCGACGGTTCGGTCTGACCCGCGACGGTCGCCGACACGGTACCGTCGGTCCCGATCGTGATCGCGGTCGCGCCCTCGGGCACGGTGATCCCCGGCTGGACCTGATAGCCCTGCGAGGTGACCAGCAACCCTTCCGCCGAGCGCGAGAAATTGCCCGCGCGGGTATAGCCGAGCTCCCCGCCGGGCAGCTGCACCTGGAAATAACCGTTGCCGTCGAGCGCGACGTCGAGCGAATTGCCGGTGGTCGACAGCGACCCCTGCGTGTCGATCCGTTCGGTGCCCTGCACGCGGACGCCGGTGCCGAGGTTGAGCCCGGTGGCGTATTTGGTCTCGGCGGTGCTCTGCGCACCGGGCGTGGTCACGACCTGATAGGCGAGCGTCTCGAACGCCGCGCGGTCCTTCTTGTACCCGGTGGTGTTCACGTTCGCGAGGTTGTTCGAGATGACGCGCATCCGCATGTCCTGGGCGTCGAGCCCGGTGCGTGCGATGTGCATTGCGGCGCTGCTCATGGCGTTTTCCTTAGCTCGGCAGGCGCATCAGCGATGCACCGCCCTCATCCATGTCCTTGGCCGACTTCAACAAATTGGCCTGGACTTCGTAGTTGCGCTGATTCTGGATCATATCGACCAGCGCCTGCGTGATGTTGACGTTCGATCCTTCGAGCGCGCCGCCGACGACCTGACCCGCGGCATCCTCGGGCAACGCGCCGCCGCCCTGGACGTAGAGCAGGTTGTCGAGCCCCTTGGAGGTCAGCGACCCCTTGGTGCTGGCGAGCTTGAGCTTATCGAGGATCTGCGGCGACTTGGCGTCACCGCCCTCGGGCACGATCGATATGGTGCCGTCGCCGGCGACCGAGATCGAAGCATAGGGCGGCACCGTGATCGGGCCTGACCCGCCGATCACCGGATGGCCATCTCCGGTCTGCAGCACACCCGAGGGGGCGACGCTGAGGTCGCCGCGGCGCGTATAGGCCTCGCCGCCATCGGGCGCCTGTACCGCGAGCCAGGTGTCGGTCCCGCTGACCGCGACGTCCAGAGGACGTCCGGTCTGCTGGATCGCGCCCGGCGACGTGTCCGACGCGGTGACTTCCTCCGCGGTCGGCGACCGCGTCTCGAGGGCGCCGCCGCCCTTGAGGTTGACGCGGTCGAACACGACGCGGTCGGCGCGGAATCCGATCGTCGACACGTTCGCCATGTTGTTGGCGGTGACCGCCTGCGCGGCCATCAACGCCTTCAGACCCGTCGCCGCGGTATAGACCAGCTTGTCCATCTAGATGCCCCGTTCGATCTGCGATCAGCTCTGGATGTTGTAGATCGTCTGCGAGATCTTGTTCTGCGTATCGAGCGCCTTGCTGTTCGCCTGGAAGTTGCGTTGCGCGGAGATCAGCGCGACGAGCTCGGCGGTGATGTCGACGTTCGATCCCTCCAGCATGCTCGACTGGACCGTGCCGAAGCCGCTGTCGCCCGAGGCGCCCAAGGTCGGCGCACCCGAGATGCCGGTGGCGGCCCAGTAATTGTCACCCTGCTGACGCAGACCCGTCGGGTCGGTGAAGTTGGCGAGCGCCACCTTGCCCAGCGCCTGCACGTCGCCGTTCGAGAAGGTCGCGCTGATCACGCCGGCATCGTCGACCGCGACGCTCTGCAGCTTGCCGACGCTGGCGCCGTCCTGGCTGCGGCTGGCGACCGAGAAGGCCGCCGCATTCTGCGTCGTGCCGGCCAGGTTGAGCGCGAGCGTCTGCGCGGTCCCTCCAGCGGGGGTGAACGCGTCCAACGCTACCGCGGTCGCGGGCGTCGCGATCTTGCCGCTCGCGTCGAAGGTGACCGGCACGCCGGCGGCGCCGCCTGCGGTCACCGCAGTGTCGCCGACATAGGTGTACATCGTCCAAGCGTTGACCTGCGTGGTCGTGCCGTCGGCGCTGGCGGTTGCGGGATTGCGGACGAAATAGCTCGTCATCGTCTGCGCGTTGCCCGCCGAATCATAGATCGTCGTCGCGGTCGCGTTGTTGTAGCTCGACCCATCGAGGCGGTTGAACGTCGCCGTGGCGGGCGATTTGGCCGCAGACGTGAGGTTGGTCGCGAGCGTGACGTTGGCGGTGGAGACCGGCGTGCCGCTGGTCTCGGGCAGTCGGACGTTGGTCAGGGTCGTGCCGGTGACACCGCCGGATGCGTCGACCGGGAAGACCTGCAGATAACTGCCCTGCGCATCGACGATGTTGCGCCCGCTATCGACCTGGAACGCACCGTTGCGCGTATAGGTGACATTGCCGCCTGCACCCGGCGACTTCACGCTGAAGAAGCTGTCGCCCGAGATGGCGAGATCCAGCGCGGACGAGGTCGCGGTCAGCGAGCCTTCGCCGAACTGCTGGCGGTTGGCCTGCACGGCGACGCCCGAGCCGACCATGTGGCGCGGGTCGAGCGCGACGTTCGACGCGATCACGTCGGCAAAGGTGGTCTGGCTCTTCTTGAAGCCGTTGGTCGCGACGTTGGCGATGTTGTGCGCGATCACCGACATGTCGGTCTGCGCCGCCTGGAGGCCGCTGAGCGATGTGTAGAAAGTCATGGTGCGTGGCTCCTGCTTAGCCGACCGAACGAATGGCGGAGAGGGCGACCGTGCCGAGGCCGGTCACCGAAAGGACGGGATCGCCCGACGCCGGCGTCGACACTGATTCGACGGGCGCCCAGACGAGCGACTTGGCCGAGACGGTGGCGCCGTTGTTGGCGGCGGCGACTTCGACGGTGAACGGCCCCGACCCTGCATCCGCGCCGGCGGCGGTCTTGCCGCCCCAGTCGTAATTGACGGTGCCGGCGGCCTGCGCGCCGAGCGACAGGGTCTGCAGCACAGCGCCGTTCGAGTCCGAGATGTTGACGACGACGTCGGTCGCCGCCGCGCCGAGCTCGACCGCGCCGGCGATGCCGCCCGCGGTGCGCGGATAGGCGGTGCCGCCCTCGGTCAGCACGGTCTTGCCGACATAGCCCATCGCGTCCGCCGACGAGGTCGCGTTCAGCTTGGCGGCGATCGCCTTCAGCGTCGAATTCATGTCGGCGATCCCCGACGTGCTCGACATCTGCGCCATCTGCGCGACCATCTGGGTGTTGTCGACCGGTTCGAACGGGTCCTGGTTCTTCAGCTGCGCGGTCATCAGCGTCAGGAAGTCCGACTGGGTCAGCCCCTGCGAATTGCTCGCCGCGGTCGTCGTGCTGGTCGAACTGCGTGTGATGCCCAGAGTGGACAAGGTGGTGTCGAAATCGCTCATCTATCAGTTGCCCATCTTCAGTGTGTCGATGATCAGCGACTTGGCGGTCTGCATGACTTCGACGTTGTTCTGGTAGGTGCGCGCGGTCTCCATCATGTCGACGAGCTCGCGCGACTGGTCGACCGCCGCGTCGAAGACGTTGCCGTCCTTGTCCGCCATCGGGTTGGCGGGGTCGTAGCGCTTGACCGGCGCTTCGCCCGCGCTGACGATGCGCTCGACATCGACGGTCGACATGCCGGTCACGTGATCGAAGCTGGTGCGGAACACCGGCTTCATCGTGCGGTACGCGGCCTCGGCCGAACCCGAGCTGCTGCCGGCATTGGCAAGGTTGGAGGCGGTGGTGTTCATCCGCACCAGTTGCGCGGACATCGCGCGCCCCGCGACCTGGAAGATCGTCATCGGACCGGACATGCTATTCGCCCTTCAGTGCGCGGGTGATCGTGCCGATCCGACCCTTTAGGAAGGACAAGGTCGTCTGATACTGCACCGCGTTTTCGGCGAACGCGGTCTGTTCCTGGTTCAGCTCCACGGTGTTGCCGTCCATCGAGGTCTGGTTGGGGACGCGGTACTGCACCGCGCCGGCGAAGCCCCCTCCGCTCACATCGTCGCCATTCTCCATCGCGGCGAGCGCGGCCGAGAAGTCGACGTCCTTGGCCTTGAACCCCGGCGTCGACGCGTTCGCGATGTTCGAGGCGAGCAAGCCCATGCGCTGCGAACGCACCTCGAGCGCTGCGCCATGAACTCCGAAAAGCGTGTCTCCTGCCACGGGTGCGGCTCCCTACGTGAATGTCGTGCCGGGTCCTAAGCAATCGCCGTGCCAATTGTGACGCAAGGGCGGGAGAGCGGGCGTTACGGGTAGCGGCAAGGAGGGGGCGGCAAGGCGTTGCCGGTCCTGGCGGCGGGATTGCCGGAGGTTGCCGGTGGGTCGGCAGAAGCGGCGCCCCACCCCTCGTCATCCCAGCGAAGGCTGGAATCTCGTGCGGAAAGCGCGGCGCAGGAGCCGCGAGAGACCCCAGCCTTTGCTGGGGTGACGAGATGGGGAAAGGTAACGCTCACGCCCGAGATCGACGGGCAGCGTTGTCGTCGACACTTGGCCCACGTCTTGCATCGCGTACCGCCATGAGCACAGACATCCTCGCGCTGACCGGCGAACTCCTCGACCCCGCGGCGCTCGCCATCGTCGGCGGCGGCACGCTGCTGGCGGTGATGCTCCGCAGCCCGTTGCGCGACATCGTCCGCGCCGTCGCCGCACTCCGGACGCTCGGCAGCGCCCGATTCGACGCCGAACCCCTGCTGGAGCAGGTTACCGCGCTCGACCGGATCGCCAAACGCCACGGCGTCCTCGCGCTCGACCGATCGGTCATCACCGACCCCGATATCAAGACCGCGATCGCCGCCATCGTCGACGGCGCGGGCGGCCCGGCTGTCCAGACGCTCGTCGATCATCGCCGCCAGGCGCGCGTCGAGCGGCATCTGGCCGTCGTCGACGTCTGGTCCGGCGCGGCCGAGGTGGCGCCGGCGATGGGGATGGTCGGCACGCTGATCGGCCTCGCGCGCATGTTCGCGACGATGAGCGATCCGTCGGCGATCGGCGGCGCGATGGCGATCGCCTTGCTCGCGACGCTGTACGGCGCGCTGATCGCAAACCTGGCCGCCGCCCCGATCGCCAACCGCCTGCGCGCTAACGCCCGTTCCGAAGCGATCGAGCGTGCGCGGATCGTGGCACCGTTGGTCGCGCTGGCCGTGCGCGAAGTACCGCGGGTTCCGGTCGTGCAACCGTCCCCGCTGGCCAGCGTCGCATGACCGATATCGACTTTCCCACGCCGCCCGCCGGACGCCCGCTCTGGCTGATCACGCTCGCGGATCTCGCGCTGCTGCTGGTCGGCTTCTTCGTGCTGGTGCAGGCGACGCAGCATGTCGATCGCGGCACGCTCGCGCGGGGGTTCCGCGCGGGCTTCGGCGCGGATGCGGCGATCGAACGCGCGATCCCCGTCGCCGCGGCGGGGATGATGAACTTTGCGCGCGGATCGGCGGCGCTGCCCGGCAGCGTCGACGGGCTGATCGCCTGGGCCCGGGACGCGGCGCGCGACCCGCGCGTGATGCTGACGGTGACCGGATCGGTCGACGGATCGACCACCGACGTCGACCCCGCGACAGGCAGCGGTGCCGTCCTGGCCGCCGATCGCGCACGCACCGTCGCGGCCGCGCTGGCGCACGCGATCCCCGGCGCACGGCTGATAATCACGACGACCCCGCACACCGGCCACCGCGCGGCGATCGTCAACCAGGGCTTTGCCGGTGCCTCCGCCCCTTCTAAGGCCATGCCATGATCGAGAGACCGTTGGTCCGCGCACTGCCCCTGCTGCTGCTCGCAGCGCCTGCATTCGCGGCGGGATACCAGGATACCGCCGGCCTCGACCGCGCGGTCGCGGCGTTTGCCGGCCATGCGATCGGCGAGGAAGGCGGCGCACGCGCACCCGTCGACACGCGGCTGAAGCTCGCGCAATGCCCGACCGTCGCGCTGTCGTGGCGGACCCCGGCGCACGACGCGGTGGTGATCGCGTGTTCGGGGCCCGACTGGAAGATCTACGTGCCGATGCGCGTTGCCGCCGCGCCGCTCGGTGCCGCTCCGGTGGCCGCCGTCGCCAGCTTGGCCGCGAAGGCCCCGCCGGTGATCAAACGCGGCGATCCGGTGGTGATCGAGGCCGCATCCGAAGGCTTCGCGATCTCGCGCGAAGGGATCGCGATGGGCGACGCCGCGGTCGGTGCGCGGTTCCTGGTCAAGGTCGACGATACGCGCACCCCGGTGCAGGCGATCGCGCTGGCGAGTGGTCGCGCGACTCTGCCCGGTTGGGGCCAGTAAACCCCTAAAGTTTCCGCCGCGCCGGCCGTTCCTACTCGTGTCGAGGTCATCCGAAAGGTGCGGGCATGGTAGAAGCGATCGGAGCAAGGCTGATGACGGGAGCAGCGCAGACGCGTCGTGCCGTCATCGACACCCCCGCCCCCGCCACCGCCACCGCCACGCTATCCGCGACGCCCGGCGCATCGATCGGCGCCGCTGGCCCCGCCGGCGTAGCCACGCTCGCCGCGGAGATGGCCGCGACGCCGCCGGTCGACAGCGACCGCGTCGCCCAGATCAAGCAAGCGATCAAGGACGGTCGCTACCCGATCATGCCGGCGCGGATCGCCGACAGCCTCATCGCATCGCGCCTCGAATGGAATTTGACCAATGACCCGGCGTGACGCCCTGATCCGCGTGATCGATCTGCTCCACGTCGAGATCGCCGCACTGAAATCGAACGACGTCGCCGCACTCGAGCGTGCGACGCGCGACAAGCTTATCGCGATCGAGGCGGTCGCCGCGGCGGGCGGCGGCCCGGCCGGCCCCGACATCCGCGAGCTCGCCGACGAGGCCAACCGCCTCAACGAGACGTGCCGTATCTACACCAATTTGATGGCGGCAAATGTCCGCCGCCGCCTGCAAATGCTGACCGGTTCTGCCGCCAGCGGCTATGGCCGGAGTGCCGCCGGCGCCTACGCCTGAGGGCACCGGGCTCCCGCAAACCAACTGGCACGCTCCTTGCTGATTGCCGTCCCGAACAGGGGCTCAATCTGCGCACATGACCGTTTCTCCGATCACCACCAGCCGCGTCCAGTCGGCGATCGCCGCCGCGAGCAGCAAGACCGGAATCGATTTCTCGTACCTGCTCGGCCAGGCGAAGCTCGAATCCGGGCTCCAGACCAACGCCCGCGCCGCGACCTCGTCGGCATCGGGGCTGTACCAGTTCATCGAGCGCAGCTGGCTGTCGGTCGTCAAGCAGCACGGCGCCGAGCACGGCCTCGGCTGGGCGGCGAACGCGATCACGACCACCAACGGCAGACCGACCGTCGCCGACCCGGCGATGCGGCAGGCGATCCTGGCGCTGCGCAACAATCCCGACGCCGCCTCGCTGATGGCCGCCGAACACGCGTCCGACAACAAGACCGCGCTGGAGACCACGCTGGGGCGCCCCGCGACCGGTACCGACCTCTACATGGCGCATTTCCTGGGCCTTGGCGGCGCGAAGAAGTTTCTCGGTGCGCTGCAATCGTCGCCCGGCCAGTCCGCCGCCGCCCTCTTCCCGGCCGCCGCCGGTGCCAACCGCGGGGTGTTCTACGCGTCGAACGGCCAGCCGCGCTCGCTGTCCGATGTCTATTCCCGCTTCGCCGCGAAGCTCGGCGCGGGCGCCGGCGATAGCGGCACCGTGACGGAAACCGCCGCCGCAAACATGATGGCCGCACGCAGCTTCGATATGGACGATGCGACCGTCATCGCCGGCGGCAACGAGAGCACGCACGACGCGATGGCCTGGGCCAGCGCCGCGCTCGGCAAGTTCAGGACCGGCGCCACGCCACAGCAGACCGCGGCCAATCTGATGCGCCCGACCCCGGACACCGCGCGGCTCGCGTACATGATGCTCGCGAGCATGGGGGGCTGATCCAGTGAAGATCCTCCCCAACCTGCGCGCCTCCGCGCTGCCGATCGCGATCCTGCTGCTCGTCGTGCTGATGGTCGTGCCGATCCCGGCGGCGATGCTCGACGTGTTCTTCATCGCCAACATCGCGATCAGCCTGGCGGTGCTGATGGTGTCGCTAAACGCGCAGAAGCCGCTCGACTTCTCCGCCTTCCCGACCGTGCTGCTATTCGCGACTTTGTTCCGCCTCGGCCTCAATGTCGCCTCCACCCGCGTCGTGCTGGTCCATGGCCACGAAGGCGAAGCCGCGGCCGGCCACGTCATCGAGGCGTTCGGCACCTTCCTGATCGGCGGCGACTATATCGTCGGGCTGTTCGTCTTCTCGATCCTGATCATCATCAACCTGATCGTCGTCACCAAGGGCGCCGGACGCGTCTCCGAAGTGTCCGCGCGCTTCACGCTCGACGCGCTGCCCGGCAAGCAGATGGCGATCGACGCCGACCTCAACGCCGGACTGATCACCCCCGACGAAGCCAAGCAGCGCCGCATCGACACCGCGACCGAGGCCGAATTCTACGGATCGATGGACGGTTCGTCGAAGTTCGTGAAGGGGGATGCGGTCGCCGGCCTGCTGATCCTCGCCACCAACATCGTCGGCGGGCTGATCCTGGGGCCTGTCAAACACGGCATGTCGATCGGCGACGCCGCACACAACTATGTGCTGCTCGCGATCGGCGACGCGCTGGTCGCGCAGTTGCCTTCGCTGATGTTGTCGATCGCCGCCGCCGCGATCGTCACGCGCGTCACCTCGACACACGATCTCGCCGGCCAGATCGGCAGCCAGTTCGGCAGCCCTCGTACCTGGACTCCGGTCGCCGTCATCCTCGGGCTGCTCGGGCTGATGCCGGGCATGCCGCATTTCGTGATCCTCCCAATGGCCGCGCTCGCCGGCTTCGCCGCGTGGAAGCTGCGCCAGATCGCCGCGCGGCCAGTGCTCGCGCCCGTCGCCGTCGTGGAGCCGGTCGATCCCTCGCGGATCGGTTGGGACGAGGTCAGCGATGCGATGCAGATCAACATCGATATCGGCTACGGCCTGGTGCCGCTGGTCGACGAGCGCCGCGGCGCGCCTTTGATGGGCCGCGTCACCGGCGTCCGCCGCCAGCTGTCGAAGGAACTCGGCTTCGTCGTCCCGCAGGTGCGGATCCGCGACGACATCAACCTGCCGCCACACATCTATCGCATCCTCGTCAACGGCGTCGTTGTCGGCGAGGACGTGGTGTCGCCCGACGAGATGCTCGCGCTCGATACCGGCACCGCGTTCGGCGACCTGTACGGCAAGAAGGCGAAGGACCCGACGTTCGGCCTCGACGCCACCTGGATCGCGCCGGGCGACGCCGACGCCGCGACCGGCGCGGGCTATCTGGTGGTCGACCCCGGCACCGTCGTCGCGACTCACCTCAACCATGCGCTCGGCCAGAACGCCGCCGACCTGCTCGGCTCGGACGAAGTCCAGGCGCTGCTCGACGGACTGAAGGAGCACGCGGCGCAGCTCGTCGCGTCGCTGGCGCCATTGCCCCTCACCACCCTCACTCAAGTTCTAAAGGGCCTGCTCGTGGAGAATGTTCCGCTCAAGGAGTTCCGCCGGATCGCGTCGGCGATCGCGGTCGCCGCGCAGAAGACGCAGGATGCCGACGAGATCGTCGAGCTGATCCGTCCGCAGCTCGGCGCGCTGATCATCCAGAAACTGTGCGGCGTGCGCGAGCCGTTGCGCGTGATGACGTTGGAGGGCCAGCTCGAAGGACTGCTCGGCCAGGCGGCGCGCGCCGACACCGCGCGCCGCCACGTCATCGAACCCGATCTCGGCCGCCGCATCGTCGAGGCGCTGCAACGCGCCGCGCAACCGCTGATCGCCGACGCGAAGCCGTTCGCGCTGGTCGTCCAGCCCGCGATCCGCGTCGCGATCCGCAAGCTGGTGAAGACCTGCCTGCCCGACACGCCGGTGATGAGCTTCTTCGAGGTGCCCGAGGAGAAGGCGGTCGAGGTCGTCGCGGTGATCGGCACGCCGATGGCGCTCGCGGCATGAGCGCGATGCCGATGCAAGCCGCGTTCACGAACGCGACACCCGTCCCGCTTCCGGCGCCAATCCCCGCCTTCATCGGGCAGCCGCTCACCTATCGCCCGGGCCAGCGCCCAGGCGGTGACCCCAACGCGCTGATCCGCGAGCATCTGCCGTTGGTCCGCCGGATCGCGTGGCACGTGCATGGCAGCATGAGCAATCTGGTCGAGGTCGACGATCTGGTCCAGGTCGGGCTGGTCGCGCTGGTCGAGGCTGCGGCGACGTTCGAGGATCGCGGCGGCGCCACCTTCCGCCAATATGTCGCGCAGCGCCTGCGCGGATCGATGATCGACGAGTTGCGCCGTCAGGCCACGACGACCCGCGGCGCAATGCGCCGCCGTCGTGCCTATGCCGCGGCAGTCAAGGCGCTGACCGGCCCAAGCGGCCAGGCCCCGACCGAGGCGATGCTGGCGGACACGCTCGGCGTTTCGATCGAGAAGCTGCGCGCGGACTATGCGAGCGCCGATGCGATCCGCTTCGAATCGGTCGACGACCTCTACGCCGACGACCTCCCCTGGTTCGCCGACGACACGCCCAGCGCGTTCGACCAACTCGCGGATTCAGAAATGCGCGACGCGCTGATCGCCGCGATCGCCGCGCTGCCGACGCGCGCCGCGCAGGTGATCCAGATGTATTATGTCGACGAACTCAACCTCGAGGAGATCGGCCAGGTCCTCGGCGTCGGCGCCGCGCGCGTCTGCCAGATCAAGAAGCAGGCGTATGAGTCGCTGAAGAAGGCGCTCGCAAGCCAGCGCTGAGGACTGGCGCGGTGGTGTCCAAAACGCCACGCGCACAACCGCCAACGCCCCTTCCGGATGGACGGACATACCCCACCCATCATCCGGGACTTGATCCGGGATCCAGAGCCACGAACGGTACCGCCCGAAACCCTGGATCCTGACTTCCGTCAGGATGACGGAAACTGGGTGGAAAGCGGACGTTAGACCCCGAGCCACTCCAAGCCACCGGGCAGCTCGTCAGCAGCGAAGTCGATCTGAAGCACGCGTCGATGCGCCGGACGACTGGCCGCTTCAGAGGCATGTAAAATCGGCGTTGCATAGAGCCACACGTCGCCAGCATTAGCGATGCAGACCTGCGTGCCACATCGGCCAACCACCTGTTCGATCGCGTCGATGGGAACACGCCCTTTAGCATGCGAGCCGGGCGCTATTATAAGCGGGGCATTGGTCACGGGAACATCGTCGAGGTGAGCGCGCAAAGTGACCATGCGCGTGAGCAGATCGAACGGTAGAGAGACGTGCTGCATCCCGCCCTTTGTTGTCCAAGGGCCAAAGCCATTCACGTCGATACGTCGCTTCACGCAAATGGTGCGGTCCTGATGCCAAGCAAGCGACCAGTTCGTTTCAGCGGTCTTGTCGAAGAATATCGCTCTTACTGCACGGCACTTTGGTCCCAGAACATTCGCTGCGATTGAGCCAATTGCGCCATCGCAGGCCAGAAACGGCCGTAGTGCCTCAATGCCGCATATGCGAACACCGGCACGCTCCGAAGGTAGGTGGACGAGCGCTGCCCGTAAATCAGCTAAGCTATCAGCTATCGCACCTGGGAAGTGCTCTGCTCCTTGCTCAGAAAATCTGAAAGGAGTCTGCTCCTGCATCATCATAGGGTCAGATATGCCGATGCCGTGGATCTTCGCAATGTCCACTATTGGACACAAGACGACCGGCTGCTTTACCGCCCCGCCCTCCCCCAAACACACGAAACCCCCGGCAGCTTGCGCCGCCGAGGGTTCGCTCGACCAAACCAGGTCCGGTCGGCCCGGCACCCCAGGTTGGGGGCGCGGTGCCGGGACTTATTCGGGAATTACTGGCCGAGCAGCTTCAGCACGCTCTGCGTGCTCTGGTTCGCCTGGCTGAGCATCGCGGTCGAGGCCTGCGACAGGATCTGGGCCTTGGCGAGCGCGGTGGTCTCGGCCGAATAGTCGGTGTCCTCGATCCGGCTGCGCGCATCCGCCAGGTTGGTCGCGTTGCTGGTCAGGTTGTTGACCGCCGACTGCAGCTGGTTCTGCGTCGCGCCGAGGCTCGAGCGACGGTTGACGACATTGGCGATCGCCGTGTCGTAATCCTCGAGCGTCGTCGCGATCGCGGTCGGCGTCGCGCCGCCGCTGATGACGCCCTGAACGCCGTCGGTCAGCAGGTTGCCGCCGAGATTCATGGAGATCTTGTCGGAGGTGTTGGCACCCGCCTGGATGAAAACGATCCCCGCCGCGCCGGCCGTACCGGTAAACAGCGGCTGGCCGTTGAACTTGGTGTTGGTGAGAACATTCGTGATCTGCGTGGCCAGCGCATTCTGTTCGGCACTGATGTTGGAAATGTCGGTCGCCGAATAGGTGCCGTTGGTCTTCTGCACCTCGAGCTCGCGCATCCGCTGCAGATTGTTGGTCACTTCGTCGAGCGCGCCTTCGGCGGTCTGCGCCATCGAGATGCCGTCGTTCGCGTTGCGGATGCCCTGGTTCATGCCCGAGACCTGCGAGGTCATCGACGCGCTGATCGCGAGGCCGGCGGCGTCGTCCTTCGCGCTGTTGATGCGCTTGCCGGTCGACAGGCGCTGCATCGAGGTCGAAAGCCCCATCTGCGCGGTGGTCGAGGCATTCGACGCGCGCAACGCGCTCAAATTACTATTGATTACCGTCATGTCCGGACTCCATCACGGCGCACTCCCCGGCGCCCCCAAGGCGAAGGACGAGCCGCCACCAGCCATAACGGCCGGACGGGACGGACATTTAGCGAAAATATCGAACACGATCGTCGCATGCGCGAAATCCCCGGCGCATGACCGCCGGGGACCTCACCGCTCGCCCACCGTTCTCTCGGCGGGAGGGGCGGCTCCGGCACCCTTGGGGGGGGACCGGCGCCGGAGCCTGGCGTGGATTACTGGAGGAGCTTCAGGACACTCTGCGTGCTCTGGTTCGCCTGGCTCAGCATCGCGGTCGATGCCTGCGAGAGGATCTGCGCCTTGGCCAGCGCGGTCGTCTCCGCCGAGTAATCGGTGTCCTGGATGCGGCTGCGCGCGTCCGACAGGTTGGTCGAGTTGCTGGTCAAGTTGTTGACCGCCGACTGCAGCTGGTTCTGCGTCGCGCCGAGGCTGGCACGGCGGTTTGTGATCGACGCGATCGCCGAGTCGTACTGCGTCAGGGTCGCCGCCTTCACGCTCGCCGCTACGGTTTCGTCGGTCCCCGCCGTCGCCGCATCGTCAGCCACCGGCGGATTGATGATGGCCGTCATTGCCGTGCTCTTCAGCAGGTTCGAGCCCAGATCAAGCTTGATTGCGTCCGCGGTGTCCGCACCGGCCTGGACCGTGACCTTGAGCGCGTTGACCCCGTCGGTGCCGGTCCCCGAGAACAGCGCGGTGCCGTTGAACTTGGTGTTGGTCAGCACGTTGGCGATCTGCTGAGCCAGTGCGTCCTGCTCGGACTTGATGTTGGCGACGTCGGCAGACGAATAGGTGCCGTTGGTCTTCTGCACTTCGAGTTCGCGCATGCGCTGCAGGTTGTTGGTGACCTCGTCGAGTGCGCCTTCGGCGGTCTGCGCCATCGAGATGCCGTCGTTGGCGTTGCGGATGCCCTGGTTCATGCCCTTGATCTGCGACGTCATCGACGCGCTGATGGCGAGGCCGGCGGCGTCGTCCTTGGCGCTGTTGATGCGCACGCCGGTCGAGAGGCGCTGCATCGAGGTCGACAGCGACATCTGCGCGCTGGTGGAGGCGTTCGAAGCGCGCAAGGCGCTGATGTTGCTTGCGATAACGGTCATGTCAGATCTCCATCTAGCTCTGCGGTCCCCCCGTTTCCGCTTTGGAACCGAGCCGCTGAATGCAGTAACGGCCGGCAACCGGCAGGATTTAGCCGGCAATGCGACATTTTTTGCCGGTCGTTGCCGGTTTTGCCGGTTTACATGCATGCAGAGTACCGATTTCGTGCGCGCGCGATGCACGCGGCACGCGCGCCCGGAAAAATGTTGCCGGCCGACCGGCAGATTAACCCGCCGTTTACCACCCCATCGTATTTACACGATCGACAAGGGGGGCCTTAATGCGTTCGATTCATGCGTCACAATCTGTGCTCAAGCGTAAATACGCACTCCTCTCTTCTTTGCGGGCCCAAGGGGTCAGCGTCAAAATCGACGGTGATACTTGCGAATCGTCCGATTATCTTCTGATCGGCGATGGCGAGGAGGTCGCGGAGCCGCAGCGGACGATGATCATCGGCGAAACCGGATGCCTGGTCGTCCCGGCGCGTGACGGCCAGCCCGCACGACTTGCCTATGGCCCCGCCGATTCAGCGGTCGGCAACGGCTTTGCACGCGCGCTGCTCGCCGGCCCCGATCTGCCGACCGCTGCCGATCCCGAGAGCCTCGCGCTGCTGGCGCTCGCCGAGCGCGTCGCGGCGTCGGACATCACCGTGTTGATCAACGGCCCGACCGGCACCGGCAAGGAAGTGCTGGCGCGCACGATCCACAACAGCTCGACGCGCGCGGGCAAGCCGTTCATCGCGATCAATTGCGCAGCACTGCCCGAGACGATGCTCGAAGCCTTGCTGTTCGGCCACCAGAAGGGCGCCTTCACCGGTGCCTCGTCGGGCGGCGAAGGCTTCTTCCGCGCCGCGGACGGGGGCACGATCCTGCTCGACGAGATTGCCGAGATGCCGATCCAGTTGCAGGCCAAGCTGCTGCGCGTGTTGCAGGAGCGCGAAGTCGTGCCGATCGGCGCGTCGGTACCGCAGGCGATCGACGTCCGCGTCATCGCCTGCGCGAACCGCGACCTGCAGGACGAGGTCGCCGCCGGGCGGTTCCGATCGGATCTCTATTACCGCCTCGCGGTGTTCCCGCTGACCACCAAACGGCTCGCCGAACGACGCCAGGACATCCCCGCGCTCGCCGCGACGATGATCCTGCGCCATGCCGGCAAGCGTAACGCGATCCCCTGGCCGACCGCCGAGGCAATCGACGCGCTGACCCGCCACGACTGGCCTGGCAACGTCCGCGAGCTGGAAAACGTCATCCAGCGCGCGTTGCTGTTCGCGGCCGGCGACACGATCGACGCCGGGCACGTCGTGTTCGACCGCGCGGTGACGCCCGCCCCGATCCTGCGCGTGGTTGCGGACTCGAACGAGCCCGAGACGCCCCCCGGGACCTTGGGCAACATCGTCCAGATGAGCGAGTTCGCCGCGATCCGCGAGACGCTCGCCGCCTGCGGGGGCAGCCGGATCGAGACCGCACGGCGGCTAGGCATTTCCGAACGCACGCTGCGCTATCGCCTCGCCAAGGCGCGCGAGCAGGGTGAAGACATCACGCGCGCAGTCTCGGCATGAGCATCGCCGGAATTGGGGGCGGCGTGGGCGGCGCGATGAGCGTTGACCGGGTGATGCAGCTTCGCGCGCAGATCCTGGAACGCAACGAGGCGCTGACCCGCGCCAATGCTTCGGCCGGCGCATCGACGCCCGCATCGACGGGACCGACCAGCTTCGCCAACACGCTCGGCGACGCGCTGAAATCGGTCAACGAGGGTCAGACCCAGGCCGCCAAGCTCAGTGAAAGCTATGAGCGCGGCGAAACGGTCGACATCGCGAAAGTGATGCTCGCCCGCCAGCAGGCCAGCGTCGGCTTCGAGGCGACGCTGCAGGTCCGCAATAAATTGCTGTCCGCCTACAAGGACATCATGAGCATGCCGGTGTAATGCGATGAACGCTCTGACCACCACCCCCGTCCTGCCGGATCGGTTCGCGAACCCGCTGCGCCAGATCAAGACCGTGCTCGACCAGCCGATCGTGCGCCGCTCGCTGCCGATGACGATGATGATCGGCCTGATCGGCGCCGCCGCGCTCGCCTGGGCGACGATGTCGACGCCGACGCAGAAGACGCTGTTCACGGGGCTCCCCGATGCCGACAAGGCCTCGGTCACCGCCGCGCTGACGCAGGCCAGCATCACGAGCCACATCGACGATTCGACCGGCGCGCTGACCGTCAACGAAGAAGATTATTCGAAGGCGCGGCTGCTGCTCGCCGGCCAGGGCCTGCCCAAGGCGGCGCCCGGCGGTTACGCGATCCTCGACCAATTGCCGATGGGTGTCAGCCGCGCGGTCGAAGGCGAACGCCTGCGCCAAGCGCGGGAGACCGAGCTCGCCAAGTCGATCGAGGAGATCGACGCGGTCGCGGAGGCGCGGGTGCATCTCGCCGTGCCAGAAGCGTCGGTGTTCGTGCGCGACAATGCGAGCCCGTCGGCGTCG
Source organism: Sphingomonas rhamnosi (assembly GCF_036663615.1). Classification (NCBI taxonomy): domain Bacteria; kingdom Pseudomonadati; phylum Pseudomonadota; class Alphaproteobacteria; order Sphingomonadales; family Sphingomonadaceae; genus Sphingomonas; species Sphingomonas rhamnosi. Next base: position 505,680 of record NZ_JAXOJJ010000001.1, read on the forward strand.
GTAATCCTGAAGCTGCAGGGCGGGCGATCGCTCAGCGACGCGCAGGTCAATTCGATCATCAACCTCACCGCATCGTCGGTGCCGGGGATGAAGCCCGACAGCGTCACGATCGTCGACCAGATGGGCGCGCTTCTCACGAAGGCGGGCGGCGGCGCGGGCGACACCGGCAACGACCAGCGCATCGAATTCCAGCGCCGCGTCGAGGACAAATACCGCACCCAGCTGATCCAGCTGCTGACCCCGCTGATCGGCGCGGGCAATTTCACCGCCGAAGTGCAGGCCGATGTCGACCTGAACGAGACCCAGGCGACGCGCGAGAAATACGACGCCCCTGGCGTGCTGCGCGCCGAAACAGGCTCGTGGACGGGCAACCAGAAAGATGGCGGCACCACCGGGGGAATACCCGGCGCGCTGTCGAACACCCCGCCCGCCGCCAGCACGATGCAGTCGCCACAAGCGGCGAGCGGTGCCAGCGGCGCCCCACTGCCGGCCGCCGGTACGCCAAGCGAGCCGATGAAGCAGAGCGACAGTTTCCAGCGCGCGTACGACCTGGGCAAGGAAGTCTCGGTCACCCACGCCGCACCTGGCGGGGTCAAGCGGCTGTCGGTCGCGGTACTGCTGCGCGATCCCGAAAAGGGTCGCCGTACCGCGATGGAGATCAATCAGGTCACCGAACTGGTCAAAAGCGCGGTCGGTTTCGACCCCGCGCGCAACGACAACGTCACGGTGATCAGCCGCAAGTTCGCGGGCGCCGACATCGCGGTCGACAAGCAAGCCTGGTACGATGCCGGCTGGCTACCGATCGTAGCCCGCAACGTCACCGCGATCCTGATCGCCCTACTCGTGCTGCTGCTCGGCGTCCGGCCAATGGCGAAGGCGCTGATGAAGAAGCGCGACGATGCCGCCACCGATCGCCCCGCGCTCGGTCAGCCGATCGCCGGTACGCCGTCCGATATCGCCACCTCACCCGTCGTCAGCCTCGACCAGCTCGAGAACAGCCGCGGCTATGACGAGCGGATCGGTGCGGTCCGCGGTTTCACCCGTGACAACCCGACCCGCGCGGCGCTGGCGGTGCGCGACATGATCAGGGCGGACACCAAGTGAACCTCGCGATCGCGGAACCGCCGCGCGTCTATACCGGCGTCGAACGCGCCGCGGTGCTGATGATGCTCGTCGGCGAAGAGGAAGCGGCGGCGATCCTGCAAAAGCTCGATCCTGAGGAAGTCCGCCAGCTCGGCAAGGCGATGTTCGCGGTCGCGGACGTCAGCGAGGTCGAGGTCGAAAACGTGCTCGACCATTTCGTTGGCCATGCGCGCGAGCGGACCGCGATCGGCTTCGACCCCCGCCCCAAGATCGAGGCGGTGATGAACCGCGCGCTCGGCCGCGAAAAGGCCGAAAGCGTGCTCGCGCGGATCACCCCGCCCGAGGCGGCGTGCGAACTCGAACTGCTCGACTGGCTCGATACCAGCGAGATCGCGGCGATGATAGAGAAGGAACACCCGCAGATCGCGGCGGTGCTGATCGCCAACCTGGATCCGGCGATCGCCGGCCAGGTGCTCGAACTGATGCCCGACGCAGCGCAGCCCGATATCCTGCACCGGATCGCGCGGCTGGGACCGATCACCCCCGAAGCCGTCGATACGCTGAAAGGACTGCTCGGCAACCGCAGCGCCCGTCCATCGGGCGGTGCCGGCGTGACTCTCGGCGGCACGCGCGAGGCCGCAAAGATCCTGCAGGGCGCGCGCAAGGTGACCGAGCAGCGGGTGATGCCGAAGCTGTTCAAGATCGACAAGGACGTCGCCAAGGCGATCGAGGAGGCGATGTTCGTCTTCGACAACCTGCTGTCGCTCGACGACAAGAACCTGGGCGCGCTGATTCGCAACATTGACGGGGAAATCCTGACCAAGGCGCTGAAGGGCCTCGACGAGTCTGCGCGTGCCCGGTTCCTAGGCTGCATGTCCGCGCGCGCCGCGGACGGTATCCGCGACGAGATGGAAGCACGCGGTCCGATGCGCTTGGCCGAAGTGCTCGAGGCGCAGAAGACGATCATCCAGATCGCGCGCGCGCTCGCCAAGGACGGCACGATCCAAATGGGCGGGGGCGACGACGACTATGTCTGATTTCGTAGCGGGAATCGCCGCGCGTCACGATGCTGCCGCGCTGGCCATGCGCGCGGCTTGCGCGATGCCGTCCGCCTTCGCGCCGGCGGACCTGCGTCAGCGCGCGGCCGCGCGCGGGCCGATGGCGTTCAAGCAGAGCGGCGGGCCAAAGCATTTCAGCCCGGCCGACCCGGATGCGAACCCGACCGCGGGCTGGAACCCGCTCGATGCCGCGGCCGCGCAGACGCCGTTCATCGACCCGCTCACCGCCGCGCATGCCGCAGGCTATGCCGAGGGTCTGGCCGCCGCCGCCGAGGCCGCGCGGGCGGAGGTCGATCGTGATCGCGCATTCGGCGCTGCGATCGCGGAGGCGATCGGATCGGGCGGTCGCATCGACCGCGAACGCATTGCCGAGCAGCTGCGCCAGACCGTGATGAGCCTGGTCGGCAAGCTGGTCGGCGAAGTCGGCATCTCCCCCGAACTGCTGGCCAGCCGGATCACGACCGCGAGCGACCTGCTCGCCGACAAGACCGAATCGGCGCTGCTGCGCGTCCATCCCGACGACGTGGCGTTGCTCGAAGGGCATCTGCCGACGGCGATCTTCGCGGTTGGCGACCCCGGACTCGAACGCGGCAGCTTCGTTCTCGAATCCGCCTCGACGATCGTCGAGGACGGGCCGGAGTTATGGCTGGAACAGCTGACGCTGGCGATGGACCGGGTTTCGGTGCCGCCGATATGCTGAACCGGTTCACGGCCGACTATCTCGAAACACTGGGCATGGCAGACTTCACCCCCGCACCGAAGGTGTCGGGACGGCTGGCCTCGTTCGACGGGCTTCTGATGGAGGCGGTCGGGCTCACTTTGCCCGTCGGCACCGTCTGCATGGTCGGCGGCGCGGGCGACGCTAAGGTCGAAGCGGAAGTCATCGGGTTCCGCAACGGCCGCACGCTGCTGATGAACCTCGGCGGCCCGGCGGCCTTGCTGCCGCGCGCACCCGTGCGCCCGATCGGCGCGCCCGGCGAAGCCGAAGTCGGGGCCAGTCTGCTCGGCCGCGTCGTCGACGGGGCGGGCAAGCCGATCGACGGGCTGGGTCCGATCCGCGGCGCCGGGCGCTGGCCGCTCGCGGGCAAGCTGCAGAGCCCGCTGGACCGCGGTCGCGTGCGCGTGCCGCTCGATGTCGGGGTGCGCGCGATCAACGGCCTGCTGACCGTCGGCCAGGGCCAGCGCATCGGCATCATGGCCGGCTCGGGCGTCGGCAAGTCGGTGCTGCTCGGCATGATCGTCCGCGCCGCGCAGGCCGAAGTCATCGTCATCGGCCTGATCGGCGAGCGCTCACGCGAAGTCGCCGACTTCCTCGAGACCAAGGTCGCCGGCGAAGCGCGCAAGCGTGCGGTCGTCGTCGCCGTCCCCGCCAATCATTCCCCCGTGCTGCGCATTCGCGGTGCGTTGCGGGCCACCGCGATCGCCGAGGCGTTCCGCGCCGAGGGCAAGCAGGTGCTGCTGATCATGGACAGCCTGACCCGCGTCGCGCATGCCGGCCGCGAGATCGGCCTCGCACTCGGGGAACCGGCCTCGGCGCGCGGCTATCCGCCGTCGGCGATCGCGATGCTGCCCAACATCATCGAACGCGCCGGGGTCGACGTGCACAGCGGCGGGTCGATCACCGCGATCTACACCGTGCTGGCGGACGGCGACGACGGCAACGATCCGGTGGTGGATTCGGCGCGCTCGATCCTCGACGGCCATATCGTGCTCAGCCGCGCGCTCGCCGAACAGGGCGTGTACCCCGCGATCGACATCGGTCCTTCGGTCAGCCGCGTGATGACCGACATCGTCGGCCCCGACCATGCACGCGCCGCGCGCGTGCTGCGCCGACATCTCGCAACCTACGAACAGAATCGCGATCTCGTTCTGATGGGCGCCTATCGTCCCGGTGCCGATCCGGCGATCGATGCAGCGATCGCGTGCCACCCCGCGGTGATGGAGTTCATCCGCCAGGATGCCGACGCGATCGTCCCGATGCATGACGCGGTCGCCGAGCTGACCGGCGTGTTCGGCGATGGATAAGAAGGTCCTCGCCCGCATCCACCGCGTGCGGACGCTGCAATTGAACCTGATCCGTGCCGACGAAGCGCGCGCGCACGACAAACTCACCAGCGAAGCCGAACTCGGCCGACGCATTGCCGACTTGGCCGCGGCGATCGCGCCGACCACCGAGACCGGGGCGGGCGTGTCGCTCGCCGCCGCGGCGCATTTCCGCGGTCGCCTCCACCAGTCCGCCGCCGCGGCGCGCGATCGGCTGCAATCCGCCGAATACATGGCCAACCGCGCGACCGAGGCGACGCGCGCCGCCAAGCGCGACCAGAGCGCGGTCGAACAGCTGATGGCGCGCGCCGATGCGGACGCCGTGCTGAAGGCGATCCGCGGCCTGGAGGAAACCCCGCCGATCCGAAAGATTCGGCACGATCCTTGCTGAGCTGACCACGATACCCTCGTCGAGACCCGCCGCATGATCCAGTCCGCGACCGCATCCCGGTCCCCCGCAACGCCCGATCGCCCCGCCGACCCACGGCGCAGCGAAGGCGCGGGCCGCTTCCGGCAATCGCTCGCCGCGTTTCTAGACGCGGGCGCGGACGATGCCCCGCCGGCAGCGGCCAACCAGCCCGGCAACGACGATCCTGCCGCCGACGGCAAACCGTTGCCGGATGCCGCTGCCCCGCCGGCGCTTGCCTGGCTCGCGCAGCTGCCGCCGATCGCGCAGCCGGCACCGCCGCCTACCGTTGCCGAGACACAGTCCCTCGGTGCCGCAACGCCGGCGATGGTTCTTGCTGCCGCCCCGACCCTCGTCGCGCCGATGCTGGAACTCGTCTCGGCCGTTGCCGTCGACGCGCCCGCGATCGACGCGGCGAAGCTCGAAACTGCCGATACACCACTACCCGACGCGATGCCGGACGCCGTGACGGTCGATGCCTTCGCCGTGCCCGCCGTTCCCGACGTCGTCCCGCGCGGCGCAGCCCCGGCCGCGCACGTGTTCAGCGCAGCGATCCGCGCAGCGGTCGGCAACGACGCCGATGCCGCACCCCGCCGCGAGACGGCCAACGCGGGGCCCATGTCGATCGGGGCGGTCGGGCTCGAACCGCAGCGTCATGCGGTGGCGGCGACCGGCGACGTGCAGCAGGCGCCGCTCGACGCGCGCCAAGGCGATTTCCCGCACCGGATGATCGATCGTATCGAGCAACTGCGTGACGACGCCAACGCCAGCAATACGCGGATCCGGCTGATCCCCGACGCGCTCGGCCAGATCGACGTGACGATGCGCCGCGACGGCGACGCGGTGCACGTCCATTTCGCCGCCGAACAGGGCGCGACGCGGGCGTTGCTGGAAAATGCCCGCACGGAGCTCGCCGACATCGCCGCGTCGCGGGGGATCACGCTCGGCCAGACCTCGGTCGGCGCGGACGGCGGCAGCCAGCAACGCCAAGCTCCCGCGCCGAGCCAGCAGCCGCAGCGCGCCGCCGCGCCGACCCCGAGCGCGGCCCAGACCCCCGACGACATTCGCATCGCATAAGGACCGATCATGAGCGACAAGACCGAAGAGACGCCCAAGACGACGGGCAAGACGAAGGGCAAGATGGGCAAGCTGATCGTGATCGGCGTGGGCGCGATCGTCCTGATCGGCGGCGGCATCGGCGGCGGGCTGTATGCTGCCAATTCTGGGCTGATTGGCGGCGGCCATGCCAAGGTCGACACCGGGCCCAAGCTGGTCCCCAAGAGCGAGCAGAAGCACGCGCCCGCCGGCGAAGGTCATGAAGGCGGCGCCGGCATCGCCCCCGCCACCGGCCCCGGCGGCGACAAATACGCGTCCAATTACTATGCGATGGAGAAGGACTTCACCGCCAACCTGCAGAATTCGTCGCATTTCGTCCAGGTCGGGATCGCGGTCTCGACGCCGTACGACGATTCGGTGATCGCCGGGCTGAAGACCAACGACATCGCGATTCGCTCGGCGATCCTGATGGCGTTGGGCGATACCAACGAGGACGACGTCTTCACCGGCGAGGGCAAAAAGAAGCTGCAGGCCCGGCTGGTGAAGGCAATCAACGATACGATGAAGCAAAAGGAAGGATTCGGCGGGGTTAGTAACGTCTACTTTACCAGTTTCGTCGTTCAGTGAGCACATGGTTAACGACCCCGCAACGATGACGGCGCCCGAACGGCGCGAGCGGCCCAGGCGACCGGCGACCCATCAGGGTGTGCTCGGTCCGGCGAAGCTCAATCCGTTCGGCGACCTGCACACGCTGCAGCATCTGTCCGCACGCCTGGCGCGTGGGATACGCGGGGTGTTCGAACCGCTGCTGCGCGCGGAAATCCGCTGCTGGGCCGAACCGCTCGTGGTGCAGCGCTTCGCCGACTACCGCGCCGAACGGCATGACGGGCTGACCGCGTGGCTGCCGATGGCGATGACCACCGCAGGCTCAATCGCGCACGGCCAGGCGCTGTGCGTGATGGACGGCAAGTTCGTGCTCGAGCTGCTCGACATGTTCTTCGGCGGCACCGGTGCCGCCCCCGCCGTGCTGCCCAGCGAATTCTCGCCCGCGGGCGAGGCGATGGTCGCGCGGATCGGATCGATGATCGAGGGGCCGTTGAAGGCCACCTGGGAGCCGCTGGCCAAGATCGATTTCGCGCCCGGCCGCGTCGAATCGAACGCGGCGATGCTTGCCGACATCGACGGCGAGGATGCGGTGATCGTCACGCGCTTCGGCATCGCTGCGGGCGATGCGCGGCCGATCTTCATCGACCTGCTCTATTCGGTCGCGGCGCTGAAGCCGCACGGTGCATCGCTGACCGGAAAGGTCGTCGGCAAGGCCGCCGAGCCCGACCCCGCCTGGCAGACCGGCCTGACGCGCGCGGCGATGAACGTGCGGTTCGAGATCCGATCTGTGCTCGCGGAACCCGTCGTGCCGCTCTCGCTGCTGCTCAATCTCAAGCCCGGCGACGTCATCCCGATCAGCTTCGGCACGGAGGTGCCGATCATGGTCGGCAACGACCGCCTCGGCGCGGGCACCGTCGGCACCTCGAACGGCCATGCCGCCATCCAGATCACCCAATTCGCGCGTATCGACGAAGGACAGATGCAATGAACGACATGACCGGCGGATTCCCCGTCGACGGCGCGGTCGCCGCCAATTTCCGGCTGCTCCAGGATGTCGACGTCAAGCTGACGGTCGAGATCGGCTCGACCTCGCTGACGCTGCGCGAATTGCTGGCGCTGGGCGAATCGAGCGTGATAGAGCTCGACCGCGATGCCAACGAACTGCTCGACGTGTTCGTCAACGGCACGCTCATCGGCCGCGGTGAAGTCGTCACCGTCGGCGAGCGGTTCGGCGTGCGGATGACCGAGCTCGTCACCCCCGACAAGCGCGGCTGATCCCGCGATGATGTGGTCCTATATCCTGAAGCTTGCGATCATGTTGCCGCTCGTCTGCGGGCTGATGATCGGATGCCTGGTGCTGTGGCGCAAGTTCGAGGCGCGGATGCCCGGCAAGCCGACGACGCGGCTGATCGCGGTCAAGGAAACGATGATGATCTCGCCGGGCGTGCGCCTCGCGGTGCTCGATTTCGAGGGTCGCCGGCTCTTGGTATCGGTCGCGCGCGGCGGCGTGACTTTGGTCGACCGGATCGACGCATGACCATCACCGTTACGCGCCGCGGCACCGGCCCGGCGCTAATCCACGCGGCAACCCCGCGTTCGCGTGTCGGCGCGGCGAAGATCGTCTGGATCGTCCTCGCCGTCCTGATCGCGCTGCTGATCGCGATGCCGGCCTTCGCGCAAGCCGCCCCCGCCGCGGCACCCGCCCCCGGCGTCGGCGACGCGGTTGACCGCGCGATCGGCCAGCTCGGTGGCCAGCAATCCGGCAGCACGGGGCAGAGCGGTTCGCTGTCGCTGTCGCTGCAGGTCCTCATCATCATGGGGCTGCTGACGATCCTGCCGGGGATCCTGCTGATGATGACCAGCTTCACGCGGATCATCATCGTGCTGTCGATCCTGCGCCAGGCGCTCGGGCTGCAGCAGACCCCGCCCAACCAGGTGCTGATCGGGCTCTCGCTGTTCCTGTCGTTCTTCGTGATGGCGCCGACGATCAACCAGATCAACACGCAGGCGATCCAGCCCTATGCGCAAGGGCAGCTCGCCGGCACGCAGATGATCACCACCGCCGGCGTGCCGCTGCACGCCTTCATGGTGCGCCAGACGCGGACTAAGGACGTGACGATGTTCGCGCAGATGGCGAAGTCGGGCCCCTATGCGTCGGCCAACGACATCCCCTTCTCGGTGCTGCTGCCCGCCTTCGTCACCAGCGAGCTCAAGACCGCGTTCCAGATCGGCTTCCTGATCTTCCTGCCGTTCATCGTCATCGATCTGGTCGTCGCGACGGTGCTGATGGCGCTGGGCATGATGATGCTCAGCCCGACGATCATCTCGCTGCCGTTCAAGCTGCTGCTGTTCGTGCTCGTCGACGGTTGGGCGCTGACGATGGGCAGCCTCGCCAGCAGCTTCGGCACCTGAGATGGACGCGCAATATTTCCTGTCGATCGCCAACCAGACGATGTGGGTGCTGGCGCTCGCCTCCGCGCCGATCCTGATCCCGGTGCTGGTGTCGGGGCTGATCGTCGGCATGGTCCAGGCGGCGACGTCGATCAACGAGGCGACGCTGTCGTTCGTGCCGAAGCTGATCGTGGTCGCGGTGTCGATCCTGATCTTCGGGAGCCTGATCCTGGGGCTGCTCAGCGACTTCACGATCTCGATCTTCGAACGCATCCCGGACCTCGTCAAATGACGAGCCTGCTCTCTCCCCTCCCGCTCGCGGGAGGGGCCGGGGGTGGGCTCGCGCCATCGGCGTCAGCTGCCATCGACAACGCGAGCCCACCCCCAACCCAGTGCGGCGTGAACAGCACCCCGTGCTGTTCAGGTCATGCCGGGGGCATGACCGACGCCGCACTCGCAGGCGGGAGGGGGGAAGCGTAGTGTTGGGCTTCGGCCTTGAGATCGAGCCGCAGCTCTGGGCGCTGATCTTCGTCATGATCCGCGTCGGCGCCGCGTTCGCCGCCGCGCCGGTGTTCGGCGCGGTCGGCGTGCCCGTCACCGTGCGCGTCACGCTGGCGGGCGCGATCGGCTTCCTCGTGCTCGCCGCGCATCCGGTCACCCCGCCGGCGCAGATCTTCACCGTCGCCACCATGCTCGCCATCGCCGCCGAAGCGCTGGTCGGCGCCGCCTTGGGCTTCGTCCTCCAGATCGGCTTCGCCGCGCCGATGGTGGCAGCCGAGATCATCGGCGGATCGATGGGCCTCGGCTTCGCCTCCGCGATCGACCCGCAGAACGGCAAGTCCAGTCCCGCGCTCGGCCAGTTCTTCTCGGTCATGCTCACTTTGCTGTTCCTGTCGGTCGACGGGCACCTGATGCTCGTCGACATGATCGTGCGCAGCTATGACGCGATGCCGGTCGGGAACGCCTGGCTCGGCGCCGACCGGCTGCGCGGAATCGCCTATTTCGGCGGCTACACCTTCCTCGCCGGCCTGCTGCTCGCGCTCCCCGTCGGCTTCCTGCTGCTCAGCCTCAACATCGTCGTCGGCATGATTTCGCGCGCCGCGCCCGCGCTCAACCTGTTCGCGATCGGCCTGCCCGCCAGCCTCGCGGTCGGCGTGCTGGCGCTGGCGATCGCCTTCCCGGCGATGGGCGATTACATGCTCGTCATCGTCCGCGAGAGCCTGGCCGCGACCGAACGGCTGGTGTTCGGCTGATGGCGGATGAGTTCGGCGAAAAGACAGAAGCCCCAACCCCCAAGAAGCGCAAGAAAGCGGCGGAGGACGGCAATGTCCTGCGCTCCAAGGATTTCTCGACCGCGTTCGTCGTGCTCGCGGGCGTCGCCTGGCTGATGTTCGCAGGTCCCTCGCTGATGGCCGCGTGCAAGGCGGTGATGGCGGCGAGCTTCAGTTTCGGCCGCGCCGATGTCGAGGATTTTTCCCCCTTCCGCCCGCTGATAGAAGCTGGCTGGAAGCTCGCGCCGTCGATCATAACGCTGTTGGTCGTCAGCATGGCTGCGGCGATCTTCAGCCAGCTCACGCTCGGCTCGCCGACCTTCAACGCCAAGCTGTGGGCGCCCAAGCCTAGCCGGCTGAACCCAGCGTCCGGGCTGAAACGCATCCTAGGCCCCACCGGCTGGATCGAACTCGGCAAGTCGCTGCTGAAGGTCGTGCTGCTCACCGCAATCGGTGCCTGGGCGCTGTGGAAGGCGCAGCACATGGCGATCGGCCTGGTCGCGACCGACCTGCAGCAAGCGATGAAGGCCCTGAGCGGTACCTTCATCGGCATTCTGATCGCGATGTCGCTGGGACTCGTCGTGATCGCCGGCATCGACCTGCCCGTCCAGATCCTCCGTCTCCTCGGCAAGCTGCGCATGTCGAAACAGGAGGTGAAGGACGAGCACAAGGAGAGCGAGGGCTCGCCCGAAGCCAAGGGACAAATGCGCCAACGCCAACGCGAAATCCTGCGCCGCGGCTCGCGCAAGGCGATAGCTGAAGCTCATGTAGTCCTAACCAACCCAACCCACTTCGCAGTCGCGCTGCGCTATGACCGTGGCCGCGACCAGGTTCCCGTCGTCGTCGCCAAGGGCCGCGGCGCGACGGCGCTGGCAATCCGCGAGCTCGCCGCCGAATATGCCGTGCCCGTCCTGGAATACCCCCAACTCGCTCGCGCGGTCTATTACACCAGCCGCGAGGATCAGGAGGTGCGCGACGACCTGTACGTCGCGATCGCCGCGGTGTTGGCGTTCGTGTTCGGCCTCAACACCAAGATGGGCGGCACCGCACCGCTTCCGGCGGTCGTCGTGCCGCCCGGCGCGCGATACGATGAGAACGGCGTCAAAGGCGACTAAAGATTCGGAGCTTTCAGCCGTTCTCGGGAGTAACGCGCGAAGGGTCCAGACATGACGACGACTGCCACGACCTCTGCGACGACGGCGAGCGCCGCGACGTCGACGGTTGCATCGATCGTCAAGACGCTTGGCAGCGGATCCGGCGTCGACACCGTGACGCTGGTCCAGCAGCTCGTCGACGCCCAGTTCGCGGTCAAGAACAGCCAGCTCGCCGCCAAGGCGGATACGCTCACCGCGCAGATCTCGGCGGTTTCCGCGCTGAAGAGCGAACTGACCAATTTCGATGCCGCGCTGAAGTCGCTGGTGACGAGCGGCTCGCTGACGACCCAGCCGACCAGCTCCAACACCAGCGTCGTCACCGTCACCGCGACGTCGGGCGCGAAGCTCGCCGGGCTGACCGGGCAGCTGACCGTCAACGCGCTCGCCTCGGCACAGGCGGCGACGACCAACACCCCGATCCCGCGCACGACCGCGTTCAACGCGGGCACGCTGTCGCTGCAGTTCGGCGCCGACACGACGGACCGTTCGACGACGCCGCCGACGACGACCTTCACGCCACGCGGCGGCGCGGCGATCAGCATCGCGATCGGCACAGGCGACGCCACGCTCGACGGCATCGCCGCCAAGATCAACGCCGCGGGTGCTGGCATCACCGCGACCGTGGTCACCGACGGGATCGGCGCGCGGCTGACCATCAAGGGCGCGAACGGTGCGATGCAGGCGTTCACGCTGACCGGTAACGACGCCGACCCCACCGCGACCGGGGCGAAGCTGTCGACACTGAACGTCGGCCGCAACGCAACCGGCACGACGATTGGTACCAGCGCAAGCGACGCGAGCGTGACGCTCGACGGTGCGACCTTCCATCGTTCGACCAACAGCATCAGCGACCTGATCACCGGGGTGAAGCTCGACCTCGCCTCGGTTTCGACGACTCCGGTGACGCTGGGCTCGACCTCGCCGACCAGTTCGCTTAGCACCGCGGTCAACGATTTCGTCACGACCTTCAACCAACTGCAGAAGATCGTCGCGACGGACATCGATCCGTTCACCGGCGTGCTGAAGACCGATTCGACCGTCAACGCGATCGCGCGCAGCCTGGCGAAGCTGACTACGACGACGCTCGCGACGCCGACCACGACCGGCGCGCCGCGCACGCTCGCCGATCTCGGCGTGACGACCAGCCGCGACGGCACGCTGGCGGTCGATTCGACCAAGCTGGCCGCCGCGATCACGAAATATCCCGACGCGGTCGAGGCGCTGTTCGCTTACGGCAAGGGTGCGGCGACCAACGACGGGATCGCCGGCGCGCTGTCGGCGATCGTCAAGCAGGCCACCGTCGCCAGTTCGGTGTCGGATCAGGATCTCAGCCTTGACGCGTCGACACGGCGGCTGACCGACGCGCAGTCCGCGATCGCCGATGCGCAGACCAAGGCCGCCGACCTCGCGGCGACGACCAAGACGCGGATGACCGCTCAGTTTGCGAAGATGGATTCGGCGGTGGCGGCGTATAAATCCACGCAGGCGTTCCTGACCCAGCAGATCGACGCGTGGAATTCGAGCGACAATTGATGCAATACGCCACCACGCTCACGCGCGACCCCGCCGCCACCTATCGCCAGATTGACATCGTCGGCCGCTCTGCAACCGCGAGCGCTGCCGGCCTCACCCAATTGCTCTACGAGGAACTCGTCGCCGCCTTGCGCGCCGCAGCCTGGGCCGCCGAACACCGCAAATACGCGATCAAGAGCGACCGCATCACGCGCGCGACCGCGATCCTGTTCGCGCTCGAGGCCGGGCTCGATTTCGAGAAAGGCGGCGATGTCGCAATCACGCTGGCACGGCTCTACGCCGGCGCGCGCACCACGATCATCAACGCCTCGCTAGGTCACGATCCCGCGCCGTTCCGCGACACCGCGGACAATTTGGACGAGATCGCCAAGGCCTGGCGCAGCATCAGCGGGTAACCCTACCGCCCGAACCAGTGCCGCTGCATGAAATAGATCACCACCCCCGCCGACAGCGCGGCGCAGACCCCGCAGATCGCGTCGAACGCCCAGGGCTCCTGCGCATAGGGTAGGTCGGCGACGTTCATGCCGTAAAGACCGGTGATGAACGTCAACGGCAAGAATACCATCGCGGCGATCGAGATGATCAGCCCGCGCGTGTCGAGCTGTTCGGCGCGCAGATCGGTCAGCGTTTCATGGATCAGCGCCGAGCGTTCGCGGATCGATTCGAGCTCCTCGGCCATCCGCGCGGCGCGATCCGCGGCGGCGGACAGGTGCAGCCGGTCGTCGCTGGCAAGCCAGTCGCCGGGCAACGCCGCGAGCTTTTCGAGCGCCGCGCGCTGCGGGTTGAGGAAGCGCCGATAGCCGATCGCGGCGACCCGCACCTTGCTGACCGAGCGCCGCAGTTCGAACACGCGGTTGGCGTCGAGCTGTTCCTCGCAATCGTCGAGTTCGTCGCCGAGCCCTGCCACGTCGGGATCGAGGTCGGCGGTGATCGCGGTCGCGAACGCCGCGATCAGGTCGCCTGGATCGCGAATGTCGCCGTGCTCGACCATCCGGACGACCTCTTCGACCGCGATCAACGGCTTGCGCGTCACCGAATAGGCGTGGCCCCGTTCTGCCCAGATCCGCACCGAGGCGAGCACGTCCGACGTATCGAGCGTCTCGTCCGAGCGGCCGCGCAGATTGAGGAACGCGCCGTCGCCGACCGCCTCGCAGCGCGGCCGCGTCTCGGTCGCGGTCAGCGCGTCGACGACATAGTCCTGCAGCTTTGCCTCGTCACGCAGCCAGCTCTGCGCATGCTCGGCATTGGTCGACAGATGCACCCAGACGAGATCGGCATCGCAGTTCAACGCGTCGTTGACCTCGATCCGCGTCGCCTTGCCGTCGGTGATGCGAAACGCGAACCCGCTCATGCGCGCATCGCTAGGTCGGCCGACAGGCCGGGGCCGGGCTCACGCGGGGCCGCGTCGCACGCGATCCGCGCGGCGTCGGCGCGCGCGCGGTCGAGGATCGCGGGCGGAACGTCGGGGCGGTGGTAGACGCGGTCAGCCGAGGCGAGCACGCGCGCCTGGCGCAGGGTCAGGTCGTCCGGATCAGGCGATACCAGGATGACTCGCTCTAGTTCGTCACCCCGGACTTGGTCCGGGGTCCATCCCCCCCCGAGCGATAACGCCTGGGGAACGATGGATGCCGGAACAAGTCCGGCATGACGAAAGGGATCGAGGCTCCCCCCCTCCGCCAAAGCGTCCGCGATCGCCCGACGTCGCGCGCCGGCGTCGGGATAGCGTTCGCGCAACCGCCCCCGCGCGCCGTGCAGCGCCGTCGCCAGCGCCCCCAAACCCGCCGGCAGCAATGCCTCGAGCCGCTGCCGCAGCGCTGCCGCCAGCCCTGCCGACACCCCGCCCGTACCGATCGCGATCAGCACCGGCGCACGGTCGACGATCGCGGGGATGGTGAAGTCGCACAGCGCCGACCGGTCGACCGCGTTGACCAGCATCCCGCGTGCCTTCAGCCGCGCCACCGCGGCGACGGCCTCCTCCTCGTCGTCGATCGCGACGATCGCGAGCGCGGCCTGTGCGTCCTCGCCGACGATCCGGGCGCCGGCGCGCTCGAGCAACCGCCGTTTCGCATCCGCCGCCTCGCCCTCGCCGAGCAGGATCACCGGGCGGCCGGCCAGCCGCACGAACAACGGCAAGCTGTGCAGCGTCACCGCTTGAGCCATTCGGGCACGCGCTCGGCGGCGAGGATCGTCTCGGGCTGGATACGGTCGGCGACCACCGCGAACCGGTCGCCGTCGACCAGCACTTCGGGCACGAGCGCGCGGCTGTTGTAGGTCGATGCCATCGTCGCACCGTACGCGCCCGCGGTCCGGAAAATGGCGAGGTCGTCGCTGGCCATCACGTCGATGTCGCGCCCCATCGCGAAGGTATCGCCGGTCTCGCACACCGGCCCGGCGATGTTCGCGGTCATGCGATCGCCCCTGGGCTCGACCGCGACGAAGTCGTGATAGGCATCGTACATCGCCGGCCGCGCCAGATCGTTCATCGCCGCGTCGACGATGACGTATGGGTTCACGACGCCGGGCTTCACCCAGATCACCTTGGTCAGCAGCACGCCGGCATTGCCCGCGATCACGCGCCCGGGTTCGAACATCAGTTCGACATCCCAGTCCTTGGTCGCGCGCGCAACCATCGCGCCATAATCGGCCGGGCTCGGCAGCACGTCACCGGGCCGGTAGGGCACGCCGAGCCCGCCGCCGAGATCGACGCGGCTGATCACGTGCCCCGCAGCGCGGAGTTCGGCGACAAGCTGGCCGACGCGCGCATAGGCGGCTTCGAGCGGGGCGAGATCGGCCAGCTGGCTGCCGATATGGATCGCGACGCCGCGCAGGTTCAGACCCTGCTGCTGCGACAGGCGCGCGAACATCGCCGGCGCCTGATCGATCGGGACGCCGAACTTGTTCTCCTTGCGCCCGGTCGAGATCTTCGCGTGCGTGCCGGCATCGACATCGGGGTTCACGCGCAGCACGGCAGGTGCGGTCGTGCCGCGCGCGAGCGCCAGCGCGGCGAGCACCTCGCCCTCCTCTTCCAGTTCTAGATTGAACTGGCCGATCCCGGCGTCGAGCGTCGCGCCCAGCTCTTCGCGCGTCTTGCCGACGCCCGAGAAGACGATGTCGGATGCCGGTATCCCTGCGGCCAGCGCGCGCGCCATCTCGCCGCCCGAGACGACGTCCGCGCCGTAGCCCTCGTCCGCCAGCACGCGCAGCACTGCGAGGTTCGGGTTGGCCTTGATCGCATAGGCGAGATGAACTCGCCCGGCGCCCGCCAGCGCCTCGCGGAACACGCGCGCATGCCGGCGGAAGGTCGCGGTGGAATAGACGTAGACCGGCGTCCCAACCGCGTCGGCGATCGCGGGCAGCGGCACGTCCTCGGCATGAAGCACGCCGTCGCGATACGCAAAATAGTCCATGTGTCGGTCTTCTGGTCTGAGAATAGGGTCAGTCGGGTGGCGGCAGATCGAATTCGTCGCTGCGACGCGGGACCGAGGATCGCAACAACTCGTCGCTGCGCTCGGGCCGCTGCTGCGTCGTCGGGGTCAGCAACTGCTTCGGCGTCGGGGTCGCCTTCGCGCCGTACGGGGCGATGGGGAGCGTCTTGCCGTCGGCGGGTTTCAGCCCGTCGGCGGCACCGCAGCCACCGAGCGCCAGCGTCGCGATCAGGATCAGCCGTTTCATGATTCGTCTCCCCGTGCGGCGCGGCCCCGTTCGATACGAATCGCGGCGCGCACATTGTCCGGCGCGGTGCCACCGAAGCTGGTCCGGCTGGCGACCGACGCGTCGACCGAGAGAACGCCGTACACGCGTTCGTCGATCCGCGCATCGATGGCTTGCAGGTCCGCGATCGGCAGCGCGTCGAGCGCGACGCCGCGGTCCTCGGCGAGCTTCACCGCGCGCCCGGTGACATGATGCGCCTCGCGGAATGGCAGGCCGGCCTCGCGCACCAGCCAGTCGGCGAGGTCGGTCGCGGTCGCGAACCCGGCTTCCGCCACGCCGCGCATCCGTTCGGTCCTGAAGGTCGCGCTCTCGACCATCCCGGTCATCGCCGCGATCGACAGCGCCAGCAGGTCGTGCGCCTCGAACACCGGCGGCTTGTCGTCCTGCATGTCCTTCGAATAGGCGAGCGGCAGGCCCTTCATCGTCACCATCAGCGCGGTCAGGCAGCCCATGATCCGCCCGCTATGCCCGCGCACCAGCTCGGCGGCGTCGGGGTTGCGCTTCTGCGGCATGATCGAGCTGCCGGTCGACCATTGGTCGCTGAGCGCGACGAAGCCGAACGGCTGCGACGCCCACAGCACGAATTCCTCGGCGAGCCGCGACAGGTGCAGCGAACATTGCGTTGCGGCGGTCAGGAACTCGATCGCGAAGTCGCGGTCGCTGACGCCGTCGAGCGAATTGGTCATCGGGCCGTCGAAGCCGAGCGCCTTCGCGGTCATCTCGCGGTCGATCGGGAAGCCGGTGCCGGCGAGCGCCGCCGACCCCAAGGGCGAGCGGTTCATGCGGGCGCGGGCGTCGGCGAAGCGGCCGACATCGCGCGCGATCATCGCGTGATACGCCATCAGGTGATGGCCGAGCGTCACCGGCTGCGCGGATTGCAGATGCGTGAAGCCGGGCATCACGCTCGCGGCGTGCTCGTCCGCGCGCGTCAGCAACGCGCGCTGGAAGCCCCCCAGCGCGGCAAGGATTTCGTCGATCGCGTCGCGCACCCAGAGCCTGAAATCGGTCGCGACCTGGTCGTTGCGCGAACGCGCGGTGTGCAGCCGCCCGGCGACCGGACCGATCACCTCGGCCAGCCGCGCCTCGGTCTGCATGTGGATGTCTTCGAGGACCATGTCCTCGGCGACGCCGTTCGCTTCGTAATGCGCGGCGACCCGGTCGAGCCCGGCGGCAATCGTGGCGGCGTCCTCCGCCGAGACGATCCCCTGCTTGCCGAGCATTGCGACATGCGCCTTGGACCCGGCGATATCCTGCCGCCACAGCCGCTTGTCGAAGGGGATCGACGCGTTTATCTCGCGCATGACCGCGGCCGGCCCTTCGGCGAAGCGCCCACCCCACATCGCATTGGACCCGTCCATGTCATCGCGTATGCTGATCGTCTGTCTCCTGGGCCTGGCGCTCGCGGGTTGCGATAGGAAATCGCCGCCCCCCGAGCAAGCCAACGTCGCTGCCGCCGACGAAGTCGCACCCGCCCCCGATGAAGTCACCGCCGGCCCGGCCGCCCCCGTCGACAAGCTCGACCGCAGCCACAAGGGTGAAACCGGCCCGACGGTCGCGTTCACCGCGCCCGACGGCACGCCCGTGACGCTCGCCAGCTTCAAGGGCAAGCCGCTGCTGCTCAACCTGTGGGCGACATGGTGCGCGCCGTGCGTGGCCGAGATGCCCACGCTCGACGCCGCAGCGGGAACCCTCGCGCCGAAGGTCCAGGTGATCGCAGTGAGTCAGGATTTGCAAGGCGCCGAAAAGGTCGCGCCGTTCTTCGCGGCGAAGACATTCGCGAACCTGAAGCCGTATCTCGACCCTAAAATGGGGCTGAGCCTTGCCTACCAAGCGAATCTGCCGACGACGATCCTGTATGATTCGGCGGGCAAGGAAGTGTGGCGGATGACCGGCGGCTATGAGTGGAACACGCCGGCCGCGGCCAAACTGATCGCCGAAGCGTCTTAGGACGTCCCGTGTGATGCGGTCAGGAATGCGGGAAGCGCCCTGCCCGCTCTGCACGGGGGGGTGCGGCAGAGCAGGGCGCCGAACCAGGACTTCTTGGGAGGGGTCCGGCTCTGAACCCTAGATGGTATCCCCGTCCTGTTTTGCAACCCTGTTGTGTCGACCCGCCTTGGTGACGAGCCAAATTTTAGTGGCGGGCCGACACGCGGCCTTTAGCGCGCAATTTTGGATTGCGCGCCCCAACTCCATCGAAAGCGGTTGGAATTTTATGACCACGACCCAGCAACCGGGTGGGCGCGGCAGTCCGCTGTCCACCGGACTGACCTTTGCGATGGCGATCGCCACGGGCGTCGCGGTGGCGAACATCTATTACAACCAGCCGATGCTCGGGGTGATCGAGCGCGACCTGCCGGGGCGGCTGTCGGGCCTTATCCCGACCGCGACGCAGCTCGGCTACGCCGCGGGGCTGTTCTTCCTGGTGCCGCTGGGCGATCTGGTCGAGCGCAAGCGGCTGATCGTCGTCCAGTTCGCGCTGTTGGCGGTCGCGCTGGTGCTGGCCGCGATCGCGCCGACCGCGGGGTTGCTGGTGGCGGCGTCGCTGCTGGTCGGCGTCGCCGCGACTGTCGCGCAGCAGATCGTGCCGTTCGCCGCGCACCTCGCCGCGCCCGAACGCCGCGGCGCGACGGTGGGAATCGTGATGGCCGGGCTGTTGTGCGGCATCCTGCTCAGCCGCATGCTGGCCGGCGTCGTCGCGACTCATGCGGGCTGGCGCGACATGTTCTGGCTCGGCGTCCCGATGGCGCTGGGTGTCGGCGGCTGGATGGCGATCCGCCTGCCGCGCAGCCAGCCGGCGACCGATCTCTCCTATGGCGGGCTGTTGCGATCGCTGATCGGCCTGTGGCGCGAGTTCGCCGCGCTTCGGCGCGCGACGATTACGCAGGCGCTGCTGTTCGCGGCGTTCACGACGTTCTGGACGATCCTGGCGTTCCACCTGCAGGAGCCGCGCTTCGCGCTGGGGGCGGACGTCGCGGGCGCGTTCGGGATCGTCGGCGCGGTCGGCATCCTCGCGGCACCGATCGCAGGGCGCTATGCCGACCGGCGCGGACCGCGCGCGGTGATCGTGCTGGGGGCGGCGATGACGTTGATCGCGTGGATCGTGTTCGGCGTCTGGACCTCCATCGCGGGGCTGGTGGTCGGTGTGATCGTGCTCGACTTCGCGGTGCAGAGCGCGCTCGTGTCGAACCAGCACATCGTCTACGCGCTGCGGCCCGAAGCGCGGGCGCGGCTTAACACGATCTTCATGGGTGGCATGTTCCTCGGCGGTGCCGCGGGATCGGCCTGTGCGATGCAGGCCTGGGGACTCGCCGGGTGGCCGGGCGTGGCAGCACTAGGCGCGGGCCTGTCCTTAACGGCCGCAGGGATCCAGGTCGTCAGCATCATGCGACACGGCCGCTAAACCGTGTCGCACGCAAGCATGCCCGATTAGGCGGGCCGCTCAGACGTCGAGATTGGCGACGTTGAGCGCATTGTCCTGGATGAACTCGCGGCGCGGTTCGACGACTTCGCCCATCAGCTGGGTGAAGATCTCGTTGGCGCCCTCGGCGTTCACCGCGGTGACGCGCAGCATCGAGCGGACATTGGGGTCGAGCGTGGTTTCCCAGAGTTGTTCGGCGTTCATCTCGCCCAGCCCCTTGTAGCGCTGGATCGCGAGCCCCTTGCGGCCCGCCGCCAGGATCGCATCGAGCAGATGGCTCGGCCGCGAGACCTGGGTCGACCCGCGCGCCGCCGTCGCCGTCGTCACCGTGCCGGGCACGCCCTGTTCGGCGGTCTCGCCCTCGGCTTCGCTAGCGTCGGGCGCTTCGGTCGTGTCTTCGACGACCTGCACCTTGCCGGCAGGGACGAGGTTGGCGGTGCGCCCGAAGCTCTCGGCCTGTTCGGCGGACAGCGCGTGCAGTTTGCGCGCCTCGGCGGAGACGAGGAAGCTCGCCTCGACGATGTGGTGATCGGTCACGCCGCGCCATGCGCGCTCGAAATGGATGCCGCCATCCTCGGTCAGTCGCGCGGTCCAGCGCGCGTCGCCGTCATCGGCTTCGAGCCGGCGCGTTACCGTCTCGAGGCTCGCGGTGCGCGCATCGCGCGACGCTTCGGGATCGAACATCCCGCCCAGTGCCAGCGCCTCGATGATCCCGGCGTCGTAGCGCTTGGGGACGTAGCGCATCAGCGTGCGCATCCGCCGCGCGTGATCGACCAGCTCGCGCAGATCGCCGCCGGAACGCGCGCCGCCCGGCCCTTCGAGCACCATCGCCGCGACGCCAGCCTCGACCAGATAGTCGTCGAGCGCAGCGTCGTCCTTCAGATAGACTTCGGAACGCCCCTTGGTCGCTTTGTAGAGCGGCGGCTGGGCGATGTAGAGATAGCCGCCCTCGATGATCTTGGGCATGTGGCGATAGAACAACGTCAGCAGCAGCGTGCGGATATGCGCGCCATCGACGTCGGCGTCGGTCATGATGACGATCTTGTGGTAGCGCAGCTTGTCCGCGTTGAAGTCGTCGCGAATTCCGGTGCCCATCGCGGTGATCAGCGTGCCGATCTCGCGGCTCGACAACATCCGGTCCTCGCGCGCGCGCTCGGTGTTCAGGATCTTCCCGCGCAACGGAAGGATCGCCTGGAAATGGCGATCGCGGCCCTGCTTGGCCGAGCCGCCGGCCGAGTCACCCTCGACCAGGAACAACTCCGACTTGGCGGGATCGCGCTCCTGGCAGTCGGCGAGCTTGCCGGGCAGGCTGGCGATGTCCATCACGCCCTTGCGCCGCGTCAGTTCGCGCGCGCGCTTGGCAGCTTCGCGCGCGGCGGCGGCGTCGATGATCTTGGCGACGATCGCCTTGCCGTGCGCCGGGTTCTCCTCGAGCCACTCGGCCATCTTGTCGGCCATCAGGCTTTCGAGCGGCTGGCGGACTTCCGAGCTGACCAGCTTGTCCTTGGTCTGCGACGAGAATTTCGGATCGGGCAGCTTGACCGAGACGATCGCGGTCAGGCCTTCGCGCATGTCCTCGCCGGTCAGCTGGACCTTTTCCTTCTTCAACATGCCACTCTTCTCGGCATAGTTGTTGAGCGTGCGCGTCAGCGCGGCGCGGAACGCGGCCATGTGCGTGCCGCCGTCGCGCTGCGGGATGTTGTTGGTGAAGGCGAGGACGTTCTCGTAGTAACTGTCGTTCCACTGCAGCGCGACGTCCATCGTGACGTCGTCGCGCGTGCCGCTGATCGCGACCGGCTCGGGCATCAACGGCACTTTCGCGCGATCGAGATACTTCACGAACGCAGCGATGCCGCCCTCGTAATAGAGCTCGACGGTCTTACGCTCTTCATGGCGCGCGTCGCTGAGGAACAGGCGCACGCCCGAATTGAGGAACGCCAGTTCACGGTAGCGATGCTCGAGCTTGTCGAAATCGAAATCGGTGATCTTGAAGGTGGCGGGCGACGGGAAGAAGGTGACGCGCGTGCCCTTCTGCCCCTCGGCGGCGTCGCCGACGACCTTCAGCGGCAGCACCGCGTCGCCGAACGCGAAGCGCATGTAGTGCTCCTTGCCGTCGCGCCAGATCGTCAGGTCGAGCCATTCGCTGAGCGCGTTGACGACCGAGACGCCGACGCCGTGCAGGCCGCCCGAAACCTTGTAGGCATTCTCGTCCGAGGTGTTCTCGAACTTACCGCCGGCGTGGAGCTGGGTCATGATGACCTCGGCTGCCGACACGCCTTCCTCGGTATGGATCCCGGTCGGGATGCCGCGACCGTTGTCGGTCACGCTGACCGATCCGTCGGCATTCAGGACGATGTCGATCCGGTCGCAATGCCCGGCGAGCGCCTCGTCGATCGCGTTGTCGCTGACCTCGAACACCATGTGATGCAGGCCCGAGCCATCGTCGGTGTCGCCGATATACATGCCGGGACGCTTGCGGACCGCGTCGAGGCCCTTGAGTACCTTGATCGAGTCCGCGCCGTAATCGCCCTGATTGGGGAGGTTGGGATTGTTGCTTTCGGGGGTGGTTGCCATGCCGAGTATATAGGCATGCAAGGCCCGAAACGGAAGCGAAATGGCCCCCGCCAGCGACTCCCCGTCAGCCCTTGGCGGGACCGTGCTGCAACTGCCATGCGATGCTGCCCCACAGGCTGCGTGTATGCAGCACGACCGCGTCGCGCGCCGCGCGCGCCTGGGGCGTGGAGGCGTCGAGCTGGTCGAGGCTCGCAACGTTCGCCTCGCCGAGCCGCTCGGCCTGCTGCACCGCATTCGGATCGCTCGCTAGTACGGACAGCCAGACGCCCTCGACGGCAAGGCGCAGGGCTACGATCTGGGCTTGAAGGTCGGCGGTGTCGTCCATGCTCTGGCTTTCCTGTGATGTCGGCTGGCACTCGCCACCACGCCCTTCGCTGTCAAGCCGGCCGACGCGGACGCCGGCCGGCCTGCAGTCAGCTAGAACACTTAGCGCGCAAACGAATCCGCGCGCTGGCCGAGCAACGTCACCTCGACGCGGCGATTGAGCCGCATACCGGCAGTCGTCGCGTTGGTGGCAACCGGATCGGCTTCGCCGTGACCGACGACCGTGAAGCGCGCGCGGACCACGTCCATGTCGTCGAACGCCTGGCGGACGCTGGCGGCGCGGCGTTCGGACAGGTCCTGGTTGTGCGCGTCGGACCCACGCGAATCGGTAAAGCCGTCGATCGCGACGCGGACGCCGGGATTACCGCGCAGATACGCCGCGAGCGGACGCAGCTTTTCGATCGCACCGGGGCGCAGGACCGCGCTGTCAGTCTGGAACAGCACGTCCTCCGACAGCGTCAGTGTCGCGCCGCGCGGGGTCTGGCGGAAGCCATAGTCGCGCATCGCGCCGCGGTCCCAGGTCGTGGTTTCGGTGACGATCGTGTCGCCGCTGCGTGGACCGCCGCTGCGTCCCTGATCGCGCCCGCGAGCATAGCCGTCCCAGTCGAACCGGTCACGGCGCGGGCCGGCGAGCCGTGCGAATTCGCGGTTGGCGTCGCGCGCCTCCTGCGGGCTGATCCGGCCATCGCCGTTCGCGTCGAAATTGGGCATGACGAACGCGCGGCCGCGCGGGGTATTGCGCAGTTCGGGGAACAGGACCGGTACGCCGGCACCGGCGAGCCGATAGCCCGGCCGTGCCCAGGGCGGATTGCCCATGTCGTAGCGCGCCTGTGCGAACACCGGCGTTGCGCCGGCCGCGAGCATTGCGACCCCAAGAGCTGCGCGTGCGATGAAATTGGTCATAGTCGTCTCCATGGCCCCCGCCATGTCCAGACGGCTAAGACCCGGCGCTTGAACGCGCGGTGAGCCGCGTCGACAGCCGCCGTTCAGACCGCGATCCGCGTCGCGCCCGCCCCGACCTCGGCGAACAGCGCGTCCTCGGTCCCGGTCATCCACACCTGACCGCGGCCGCGGAGCTGGTCGAACAGCGCGGCGCGACGCACGGGATCGAGATGCGCGGCGACCTCGTCGAGCAGCAGCACCGGCGGCCGCCCAGTCCGCGCTGCGACCAGATCGACATGCGCGAGGACGATCCCCAGCAGCAGCGCCTTTTGCTCGCCGGTCGAGGCGAGCCCCGCTGCCTGATCCTTGTCGCGGTGCGTGACGACCAGGTCCGCACGGTGAGGTCCGACGAGGGTCCGCCCCGCCGCCGCATCGCGCGCGCGCGCCTGACGCAGCGCAGCGCGCAGTTGCGGCGCGTCGCCGCGCCACCCGTCGAGCGCCAGCGCGGCGCGCGGGAACACCCCCGCCGCCTGTCCGCCCAGCGCCTCGGCCAGCAGCGCCACCGTCTCGCGCCGCGCGGCGTCGATCGCGGCACCATGCTCAGCCATCTGCGCCTCCAGCGCGGTCAGCCATTCGCTGTCGCCCTCCTCGGCGAGCACGCGATTGCGCGCGCGCATCGCCGCGTCGTAGCGCGTCGCATGCGTCGCGTGCGCGCTCGACAGCGCCAGCGTCAGCCGGTCGAGGAAGCGGCGTCGCTCGCCCGCGGGTTCGACGAACAGCCGGTCCATCGCCGGGGTCAGCCACAGCACGGTCAGCCATTCGACGAACGCGTTGGCGCTGGTCGTAGCACCCTGGATCCGCACCAGCCGTCGTTCGGGCGCGCTCGCCTGCGTCCCCGTCGCCAGTGCGACGTTCGCCTCCAGTGGCGGCTGCATGTCGGCGGCGACCCCGAACCCGCCGGGACCGCCCTGCCGCGCCATGTCCGACAGCGCAGCCCGGCGCAGGCCCCGGCCGGGCGCGAGCAGCGAGACCGCTTCGAGGATGTTGGTCTTGCCCGCGCCATTCTCGCCGGTCAGCACGACGAAGCCGTCGCCGACCGGCAGCGTCAGATCGGCATGGTTGCGGAAATCGGTGAGGACGAGGCGCGACAGCATCACCTCTGCCTTAGCCGCGGGGGCGGGCCCCGCCCACCCCCGTGTCAGGCGGCGAGCTGCGCCGCCTTCTGCGTGCTGAGATAAGAGGCCAGCTCGGCGCCCAGCTCGCGTTGGGCGCGCAGGTAGACGACCGGCTCGCGGATGCCGAGCCGCGCGCGGGCGGCGTCGAGCGGCTCGGCAAGCAGCTGCAGATAGTCCTCGCCAGCGATCCATTTGGCGCGACGGCCGTTGCGATAGCCTTCCCATACCGCGCGCGCGAACAGCGTGCCTTTGGTGACTTTTAGGCTCTTCAGCGCCGCGGCGCCACCGATGACCGCCCAACCGAGCCCGCCAACCTGCGCATAGCTGAACGCGACTAGCGCCGCTTCGCCCAGGCTCTCGTCGGCCTTGTACCCGGTCAGCACGTGCCAGATGTCGTGGCAGTCGCGCACCCGGCGACCGAACCAAGCATAGGGGTGCGCCATGTCGTCGAGCATCGGCGCGACCTTGCTGACCTCGACTAGCCCGTCGGCGGAATACCCCGTGCTTTCCAGAAACTGCCGATAGGCCGCGCCGACCGTACCCGGCTTGAACGCCGCAACGAACGCCGGGTCGGCGAAACGCGTCGCGAGTTCCACCCGCTCATACGCGATCCGCCCGCCCTGCTCGGTGGCAATCAGCCGCGCATAGTTGATCGCCGAATTGCCAACGTTCAACGCCCGCATGATGCGAAACACCTGCGTCGTATCGTCGCCATTGGCGAGCAGTTTGCCGATCGCATCGATCGCCGTCCGCCATTCGCGGCGGCCGGACGTGCCCGGAAACGGAGGAAGCTTCGCCATCGGTTCGAACCTTCACTGACGGTTGTGTCGAAAAACGCGCTCGGGATTGGGATCACGCTAGAAAAGGCGATCCCACCACACCGAGGATCGCGGCATTTACACCCGCATCGGCATCAGCACGTACAGCGCGGGCGACTTGTCGTTCTCGCGGATCAGCGTCGGGGCGGCGGCGTCGGCGAGGTGGACTTCGACCAGGTCACCGTCGACCTGCGCCAGGATGTCCATCAGATAGCGGCTGTTGAAGCCGATCTCGAACGGGAGGGCGACATATTCGCCCGGCACTTCCTCGGCGGCGGTGCCGTTCTCGGGACTCGTCACCGATAGCGTGATCTTATCGCGGTCGAGCGCCATCTTCACCGCGCGGGTCTTCTCGGTGGCGATCGTCGAGACGCGGTCGACGCCTTCCATAAAGCTCTTCGGGTCGATCTTCAGGATCTTGTCGTTGCCGGTGGGGATGACGCGGCTGTAATCGGGGAAGGTGCCGTCGATCAGCTTCGAGGTCAGGATCGCGCTGCCCAGATCGAAGCGGATCTTGGTCGGCGACAGCGACACGCCGACCGAACCGTCGACCTCGTCGAGCAGCTTCCGCAGCTCGCCGATGCATTTGCGCGGCACGATCACGTCGGGCATCGATTCGGCGCCCTCGGGCCGCGGCAGCGTCACGCGCGCGAGGCGGTGGCCGTCGGTCGCGGCGGCCTTCAGCACCGGATTGGGACCGTCGCCGTCCGCCACGTGCAGGAAGATGCCATTCAGATAATAGCGCGTTTCCTCGGTCGAGATCGCGAAGCGCGTCTTGTCGATGATCTGCTTGAGCGTCTCGGCGGGCAGCTCGAACTGCGTCGGCAATTCGCCCTCGGCGATCACCGGGAAATCGTCGCGCGGCAGCGTGCCGAGCGAGAAGCGGGCGCGGCCCGCGACGATCGTCATGCGACCCTCGGCGGCCGCCAACTGGACCTGGCTACCCTCGGGCAGCTTGCGGGCGATATCGAACAGCGTGTGCGCCGACACCGTCGTCGCGCCGGGCTGATCAACCGCGGCCGCGACCGATTCGTTGATCTGCAGATCGAGGTCGGTCGCCATCAGCTTCAGCGCGCCCTCGGCGGTCGCTTCGAGCAAGACGTTGGAAAGGATGGGAATAGTGTTGCGCCGTTCCACCACGGACTGGACGTGGCTCAGCCCCTTGAGGAGCGTTGCGCGTTCGATCGTCGCCTTCATGCATATTCCCCCGGCCACCGCAGCCGGATTCGGGCTGGGGGCAATCCGCGTACAGCCTACCCAACAACAAAGGGCCGGGGCAAGCGCCCCGACCCTTCGCGTGTCACGGTAAATGCGTGGTTAACGCCCGAATCAGTGGGCGATCAGAAGCGGAAGCCGTAGCTGGCGACGACCTGATGGCGATCGGTGTCGACGTCGAACCGGCCGCTGGTGCCGCCGGTCGCATAGTCGATGTTGCTGCGCTCGTACTTCGAATAGCGATATTCGAGCTTGGCGTAGCTGTTCGGACCGACCGCATGCTCGGCACCCGCGCCGACGCGCCAGCCGTCGAGATTGAACTTGGTATCGGTGGTCTGGCTGGTGCTGCCGGCGAGCACGTTCAGCTTGGCGTTGGTGTAGCCGCCCTTGACGTACAGCATCGTCGCGGGTGCGACGATGTAGCCGGCGCGCGCGCCGACATAGATGTCGCGGCCCTGCTTGACGCGGCCGAAGCCGAAATCGCTGGTGTAATCGTTGCGGTCGCTCTTCGCGGTCGAGCCGGTCAGTTCGGCCTCGGCGCCGAGCACGACGTTGCTCGAGGTCGCGATGTCGTAGCCGATGCCGCCGCCATAGAGCAGGCCGTCGATCTTCTGATATGAACCAGTTCGATCGGCGTTGCATGAACCCCAGATAAACACGCAAATCCGTTGCTTTTGCGCCACAGGGGGTTGAAACGACGCGGCATGATGCCAACCCGCAGATCCGGTCGAGACTTCGTCGCGCGGCATGGCGAAACGGTGTTCAACGCCGCCGGCAGGCTGCAGGGCGACGCCGCCCATACCCCGCTGACGCGCGCCGGATTCGCGCAGGCCGACGAGATGGGACGCGCGCTGCGCGCCTTGCTGGGCGCGCAACCCAGGCTGACGTTATGGGCGTCGCCGACGGGTCGCGCGCTGCAGACGCTGGCGGTGATCGCCGAACATCTGGCGCTTGACTGGCACGCAGCGCATACCGATCCGCGCCTGGTCGAGATCGACATGGGGTCGTGGGGCGGTCGCTATTATGCCGATGTGATCGGCGCGTTCGGGCCCGTCATGCTGCCGGACGGATCGCTACGCTGCGCGCCCGACGGCGAGACCTATCCGGCGATCGCCGCGCGGGTCGGCGGCTGGCTCGCCGATACCGCCGACGACCCGGGCGACCGGTTGGTCATCATGCACGGCATATCCAGCCGCGTGATGCGCGGGGTGATGACCGGACTGCCCGACGCCGCCGACCGGCACGCGCCCGTCGCACCGGGACTTCCGCAGGGATCCGTGGCGCTCATCCAGACCGGGCGCGAGAGCATCGTGCATCTGGGCACGGGGCATGGACCGGCATGATGCGCCGAGCGCTGCTGCTGATGCTCGCAATTGCCGCGCCTGCCACCGCGCGCGAGCAGATCGGCATCTACAAGCGCTGGGGTGCGTTCCGCGACGCCACGCCGGCACGCTGCTTCGCGATCGCGCGGCCGCTGATGGCGGGCGGACGACCGACCGGGTTCGCGAGCATCGCCAACTGGCCGGGGCGTGGCCTGCGCGGATCGCTGCACGTGCGGCTGAGCCGCGAACGCGATCGCTCGGCGGGCGTCACGCTGACGATCGGCGAACGCCGCTTCGTGCTCGCCGCGAACGGGCTCGACGCGTGGGCGACCGACGGCCCGAGCGACCGCGCGATCGTCGCCGCGCTCCGCTCCGCGCGCAGCATGAGCGTCGAGGCGGTCGGCGTCGGCGGGCGCCCGTTCGCCGACGTCTATGCACTCGCCGGTGCGGCGACCGCGATCGATGCGGCGATGCTGGCGTGTTCCGGCGGAAACGGATAGTTCGTCATGCCGGACGTGTTCCGGCATCCACCGCTCGGCACATCGAAACTATTAGGTTTGCGGCCCGGTGGACCCCGGAACAAGTCCGGGGTGACGGAGGGTGCGTCCATTCAGGGCAAGCAATCCGACCCCAGTAGAAAAATCACCGGAAATCCCCTATGTGCCCCCGATGCAGACCGCCGCCAACCTGATGCCCATTCCCGGGCACATCGACCCCGTGCCCGTTCCCCGCAGCTTCGTGCCGCGCAGCGATGGGCGGATCGACCTGCTCGGGCTGTCGCTCGCCGATCTGCGGATGGCGCTGGAGACGTCGCAGCTGGAGGAGAAGCAGGCCAAGCTGCGCGCGAAACAGCTGTGGCACTGGATTTACAATCGCGGCGCGACCGAGTTTTCGGCGATGACCGATATCTCGAAGACGATGCACCCCTGGCTCGAACAGCGCTTCGTGATCAGCCGGCCGAACGTGGTCGAGGCGCAGGTGTCGACCGACGGCACGCGCAAGTGGCTGCTGCGCTCGGACGATGCGCAGGATTACGAGATGGTGTTCATCCCCGACGCGGATCGCGGCACGCTCTGCGTGTCGAGCCAGGTCGGCTGCACGCTCAACTGCACCTTCTGCCACACCGGCACGATGCGGCTGGTGCGCAACCTGACGCCCGCGGAAATCGTCGGCCAGGTGATGCTCGCGCGCGATTCGCTGGGCGAATGGCCGAGCCAGCCCGAGGGGCGCATGCTCACCAACATCGTGATGATGGGCATGGGCGAGCCGCTGTATAATTTCGAGAATGTCCGCGATGCACTGAAACTGGTGATGGACGGGGCGGGCCTTGCGCTCAGCCGCCGCCGGATCACGCTGTCGACGAGCGGCGTGGTGCCGATGATGGCACGCGCGGGCGCGGAAATCGGCGTGAACCTGGCGGTGTCGCTGCATGCGGTGACCAAGGAGGTGCGCGACGAGCTGGTGCCGCTGAACCGCAAATACGGCATCGAGGAATTGCTGCAGGCGTGCGCGGACTATCCTGGCACCAACAATGCGCGGCGGATCACGTTCGAGTACGTGATGCTGAAAGACAAGAATGACTCCGACGACGACGCGCGCGAGCTCGTCCGGTTGCTGCGGAAGTACGAGCTGCCGGCCAAGGTGAACCTGATTCCCTTCAACCCGTGGCCGGGGGCCGACTACGAGTGCTCGACGCCCGAGCGAATCAAGTCCTTCTCCAGCATCGTGTTCGGTGCCGGCATCTCGGCGCCGGTGCGCACCCCGCGCGGCCGCGATATCGATGCGGCGTGCGGCCAGCTGAAGACCGCGTCCGAGAAGAAGAGCCGCGCGCAACTGGATCGCGAAGCCGCGCTTGCCTGATGCGCTGACGCTGGGATTGGCGGCGGGTGCGGGCATGCTGGGCGGGGCGATGAACGCGCTGGCCGGCGGTGGCAGCTTCGCGACCATGCCGTCGCTGATCGCGCTCGGCCTACCTTCCCCGATCGCTAACGCGACGAGCAACGTCGCGGTGCAGCCCGCGGCGATGGCGAGCGCCTGGGCGTATCGCGCGGGGCTGGAGCCGGTCGGCGGCGTCGGCATCCGGACGCTGGGGGGAATCACGTTTGTCGGCGGGCTGGCAGGCAGCCTTTTGCTGTATCTGACCCCGGCGAGCGCATTCGACGTCATTGTCCCATGGCTGTTGCTAATGGCGACTCTGGCGATCGCGTTCGGTAAGCCGGCATCGGACTGGCTGCACGCGCGCGTGGCGATCGGGAGGCGGTCGCTGGTCGCGGCGCAGGCGTTGCTGGGGATCTATGGCGGCTATTTCGGTGGCGGCGTCGGCATGATGCTGACGGCCGCCTGGGGGCTGTTGTCGGGCGCGTCGCCGGCCGAGCTCGCGGCACCGCGGACGCTGATGCTGGCGATTGCCAACGCCGCGGCGACGATCGTGTTCGTGGTGACCGGGATGGTCGCGTGGACGCTGTGCCTGCCGATGATGGCGGGGGGTGTCGTTGGCGGCTATTTCGGCGCGCGGGTCGGAAAAGTGCTGCCGGCTTGGGCGATCCGCGGGTGGACCTTGTTCGTCACTGCGGTGACCACGGCGGTATTCTTCTGGCGGGCGTACGGGTAGCGATCCTCGCGTCATCCCAGCGAAGGCTGGGATCTCCCGTTACGAAAGCGCGTCCTTGCCGCACGAGACCCCAGCCTGCGCTGGGGTGACAGAGGGGGGGCGATCACCCCGGCCGGCGCATCTGGAACAGCGCATCCTCGGTAATCGCAAAGTAATCCGCCGGCCCGCCGCCGCGCAGGATCGGTTCGGCGCGCGCGGTCTGGTAGACCCCGTCCTCCAGCATCGCCGCGTCGATATGGATCGCGACCGCCTCGCCGAGCACCAGCCACTGGTCGAGTTCGGTGCCTTCCTTGGTCTGCAGCCGGACGATCTGCGTCACCTTGCATTCGAACTGCGCGCGGCTGGCCGCGACACGGGGTGGCTTCACGTGCACCGACGGCAGCGTTGCGATCCCGGCCAAGGCGAATTCGTCGACATCGGCGGCGACGTTTGCCGCAGTGGCGTTCATCGCTTCGCCCAGATCGCGCGTGACGAGGTTCCAGACGAACTCGCCGGTCGCGGCGATGTTGGCGACGCTGTCCTTCCAACCCATCGACGAGAAGCCGATCAGCGGCGGGCGGTAATTGAACAGGTTGAAGAAGCTGTACGGCGCCAGGTTGGGCACGCCGTCCGCGGACAGCGAGCTGACCCATCCGATCGGGCGCGGCGCGACGATCGCGTTGAGGGGATCGTGCGGCAGGCGGTGGCCGCTCGCGGGGTCGTAAGAATGCCATTCGGTCATGCGCTGATCCCTGCTATGGAACGGGCCGACTGGCTAGAGCGAAGACCGAGCATGAACGATCCCGCGCCGACCCCGATCGGCCCCATCATCGTCAAGCGCCACCGCCTGGCGACGCGCGTCTGGCACTGGGTAACGGTGGTGACGATGGTCATCATGATCGGCAGCGGCATCGGTATCCTGAAGGCGCATCCGCGGCTCTATTGGGGTGCGTACGGCGCCAATTTCGACACTGCCTGGACCACGCTCGATCAATGGCCGGGCTGGGTGGTGACCCTGCTCAACCTGCTGACGATCCCGGCGAGCTACAATCTCGCGATTTCGCGGCGCTGGCATCTGCTCTTCGCGCTGGTGCTCGCCTTTGCGCTGCTGGGGTTCATGATCGTCAGCCTGATCAACCGGCATTTCCAGCGTGACCTGCGCGTCCGCGCCGCCGAACTGGCACCGCGCGAAGTCGCGCATGACGTCAAGGAGCATCTGGCCTTCCGCTTCCACGATCCCAGACGGCCGGGCGCGTACAACATCCTCCAGAAGCTCTCCTACGTCGCGACGATCTTCGTGCTGATCCCGGCAATGATCCTGACCGGGCTGACGATGTCGCCGGGCATGGATGCGGCATGGCCGTGGCTGCTGGAGCTGTTCGGCGGGCGGCAATCGGCGCGGTCGATCCACTTCATCGCCGCGACTGGACTGGTGCTGTTCATCATCATTCACCTGACGCTGGTGATCCTGGCCGGCGCGTGGAACGAGGTGCGATCGATGATCACCGGGCGCTGGACGATACCGGAGGACGCGGCATGATCCTCACCCGACGCGCACTGGTGGGCGGCGCGGCTGCCAGCGCCGGCGTGATGCTCAGCGGCTGCGACAAGATCGTCCAGCAACCGACCGCGCGAAAGATCCTGTTCCTGGGCGAGGACATGAACCGCGGTCTGCAACGCGCGCTGACGAACCGCGATGCGCTGGCGCCCGAGTTCAGCGCGAGCCAGATGTCGCCGATCTTCCGCTCGAACGGCACACGCGATCCCGGCACGCCCAGCTATACCGCGATGGTCGAGACCAATTTCGCCGACTATCGGCTGAAGGTCGGCGGGCTAGTCGATCGGCCGCTTTCAGTAACGCTGCCGCAGCTTCGCCAGATGCCGCAACGGGCGCAGATCACCCGGCACGACTGTGTCGAGGGCTGGTCGGCGATCGGCAAGTGGCAGGGGCCGAAGCTCGGCGCGCTGCTGAACGCCGCGCAGATACGCGACAGCGCGCGCTACATCGTCTTCACCTGCGCCGACCTGTATCGCGGCACGCCCTATTATGAATCGATCGACCTGGTCGACGCCTTCCACCCACAGACCATCCTCGCCTGGGCACTCAACGACCGCGTCCTCGACGTCGCGCACGGTGCCCCCGTCCGTCTGCGGGTCGAACGCCAGCTCGGCTACAAGCATGCCAAATACATCATGGCGATCGACGCGGCCGCCAGCCTCGCCGGGATCGGCAAAGGCAAGGGCGGCTATTGGGAGGATAATGTGGACTATGATTGGTATGCGGGCATTTGACCCCGCGGCCGGGGGTAGCGCAATTCCGTACCAATCGTTAGCAACCCCGCCATGGCACTCATCGATCGTTTCTTCGCCCGGTTCGTGAAACGCGGACAGATCACCGTCACCTATGCCGACGGCACCACCAAGATGTTCGGGACGCCCGACGCCACGCTGCCGAACGTCGCGGTTCGGTTCACCGACAAGGGCGTGCCGCTCGCGATCGTGCGCAACCCCGCGCTGGGTGCAGCCGAGGCGTTCATGGACGGACGCCTCGTCATCGACCAGGGCGATATCCGCGATCTCGTCCGTCTGCTCAAGGGCAACACCCCGTGGGAGAAGGGCGACGCGCTGAAGCCCTCGTTGCCGGTCAAGCTGCTCGACAAGGTCGTCCACCGCGTCGACCGCGTGAACATGGCGCGCCGCTCCAAGAAGAACGTTGCGCATCATTACGATTTGTCGGACCGGCTGTACGACCTCTTCCTCGACGCCGACCGCCAATATAGCTGCGCCTATTTCACCGATCCGGCCAACAGCCTGGAACAGGCGCAGGACGACAAGAAGGCGCATATCGCCGCCAAGCTGCTGCTCAAACCCGGCATGCGCGTGCTAGACATCGGCTGCGGCTGGGGCGGGATGGCGCTGTACCTGCACGCCAAGACCGGCGCCGAGGTGCTGGGCGTGACGCTCAGCGAGGAACAGCTGAAGGTCGCCCGCCGCCGCGCCGAAGAGGCCGGCGTCGCCGACAAGGTCAAGTTCGAGCTGATCGATTACCGCGCCGTCACCGGGCAGTTCGACCGGATCGTCTCGGTCGGGATGTTCGAGCATGTCGGCCCGGCGCATTACAAGGCGTTCTTCCGCAAGTGCCGCGAACTTCTGACCGCGGACGGCGTGATGCTGCTCCACACGATCGGGCGGATGGGCGTGCCGGGAGTCACCGACACCTTCACGACGAAATACATCTTCCCAGGCGGCTACAACCCGGCGCTGTCGGAGATCGTCCGCGGCTATGAGGGGACCAAGCTGTTCCCGACCGATATCGAGGTGCTGCGCGTCCATTACGCGATGACGATCGACCTCTGGTACGACCGCACCGTCGCCGCCAAGGACGCGATCGTCGCGCTGTACGACGAGCGGTTCTACCGGATGTGGACGTTCTACCTGGCAGGCGCGGCGGCCGCGTTCCGGACGGGCGGGATGGTCAATTACCAGGTGCAGCTGGCGAAGAGCCGGTATGCGGTGCCGTTGACGCGGGATTATATCGGCGAGGCGGAACAGGCGTTTCGCGGGTAACCCGTCACCCCGGACTTGGTCCGGGGTCCATCGTGCCGCAAACCAACTGCTCTGGATTACGCCGCACGATGAATGCCGGAACAAGTCCGGCATGACGGTGGTGGGCTTACCGCCCGCCGCCGTTCGCCGCCGCCGCGCGCTCGTCGCCGCCGATCTTGCCGTCGCCGTTCGCGTCATATTTGGCGAACGTCGCCGCGAGCAGCGCCTGTGCCTCGGTCTGCGAAACCTTGCCGTCCTTGTTGCGGTCGGCCGACCCGAACCACAGATCGGCCATGCGCTTGGCATGGACCGGGTCGACGCGGCCCTGCCCTGCCTTCATCTGACCGATCCGCGCCTGGACTTCCGCGCGGGTGAGGACGCCGTCCTTGTCGGTATCGGACGCGGCGAACTCCTTCTGGAACTTGGCCGCGGCCGACGCGCGGGTTTCCTGGGCGAGCGCGGGTGTCGCGAGGCCGGCGAGCGCGAGGATGGCGAGAGTTTGACGGAACACGGGTGTCTCCAATTGATTTGCGCGGGGCCTAGCGCGGCCGGCTTGTACGCCGGGTGAACGCGCGCGGTTGCACGAACGCCCCCCCTCGCATAGGGGCGCGGGCGTAATTCATTGCCCGAGGACTGCCCCATGAGCGATTCCATCAACCGTGTCGTGCTTGCCTATTCGGGCGGTCTGGACACCAGCGTGATCCTGAAATGGCTGCAGCAGACCTATGGCTGCGAGGTCGTGACCTTCACCGCCGATCTCGGCCAGGGCGAGGAACTCGAACCCGCGCGCGCGAAGGCCGAGATGATGGGCGTGAAGCCCGAGCACATCTTCGTCGACGACCTGCGCGAGGAATTCGTCCGCGACTACGTGTTCCCGATGATGCGCTCGAACGCGCTGTACGAGGGACTGTACCTGCTCGGCACCTCGATCGCGCGGCCGCTGATCGCCAAGCGCCAGATCGAGATCGCCAAGATGGTGGGCGCCGACGCGGTCAGCCATGGCGCGACCGGCAAGGGCAACGACCAGGTCCGGTTCGAGCTCGGCTATTATGCGCTGTCGCCCGACATCGAGGTGATCGCGCCGTGGCGCGAATGGGATTTGACCAGCCGCACCAAGCTGATCGAATTCGCCGAGCAGCACCAGATTCCGGTCAGCAAGGACAAGCGCGGCGAGGCACCGTTCTCGACCGACGCGAACCTGCTGCACACCTCGTCCGAGGGGCTGGTGCTCGAAAACCCGTGGGATGAGGTCCCCGATTACGTCTATTCGCGCACCGTGAACCCCGAGGACGCGCCGGACGCGCCCGAATATATCACGATCGATTTCGAGCGCGGCGACGGCGTTGCGATCAACGGCGAAGGGATGAGCCCGGCGACGCTGCTCGCCAAGCTCAACGACCTGGGGCGTACGCACGGCATCGGCCGCCTCGACCTCGTCGAGAACCGCTTCGTCGGGATGAAGAGCCGCGGCATGTACGAGACGCCGGGCGGCACCATCTATCACCTCGCGCATCGTGGGATCGAGCAGTTGACGCTGGACCGTGGTGCTGCGCATCTGAAGGACGAACTGGCGCCGCGCTATGCCGAGCTGCTCTACAACGGCTTCTGGTTCAGCCCGGAGCGCGAGATGCTGCAGGCGGCGATCGACCATAGCCAGGAGAAGGTGTCGGGCACCGTCCGGCTCAAGCTGTACAAGGGCGGCGTCTACGTCGTCGGCCGCAAGTCGGCCAACTCGCTCTATTCGGAAAAGGTCGTGACGTTCGAGGACGATCAGGGCGCGTACGACCAGCGCGACGCCGCCGGATTCATCAAGCTGAACGCGCTGCGCCTGCGTCTGCTAGGCCGACGCGATCAGTAATCTCGACTTGTCGCGCGGGCCCTTGTGCAGAACGCCTGCCGGCTCCTAGGGTCCGCGCGATATGACGATGCAGGGGGATATGACCGGGGCCGCGCCGCTGCGCTGGTGGCAAACGCGGACGTTCGTGGTGCTGGTGGCGCTCGCGTCGATCATCCCGCTGCTGTGGCCGCAGATCCCGCCGCTGGTCGACCTGCCCGGGCATATGGGGCGCTACCGCGTCCAGCTGGCGATCGATGACAATCCGTGGTTGTCGCAATGGTATGATTTTCGCTGGTCGCTGATCGGCAATCTGGGCGTCGACCTGCTGATCGAGCCGCTCGCGCCGATCTTTGGCCTCGAACTCGCGGTCAAGCTGATCGTGATAGCGGTCCCCGCGCTGACGGTGTCGGGGCTGTTGTGGATCGCGCGCGAGGTGCACGGCCGGATCCCCGCGACCGCGCTGTTCGCGCTGCCGCTGGCGTACAGCTATCCGTTCCAGTTCGGCTTCGTGAACTTCGCGCTGGCGATGGCACTGGCGCTCAACATGTTCGCGCTATGGCTGCGGCTCGCGCGGCTGAACCGGCTGCGGTTGCGCGCGGCAGTGTTCGTGCCGTTGTCGTGCCTGCTCTGGGTCTGTCACACCTTCGGCTGGGGGGTGCTCGGCATCCTCGCCTTTTCCGCGGAGCTGATCCGCCAGCACGACATCCGCCAGGACGGGGCGCGGCATGGCTGGACGAGCGCGTTCGTTCGCGCCGGGCTCAATTGCCTGCCGCTGGCGTTGCCGATGGTGATGATGGTGCTGTGGCGGTCGGGCGATCACGTCACCGGCAAGACGCAGGACTGGTTCAACTGGCGCTGGAAGATGAACTGGATCACGATGATGCTGCGCGATCGGTGGATGCCGTTCGACATCGCGTCGGTGACCTTGCTGTTCGTCATCCTGTTGCGCGGCGTGCGCGACCAGCGGATCGAATATTCGCGCAATCTGGGGCTGTCGGCGGCGTTCCTGCTGGTCGTCTATATCCTGTTGCCGCGGATCGTGTTCGGGTCGGCCTATGCCGACATGCGCCTGGCGCCGTTCATGATGGCGTTCGCGCTGATCGCGCTCCGGCCGCGTCGCGGCGTATCGCTGCGCGGCGCGTCGGTGATCGCGGCGCTGGGCTTCGCGTTCTTCGCGGCCCGGCTGACCGCCACGACGGCGAGCTATCTGATCTACGACCGCGCCTATGACCGCGCGATCGCGGCGATCGACCAGGTGCCGGAGCGGGCACGCGTCGTGTCGTTCGTCGGGCGGCGGTGCCGTGACGACTGGGCCTATTCGCGGCTGGAGCATGTGCCCGCGCTGTTGCTCGAGCGGCGGCTGGCGTTCACCAACGACCAATGGTCGATGGCCGGCGCGCAGCTGATGACGACGCGTTATCATGACGCGGGCGGCTTCGCGCACGACCCGTCGGAGATCGTCACCGACATCCCGTGCCGCGGCCAATGGTGGCGGCCGATCTCGAAGGCGCTGGGGCAGTTTCCACGCGCAGCGTTCGACTATGTCTGGCTGATCACCCCGCCCGCCTATGATCCCGCGCTGGTCCGCGATCTGACGCCGGTGTGGCGCGACGAGACCAGCACGCTGTTCCGCGTCAACCGGCTGGAGGATCGCCCCGCCGGAAGGGAGTGAGCTCCTGCAGGCAGTCGCGGTCCGCCGCGACGGCGTCGCGCTCGCGGTCCAGATAGTCGGCGATCGCAGCACGGAAGCCGGGATCGGGAATGTAATGCGCGGAATAGGTCGCGACCGGCGCATAGCCGCGCGCCAGCTTGTGTTCGCCTTGTGCGCCGGCTTCCACCGTCTTCAGCCCGCGTTCGATCGCGGCGTCGATCGCCTGATAGTAGCAGAGTTCGAAATGGAGGAACGGCACCTCCTCGGTCGATCCCCAATACCGACCGTACAGCGTATCGTCGCCGATCAGGTTGAGCGCACCGGCGATGGGCACGCCGTCGCGTTCGGCGAAGATCAGCAGGATGCGCTCGGCCATCGCGTCGCCCAGCAGGTCGAAGAAGCGCCGGGTGAGATAGGGCCGCCCCCATTTGCGCGCGCTGGTATCCTGGTAGAACACCCAGAACGCATCCCAGTGCGCAGGCGTGATCGCGGCACCGGTCAGGTGGCGGATCGTCAGCCCCTCCACCGCCGCGACGCGTTCCTTGCGGATCGCCTTGCGCTTGCGCGACGACAGCACCGCGAGGAAATCGTCGAAGCCGGCATAGCCGTCATTGTGCCAGTGAAACTGCGTGCCCTGGCGGATCAGCCAGCCCGCCGCCTCGAACAGCGGCACTTCGTATGGCGCGATGAAGGTGGCGTGCGCCGACGACAGCCCGCTCTGGTCGGTCACCGCCTCCAGCGCGGCGATCAGCGCTGGCGCGAGGCTGGGGTCGCGGAGCAACAGCCGGGGACCGGGCACAGGGCTGAACGGCGCGGCGATCTGAAGCTTGGGGTAATATTGCCCCCCTGCCCGCTCCCAGGCGTCGGCCCAGCCCTGATCGAAGACATATTCGCCCTGGCTGTGGCCCTTGGCATAGGCAGGCGCGATTCCCGCGGGGCGGCCGTCGTCGCCGTCGATGACGATCGGCAGCGCCTGCCACCCTGAGCGGCCGTTGACGCTGACGGACTCCTCGAGCGCGGCGAGGAAGGCGTGGGACACGAACGGATTTCCCGGGCCGGCGCACGCGTCCCAGTCTTCGGCGGCGATGGTGGTGACGCCCTGGGCGATGCGGGCGGTGAGTGCGGTCATGCGGGGTAGATGGTGAAGCTAGGCACGGATCGCAAAGCCCTCGTCACCCCGGACTTGTTCCGGGGTCCACTACGCCGCGCAATCATCGCCCGCGGACTACGCGGCACGGTGGATGCCGGAACAAGCCCGGCATGACGGATCAGGCCGAAACCTGCACGATTGCGTCGATCTCGACCGCGGCGCCGAGCGGCAGCACGGGCACGCCCACCGCCGAGCGCGCATGCTTGCCGGCATCGCCGAACAGCGCGACCATCAGCTCCGACGCGCCGTTGGCGACCTTCGGCTGGTCGGTGAAGTCGCCGGTCGAGTTGACGAACACGCCGAGCTTCACGATCCGCTCCACCCGGCCGAGCGAGCCGCCGAGCGCCGCCTTGACCTGGGCACAGATCATCAGCGCGCACAGCTTGGCGGCCTCCTGGCCA
The DNA here is from genome assembly GCF_036663615.1 of Sphingomonas rhamnosi. Taxonomy (NCBI): domain Bacteria; kingdom Pseudomonadati; phylum Pseudomonadota; class Alphaproteobacteria; order Sphingomonadales; family Sphingomonadaceae; genus Sphingomonas; species Sphingomonas rhamnosi. The sequence continues at coordinate 544,895 of NZ_JAXOJJ010000001.1, forward strand.
TCCTCCACGCTGACGCCGTCGCCGAGGCGGCCGGTGACGAGCTTGCCGTCCTTGAACGGCAGCTGGCCGGAGATGTGGAGCAGGTTGCCCGCGAGCACGGTCGGCACATAGGCGGCGACGGGAGCGGCTGCCTGCGGCAGGGTGAGGCCAAGCTCTTCGAGCTTGCGGTCGATATGATCGGTCATGCGGTGGGTATCACCACGGGCGTGGGTGGCGGGTCAAGTGCCCCCCCTTCCGTCATCCCAGCGAAGGCTGGGATCTCGTGAGGCAAACGCGGGGCAGGAGCCGCAAGAGACCCCAGCCTTCGCTGGGGTGACGGAGGGCTCACGCGCCCCTGGGCGACGCGTTAAGCGGCAGGAACCCCCGCCGCGAACCTTTCTGCGATCCAGTCCGCCGCCTCGCGCCAGTCGTCGATCCGCGCATGTGCCTCGGGCGCCTTCGGCACGTGTACCGCTAGCGTCGGCTCGGACACCATGTGCAGCCGGTGGACACCCGGCGCATGCTTGGCGACCGAGGCGTGGTGGACCGCAAGGTCGTCGACGAACACCGTCACTGGCGCGCCATATTCCGCGACCAGTCGGACCACCGGATCGCCCTTGCCGCCCTGATTGCAGACGACGCGGTGCGCGATGCCGAACTTCGCGAGCTGTTCGATGCGCGGTTGCTGGCACTCGTCCTGCAGGTTTGTCAGGATCACGATGTACGCCATCGTGCCGAGCCGCTGCAACGCCTCGACCGCGTGCGGGACGAGCGTCTGGCGGTGCATCTCGCCCGGGAAGAACTCGCCGAGCATCCCCCACATTTCTTCGCGCGTCGGCGGCGGGCTGCCGTCGCGCCGGGTCATCGCGTCGGAAAAATCGCCGTGCTGCATCGTGAACTCGATGTCGTGGCGCTCGTCGAGCCAGCTGCCGAAATGCTTGACCATGTGCAGCAGCACTTCGTCGCAATCGGAGATCAGCAGCGGCTTCATGCGTCGAACTCCGGTCCGTCGATCAGCGCGCGGGCGCGGACCAGCTGCTCTGGCTTCACGCCGAGCGATTCGGCGCAGGCGATCAGATCGGGTTCGTAATTCTCGAGGAAGCCGAGCACCGCCGACAGCACCGCGGGTTCGCCGGCCCGCGCGCGTAGATCGTCGGGGTCGAGGCCGGTCACCGCGAGCAGCCGTTCGGCGCGGTCCTGCTCGGCGAGCGTCCACACCAGCGCCTGCAGCGCCAGGCTTTCCGCACCGTCCGCATTGGCGACTTCGTTTGAATCGCGCGTCCGCATTGCCTATCGTCGCCTCTTATCGAAGGGACCGCTCGGGTGGCAAAGAAGGTGCTCGTTGTCGAGGACAACGAACTCAACCTCAAACTTTTCTGTGATTTGTTGAGGGCACATGATTTCACCGCCGAGCCGGTGCGTGACGGCCGCGAAGCGGTCGCGCGCGCGCGCGCCTTCGTGCCCGACCTGATCATCATGGACATCCAGATGCCGCACGTGACGGGGTACGAGATCATCCTGGAGCTGAAGGCGGACGAGACGTTGAAGGCGATCCCGGTGATGGCAGTGACCGCCTATGCCGGGCGCGACGACGAGGACCGGATCCGTGCCGCGGGGGCGGATGCTTACGTGTCGAAGCCGATCAGCCTCGCGCGGTTCATGGATGCGGTGCGGGGGTTGGTGTAGCGGAGTGGCTCCCCTCCTCCTTCGTCACCCCAGCGCAGGCTGGGGTCTCCCGACGTAGAGCGCGCGCTTGCCGCACGAGATCCCAGCCTGCGCTGGGATGACGAGTTTGCGTAGGACGCGCAAAAGCCGCGGACGCAGGCGCCCGCGGCTCTCGATCCCCGCCTTCGCGGGGATGACCTGACGGCGGCTTGCGCCGCCCGTCACGTCACTTGATCTTGGCTTCCTTGAACTCGACATGCTTGCGCACGACGGGGTCGTACTTCGAGAACGAGAGCTTCTCGGTCTTGGTACGGGGGTTCTTCTTGGTGACGTAGAAGAAGCCGGTGTCCGCGGTGCTGACGAGCTTGATCTTGACGGTAGTCGGCTTGGCCATGCGCCCAATCCCTAAAGCTGTAAAAATGCGAAAGCGGCGGGCAATGCCGCCGCTCTATCAGTGGCGGCGCATGGCGCATGCGGGCGCCCAAGTCAACTCCGCGGCATGCGAAACACCCTGTTTACCACTGCGCGCGCATGGTGCGGATACAACAGAGGATGGAGCGGGTCATGGGGCAGGCACTGGCACGGATCGATGAACTGGGTGCGGTGAAGGCGGATCTTGCCGCGCGAATCGCGGCGATCGACGTGCGCGCCCCCTATGCGCAGGCGCGCGACCTTGCCCCCGAGATCGACGCGATTCGCGTGATCGCGCATCGCAACGGACTGAACCCCGCGGTCACCGTCGCGCATTTCGTCGATTCGGCGCTGTCGCGCGGCGAACACGGTGCGCTCGTCCATGGCTGGCTGTCGATCCTGGGCGACGCAATCGTCAGCGAGCGGCAGGACGTGCAGGCCTGCCATGCGTTCGCCGCGGCGTGTTCGGTGCGGCTGGCGGGATAGTGGATGCGTTGATGGCGGCGCTGGTCGCCGCCGCCCTGGCGCAGATCGGGGATCGCACCGCGTGGCTCGCGGCGATCCTGGCGGACCGGTATCGGCCGGCGCGGGTGATCGCGATGGCGGCAATCGCGATGCTGGCGGCGAGCGGGCTCGCGGCGTTCGCGGGGACTCTGCTGGCGCCGATGCTGGCGCCCAATGCGAAACAGTTGATGCTCGCGCTGGCGCTGCTGCTGCAGGGCGGCGGCGCATTCTTTCCAGCCAAGGCGCCCGAGCGGCTGCAGCGCTGGCGGATCGGTGCGCTCGCCACCAGCGCGCTGGGGCTGTTCATCCTGGCCTTTGGCGACGGCGTACAGTTCATCGTCGTGACGCTCGCCGCGCGCAGCCCGGTGCCCGCGCTGGCGGCGGTCGGCGCGACGATCGGGTCGCTGGCGGTGATCGTCCCCGCCGCGGTGATGGGCGAGGCCGGGTGGACCGCTCTGCCATTGAAACGGGTGCGGATCGGGATCGGGGTCGCGCTCCTGCTGGCCGGGCTATTCCTCGCGCTCGGGGCACTCGACCTGATCTAGCGCGTCGATCACGCTGTCCGGCAAAGTCGGCGGGAGCGATTCGGGGGTCCGAACCGTTCACGCAACGACCTCGACACTTCCGGAGCTTGTTCATGACCAACCCCGCCCTCGACACGCCGACCGATCTTGCCAGCAACAGCACCAAATCGGTCGCCGATGCGCTCAACAGCGCGCTGGCCGATTCCTATGCGCTGTACCTGAAGACCAAGAATTTCCACTGGCACATGTCGGGCCCGCATTTCCGCGACTATCATCTGTTGCTCGACGACCAGGCCGCGCAGATCCTGGCGATCACCGATGCGATCGCCGAGCGCGTGCGGAAAACCGGCAACACCACGCTGCGCTCGATCGGCGACATCTCGCGTCGTCAGACGATCGCCGACAACGACATGGACTTCGTCGCGCCCACCGCGATGCTCGCCGAACTGCGCGAGGACAATCTGAAACTGATCGAGTCGTTCCGCACGGTGAAGGACGCGGCCGACGCCGCGAAGGACAATGCCACTAGCGGCGTCGTCGATGCGTGGACCGACGAGGCCGAGGAGCGCGCCTGGTTCCTGTTCGAGGCGAGCCGGACCGCCTGAGCGGTTCGGATACGGGCTGCGATACGACCACCATGCACGCATTCGCCGCCCTGCTCGATTCGCTGATCCACACGCGGTCGCGCAACGCCAAGCTGAAGCTGATCGCCGATTATCTGCTGGCGACGCCCGACCCGGATCGTGGCTGGGCGATGGCGGCGCTGACCGGCGATCTTGACCTGCCCGGGGTGAAGCCGGCGATGATCCGCGCGTTGATCGAGTCGCGGGTCGATCCAGTACTATTCCGGATGAGCCGCGACTATGTCGGCGACACCGCCGAGACGGTCGCGCTGCTGTGGCCCGAGCCAGTGGCGCCGGTCGATCCCGCGCCGTTGTCGGTCGCGCAGGTCGTCGATGGGCTGATGCACCTCTCGCGCGCCGATGCGCCGGCGGTACTGGCCGGGATGCTCGACCGGTCGGATGCCGAGGAGCGGTTCGCATTGCTCAAGATGGCGACCGGCGCGCTGCGGATCGGCGTGTCCGCGCGACTGGCCAAGACCGCACTCGCCAACGCGTTCGGGCTGGAGGTCGATGCGGTCGAGGAAGTGTGGCACGGGCTTTCGCCGCCCTATGAAAGCCTGTTCGCCTGGGGCGCCGGGACCGGCGCGCAGCCGACCCCCGCCGACGTGCCGGTGTTCCGCCCGTTCATGCTGGCGCATGGGCTGGAGGACAATCGCGTCGACCTCGCCGACTATGCCGCCGAGTGGAAATGGGACGGCATCCGCGTTCAGATCGTCCATGTCGCGGGGCAGACGCGGCTCTACAGCCGGACCGGCGACGATGTGACGGGGAGTTTTCCCGAGGTGGCGGCAGCCTTCACGACACCGGGCGCGGTCGATGGCGAATTGCTGGTGAAGGGCGAGCATCAGGGCGGCAGCCTGGAGGATGGCGGCGGTGCGGCGAGCTTCAACGCGTTGCAGCAGCGGCTAGGGCGCAAGGTGGTCTCCGCGAAGATGCAGGCGGACTATCCCGCGTTCGTGCGGCTGTACGATGTGCTGTTCGACGGCGCCGAGGATCTGCGCGAGCTGCCCTGGACCGAGCGGCGCGTCCGGCTGGAGGCGTTCGTCGCCGGGCTCGATCCCGAACGGTTCGACCTCAGCCAGGTGATCGAGGCGGAGGATTTCACCGCGCTGGAGGCGGTCCGCGCCGGGGCGCGCGACGCGGCGATCGAGGGGGTGATGCTCAAGCGGCGCGACTCGCCCTATGTCGGCGGGCGGCGCGTCGGGCTGTGGTACAAATGGAAGCGTGATCCGCTGACCGCGGACTGCGTGATGATGTACGCGCAGCGCGGGTCCGGGCGGCGATCGTCCTTCTATTCGGATTACACGTTCGGCTGCTGGACCGAGGACGGCGAGTTGCTGCCGGTGGGCAAAGCCTATTCGGGGATTACCGACGAGGAGCTGAAGATGCTCGACGGCTTCGTGCGGCGCAACACGCTCAACCGCTTCGGGCCGGTGCGCGAGGTCGAGAAGACGCTGGTGCTGGAGATCGCGTTCGATTCGCTGCACGAGTCGAAGCGGCACAAATCGGGCGTCGCGATGCGCTTCCCGCGAATCGCGCGGATCCGTACCGACAAGCCGGCCACGGAGGCGGACCGGATCGACACGCTGCGGCGGATGATCGTCTGACCGGTCGGAAAGTCACAAAAGTCACGCCCGCGGGGGTGTTATTCCGGGTGGGCGCCGAGTCGATCTACGACGTCAAAGAGCGCCACAAGATCTGACGAAGTTCGGGCGTGTAGGACAGCAAAATCCTCCCCACGAAGGGGGAGGATCGGCTGGCATCAGGCGGCGGCGAAGCTGCCGTCGGTGCCGAGCACGTGGAGCTTGCCGTCGTCGATCGCGAACACCGCGCCTTCGAGGCTCAGTGTGCCGGCTGCGAGCCCCGCCTGGATGAACGGGAAGGTCTTCAGATTCTCGATCGAGACCTTCACGCCTTCCTTTTCGAGCATCGTCTGGCCCTCGGGACCGGTGCCGCAGGCGGCGACGACCTTGTCGCGCGCGCCGTCGAGCAGCTTGATCCATTCCGCGACGAACCCACCCTCACCCGGCTTGGCGTCGCGCAACGCGCCCGACAGCGATGCCTTGACGCCGCCGCACTGGCCGTGGCCGAGCACGAGGATTTCCTCGACTTTCAAGGCGGTAACCGCAAATTCGACCGCGGCCGACACGCCGTGCAGACCGCCGCTGGGGTCGAACGGCGGCACCAGATTGGCGACGTTGCGGACCACGAACACTTCGCCCGGGCGCGTGCCGAAGATCGTCGCGGGATCGACCCGGCTGTCCGAGCAGGCGATCACCATCACCTTGGGGGTTTGGCCGGTGGCCAGTTCGCTCCACTTCTCGCGCTCGTCGATCCACTCATTGCCGCGGAAGCGGTAGTAGCCGTCGATCAGATCCTTGAATTTACGCATGCACTGCCTTTCGCTGTTCGGGCATCAGATGGCCATTCATGAACTTTTTGTCATCTTGTTTGCGGCTCGAGACGGCCAGAATTCGGGGAGACGGGCGGAATTTACGCCAGCCTGCACGTGCGGGAAAGCAATGCCAGAACGCGGGAGCGCCCCAAGCCGACCCACCCCCGGCCCCTCCCTTCCAGGGAGGGGAGAAGCATGCCGACCAACCGTCGGCTAACGCGCTTCGTCGATCCGGATTTCGAACAGGGTTGGCCAGTATTTGCCGGTGACGAACAGGCGGTCGGCCTTGGCGTCCCAGGCGATGCCGTTGAGCACCGAATCGGCGCCGGTCGCGCCGATCTCGGCGACCAGCGGGCGCAGGTCGATGACCGCGGTGACGCGGCCGCTGGCGGGATCGATGCGGACGAGGAAACCGGTGCGCCAGACATTGGCGAGCACCGCGCCGCGGATATATTCGAGTTCGTTGATGTCGCGAAGCGGCCGGCCGTCGATCGTCACGGGGACGCGGTGGCGTTCGGCCAGGGTCCTGGGATCGCGGAAGATCAGCGCGGACGAGCCGTCGGACTGGATCAGCTGACGCGCGTCGGCGGTGAGGCCCCAGCCTTCGCCGGTGTAGCGGGTCCGGCCGACCGGTTTGAGCGTGCGGACGTCCCAGCGATGCGAGATGCCGTCATGCCAGGTCAGGCTGACGAGCTGGCCGTTCCACAGAGCGAGGCCCTCGCCGAACTGCGCGGGCGGGATCATCGCCCTGGCGAGCGTCCTGCCGTCGGCGAGCGCGACGCGGCGGACATCCGACGCGCCCTCCTGCCCGGTGCTCTCGTATAGCGCGCCGTCGTGCCAGAGCAGGCCCTCGGTGAACGCCTTGGTATCATGCGGGTAGCGCGCGACGATCGTCGCCGACAGCATCGGCGCCTTGTCGGCCGCCTGTGCCACAGGTGCGACCTGGCGAGCGTCTTGCGCGGACACGAAAACGGCCGGCCCCGCCAAGGCGAGACCGACCGCAATCATGACTTTTCCGATCACGAACAGGTCCGGATTAGAAGTCGGTTCAGCCGCCTGCGCTGAGGTTGACAGCCGCGTACTTGCCGCGACGATCGACTTCGAGCTCGAACTCGAGCTTGTCGCCCTCGTTCAGCGTCGCCATGCCGGCGCGCTCCACGGCCGAGATGTGCACGAATGCATCGGGCTGTCCGTCGTCGCGCTGAATGAAGCCGAAGCCCTTCATCGCGTTGAAGAACTTGACCGTTCCGGTCGCCTTCTCGCCGGTTAGCTGACGCTGTGCGCCACCTGCACCGGCGCCGCCGGCACCGCCACGGGGGGCTTCGTCACGGTCGCGCGGCGGCCCGCGGTCGGTGACGGCCATCGGCTCGCCATCGATCTTGAGCTCGGTCGCCGATATACGGCCACCGCGATCGACCAGGGTGAAGCCCAGAGGCTGACCCTCGGCCAGACCGGTCATGCCGGCCTGTTCGACTGCGCTGATGTGGACGAACACGTCCTCGCCGCCGTCATCGCGAACCACGAAGCCGAAGCCCTTCTGTGCGTTGAAGAACTTGACCACGCCGGTGCCTTCGCCAACGACCTGGGGGGGCATGCCGCGGCCCGCGCCGCCGCCACCGCCCGAGAAGCCGCCGCCGCCACCGCCGCCGCTGCGGAAACCGCCGCCACCGCCGCCGCCGCCGAAGCGATCGCCGCCACCACCGTAGCTGCTGCCACCGCCGCCGCCGAAGCGATCACCGCCGCCACCGCCGCCGTAGGAGCTGCCGCCGCCGTAGCTGCTGCCACCGCCACCATAGGAGCTGCCGCCGCCGAAGCTGCTGCCGCCTTCGTCACCGCCGCCGAAGCTGTCGCGCTTGTCGCGGCCACGCCCGCCACGGTTCCCGCGGCCACCTTTATCGAAACCCATAAGCTCTGATCGTCTTCCCGGTTCGCCCGCAAATCTCTCCAAAACCTTCGTGCCGGACGACAAACGCAGGTTTCCGGGCGCGAAACCTTTTGCGCCCTAACGATACTCGTAGCGCAAAAAGCAATCCACCGCGAACGGAATCTTGTCGGGAGTCAACCATTCTGGATCGATCGTGGCACAAACGTGGCGCGAGGAGCACAAAATGGATGTTTCGCCAGAGGCCAGGCTACGCCGTGATGCCTGCAGACCGCTTGAGCGAAGGGGCCGGGAGCGCTAGGGCCCGACCATGACCGTATATCTGCACGAACACGACATTCCCGCCGACCTGTTTGCGCCCGGCGCGTCGATTGCGGTCGATACCGAGACGATGGGGCTGATCACGCCGCGCGACCGGCTGTGCCTGGTGCAGCTGTCGGATGGCGGGCCGGACGAGCATCTCGTCCGATTCGCGGCGGGTGCGGGGTATGATTCGCCGAACCTGAAGGCGCTGCTGGCCGATCCGGCACGGCTGAAGCTCTATCATTTCGGCCGATTCGATATCGCCGCGGTCCAGCATTATCTGGGTGTCGTCGCCGCGCCCGTCTATTGCACCAAGATCGCGTCGCGGCTGGTGCGGACCTACACCGACCGGCACGGGCTGAAGGAGCTGGTGCGCGAGCTGCTGGGGCAGGACATCTCGAAGCAGCAGCAATCGTCCGACTGGGGTAGCCCCGAGCTGAGCGACGCGCAGAAGGACTATGCCGCGTCCGACGTCCGCTTTCTGCACCGGCTGAAGACCGAACTCGACAAGCGGCTCGAACGCGAGGGCCGGGTGGCGCTGGCGCAGGCGTGTTTCGATTTCCTGCCGGCGCGCGCGGCGCTCGATCTCGCGGGCTGGCCCGAAATCGACATTTTCGCGCACGCCTGATGCCGTCGATCGTACCCCCCTCGGCGGTTGCGCGCCGCGAACGCTCGAAGCGTGAACGCTGGGCGTTGCCGGGGGGCACGCACGACCGGCTAGTGGCGATCGCGCGAATCGGGTTGCCGACCGCGATCGGCGTGCTGACCGCGTTCCTGGTGATGGCGCCGCTGACCGCGGGCGGCGACGTGTCGTTCGTGCTCGACAAGAACAAGGTCGATGTCGCGACCGAGCGGCTGAAACTGCAGTCCGCGCAATATCGCGGCCAGGATTCGAAGGGGCAGGTGTTCCGGCTCGACGCAGGGTCGGCGATCCAGAAGAGCTCGGCCGAACCGATCGTCCAGCTGAACCGGCTCGACGCGCAGATCCAGCTGACCGACGGCCCGGCGCAGATCAAGGCGAACACCGGCCGCTACGACATGGACACGCAGAAGGTGCGGCTCGACGGGCCGTTGAACTTCACCGCGGCGGGCGGCTATGACCTCAAGACCAACGACGCGACGCTCGATCTCGCCAATCGGACGATGGAGAGCGGGGGCGCGGTGACCGGCACGGTGCCGCAGGGCCGGTTCAGCGCGAACAAGCTGCGCGCCGACCTCGAGGGACGCACCGTGCGGCTCGATGGCAATGCCCGCTTGCGGATCGTCCCCAGAGGGCCGAAATAGCCGCCATGCGCACGTCTCTCCTCGCCGCCCCGCTGTTCGTCCTGCTCGCAGCGGGCGGGGCCCATGCGCAACGCGCGCACAATTCCAACGCGCCGATCGATTTCGGCGCCGATCATATCGAGCTGCAGGACAAGGCCAACCGCGCGGTGCTGGCGGGCAACGTGTCGGTCAAGCAGGCCGAGATGACGCTGAACGCGGCGCGGATGACGGTCGCCTATACCGGCGAAGTCGTCGGCGGGAACCCGCAGGTCTCGCGGCTCGACGCCAGCGGCGGCGTCACCGTGCGCCGGCCCGAGCAGACCGCGCGCAGCCAGTACGCGATCTACGATCTCAACCGCCGCGTGATCACGATGCTGGGCGCGGTGACGCTGACGCAGGCGGGCAACACGGTCAACGGCGGGCGGCTGACGATGAACCTCGATACCGGCCGCGCGGTGATCGACGGGTCGTCGGTGGCGGGCAGCAGCGGTGCGGCTGGCGGTGGCGCGAGCGGCGTCACGCAGACCGGCGGACGCGTGACGGGCACCTTCTCGGTACCCAAGCGCAACTGAGGTCCTTTCCAGCGGCGGCCGGTTCATGCATGTTCCGGTCCAAGTCCGCGGACGCGATGCAACCAGTTTTAGCGAGACCCAGGATCATGGACGCGACCACCTTGCCCCCGATCGACGGCGCCGCCGCCGCGCCGATCATCGAGCCGCCGACCAGCGACGGGCTGCAGGTGGTGTCGATCGCCAAATCCTACGACAAGCGCACCGTGCTGACCGACGTGTCGGTATCGGTCGGGCGCGGCGAAGTCGTCGGGCTGCTGGGCCCGAACGGCGCGGGCAAGACGACCTGCTTCTATTCGGTGATGGGGCTGGTGAAGCCCGATTCGGGCCGGATCATGCTCGACGGCGAGGATATCACCAAGCTGCCGATGTATCGCCGCGCGATCCTCGGGCTCGGGTACCTGCCGCAGGAGACGTCGATCTTCCGCGGGCTCAACATCGAGAAGAACATCCTGACGGTCCTGGAGCTGTCGGAGCCGGACAAGGCGGCGCGCGAGCGGAAGCTCGATACGCTACTGGAGGAGTTCGGGCTCACCCGGCTGCGCACCGCGCCGGCGATGGCGCTGTCGGGCGGCGAGCGGCGGCGCGCGGAAATCGCGCGCGCGCTCGCGGCGGATCCGTCGATCATGCTGCTCGACGAGCCGTTCGCGGGGATCGACCCGATCTCGATCGCCGACATCCGCGACCTGGTGAAGGACCTGAAGCGGCGCGACATCGGCGTGCTGATCACCGACCACAATGTCCGCGAGACGCTCGACATCGTCGACCGCGCGTACATCATCTATGACGGGCGGGTGCTGTTCTCGGGCAGCCCCGAGGAGCTGGTGGCGGACGCGAACGTGCGGCGGCTGTATCTGGGCGAGGGCTTCTCGCTCTAGGATTATGCGGACCGAGGCGCGCCCATTCCTCCCCTGCAAGGGGAGGGGGACCAGCGAAGCTGGTGGAGGGGGTTATCCGCGAGCGCAGTGCCTGCCGACATCCCCCTTCGTCAGCGCTGCGCGCTGCCACCTCCCCTTGCAGGGGAGGATTTCTCGATGAGTCTCGCGCCGCGCCTCGATCTCCGCCAGTCGCAATCGCTGGTGATGACGCCGCAGCTGCAGCAGGCGATCAAGCTGCTGGCGCTGTCGAACCTGGAGATCGAGGGGTTCATCGCCGAGGAGATCGAGCGCAACCCGCTCCTGGAAGCCAGCGCGCCCGAGGATATCGAGGCGCCGGACCGCGAAGCCGTCGTCGCGCCGCGCGACGAGCGGGTCGCCGCCGATGAACTGCTCGCCGGCAGCGGCGGCGCTGCCGAACCCGCGCTCGACGTCGACTTCGCGACCGAAAGTCACCAGCAGGACAGCATCGCCGACGGCGGCAGCGGCAACGATGGCGCGCTGTCGATGACCGGCGCCGGCGCGGGCGGTGCGGGGGGCGAGGACGGCCCCGATCTCGACGCGTTCGCCGATACCGCGCTCAGCCTTGCCGATCATCTGATGGCACAGGCGGGCCCGGCGGTGCCGCACGCCGACATGGCGATCGCCGCGCATCTGATCGACCAGATCGACGAGACCGGATATCTGACCGCGTCGCTGCTCGACATCGCCGGGCGGCTGGCCGTGCCACTCGCGCGCGTCGAGGGGGTGCTGACGATCGTCCAGACCTTCGACCCGACCGGCGTCGGCGCCCGCGACCTGGCCGAATGCCTGACGCTGCAGGCGAAGGAGGCGGACCGCTACGATCCGTGCATGGCGGCGCTGATCGCGAATCTCGATCTGCTCGCGCGCGGCGAGCTGACCCGGTTGAAGCGGATCTGCCAGGTCGACGACGAGGACATGGCCGACATGATCCGCGAACTGCGCGGCTATGATCCGAAGCCCGGGTGCCGCTATGGCGGCGAGCCGGCTCAGGCGGTGGTGCCCGACCTGTACGTCGCACGGACCAAGGCGGGGTGGGGAATCGAGATCAACAGCGCGACCCTGCCGCGCGTGCTGGTCAATCGGAGTTACTATACCGAGCTGGCCGGGGGGCAGCAGGACAAGGCGTCGAAGGCGTGGCTGTCCGATTGCCTGGCGAGCGCGAACTGGCTGGTGAAGGCGCTCGACCAGCGGCAGCGGACGATCATCAAGGTCGCGACCGAGATCGTGAAGCAGCAGGAGGCGTTCTTCCTGAAGGGTGTCGCGCACCTGCGACCGCTCACGCTGCGCCAGGTGGCGGAGGCGATCGAGATGCACGAATCGACCGTCAGCCGGGTGACGAGCAACAAATATGTGAGCTGCGCGCGGGGGCTGTACGAGCTGAAGTATTTCTTCACGAGCGGCATCGCGGCGGCGGATGGCGGCGATGCGGTGTCGGCGCAGGCGGTGAAGGCGGCGATCAAGGCGCTGATCGCGACCGAGGGGGCGAAGATTCTGTCGGACGATACGTTGGTCGAGCTGCTGAACGCGAAGGGTTTCGATATCGCGCGGCGTACTGTTGCGAAGTACCGGGAGGCGTTGGGGATCGGGAGTTCGGTGCAGCGGCGTCGGGCTCGGACGCTCGAAGGGGCTTGATTCACGCTAAGGCGCTAAGGCGCTAAGAGAAGAAGTTAGGTTCACGCGGAGGCGCGGAGACGCGGAGAGAAGAAGTTTTGCGCGCAGAGGCGCAGAGGACGCTGAGGTGTTCCGTCCGCGTCAGCGGACCTTATTTACATAAACGTTTTGAGCTGAAAGCCGCTGCGCGGCAATCGCATACCCTCTGCGTCCTCTGCGCCTCTGCGCGATCCCTCTTCTGCTTCTCTCCGCGTCTCCGCGCCTCCGCGTGAAAACCCTTCTTCTCTTAGCGTCTTCGCGGCTTAGCGTGAACATCAATCATCTTCATCTTCGAACCCTACCAGTGCCAGCGCTCTCGCCTTGATCTGGTGGGTCATGCACCAGTGGACGAGCGCATCCTCGCGGCCGTGGGTGACCCAGACTTCCTTCGGGGAGATTTCCGTCAGCGTGGCGGTGAGTTCGTCCCAGTCGGCATGGTCCGACAGGATCAGCGGGAGTTCGATGTTCTTCTGCACCGCGCGCTGGCGGACGCGCATCCAGCCGCTGGCCATCGCGGTGATCGGGTCGGGCAGCCGCCTGGACCAGCGGTCGTTGAGCGCGCCCGGCGGGCACATCACGACATGGCCGGCCATCTCGGCCTTCTTGGTGTCGGCGACGGGGATCAGTTCGCCGAGGCGGACGCCGTGTTCGACATAGAGGTCGCACAGCCGTTGCAGCGCGCCGTGGATGTAGATCGGGGCATGGTGGCCGCGTTCGCGCAGTTCGGCGATGACGCGTTGCGCCTTGCCCAGCGCATAGGCACCGACGACGACGCAGCGATCCGGGTTGGCGTGGAGCGCGGCGATCAGCTTGTCGATCTCGTCGCCGGTGTCGGGGTGGCGGAACACCGGCAGGCCGAACGTCGCCTCGGTGACGAAGACGTCGCATTTGACCGGCTGGAACGGGGTGCAGGTGGGATCGGCACGGCGCTTGTAATCGCCGGAAACGACGATCCGCTCGCCGCGATAGTCGAGCACGATTTGCGCCGAGCCGAGGACGTGGCCGGCGGGGACGTAGCCGATGTCGACCTCTCCCATCCGGATCGTCTCGCCGTACGCGACGGGGTTGCCGGCCTGCGGGCCGTAGCGCGCGTCCATGATCGCGAGCGTCTCGGGGGTCGCCCAGACCGCGTCGTGGCCGCCGCGGGCGTGGTCGGCATGGCCGTGCGTCACCAACGCGCGCGCGGCGGGGATCGAGGGGTCGATCCATGCGTCGATCGGCTTGACGAGGATGCCGTGCGGGTGGGGTTCGAGCCAGTCGCCGAGCTTTGCCATGGGGGTAGTACGCGTGGCCCCGGCGGAAGTGCCGGAGGGTGCTCCGGCATTCGTACCTGTTCCGTCACCCCGGGCTCGACCCGGGGTCCCGCTATCTCGACGGGCGGGAACAAGCGGGACCCCGGATCAAGTCCGGGGTGACGATATTCTAGGGTGACGGGGTCAGCGCCGTCTGCCGACGTGGATCGTCGCGAGGATCGCATCCATGTTCGCCGCCGCGACCGCCCGGGTCGGGGCAGTGCGGCCGGGGGCAGCCCCCGCCTTGATGCTGTAGGTCACCCGGTCGACCGCGTAGCAGGTGCCGTCGACGACGGTGCGCAGGTCGGTCGCGGCGATGGCCTGGCTCATGCCTGCATCGCCGTTGGTGTACACCGTCCAGCGCTGGCCGCCGAGCATGCGGTCGGGCAGGCGCCGGGTGTTGGCACCCTTCGCGCCGTCGGTGCCGCAGCGCGCGACCACGCCGGCGTCGCGGCTGAAGCCGATCTGGACCATCTCCATCACCTGCCCGACGCCGTCCTTCGGCTTGGCGACCTGCCAGAAGCGCGCGATGCCGACGCCACGGCCGACCGGCTTGCCGTCCCACATCAGCCGCCAGCCGCCGGTCATCAGGGCACGGCCCGAAAAGGTGCGGGTCGGGTTGAGGTTCGCGGGATGCGACAGCCGCACCAGGCCACCGCCGCCGATGAAGGATTTGGTCGCGGCCTGCGCGGTCGCAAACGGCAGCAATACGATCAGGGGCAGGAAGCAATAGCGAAGCTGCACATAGAACCTTTCGATGCGGATCGGATGCCAAAAACAGCGCGCGCCGCGCGCGTCCATGGCGGTCCGACGTAGCGCCCCCATATTGCGACGATGCGTGAACAGGCCGTGAGCGACCTTCCCCCCATTTTGGAAAACTGGTTCGCCACACGGGGTTGGCGGCCGCGGCGGCACCAGTTGGAGATGCTGGCGCAGGGCCGCGCCGGGCGCCACGCGCTGCTGGTGGCGGCGACCGGCGCGGGGAAGACGCTCGCCGGGTTCCTGCCGACGCTCGCCGAACTGGTCGAGAACCCCACCGAAGGGCTGCACACGCTGTACGTGTCGCCGCTGAAGGCGCTGGCGGTCGATGTGCAGCGCAACCTGCTGACGCCGATCGACGAGATGGGGCTCGACCTCCGCGTCGAGACGCGGACGGGGGATACCTCGTCCGACAAGAAGGCGCGGCAGCGGGTGAAGCCGCCGCAGATCCTGCTGACGACGCCCGAATCGCTGTCGTTGCTGCTGAGCTATCCCGACAGCTTCACGATGTTCGAGGGGATCCGCACGATCGTCGTCGACGAGGTCCATGCGTTCGCGACCGGCAAGCGTGGCGACCTGCTGTCGCTGTGCATGGCGCGGTTGCAGCGGATCTCGCCGGGGATGCGGCGCGTGGCGCTGTCGGCGACGGTCGCGGATGCCGACGGCTACCGCGCGTGGCTGGCGCCCGATGGCGATATCGACCAGGTCGCGAGCGTCCAGGGCGAGGCGGGGGCCGAGCCGAACATCGCGATCCTGCTGCCCGAGGGGCGCATCCCCTGGTCGGGGCATTCGGGACGCTATGCCGCCGAGCAGGTGATGGCGCAGATCGAGGCGCATAGGACGTCGATCGTGTTCTGCAACACGCGCAGTCTGGCGGAGCTGATCTTTCAGGACCTGTGGAAGGCGAACGTCAATTCACTGCCGATCGGCGTGCATCACGGCAGCCTAGCGAAGGAGGCGCGGCAGAAGGTCGAAGGGGCGATGGCCGACGGCAAGCTGCGCGCGCTGGTCGCGACCGCGAGCCTCGACCTGGGCGTCGACTGGGGCGATGTCGACTGCGTGATCCAGATGGGCGCGCCCAAGGGATCGTCGCGGCTGTTGCAGCGGATCGGGCGCGCCAACCACCGGCTGCACGAATCGTCGGAGGCGATCGTCGTGCCGGGCAACCGGTTCGAATATCTGGAGGCGCGCGCGGCGCTGGACGCGGTCGATGCGGGCGAACTGGACGCCGACATCTTCCGCGAGGGTGCGCTCGACGTGCTGGCGCAGCATGTGATGGCGTGCGCGTGCGCGGCGCCGTTCCACCAGGATGCGCTGCTCGACGAGATTCGCTCCGCCCTGCCCTATTCCGCGTTGCCGACCGACACGTTCGAGCGCGTGCTCGGGTTCATCCGCGACGGCGGCTACTCGTTGAAGGCCTATGACAAGTTCAAGCGGCTGACGCAGGATGCGGACGGATCGTGGCGCGTCAGCCACCCGAAATTCATCGGCCAGCACCGGCTGAACGCGGGGATCATCGTCGAGGCGACGATGCTGCAGGTGCGCTTCAACAATGGCCGGCAGCTCGGCAAGGTCGAGGAGGCGTTCGCGTCCACCCTGTCGCACGGCGACACCTTCTTCTTCGCGGGGCTGAGCCTCGAGGTGATGAAGATCGACACCGAGGACCTGATCGTGCGCGCGACATCGCGGCCGGCGCGGATCCCGACCTATGGCGGCAGCCGGATGCCGTTGTCGACCAACCTCGCCGCGCGCGTCCGCGAGTTTCTCGCCAGCCCGGAGGAATGGGCGCGGTTTCCCGACGATGTGCGCGAATGGCTGGAGTTCCAGGCCTATCGCTCGGTGCTGCCCAAGCCCGGCCAGCTGCTTGTGGAAACCTTCCCGCGCGAGGGGCGGCATTACATGGTCGCGTACAGCTTCGAGGGGTGGAACGCGCACCAGTCGCTCGGCATGCTGATCACGCGGCGGATGGAGACGCAGGGGCTGAAGCCGCTGGGGTTCGTCGCGAACGACTATGCGATCGCGGTGTACGGGCTGGAGAAGATCACCGACCCGGCGTCGCTGTTCTCGTCCGACATCCTCGAGCACGAGTTCGTCGAATGGGTGCAGCAATCGCATCTGCTGAAGCGCGCGTTTCGCGAGGTGGCGGTGATCGGCGGGCTGGTCGAGCGGCAGCATCCGGGCAAGCGCAAGACCGGCAAGCAGGTGACCTTCTCGACCGACCTGATCTACGACGTGCTGCGCAAATACGAGCCGACCCACCTGCTGCTGGAGGCGGCGTGGGCGGATGCGCGGGCGCGGATGACCGATGTCGGGCGGCTGGCCAATTTGCTCGACCGCGCGGCGGATACGATGCTGCATGTCGATGCCGAGCGGGTCACGCCGCTGGCGGTGCCGGTGCTGACGCTGATCGGGCGCGAGAAGGTGTCGACGGGCAATGCCGACGACGCGTTGCTGGTGGAGGCGGAGGCGCTGGCGGCGGAGGCGATGCGGGTGGATTAAGGCTTATGTGTTCCCGCGCAGGCAGGAACCCAAGGTAACGGGCGGCGGCATGTGTAACCCTGGGCTCCTGCCTGCGCAGGAGCACAAGCTCCCCTTGCCAAAGGGCCGATTCGGGCGCAGCCTCCGTCCATGAAGGCCTTGATCGCCGTGTTGCTCGCCGCCGCGTCGCCGCCCACGCAATTGGTCATTCCGCCGACGACGCCGCCGCCACTGCCGCTGACCGATGAGAGCGTGTTGCTGCTCGGCGACGTCGCGACGCGGATGACGGTGCCGGTGACGATCGCCAGGCGCGGGCCGTGGCCGTTCGTGATCGACACCGGCGCCGAACGCACCGTGGTCGCGCGCGAACTGGCGGGGGTGCTGGGGCTAGCGTCGGGCGGCGACGTGCGCGTGACCACGATGGTCGGCACCTCGACCGTGGCGACGACGCTGATACCGAATCTGTCGGTCAGCACGATCACGCAAGGAACGATCCGCGCGCCTGCGTTCGATGCGCGCAACCTGGGGGCGCTGGGCATGATCGGGATCGACGTGCTGCAGGGGCACAAGGTGCGGATCGATTTCGACCGCAAGCAGATGACGCTGCAACCCTCGACCAAGCGGCGCACCACCTCGCGCGGCACGTCGGATGAGATCGTCGTCGTCGCGCGCTCGCTCTATGGCCAGCTGATCGTCACCGACGCGCATTGGCGGGGTACCCGGATCGCGGTGGTGATCGACACGGGGTCGCCGATCTCGGTGGGCAATGCGGCGCTCAGGGCGGCGATCGGCAAATCGGGCACCGCGATGGGGCCGATCAGCGTCGTCGCGGCGACCGGCGAGACTCTGGTCGCCGACGGCTATGCGGTCGACGACGTGTCGCTGGGCGGGATCGGCTTTTCCAACGTGCCGATCGCGTTCGCCGATGTCGCGCCGTTCCGCCGCTTCGGGATCGACCACCGGCCGGCGCTGATGATGGGGATGGACATGCTGCGGCTGTTCCGCGTCGTACAGATCGACTTCGCCAACCGCGAGATCCGCTTCACCGTGCCGCGCACCGGCCGGCCGGCGCCGCGGTTCGGGCTCTAGCATCGTCACCCGGATGACGCAGGGGGTGAACACCCGTTGCGCGTCGCCGCGATTGCGGTTCTATTTGCGCCGACAGCAATGAGGGGGACTACATGACGATCCGCAACGCCTTGATGGCGGCCACCGCGATATTGACGATCCCCTCGGTCGCCACGGCGCAGGCGCGGCCCGACCAGAAGGCGTTTTTCGGGCTGTACAAGGAGCTGGTCGAGACCAACACGACGCTGTCCGCAGGCAGCTGTACGCAGGCCGCCGCGCAGATCGGCGCGCGGTTGAAGGCGGCGGGCTATGCCGATGCCGACATCACCTATTTCTCGGTGCCGGAGCATCCCAAGGACGGCGGGCTGGTCGCGGTGCTGAAGGGCAGCGACGCATCGATCAAGCCGATGCTGCTGCTGGGGCATCTCGACGTGGTCGAGGCCAAGCGCGAGGACTGGGCGCGCGACCCGTTCACGCTCGTCGAGGAAGGCGGCTATTATTACGCGCGCGGCACGGTCGACGACAAGGCACAGTCCGCGATCTGGGCGGACGCGATGATCCGCTTCAAGACCGAAGGCTATAAACCCAAGCGCACCATCAAGCTGGCGCTGACCTGCGGCGAGGAGACCACCTTCGCCTGGAACGGCGCGCAATATCTGGCAGCAAACAGGCCTGAGCTGATCGCGGCCGAATTCGCGCTGAACGAGGGCGGCGGCGGGCGGCTGGGCGACGACGGCAAGCCGCAATTGCTCGCGATCCAGGTCGGCGAGAAGGCTTCGCAGAACTATACGTTCGCAGCCACCAACCCCGGCGGGCATAGCTCGCAGCCGACGCCGGCGAACGCGATCTACGAGCTCGCCGACGCGGTGAAGGCGGTGCAGGGCTATGAATTCCCCGTGAAGTTCACCGATACGACGCGCGCCTTCTTCACCGCGACCGCCAAGACCAGCCCGGGCGAGACCGGGACCGCGATCACGCGGCTGCTCGCCAACCCCGAGGACAAGGATGCCGACGCGATCGTCAGCCGCGACAAGGCGCTGCATTCGACGCTGCGCACCACCTGCGTCGCGACGCTGCTGAGCGCGGGCCATGCCGAGAACGCGCTGCCGCAGCGCGCGACCGCGAACATCAACTGCCGGATCTTTCCGGGCGAGACGGTCGACGGGACGCTCGCCAAGCTGAAGGAACTGGCAGGCGCCAAGGTGGCGGTGACGGCGAACCAGCCGGTGCGGCCTACCGCGATTCCGCCGACGCTCGATCCCAAGATCACCGGGCCGGCGACCAAGGTGGCGGCGAAGTATTTCCCCGGCCTGGCGCTGCTGCCGCTGATGTCGACGGGCGCAACCGACGGGATCTTCTTCGAGGCGATCGGCATCCCGGTCTACGGCGCGCCGGGGATCATGATCGAGAAGGATTTCGGCGGCATCCACGGGCTGAACGAGCGGATCCGGATCTCGTCGCTGTATACGGGCCGCGATTACCTGTTCGACCTGGTCAAGGCGTATGCGGGGTAAGCGCCGAGCGCCAGGCACGGCCCCTTCCCCCTCCCTGGAAGGGAGGGGTCGGGGGTGGGTCGGCTTGGGGCGTGAGCAGCGTTTCCTCGCCAGCCCACCCACCCCCAGCCCCTCCCTTCCAGGGAGGGGAGCAACCGCTACACCGTGACCTGTTCGCCCAGTTCCAGCACCTTGCCCGGCGGAATCCGCAGGAAGTCGGTCGGGTCGCTGGCGTTGCGCTGCAGGAACACGAAGATGCGGTCCTGCCACGGCGGCATGCCCTTTTCCGCATCGGGCTTCAGCGTGTTGCGGCCGATGAAGAACGACGTGCGCATCGGGTCGAGCCCCAGCTGCTCGGACTTGGCGCCGATGCCGAGGTCGCGCGGCACGTCGGGCGATTCCATGAAGCCATAGGTCAAGACGACGCTGGAAAAGTCGTCATTGACCCGTTCGACCTGCGCACGGCAGTCGTCGGGCACGAACGGCCGGTCGGCCGTGCGAACACTGACGATCAGGTTGCGCTCGTGCAGCACCTTGTTGTGCTTGAGATTGTGGAGCAGCGCACCGGGCGTCGCCTGCGGGTTGGCGGTGAGGAACACCGCGGTCCCCGACACGCGCTCGGGCGGACGCTTTTCGAGCGCGGCGGCGAGGTCGAGCAGCGGAATGCTCTGACGCTGTTCGAACGCGCGGACGATCGTCTTGCCGCGCACCCAGGTCCAGATCACCAGCCCGATCGCCGCGGCGACCACCAGCGGTACCCAGCCGCCCTCGACCACGCGCAGGATGTTGGCGCCGAAGAAGATCAGGTCGAGCGCGAGGAACGGCAGGATCGCGGCGAGCGCGAGCGGGCGCGACCAGTTCCAGCGATGCCGCACGACGATGTAGGCGAGCAACGTGGTCACGACCATCGTGCCCGTCACCGCGATGCCGTACGCCGCGGCCATCGCCGACGAGGTCTTGAACTGCACGACGAGGATCAGGACGCCGACCAGCAACAGCCAGTTGATCGTCGGCAGATAGATCTGCCCGGCGAACGCGGCCGAGGTCTGGCGGATGCGCAGCCGCGGCAACAGGCCGAGCTGGATCGCCTGCTGAGTCAGGCTGAACGCACCGGTGATGACCGCCTGGCTGGCGATCACGGTGGCGAGCCCCGCGAGGATGACGAGCGTGGGGCGCAGCGGCTCGGGCGCCATCAGGAAGAACCAGTCCTGGTTGACGAACGGCACACCGCGCGCCGCCGCATCTTCGAGCCGCGATAGCGCGAACGCCCCCTGCCCGAGATAGTTGAGCGCGAGCGCGGGCAGAACGAGGAAGAACCAGCCGAGACGGATCGGCTTGATCCCGAAATGCCCCATGTCCGCGGTCAGCGCCTCGGCACCGGTGACCGTCAGGAACACCGCGCCGAGCACGAACAGTCCCAAGACACCGTGCGTCGCGAGGAACATGACGCCGTAGCTGGGCAGGAAGACGCGGACGATCGAGGGTTCGTCGGCGATATGCCACACGCCCAGCCCGCCGATCGCGAGGAACCAGAGGATGCAGACCGGGCCGAACAGCTTCGAAACGTGCGCGGTGCCGCGCGACTGGATCAGGAACAACGCGATCAGGATCGCGATCGTCAGCGCGCGGACCGTTCCCTGATCGAAGATGTGCGCCGCGCTCGGGATCGTGCGCAGCCCCTCCATCGCGGACAGCACCGACAGTGCGGGCGTAATGATCGCATCGCCGTAGAACAGCGACGCGCCAGCGGCTCCGAGGACGATCGCGACGCGGGGGCGCACGCCCTTCGCGCGGCGGGCCAGCGCGGCGAGCGCGAGCACCCCGCCCTCACCCTGATTGTCGGCGCGCATCAGGAACAGCACGTATTTGACGGTGACGACGAGGAACAGCGACCACAGAGCCAGGCTGAGCACGCCGAGGATCTCGGACGGGTCGATGCCGTTGCCCGCGGTCTGGCCCAGCGCTTCGCGGAACGCATAGAGCGGGCTGGTGCCGATATCGCCGAACACCACGCCGATCGCGCCGACGGTAAGCGCGAGCAACGCGGGATGCGCGTGGACGTGCGCCGCCGAGGATACGGTAGCGTTCGGGTGGACGGAAATTCCGGCGACGGACGACATGGCGCGAAAAGCGCTCCTTCACGGATGACGGCGCGCTTTACGCCGATTGCGACGGCGCACAAGAGCTTGCTTCACCCGCGCCGTATCGGCATGGCACAGCGATGGTTCCCTTTTCGTTCGGCGGACACGCGTTGCTCGCGCTACCCCAGGGGGCCCTGTTCTGGCCCGCACGCCGCGCGTTGCTGGTCGCCGACCTGCATTTCGAGAAGGCAAGCTGGTTCGCGCTGCGTGGACAGATGCTGCCGCCCTATGATTCGATCGCGACGCTCGCCGACCTTACCGCGCTGGTCGCGGCGACCGGCGCGGACGAGATCTGGTGCCTGGGCGACAGTTTCCACGACAGCGACGGCTGCGAACGCCTGCCGCAGCGCGCGCAGGACATGTTGCGCGCGCTGACCGATGCGACTCGCTGGACCTGGATCACGGGCAATCACGACCGTACGATCCTCGACCGCTGCGGCGGCGAGGTGGTCGACGAGGCGGTCGTCGACGGGTTGGTGCTACGTCACGAGGCCGACCGGGCCGAATCGTGCCCCGAGCTGTCGGGGCATTTCCACCCCAAGCTGCGCGTGCGGGTGCGGGGGAAACAGGTCGCGCGGCGGTGTTTCGTGGCGACCGCGACCAAGCTGATCCTGCCGGCGTTCGGTGCGCTGACCGGTGGGCTGGACGTCGACCACCCCGAGATCGTTCGCGCGGTCGGGCTCGGGGCGGAGGCGCTGGTGCCGGTGGCGGACCGGATGTTGCGGTTTCCGGTGGCGGCGTAAACCTCCCCTCCCTGCAAGGGAGGGGTCGGGGGTGGGTCGATTGTGGCACACGCCGGCGTCATGCGCGCGTCTACCCACCCCAGCCGATCAGCTCGCGATCGTCGGGAACGCCTTCCGGAACGCCGCCAGCTTGGGCTTGTCCCAGGCGACAATATACGGATGCGTCGGGTTCCGGTCGAAGAAGTTCTGGTGATACGCCTCGGCCGGGTAGAAGCCGCCGGTCTCGAGCCTGGTCACGATCGGCTTCGAATAGGCGAGCGTCTGGCCCAGCTGCGCGATGTACGCGCGCGCGACCTGCGCCTGCGCCGGAGACTGCGGGAAAATTGCAGAGCGGTAGCTCGGGCCGCTGTCGGGGCCCTGGCGATTCAGCTGAGTCGGATCGTGCGCGATCGAGAAATAGACGCGAAGCAGTGTGCCGTAGCTCACGCGGCGCGGATCATAGGTGATCTTCACCGCCTCGGCGTGGCCGGTCGTCTCGGTGGAGACTTGATCATAGGTCGCGGTCGTTCGGGTCCCGCCGGCATAGCCGTTGGTGACCGAGGTGACGCCCTTCACATGCTCGAATACCGCTTCGAGCCCCCAAAAGCACCCGCCGGCGAGGATCGCGGTCTGCAGGCCGGGCGTAGCGGGAACGTCGTTCTTGGACGCCGGGATGATCACCGCGCGCTCGGCCTGTGCCATGCCGGTCGACAACGCGACGCCGAGGATGCCGGTCGCGCACAACGCCGATAGAAGGGTCTTTTTCATGGCCGCGATATGGGTATGCGCCCGCCCCGCGCCAAGGTCGGCGGCGGGGACAGCGCTATGACCAGTGCCGTAATCAGCGATCGTGGACGATGCTCGCGACGTGGCTACGCAGTGCCTGCGTTTCGGCGGCGGGCTGGAGTGCGACGAGTCCGATCGCGCCGAGCACGAAGCCCCCGGCGAACTGCCACAGGAAACTTGATGAGAGGATGTTACGCATGGTGCGTCCTTTGAGTGTCGTTCGCGGCGTCGACAAAAAAGCGACGCCGATGCCGTAGCGGCAGATCGTCCCGATCGTGCCGTTCCGCAATGTCGTTTCTAGAAACACACCGGTGAACGCGGCGTGACCCGCCCGTTCACCGGAGCGATAGGTTTAGCGCAGCGCGGCGCAGGCGGTCTGGATGCGCGTGCAGGCTTCGCGGAGCAGCGCGTCCGAGGTCGCGTAGCTGATCCGGAACGCCGGCGAGAGGCCGAACGCGGCGCCCTGCACGACCGCGACCTTGGCGTCGTCGAGCAGATAGCCGACCATCGCCTCATCGGTGTCGATCAGCCGGCCCGACGGGGTCGACTTGCCGATCAGCTCGGCGAACGACGGATAGACGTAGAACGCGCCCTCCGGGGTCGGGCAGTGCATGCCGTCGATCTGGTTGAGCATCGACACGACGAGGTCGCGGCGGCCCTGGAAGGCGGCGTTGCGCTCGGCGAGGAACGACTGGTCGCCGTTGAGCGCGGCGACCCCAGCGGCCTGCGCGATCGAGCACGGGTTCGAGGTCGACTGCGACTGGAGCTTGGCCATCGCCTTGATCAGCCACGACGCGCCGCCGGCATAGCCGATCCGCCAGCCGGTCATCGCATAGGCCTTGGAGCAGCCGTTGACGGTTAGCGTGCGGTCGAACAGCTCGGGACACGCCTCGGCGATCGTCGCGAACTTGAAGCCGTCATAGACGATATGCTCGTACATATCGTCGGCGAAGATCCAGACATGCGGATGGCGCGCGAGCACGGCGCCGAGCGCCTTCAGTTCGTCGATCGTGTAAGCGGCGCCGGTCGGGTTCGACGGCGAGTTGAGAATCACCCACTTGGTCTTCGGCGTGATCGCGGCGTCGAGGGCTGCGGGGTCGAGCTTGTAGCCGACCTCGGGGCCCGCCTTGACGATCACGGGGACGCCGCCGGCGAACTGGACGACGTCGGGATAGCTGACCCAATAGGGTGCCGGGATGACGACCTCGTCGCCCGGGTCGATCGTCGCGACCATCGCGTTGAACAAGGTGTGCTTACCGCCGACGTTCACGCTGATCTGGTCGGTCGCATAGGTCAGGCCGTTGTCGCGCGCGAACTTGGCGGCGATCGCCTGCTTCAGCTCGATCGTGCCGTCGACATTGGTGTATTTGGTCTGGCCCGCGCGGATCGCGGCGATCGCGGCATCCTTCACGAAATCGGGCGTGTCGAAATCGGGCTCGCCCGCGCCCAGGCCGATCACGTCGACGCCTGCGCGCTTCAGCTCGATGACGCGGCTGGTGATGGCGAGCGTGGGCGACGGGCTGATGCGGCCGAGAGCGGCGGAGGCGTGCATGATGTCGGGCCTTACGGTTAAGAGGCGGCGTGGCTATGGGCGGATACGCGCTATTTCGCAACCGCAACAACGGCGGGAATGAGCCCCCGGAGTGCATTTCCGATACGGAATCCGTGGGTCAGGTCGGCGCGGGTGAGTCGCCCCTGGATCGCACGGCCGGTTTCGAGCAGCTCCGCACGCAGCACGCCGGGCAGCAGCGCTCCCGCGGGCGGGGTGACGAGCGTGTCGCCGCGGGGCACGAACAGCGAGGTGAAGCTGCCTTCGGTCAGACAGCCGTCGGAATCCTCGAACAGCACCTCGAACGTGCCGGCGGCGGCGCGGGCGGCGTCGTAGAAGCCGCGGTCGCTGGTCTTGTGGCGCAGACGGTAGTCGCTTGCGGCGACCGGCAAGGGAACGATCGCGACCTGGGCGAGCGCGGGCGAGACCGGCACCGACCCGACCTCGATCGCGAGCGCACCCGAGGCGGCGAGCAGCAGACGGATCCGCTTGGGGCTACGCAGCCGGAAAGTCGCGGCCTGCAGTTCGTTGCGCGCGGCGTGGCGGTCGAATGCGAGGCCCAGCGTGTCCGCGCTCGCCTTCATCCGCGCGAGATGGCGTTCGAGCAGGGGGATGCCGGCCTCAGGATCGAACGCCATCGTCTCGATCAGGTCGATCGCGCGCTGGCCGGCGGTGACGAACGCCGCCTTGGCGAGGCATTCGCGGCGCTCCTCGCCGGCGTCGCTGTCGGCGACGATCCCGGAGCCCAGGCCCATCACGGCGGTGGCGCCGTCCACGGTCAGCGTGCGGATCGCGACGTTGAACATCGCGTCGCCATTGGGATCGAGGTAGCCGATCGCGCCGGTGTAGAGCCCGCGAGGACGCGCGCGTTCGACTTCGGCGATCACCTCCATCGCGCGCTGCTTGGGCGCGCCAGTGATCGAACCGCAGGGGAACAGCGCGGCGATCACGTCGATCGAGTCGCGGCCGTCCTCAAGCGTCGCGGTGATCGTCGAGGTCATCTGGTGGACGGTGGGGTAGGTCTCGACAGTGAAGAGGTCGGGCACGGCGACGTGACGGGCGACGCGCGACATGTCGTTCCGCATCAGGTCGACGATCATCAGATTTTCGGCGCGCTGCTTGGGATCGGCAGCCAGCGCGGCGGCGAGGGCCCGATCCTCGTCGGGCGTGTCGCCGCGGGCCGCGGTGCCCTTCATTGGACGGCAGGTGAGCGTGTCGCCGTCGAGCGCGAAGAAGAGTTCGGGAGACAGCGAGAGGAAACGGTGTTCGCCGGTGTCGATCAGCGCGCCATAGCCGGCGCACGACTGAGCGCGGAGCCCCGCGTAGAGCGCGAACGGGTCGCCGACGAACGGGATCGTCGCCGCGAAAGTCAGGTTCGCCTGGTAGATGTCGCCCGCCGCGATCAGCTGCGAGACGCGGGCGAAGGCGGTGTCGTACTCCGCAGCGTCGAGCACCGGCTGCGGCGGCCCAGCCCGCGCGCCGGCGGGGTTGGGGAGCAGCGCGGCGACGTCGGCGGGGCTCTGGTAACCGCGGAACAGACCGAACCAGAGCAGCGGGCCGACGGCGGCCATGCCGACGGGACGCGCGGCGAGCGCCTCGCCGGCCTCGTAGGTTAGGTAGCCCGCGGCATGGAGCCCCTCGGCGCACGCTGCCCGCAGCGCTTCGAGCGCGGGCAGGACCTGCGCGGGCATATCGGCGCGGACGATCCGTACCGGATCGCGGTAGAGCCGCGGCGGGGCGCCCCCTGCGCTGGCGTCATCCAGCAATACGAAAGGCGCAGTCAGCATGACGCCAGATGCACGCGGCGCACGCGGAACCGCAAGCGACGATTGCCGGAAACCGCGCGGACGCCTATTTTGCGGCCATGACCGACACTCCGCTGCGCGCCACCATCATCCCCGTCACGCCGATCCAGCAGAACTGCACACTGATCTGGTGCACCGCGACGATGAGGGCGGCGATCGTCGATCCGGGCGGCGACCTGCCGCGGATCAAGGCCGCGGTCGCGAAGGCGGGCGTGACGGTCGAGAAAATCCTGCTGACGCACGGCCATATCGATCATGCCGGCGAGGCCAAGGCGCTGTCGGACGATCTGGGCGTGCCGATCGAGGGGCCGCACGAGGCCGATCGCTTCTGGTTGCAGCGGCTCGATCAGGACGGCCCGAAATACGGCATCACGGGCGTCAATTTCGAGCCCGACCGGTGGCTGGTCGAGGGCGACACGGTGACGGTCGGCGATCTGGTGCTCGACGTCTACGAGACGCCGGGGCACACCGAGGGGCATGTGATCTTCTACCATGCGCCGTCGAAGTTCGCGCAGGTCGGCGACGTGCTGTTCCAGGGATCGGTCGGGCGATCGGACATGCCGGGTGGGAATCATCAGGTGCTGCTGCGATCGATCGTCGAGAAATTATGGCCGCTGGGGAGTGATACGACGTTCATTCCCGGCCACGGCGCAGCGAGCACGTTCGGGCATGAGCGCGCGACCAACATGTTCGTGAGCGATCGGGCGATGGCGGCGTAACCGCTGCCCATCAAGGTGGTACTTTGATGGGATTCTCTTACTCTCCGGCGACCGCCTGGGCCCATGCAGTCGGCGGCCCTATTGCTCCCCTCCCTGGCAGGGAGGGGCTGGGGGTGAGTGTCGAGGGAACGCCGCGCCCCAAGCCGACCCACCCCCGACCCCTCCCTTCCAGGGAGGGGAGAGAGGTTTAGCGCCGCTCCGCCGTCGTCTCGGCGCGGATCGCCTTGAACTCGGAGCCGTCGCGCCACTGTGGCCACATCCGGCCGTTGGCGAGCGTCCCGCCGATCGCCGCGAACAGCCCGACATCCTGCGCCGCGCCGCGGAAATCCCAGCTCGCGTCCCAGGCGTCGCAGGTCTGGTGGTAGCATTTCATGTAACCGTCGAGCCATGCCTGCCCCGCGGCGCGGCCACCGGCGACGAGGTCGGGCGCGCCGCTGATCGCCATCAGCAGCAACGTCGGCACGCCGCGCCTGGCGACCGAGAAATGATCGGCGCGGTAGAACAGACCCCGTTCGGGGAGCGCTTCGGGGGTGACTACCCTGCCCTGCGCCTTGGCGGCCGCGGCGAGCATGTCCTCCAGGTCGTTCTGGCCGGCGCCGACCAGCATCACATCGCGCGACGGCCCGGCGGTCTGCAGGATGTCGAGAGTCAGGTTGGCGACGGTCTTGGCTGCGGGATAGACCGGGTTCACGGCATAGGTTTCCGACCCGAGCAGCCCGCGTTCCTCGCCGCTCCATAGCGCGAAAACCATGGTGCGATCGGCGGGCGGCTTGGCGGCGAACAGCCGCGCGAGTTCGACCACGCCGGCGACGCCGAGCGCGTCATCATTGGCACCGGGGCGGATCGTGCGGCCCTGCGCGTCGGGCGCGCCCTTGCCGTACGCGTCCCAGTGTGCGCCGAACATCACCACCTCGTCGGGGTGACCGCGGCCGGGGAGTTTTGCGAGGACGTTGCGGCTTTCGGCGCGCTCGAAGATGACTGGCAGGTCGGCGGAGAAGGTCTGCTTTAGCGAGACCGGGCGGAAGTCGCTGCGCCGCGCGGCTTTGCGCAGCGTGGCCAGATCGAGACCGGACGCCGCGAACAGCCGGGTTGCGGCTGCCCCCTCGATCCAGCCCTGCAACAGCACGCGCGACGCCGGATCCTGGCGGACGATGTCGTAATTCTCGCCGGCGGGCGCGGTGACGGTCGCCCAGCCATAGCCGGCGCCCGGCGTGTCGTGGACGATCAGCGCGCCGATCGCGCCCCGCCGCGCGGCTTCCTCATATTTATACGTCCAGCGGCCATAATAGGTCATCCGGCGGTCGCCGAACTTGCCCGCCGAATCATCGCCCGCCGCCGCCTCGAAATCGGGGTCGTTGACGAGAAACACCGCGATCTTGCCGCGAAGGTCGACTCCCTTGAAGTCGTCCCAGCCGCGTTCGGGCGCGGTGACGCCGTAGCCGACGAACACCATCGCCGCGTCGCGAATCGCCACGCGGTCGACCGGGCGGACCGTGCTGACATAGACGTCGCGCCCCTGCACCAGCGGCACCGCGCCCGCGGTCAGCGTGCCGTTGCCGAGACGGGTGTGGACGAGCGGGACGGGCTGCGTCCACTGGCCGTCCGGCCCGCCCGGCTGCAGCTTCAGCGCCTTGAACCGGGCGACCAGCCAATCGATCGTCTTGGTTTCGCCGGCTGTGCCGGGTGCGCGCCCCTCGAACGAATCGGACGCGAGCGTCTTTACGTCGGCGGACAGGCGGGCCGCCTCCTGCGCGCCCGCGGAGGGTGCGACCAGCGCGGCGGCGGCGAACGCGATGACGAAGCGGAGCGTTGGTGGCATGGGCGTCCCTAGAAACGGAGGAGGCAACGGCGTGCCACGCCGCGCGCACCCTTGCAACGCGAGCGATTCTCGCTATAGCGCCACGCTTCGCGATGCGTCCGGCCGTATGGTAGCTCACGCGGCCGACATTCTCGTCGGTTGCCGAGTCCCGCGTCCGGGTTTATCGGAGCCCCGACCTTTTAGAAGAACAAGGTGCCGAAATGGCCGTCCCCAAAAGAAAAACTTCGCCCTCCAAGCGTGGCATGCGCCGCGGTCACGACGCACTCACCATCGCGTCGTTCCAGGAATGCCCGAACTGCGGCGAGCTGAAGCGCCCGCACAATCTGTGCAATTCCTGCGGCCATTATAACGGTCGTGAAATCGTCTCGGTCGAAGGCTAAGCGGCTTTTGGAACAGGCGGTGGCGGCTGTCCGTTGATGGGCATCGCCACCGCGAGACGCGCGGATTCGTGCGGCTCCGAAGCCTCTATGCACTTGCGAAGGACGTAGCATGCCCGACAGCGGCTGGATCGCGGTCGACGCGATGGGTGGCGATGACGGGTTGGCTGTGATGCTCGCCGGGGTCGCACTCGCGCGCAATCAGCAAGCGGGTATGCGGTTCCTGCTCGTCGGCGACGAGACGGCGATTCGCGAGGGGCTGAAGGCCCATCCGAACCTGTCCCAGCATTCCGAAATCGTCCACGCCCCCGAAGTGGTCGGCTCGAGCGACAAGCCGAGCCAGGCGATGCGTCGCGCCAAGACGACTTCGATGGGAATCGCGATCGACCTGGTGAAGAAGGGACGCGCTTCGGCGGCGGTCTCGTCCGGCAATACCGGCGCGCTGATGGCGATGGCGAAGCTGTCGTTGCGGATGCTGCCCGGGATCGACCGGCCCGCGCTGGCCGCACGGCTGCCGACGCTCGGCGACACCGACATGGTGATGCTCGACCTTGGTGCGAACACCGAGTGCGACGCGCGCAACCTCGTCCAGTTCGCCGTCATGGGTGCTGCCTATGCGCGCACCGCGCTCGACATCGCCCACCCGCGGGTCGCGCTGCTGAACATCGGCAGCGAGGACATGAAGGGCACCGACGAGATTCGCGACGCCGCGGCGCAGCTGCGCGCGATGGCGGCGGTCGACATGCAGTTCAACGGCTTTGTCGAGGGCGACCGATTGTCGCGCGGCGAAGTCGACGTCGTAGTCTGCGACGGCTTTTCGGGCAATATCGCGCTCAAGACCGCCGAGGGCACCGCGCGATTCGTTGCCGACCTGCTCAAGCGCGCGTTCCGCAGCTCGGTGCGCTCGAAGCTCGGCTTCCTGATCTCCAAGCCGGCGACCGAATTGCTGCGCGATCATCTCGACCCCAACAACCACAACGGCGCGGTCTTCCTGGGTCTGAACGGCATCGTCGTGAAGAGCCATGGCGGCGCCAACGAGCGCGGCGTCGCGACCGCGATCGGCAACGCCGCCAAGATGGTCAACAACGATCTGATCCGCCGCATCGCCGACGATCTGGGCACGCTCGAGAAGGCCGCATGATCCGCAGCGTCATCACCGGCACCGGCTCCGCGCTTCCCGCACGCCGCGTCTCGAACGCCGAACTGGCGAAAACCGTCGACACCAGCGACGAATGGATCGTCGAGCGCACCGGAATCCGCTTCCGGCATATCGCCGGCGCCGACGAGACCACGGGCACGCTCGCCCATGACGCGTCCAAGGCGGCGCTCGCTGCGGCAGGATGCGCGGCGCAGGACATCGACCTGATCGTGCTCGCGACCGCGACGCCCGACCAGACCTTTCCCAGCACCGCGACCAAGGTGCAGGCGATGCTGGGCATCGACGACTGCGTCGCGTTCGACGTCGCCGCAGTCTGCTCGGGCTTCCTCTATGCGGTGCAGGTCGCCGACAGCATGATCCGTAGCGGCGTCGCCAAGCGTGCGCTGGTGATCGGTGCGGAGACGTTCAGCCGGATCCTCGACTGGGAGGATCGCACCACCTGCGTGCTGTTCGGCGACGGCGCCGGGGCGATCGTGCTGGAAGCGCAGGACACTAGCGACGCAGATGGCCGCGGGATCCTGACGACCAAACTGCATGCCGACGGGCGCCACAACGAATTGCTGTATGTCGACGGCGGCGTCTCGACCACCGGGACCGTCGGCAAGCTGCGCATGAAGGGCCGCGAGGTGTTCCGCCATGCGGTCACCAACCTGGCCGCGGTGATGACCGAGTCGTTGGCGATGGCGGGGATCGAAGCCGCCGACGTCGACTGGGTGGTGCCGCATCAGGCGAATGCGCGCATCCTGGACGCGACCGCGCGGAAGCTGGGCCTGGCGCCCGACAAGGTCGTCGTGACGGTCGACCAGCACGCAAACACCTCGGCCGCTTCGGTGCCGCTCGCGCTCGACGTCGCGGTGCGCGACGGGCGAATCCGCGAGGGGCAGATCGTCGTGCTCGAGGCAATGGGCGGCGGTTTCACCTGGGGCGCCGCGGTGGTCCGATTCTGAGCGCTTCATAAAGCACTTTCGGTCCGGTACGGCCGTGTGTAGATTACGATTTGGGCCGGGGAGAGTAGCGATGACCACAGGGACGTTGACGCGGGCGGATCTCGCCGAATCGCTGCACCGCGAAGTCGGTCTGTCGCGTGCGGACTCCTCGAAGATCGTTGAACAGATTCTGGCCGAAATGTGCGGCGCCTTGTCGCGCGGCGAGAACGTCAAGATCTCCGGCTTCGGCACGTTCGTCCTGCGCGACAAGGGCGAGCGGATCGGCCGCAACCCCAAGACCGGGATCGAAGTGCCGATCGCGCCGCGCCGCGTGCTGACCTTCCGCGCCAGCCAGATGATGCGCGAACGCATCGTCGGCGCGGGCTGATTCGGGTGCCCGACGCGCCCGTCGACGAGAGGGGCGGCAAGACCAGTACCGCGTTTCGCACCATCGGAGAGCTGTCGCGCGACACCGGTCTGCCGCAGCATATTCTGCGCTATTGGGAGACGCGGTTTCCCCAACTGCGGCCGCTGCAGCGCGCGGGCAACCGGCGTTACTACCGCACCGAGGACGTCGCGCTGGTGCGGCGGATCGACACGCTGCTGAACCGCGAGGGCTATACGGTGCGCGGCGTGCAGCAACTGCTCGCCAAGGAAGTCGGCAGCAATGTCGGGACGCCGATCGATACGTTGCGGGCGATTCGGGATTTGCTGGCGCGGGCGCTGGCCGAGGACGGGGTTTAGGCTCGCTTCCTTACCGTTCGCGCGTCGCCGCGAACTTCACCTTCGCATAGCGGTCGGCGATGTAGCCCACTTCCCACGCGCTCTTGGCCAGGAACACGGGGTTGCCGTCGCGATCCTTCGCCATCGCGCCGCGATTCTGGTCCATGAAATCCTTGAGGTCCGCAGGGTCGGCGGCGCTGACCCAGCGGGCGGTGTCGAACGGGGCGGGTTCGAGACCGGCGGCGACCTTGTACTCCGCATCGAGACGGCTCAGCAGCACTTCGAGCTGGAGCTGGCCCACGACGCCGATGATCCAGTTCGAACCGATGTCGGGGTAGAAGACCTGCGTCACCCCCTCTTCGGCCATGTCGTCGAGCGCTTTCCGAAGCTGCTTGGTCTTGGTGAAATCCTTCAGCACGACGCGGCGCAGGATTTCGGGGGCGAAGTTCGGCAGGCCGGTGAAGCGGACATCCGCCTTCTCGCTCAGCGTGTCGCCGACGCGCAGCGTGCCGTGGTTGGGGATGCCGATGATGTCGCCCGGGAAGGCCTCGTCGGCGAGCTCGCGATTCTGCGCGAAGAACAGGATCGGCGAATGCACCGCGATCGGCTTGCCCGAGCCCGAGGGCGTGAGCTTCATGCCGCGTTTGAACACGCCCGAGCACAACCGCATGAACGCGATCCGGTCGCGGTGGTTGGGGTCCATGTTGGCCTGGACCTTGAACACGAAACCGGTGACTTCGCTGCCGTCGGGGCTGACCGGCGCGGGTTCGGCGGGCTGCGCGCGGGGGCTGGGCGCGTAATCGGCCAGCGCGGCGATCAGTTCGGCGACGCCGAAATCCTTCAATGCCGAGCCGAAATAGACCGGGGTCAGGTTGCCCGCGCGGTAGGACTCTGCGTCGAAGGTCGCGTAGCCGCCTTGCGCGAGTTCGGCTTCCTCGACGAGCTTCTCCAAGCCTTCGGGGCTGAGAATGTCGGCAAGCGCCGTGTCGTTAAGGTCGGTGAAGGGCAGCGGCTTGCCGAGATATTCGCGGCTGTCGCCTTCGGGGCGGCTCAGCGTGTTGGCGTAGAGGTCGTACACGCCCTCGAACTCGCCGCCCATGCCGACCGGCCAGCTCATCGGGCAGACGTCGAGCTGGAGCATCTCGGCGACCTCGTCGAGCAGCTCGAACGGCGGCCGCCCCTCGCGGTCGACCTTGTTGACGAAGGTGATGATCGGCACGTTGCGCAGGCGGCAGACCTCGAACAGTTTCCGCGTCTGCGGCTCGATGCCCTTGGCGGCGTCGATGACCATCACCGCGGAGTCGACCGCGGTCAGCGTGCGATAGGTGTCTTCCGAGAAATCCTCGTGGCCGGGCGTGTCGAGCAGGTTGAAGGTGATCCCCTGCCGCTCGAACGTCATCACCGAGGAGGTGACCGAGATGCCGCGCTGCTGCTCGATCTTCATCCAGTCGGAGCGCGCGCGGCGGTTCTGCCCGCGCGCCTTCACCTCGCCGGCGAGATGGATCGCGCCGCCGAAATACAGCAGCTTTTCGGTCAGCGTCGTCTTGCCGGCATCGGGGTGCGAGATGATCGCGAAGGTGCGGCGGGGGGAGATGGTCATGACGGGCTCTTGGCAGATGCGAGGGCGGTAGGACAGGGTTCTCCCCTCCCTGGAAGGGAGGGGTCGGGGGTGGGTCGGTTGCCGCGCGGAGCCGACCGGGTTGGCTCAGGCCGCCCCCACCCACCCCCAGCCCCTCCCTTTCAGGGAGGGGAGCGGGATCGCTACGGCACCAAAGTCACGCTCATCGCAATGCGTTTCGTATCCCCCGCGGCGACTTCGAACACGCCGGGCTTGTCGCGGTAGTCGCCCGTATAGCCGGTCGGGTCGGCGATGCCGTGCCAGGGCTCGACGCAGACATAAGCGGCACCCGGCTTGGTCCAGATGCCGAGCTTGGGGGTGTCGGGGAAGGCGATGGCGAGATGCGGGCCCTGCGGGGCACCATAAATCACCGCGTGGCTCTTCACATCGTCCCAGACCAGCGCATCGGTGGCGAACAGGTCGTCGCGCAGGAACAGGTCGCGGCCGTCGAGCGGCGAGGTACGGTCTTCACGCGCGATCGTGCCGTCGGGGGCGATGACGCGGAGCGCATCGGGCTCCTCGGATTCGAACATGATCCGGTGGTCGGCGCGGTCCTGGCCATAGGGCAGCGGCCAGGCGAAGGCGGGGTGGAAGCCGAAACTGGCAGGCAGCGTCACGTCACCGGTGTTGCGGACCTGCGCGTCGATGGCGAGCGTGGCGCCATCGAGCGTGAAGACGATGTCGAGCGCGAAGGCGAAGGGATAGGCGGCGCGTGTTTCGTCGCTGTCGGTGAGGCGGAAGGTGGCCGTCGTTGCGCTGTGATCGACGAGCGTGAAGGCGGTGCGTCGCGCGAAGCCGTGCTTGGGCATCGGATAGTCGCGGCCGTCGAGGCGGATCACGCCGTCGTTCACGACACCGACGACGGGGAAGAGGATCGGCGCGTGGCCGGTCCAGAAGGCCGGGTCTGCATCGGTCATCAGCTCGCGGCCGGCGGCGTCGCGCAGGTGCGTCAGTTCGGCGCCGAACGGGTTGATCGCGGCGGTCAGATGGGCGTTGGCGATGGTGATCAGGTCGGTCATGTCTGTACTCCGCTACGGTCTGCCATTCGGTGCATCCCACTTCCCGTCATCCCCGCGTGCGCGGGGATGACGAAAGGGGCGTTACCTAGACGCGCAGGCTGGCGCCCTGTTTGGCCGCCGCTGCGACGACCTTGTCGGCCACCGCCTTCAGTTCCTCGTCGGTGAAGCTCTTGGTGGTCGGTTGCAGGACGATCTCGACCGCGACCGACTTGTGGCCGTCCTCGACGCCCTGGCCGGTGAACACGTCGAACACGCGGGCGGAGACGATGACGGCCTTGTCGGCGCCCTTGACGGCGCGGACCAGCGCGTCGGTGGCGAGCGCCGCCGGCACGAGGAAGGCGAAGTCGCGACGGACGGCCTGCTGCGCGGGGGGCGTGTAGGCCGGGCGGGCGAAACCTGAGGCTCGCTTGGGCGGGATGGCGTCGAGGTAGAGTTCCACCGCGGCGACCGCGCCGTCGAGGTCGAACGCCTTAAGGACCGACGGGTGGAGCATGCCGAAGCTCGCCAGCACGGTCTTGGGCCCGAGGCGGAGCGTGCCGGACTGGCCGGGGTGCCAAGCTTCGCCCGCCTCACCCATGACTTGCAAGTTATCGACCGGTGCGCCCGACGCCGCGAGGAGCGCCAAAGCCTCCGCCTTGGCGTCATACGCGTCGAAGCTCGCAGCCTTGCCCTCGCGCCAGCCGCGCGGGCGACGGTCGCCGGCAAGGACGACGCCGAGCGTCGGGCGTTCGGCGTCGGCGAGATAGCGCCGGCCGATCTCGAACAGCCGCACCGTCTGCGCACCGCGCTTGAGGTTGCGCGCGGACGCGGCCAGCAGGCCGGGGAGGAGCGAGGGGCGCATGACCTTCAGGTCTTCGCTGATCGGGTTGGCGAGCGTCCAGGCGCCGCCGCCGAACGGCGCGGCCTCGGCGTCGGACAGGAAGCTCCACGTCACGGCCTCGTCGAGGCCGCGCGTGGCGGCGGCGCGGCGGGCGCGGCGTTCGAGCTTCTGCTCCGGGGTCGCCGTCGGGGTGGCGACGCCGGGCATCCGGGGGAGCGGGGTCGAGGGAATCTTGTCGATCCCTTCGATGCGGACGATTTCCTCGACCAGGTCGGCGGGACCGTCGACGTCGCGGCGCCAGCTCGGGACCGTCACCGGCCAGGCGCCTTCGATCGTCGCGAACAGCGCGTCGCTATAGGCGTCGGGCGCGGCGATCGCGCCGACTGTGAAACCGAGCGAGAGCAGGATGCGGGCCTGGC
The DNA here is from genome assembly GCF_036663615.1 of Sphingomonas rhamnosi. Classification (NCBI taxonomy): domain Bacteria; kingdom Pseudomonadati; phylum Pseudomonadota; class Alphaproteobacteria; order Sphingomonadales; family Sphingomonadaceae; genus Sphingomonas; species Sphingomonas rhamnosi. Next base: position 581,254 of record NZ_JAXOJJ010000001.1, read on the forward strand.
GCTCGGGCGCGACGTGGAGGCCACCGAGGTCCGCGCACAGGCGTGGATCATACTGGACCACGCGGGGCGCGACCGGAGGTTCGCCGGATCGCGTGACGCCGCTCGCGGTGCCACCGCAGACATGGAGCACGAGCGCGGTGGCGATCGCGAGACCGTCTTCGAGGAAGGCGGGGTCGACGCCGCGCTCGAACCGGCTGCGCGCGTCGGAGGTGAGCAGCAGCTTCTGGCCGGTGCGGGCGATGTGGTCGGGATCGAAATACGCGCATTCGATCAGGACGTCGGTGGTGTCCGCGGACACGCCTGAATGCTCGCCGCCCATGATGCCGCCGATGTCGTGGACGCTCGCATCGTCGGCGATGACGGTCATCGTCTCGTCGAGCGTGTAGGTCTTGCCGTTTAGCGCGACGACCTGTTCGCCGCCCTTCGCCTTGCGCGCGACGAGGCCGCCCGAGAGTTTCGCGCGGTCGTAGACGTGCAGCGGACGACCGAGGTCGATCATCAGATAGTTGGTGATGTCGACGAGCGCGGAGATCGGCTTCTGGCCGATCGCGAGCAGGCTGCGGCGCATCCAGTCGGGGGATTCGCCGTTCGTCACGCCGGAAACGGTCTGCGCGAAGAAGGCGGGACAGCCGGCGGTGTCGTCGGTGCGGACGTCGGGGCCGTCGCCCTGGCACGCGATCGGGTCGAAGATCAGCGGCGTCAGCGTGCCGAGCCCGGCCGCAGCGAGATCGCGCGCGATGCCGCGGACGCCCATGCAATCCTGGCGGTTGGGCGTGATCGCGACGTCGATGACCGGGTCGGTCAGGCCGGCATAATCGGGATACGGCGTGCCGATCGGTGCGTCTTCAGGCAGCTCGATGATGCCGTCATGGTCGTCGCCGAGTTCCAGCTCGCGCGTCGAGCACATCATGCCGTTCGATTCAACGCCGCGGATGCTGGCGAGCTTGAGCGTGACGTCGAGGCCCGGAACATAGGCGCCGGGCGCGCCGAACACGCCGACGAGCCCCGCACGCGCGTTGGGCGCGCCGCAGACGACCTGAAGCGGGCCGTTTCCGGCGTCGACCGAGAGGATCTGGAGCTTGTCGGCCTGCGGATGGCGTTCGGCGCTGAGGACCCTTGCCACCGTGAACGCCGCGAGCTTTTCGCCGGGGTTCTCGACGCCTTCGACTTCGAGACCGATGCGGGTCAGCGCGTCGACGATCTGGTCGAGCGTCGCGGTCGTGTCGAGGTGCTGCTTCAGCCAGCTGAGGGTGAACTTCATGCGCTGATGTCCGTCACTTCGATTGCCGTCATCCCAGCGAAGGCTGGGATCTCTGCGGGGCGGGTGCTGTGCTCTCCAACGGGGAGACCCCAGCCTTCGCTGGGGTGACGGATGGAGGTCATCATGCCCCCACCCCGCCGCTGAGCGTGGGAACGTCGAGGCTCGAAAAGCCATAATGCTTCAGCCAGCGGATATCGCCGTCGAAGAACGCGCGCAAATCGTCCATGCCGTATTTGAGCATCGCGAGGCGATCGATGCCGCAGCCGAACGCGAAGCCCTGCCATTCGTCGGGATCGAGCCCGCACGCCTCGATCACTTTCCGATGGACCATGCCGGAGCCGAGGATCTCGAGCCAGCCGTCGGGCTCGGCGCCGCCGACGACGCGCTTGCGCTTCACCAGCGTGTAGCCGACGTCGATCTCGACCGAGGGTTCGGTGAAGGGGAAGTAGCTGGGGCGCAGGCGGAGCACGATATCGTCGCGCTCGAAGAACGCCTTCACGAACGTCTCGAGCGTCCATTTGAGATGGCCGAGCGTGATGCCCTTGTCGATCACGAGGCCCTCGACCTGATGGAACATCGGGGTGTGGGTGGCGTCGGAATCGGAGCGGTAGGTGCGGCCGGGGGCGATGATGCGGATCGGCGGCTTCTGCGACAGCATCGTGCGGATCTGGACCGGCGAGGTGTGCGTGCGCAGCAGCGAGAAGGTCGTCTTCTCGTCGGCGGTGCCGGCGGCCTTGGCGTCGATCCCCTGCTGCAGATAGAAGGTGTCGTGCATCGCGCGCGCCGGATGCGTCTCGGGGATGTTGAGCGCGGAGAAATTATGCCAGTCGGTCTCGATCTCGGGACCGGTCGCGACCGCGAAGCCGAGGTCGGCGAAGATCTCGGCCAGCTCGTCCATCACCTGGCTGACCGGATGGATCGTGCCGGCGGGCGTCGCGTCGGCGGGCAAGGTCATGTCGAGCGTCTCGCTCGCGAGGCGGGCGTCGAGCGCGGCGCGTTCGAGCGTCGCCTTGCGCTCGGCGATGGCGTTAGCGACGGCCTCGCGCAGGCCCTGGATCAGCGGGCCCTGCGACTGGCGTTCGTCGGGGCTCATCTTGCCGAGCGTCTTCAGCAGGGCCGTGATCGTGCCCTGCTTGCCGAGCGCCTCGATCCGGCACGCGTCGAGCGCGTCGAGGCCCGAGGCCGCGCCGATCGCGGTCAGCATGTGTTCGCGCATCTGGTCGAGGTCGTTGGTCACAGTGTCGCAATCCTAACTTCGTCATCCCCGCGGAGGCGGGGATCCATACTGGCTACCGTAGCGCCTCTATACCTGGCCCTTGAGACCAAGGCCCCCGCCTAGCGGGAACGGCGACCTGGAACGGGGTCCAGTCCCAAGCCGATCGCCAGATCGTCCCAGTCCGGATTGTCACGCTCGATCAGTGTCACCTTCCAGTCGCGGTTCCATTTCTTGAGCTGCTTCTCGCGCGCGATCGCAGCGTCCATCGTGTCGGCCATCTCATAGTGCACCAGCCGCACCACGCCGTAGCGGGACGTGAACCCCTTGATCAACCCTTCGCGATGCTGCTGCAGCCGTCCGAGCAGGTTCGACGTCACGCCGATGTAAAGGGTGCCGTGCTTGCCGCTGGCAAGGATGTAGACGCAGGGTTGCCGGTCCATCACCTCTCCCGTCATTCCCGCGAAGGCGGGAATCCATAGTGGCGAACGGTGCGGTCTATCACAACCGGTTGCCAGTATGGATTCCCGCCTTCGCGGGAATGACGAAGGAAAGGGGGGGCAACGGCGTCGCGCCTAACGAAAAAGGGCGCCGGTGTTGCCACCGACGCCCTTTTCGCAACGCTACGTCAGGCGCTTACGCGGCCTGGGGCAGAGCCGCCTTCACCTGCGCGACGATCGCGCTGAAGGCTGCGCCCTCGTGCATCGCGATGTCGGCCAGGACCTTGCGGTCGAGTTCGATGCCGGCGAGCTTAACGCCGTGCATGAACTGCGAATAGGTCAGGCCCTCGGCGCGGACGCCGGCGTTGATGCGCTGGATCCACAGACCGCGGAACGTGCGCTTCTTAACCTTGCGGTCGCGGTAAGCGTACTGGCCGGCCTTTTCGACGGCCTGGCGGGCGATGCGGATGGTGTTCTTGCGACGGCCATAATAGCCCTTCGCCTGAACCAAAATACGCTTGTGCTTGGCGCGGGTGGTTACACCCCGTTTTACGCGTGCCATTCTCTAATTCCTCTCAGCTCAGCTCAGGCCGTAAGGCGCCCAGGCCTTTACCGCTGCGGTGCTCGCCTTCGACAGCAGCTTGGTGCCGCGGTTCTGACGGATGTACTTGCCGTTGTGGTGGGCAAGACGGTGACGCTTGCCCGCGACGCCGTGCTTGAGCAGGCCGGTGGCAGTGAGCTTGAAGCGTTTCTTGACGCCGCTCTTGGTCTTCAGCTTGGGCATTTTTTTCCTTTCGGTTGACGAAGGACACGCTGAAATCGCCGCGGCAGCCCACACTGGCCGGGCGATTCGTAAGGCGCGTGCCTTTCGAAGAAGCGCGCCGCATAGCGGCATGCCCCGCGCGACGCAACCGCGCCGGTGTCCCATGGAACCGACGCGGCGTCCGTGCGATACGCCTTTTGATGGATGCGACCGTAACCCCCGAGCCGCCCGCGGCGCCCCCCACCCCCAATCCGGCTCCGGCTACAGCCCCCGATGCGCGACGCGCGAAGCGGCGGCGGATCATCCGCAACACGATCCTGGCGGTCATCGGTACGATCTTCGCGGTGTGGCTGGTGCTGTACGTCACCAAGGGACGGTTCCTCAAACACACGTTCGAGCGCGTGGTCGGCGCGCAGACGCATCGCACCGTCACCGTCCGCGGCGACTTCCAGCTGTATTTCGCGCCGTTCCGCATCAAATTCTACGCCGAGGATTTCACGATCTCGAACCCGGATTGGGCGACGCGGCCCAATTTGTTCCAAGCCAAGCGCGTCGATACGCGGATCGCGCCGCTGTCGCTGGTCTTCGGCAAGCGCCGGCTCTACTGGCTGGATCTGGTCGACGGCGCGCTCGATCTCGAGTGGAACGCCGCGCATACCGCCAACACCTGGACCTTCGAGACCGACAACAAGGGCGGCAAGCCGCTTGAATTCCCGCGGATCGACGTCGCGACGGTGACCGGCACGACGGTGCGCTATCTCGACCCGCGGATGCGTGTGCTGGCCGATCTCAAGGTCGACGACATTCGCTCGGTCGACGCGCAGATCGGGCGGGCAGTCGGGCTGAAGGGCGGCGGGCAGGTGCGCGACACGCCGTTCACGCTGACCGCGCAATTGCTGTCGCCCGATGCAACCGCCAATCGCGGCGAGAACAAGCTGGTCGCACAGATGCACGCGGCGGGTAACGTGCTCGACGTTTCGGGGACGCTGCCGAGCATCGCCGATATCGAGAACGTGCCGCTGCAGACCCGTGCGCGCGGCCGCAACCTTGCGGACCTGCTGGCGATCATCGGCGTGGTGATCCCCAATACGCGTACCTATCGGCTGCGCTCGCAGATGGTGAAGGACGGGGAAACGTATCGCTTTACGCGCATCACCGGCGTGGCGGGCAACACCGACCTGGCCGGCAAGCTGACGATCACCAACGGCGCGCGGATCCACCTTGATTCCGTGCTGGCGACCAAGAGCCTCGACATCGTCGATGCAGCGCCGTTCATCGGCTACAACCCCGACATCGTCGCGACCAAGGGGGCAATCGCTGCTGCCGCCGCGACCGGTGCCGCGCCGCAGCGGCTGATGCCCGACGCCAACTTCCCGGTCGAAACGATGCGGCGGTTCGATGCCGACCTGAAATGGACGATCGGGGTCGTCAAATCGAAGAACATCCCGATATCCAACGTCGACCTGACGCTGGACCTGGAGCGCGGACGCCTCGCATTGTCGCCGCTGACCTTTGCGATGGCGCGTGGCAACGTATCGTCGGACGTCGTGTTCGATACGCGGTCGCGGCCGAGCGCGGTGTCCTACGACATCCGTCTCGCACCGACGCCGCTGGGGCGCCTGCTCAAGGGCTATGGCCTGACCGAGTCGGGGACGACGGGCACGATCAAGGGCCGCATCGAGCTGAAGGGACGCGGCGATTCGATCCATGATTCGCTCGCCTCGTCCGCCGGGCGGATCGCGTTCGTGATGCCGTCGGGCGCCTTGTCGGTGCGCAACGTGCAGCTGGCCGAGCTCGACATCGGGACGTTCTCGCAGCGTATGTTCCAGGGCAAGCTCGACGAGCCGGTGCAGATGAACTGCGGGCTGATCGGCTTCACGGTGCGCGGCGGCGTAGCGGCAGCCGATCCGATCCTGATCGATACGAAGAAGAACGTGATCGTCGGGCGCGGCGGGTTCAGCTTCCGCAACGAAGCCGTCGACCTGGCCTTCCGCGCGGATTCGAAGAAGTTCAGCGTGTTTGCGGGCCAGTCGCCGATCGGTCTTGGCGGGGTGTTCGCGGCGCCCAAGATGAACCTGATCTCCAAGGATCTGCTCGCCCGCGTCGGCGGGGGGCTTGGGCTGGCGCTGGTGGCGACGCCGGTGGCCGGGCTCCTGGCGTTCGTCGATGTCGGCGACGCGAAGGCGACCGCGTGCGGCCCGGTACTGGCCGGCGCGACGGCCAAGGCGCAGCGCACCACCAAGGGCGAGGCGCGCGACGATGTCGGCCACGGCACGACCGCCAAGGCCGAAGACGGCAAGGCGTCCGCCGACGAGAAGAAGGGGCAGCGGAAGAAGTTTCTCGGGATTTTCTGAGGCTAGCGTTCTTCCGGCACCCCCTCCCCTTGCGTCATCCCAGCGAAGGCCGGGATCTCTCCGGGGCCAGGCGGGCACGCTGCAACGGGAGACCCCAGCCTGCGCTGGGGTGACGGGTGTCAGTGGTCGTGGCCCTCGTCGCTATGCCCCTCGCCGTGGTCCTCGTCGTCATGCGGCACGCCGTGCATCGCCTCCAGCACCTCGTCCATCCGCGCGGGGTCGCCGATCGCGAGGACATGGCCCTCGCTGGCGGCGGTGAGCGGGTCGCCGTTCCAGTCGCACATCCGCCCGCCAGCGCCCTCGACGATCGGCACCAGCGCGGCGAAATCGTAGAGCTTCAGGCCGGACTCGCACACCACGTCCAGATGCCCGCTCGCGAGCAGCCCGTAATTGTAGCAGTCGCCGCCATAGACCGGACCCTGCCGGGGATTGCCGCCCGAGACGGCGGCGATGAGTTTCAGGAAGGGCTGCACTTCGCCTTCGTCGAACAGATGCGGGCTGGTCGTCGCGACGATAGCACCCTCCAAGGCAGCGCAGGCGCGGGTGCGGACGGGTACGCCGTTGAACGTCGTCGGTCGCCCGGCGACGCCGACCCACCGTTCGCGCTGGACCGGCTGGTCGATGATCCCGAGCACCGGCCAACCATCCTCGACGAGCGCGATCAGCGTGCCGAAGATCGCGCGTCCGACAGTGAAGCTGCGCGTGCCGTCGATCGGGTCGAGCACCCATTGGCGGTTGGTGACGCCAGCCTTCTCGCCATGTTCCTCGCCGATCACACCGTCACCCGAGCGTTCGGCGTCGAGCAGCCGGCGCATCGCCGCCTCCGCCTCGCGGTCCGCGCGCGTCACGGGCGAAAGGTCGTCCTTGATCTCCAGCCCGAATTCGTGGCGGAAATAGGGGCGGATCACCTGGCCCGCAGCGTCGGCGAGGCGGTGGGCGAGATCGATATCGGCTTTGGTCACGGGCATGGCCACCGCCTATCGCACCCGCCCGCGCTGCGCTAGGATCGGCGGCGAGACCAAAGAGGAATTGCCGATGCGCCGCCTATTGACCGCCGCCGCCCTGACCGCCGCCGCCTTTGCGGTGACCGCCCCTGCCGTCGCGGCGCTGGCGCCGGGCGCGAAGGCACCGGACTTCACGACGCGCGGTGCGATCGCAGGGAAAGTGTTCACGGTGCATCTGGCAGAACAGCTGAAGAAGGGCCCAGTCGTGCTCTACTTCTTCCCCGCGGCCTATACCGGTGGCTGCAACGCCGAGGCGCACGCCTTTGCCGAGGCGATCCCCGCGTTCACCAAGGCGGGTGCGACCGTGATCGGGATGTCGGCGGACACCGTCGACACGCTCGCCAAATTCTCTGCCGAGAAGTGCGCCGGCAAGTTCGCGGTCGCGAGCGCAGGCCCGGCGGTTGTCCGCGGCTACGACGTCGCGCTGCCGCAGCAGATCCAGGGTCGCAGCGTCACCAGCCGCACCAGCTATGTCATCGCGAAGAACGGCACGGTCGCGTTCGTCCATTCGGACATGAACCCCGCCGACCATGTCGGGATGACTTTGGCCGCTGCGCAGAAGCTATCGCGCAAATAATGCATCCGTTTCGGTGCGTCTGGTGACCTTTTCCTAACTGTTTCAAGGCTAACTGGCGTTTGGACGGAGGGCAGGATGGGGCACGCACAGACCGCGCCGGTACGGACGTGGGAGCTATTCGGGCGGATCGGTGCGTTTCTCGACGCGCATCATCTGATCCCCGACCCCGTCCATTACAGCTTCGCATATGCGGTGCTTTCCGATCCCGACGGGGTGCTGTCCAAGCGCGTTGCCGAACTGACTCAGGGTGGCGTTCGGTTGCGGATGGCGGACCTGAAGGCGCTGGGTGGGCCGGCGTTCGAAGGGGCGTTTGCGACGAGCGCGGCCGACTGCGAAGAGATCGAGGACCAGGCGGCGACGCTGGTCGCCCAGACGCAGCTGCAAATCGATGGATTTGCGCAAATGGTGCGCGACATGCAGGTCGAAACGCGCGTCTTTGGCCGCGATCTCGAGCAGAGCGCGGCGGCGATCTTTCGCGTGCCGCAGCTGGCCGAGATCGACGCCATCGGGGCGATCACGACGCGGATGATCGCGCGGATTCGCGACACCGAAGTCCGGTTGGCGCAGGCGACCGCCGAAACCGAAGCGTTGCGCGCAAAACTGGCCGAAGCCCGCGACACCGCCCGGCGCGATACGCTGACGGGGCTGCCCAACCGCCGCGCGTTCGAAGAGGCGTTCGCCGAACGCGACGTCGATGCGGGCCCCTATTGCCTCGCGGTCTGCGATATCGACCGATTCAAGCGGATCAACGACGAGTTCGGCCACGGTGTCGGCGATCGCGTGTTGAGCACGATCGGGCAGACGATCGCCAGCGAATGCGCGCCGCATCTGGTGGTGCGGCACGGCGGCGAGGAATTCGCGGTGCTTCTGCAGGGATTGACCCTGGTCGAGGCGGTCGACCTGCTCGACAACGTGCGCGCCGTCGTCGCCGCCAAACGCTTCCGCAACCGCGATACCGATGCACCGCTGGGGCAAATCACCTTTTCCGGCGGCGTCACCGCAATTCATGCCGGCGAACCCGCCGAGGCGGCGTTGGCACGCGCCGATCAGCTGCTGTACGCCGCCAAGAACGGCGGGCGCGACCAGGTCTCGGCCGCCTGACGCCGGATAATGGCGTAGCTTGCCCGGCGAGTTGGCGGGGATCGCCAACACCGAAGCGCGATTTTAAATAAATCCAGCGAAACCAACGCAGTGCGGAATTGGCACGCCACATGCAAACATCCCGGTATCGGCGGACGGATGGTCCGGACGCCGCCAACCAGAGGAAACCACCATGTCGCTCCGTCTCGCCTCCGCCCAGCGTTTCGCCGTTTCGTTCGTCGGCGCGCTGGTCTTCGCATCGCTCGCGGTCAGCGCCGCGGTTCCCGTCCTGCCGATCGCCTGATCGCACACTCAGGGAGACTCGCCATGCGCAGCGTCGTCATCGGCTTTGCCGCCTTTACCACCACCGCCCTGCTGATCGCCACCTACGCCGGAGTCGTGCTCGCCTGACTCAGGCGGGCACGACAGCACCAACGGGACCGACCGGCGCGGGCTCGTCGCGCGAATAGGTCCCGATCAACAATCCCGCTGCGAGCACATGCCCGCTGATCGCGCCGATCACCGCGGCGCGGCCGGGCGTATCGCCCGGATCGCCTGCCCCGGCGCCGACCGCGAACACTTGAAACGCATAGTCATGAACGCCGTGGCCGCTCGGCGGATCGGGCGGCAGCCAGCCTTCGCGCCGATAGGAATTGCGGCCGACATCGCCGCGGGCATCGCCCCGTGCATTGCCCCGGGCATTGCCGACGCCGTCCGCAACGATCGCGCCTTCCGCCAACCGTCCCGAATCGGCCGGCAGCGCCCATACCACCGCGTGAACGAGCGGCTGCGGGGTAGGCGCGTCGGCGTCCTCGACGATCAGCACGAGCATCGCGGTGCCGGCGGGCGGCGTGCCCCAGGTCAACGGCGGCGATACGCCCTGCCCGTCCGCGGTGAAGCGCTCGGGCAGACGGGCACCGTTCGCGAACGCTGGGCTGGTAAGGTCGAGCGTGTCGAACCCCTTGCCGAGCTGGACGATCGCCAGCTTGTCGGACCCGGCGCGCAGACCGCTCATCGCCTTGCCGAGCCAGGCGGGGATATGTTCGAGCATGGTCAGCCCTCCGCCGGGCAGGCGCCAGCGCGGAGCACGGGCGCGGCGTCGGCATACCAGCGGCTGCGCGTGCCCATCGTCGCGGTGTCGTGATAGCAGACCTGGGTCTTGCCGCGGGTCGGGTCGATCAGCACGGTCCAGTTATGGTCTCCGCAATTATGCGCTTCGCAGCCCCACGCCGCGATCTGCTTGCCGCGCTGGAAGATCGGGTTCTCGGGACCCGAGCGACCGCGGATGCGCTCGCGCAGCGCCGGGTCGCCGACCGCTGCGACTAGGCCGTTGGCGACTTCGGACCGGTCGTAGAACCCCACGCCGTCGACCGCGTCGTGCGGATATTTGCCAACATAGGCGGTCAGCGGAGTCGTTTGCGCCTGCCCAGGCAGGGGTTTGGGCATCTGTGGCGCGGGCGGCGTGAAACCGCTCGCGGCGACCGCGGTGTCGGGCGTCTTTTCGGCGGCGCCACAGCCTGCCAGCAGCAGCGCGGTCCCCAGCATCATCCGGCGCATGGCGCTCCCTTCGAGTCGTTTCGCACCCAACGCATGCACGGAGCCGCGGTTGCGCGCACCCCCCGCCGCGACCATTTCGGCGAGATGAACCACGATCTCGACCGATTTCTCGCCGCGCAGGACGGCGTCTACCCGCAGGCGCTCGCCGAATTGCGCCGCGGCGCCAAGACCAGCCACTGGATGTGGTTCGTCTTTCCGCAGATCGCCGGGCTGGGGCGGAGCGCGATGGCGCAGGCCTATGCGATCGCCTCGGCGGACGAGGCGCGCGCCTATCTGGCGCATCCGGTGCTGGGGCCGCGGTTGATCGAGGCGACGCAGGCGGTGACCGCGGCGACAGGGTCGGCGGAGGCGATCCTGGGCGGGATCGATGCGGTCAAGCTGCGGTCGTCGATGACGCTGTTCGCGGCGGTCGCCGACGACTCCGCGCCGTTTTGTGCCGCGCTGACGCGGTTCTTCGGCGGCGCGGACGATCCGGCGACGCTTGCGTTGCTGAAGGAATAGGCGTGTACGATGCCAGCGGGCGCTGCTGCCCATCCGAGGAACCGTGATGGCCAAGAGCCAGAAGAAATCGAACAAGGAAGTGCGCAAGCCCAAGGCCGAAAAGGCGCCCAAGGCGAACGCGTCCAACCCGACCACCAAGGGCAAGCCTGTGGAGATGACGACGCTCAAGTGACGGACGCCCTTTCCGCCCACTGGCACCCAAGCTGGGCGCCGGTGCTCGCCGCGGAGCGTGACCGGCCGGCGATCGCCGCGCTCGAACGCCAAATCGCCGCGGACGAGGCGGCGGGTGCGCGCATCTTCCCGCCCGCCGCGGATCGGTTCGCCGCGTTCGCGCTGACCCCGCTCGACCAGGTGCGCGTCGTGATCCTGGGGCAGGACCCCTATCATAGCGAAGGCCAGGCCCACGGCCTGTCCTTTTCGGTCCGGCCGGGCGTCGCGGTGCCGCGGAGTCTGGCCAACATCTATGCCGAGATGGAGACAGACCTGGGCGTGCCCCGTGCGCGTCACGGCTTCCTCGAACATTGGGCGCGGCAGGGCGTGCTGTTGCTGAATGCGGTACTGTCGGTGCCGATCGGGCAGGCCAACGCGCATCGCGGGCGCGGCTGGGAGGCGTTCACCGACGCGGCGATCCGCGCGGTCGATGCGCAGCCGCAGCCGGTGGTGTTCATCCTGTGGGGTGCGCATGCGCAGGCCAAGGCAGCGCTGGTGCACGCGCCGCACCTGGTGATCGCGTCGCCACACCCATCCCCGCTGTCGGCGCGGCGCGGCTTTTTCGGGTCGCGGCCGTTCAGTCGGGCCAACGCCTTTCTGGTGGACCATGGCCGCGCGCCGATCGACTGGGCGCTGCCCGACCTTAGCGAAAGCGAAGCCGCATGACCGACGACTATGTCTATGACGAGGACACCGGCGAGTGGGGGCCGGCGAAGGATGTGCCGGGCACCGACGACGCTGCGATCGTGGTGCGCGATTCGGTCGGCAACGTGCTGGCGGACGGCGATCAGGTGACATTGATCAAGGACCTGACGGTCAAGGGCGCGGGGCAGACGCTCAAGCGTGGCACGCTGATCAAGGCGATTCGGCTCACCGGCGACGCGCAGGAAATCGACTGCCGGTACGAGGGGATCAAGGGACTGGTGCTGCGCGCGGAGTTCGTGCGGAAGCGGTGATTACCCGGCCCCCGACGGATCGACGATATTTCGCCTGACAGGCTGTTTCGGTAGGCATAAGCTGCCGAAAAACAGGGGTATGTATGCGTAGGAACTGGGGTGCGAGTCTCGCGTTGGCGGCCATGCTGGCGGGGTGTGGCGGCGGCGGTGGCGGCGGCGGGTCGGGTGCGGTGGCCTCGAACCCCGGCGCGACTCCGACGCCCACCGCGGTCGCGGGCTGTTCGCTGCGCGAGCGGCAGGACTGGGCCGCGGCGCAGTTGCGCGAATGGTATCTGTTCCCCGAGACGCTGCCGACGTCGCTCGACCCGACGCCCTATGCCAATGTCAGCGACTATGTCGACGCGCTGACCGCCACCGCGCGGGGCCAGCGGCGCGACCGCTATTTCACCTTTCTCACTTCGATCAAGGCGGAAGACGCCTATTACAACTCGGGCCAGAGCGCCGGGTTCGGGATCCGGCTGGCGCTCGATTCGACCGGGCAGCGGCTGTTCATCACCGAGGCGTTCGAAGGCGCGCCGGCGCTGGCCGCCGGCGTCGATCGCGGCGCCGAGATCGTCTCGATCGGTACCACCGCGAGCAATTTGCGCACGGTTAGCGCGATCGTCGCGGCAGAAGGCAGCCAGGGGCTGATCAACGCGCTTGGCCCCGACACGGCGGGCACCGCGCGCGTGCTGCGCATCACCGACGCCGGCGGGACGCGCAACGTGACGCTCGCCAAGACCGACTTCACGCTGACTCCGGTGTCGAGCCGCTATGGCGCCAAGGTGATCAGCGAGGGCGGGCAGAGCGTCGGCTATGTCAACCTGCGCACCTTCATCACCACAGCGGACCCGGCCTTGCGCGCCGCGTTCGCGCAGTTCCGCGCCGCCGGGGTCACCAACATCATCGTCGACCTGCGCTACAATGGCGGCGGACTGGGATCGATCGCCGAGCTGATGGGCGACCTGATGGGCGCGAACCGGTCGACCTCCGAAGTGTTCAGCTACACCGTGTTCCGGCCGGAGAAATCGGCGGAGAACTTCACCAAGATGTTCGCGCCGCAGCCGCAATCGGTGGCGCCGACCCGAGTCGCGTTCATCGGCACCGGCGGTTCGGCATCGGCAAGCGAGCTCGTGATCAACGCCTTCATCCCCTATCTCCACGCCAACGGCGCGCTGATCGGCAGCAATACCTATGGCAAGCCGGTCGGGCAGATCGGGCTCGACAAGCCGGCCTGCGACGACCGGCTGCGCGTGGTCGCGATCGCGACGCAGAACGCCGCGCGGCAGGGCGATTATTTCGATGGGCTGGCGACCAAGGTCGAGGCGAGCTGCCGCGCGAACGACGACATCGGCTATCCGATGGGCGATCCGCGCGAAGCCTCGACGCGTGCCGCGCTCGACTTCCTCGCGGGGCGGAGCTGCACGCGGATCGCCGCGGTGGCCGGCTCGACCGCGACAAGCGGTGCCGGCACGAGCGGCCAGCGGACCGTGACCACGCTGGAGCCGGACGTGCAGGCACGCGACCTGTTGATCCCGGACCGCCCGACGACGCCGCAGCGCGAGGTGCCGGGGCTGTATTGAGGCGGATATTGCGGATTTTGACGCGATAGCGGACTCCGGCGGCGATTGCGCCGCGGACGCTCCGGCGACGCGACGGGCGCGCCACGCGCACGCAACACCGGGGCGACACTGCGACGACACTGGGACGACACTGGGGCGATACCGGCGCCACGGTCGCGCGTCGCGGTCGCGACGGATAGGCACGCCGCCGCGTCACCGACGCGCCTGCGTCGCGGCGGGACCGAACGGATCGGCGAGGCGCTGGGCATGGGCCGCCAGCGCCTGATCCCAGATGCGCACGAACGGCGTACCGGCGAGGCGCGCGCGCAGCCGATGCGCGCTCGACCGCGACATGCCGGCGGCGCGCGCGGCGGCGGCGATGCTGCCGCATTCGAGCAGCGCGGCCAGGAAGATCCGCTGCTTCGCGGGCGTCCAGTGCGCGCGGCGGGCGGGCGACGGAACCGGCAGCGGCGACGCCGGCGACGGCCCGGGAGCGGGGTGGTGCGAGTCGGTCATTGACGAGTTTGGATCATATCGTCGCGCTGTAGGACAGCGATTTATCGATAGGCCGCGGCGGGCCTGTACTCGATCAGATCCCAGAGGTTGCCGAACGGATCGCGGAAGACGGCGACGATGCCGTACGCCGCGCGGACGGGCGCACGGACCCAGTCGACGCCGGCGGCGGTGAAGGCGGCGTGATCGCGGGCGACATCGTCGGTGGCGAGGAAGAACGCGACGCGGCCTCCGGTCTGGTTGCCGATCGCGGCCTGCTGTTCGGGGGTGGCGGCGCGGGCGAGCAGGATGGTGGCGCCCTCCCCCCTGACCCCGCCGGGCGCGCCGGGCGGGCGGATCGTGATCCAGCGCTTGCCGTCGAGCGGCGTATCCTCGACGAGCGTGAAACCGAGCGTGCCGACATAGAAGGCGAGCGCTTCGTCATAATCGGGGACGACCAGCGTGACATGGGCGAGATGCGGCATGCTAGAGCGGGCCCTATAGCGGGTAGCGCATCGCGACGTCGCAGCGGGCATAGCCGGCGCCGTAGCGCGCCATGATGTCGGCGTCGTGGACGAACCCCGCCGCTTCGTAGAGGTGGATCGCGGCGGCGCATTTGCGGCTGGTGAGCAGATAGAGCGTGTCGATGCCGGGCATTACGCGGGCGGCGTCGATCAGCGCGGCGAGCAGGGCGCGGCCGGCGCCGGTGCCGCGCGCGGTTTCCAGGACACCCATCTTGGTGAGCTCGACCGCGCCCGGGCCGGTCGGCATCAGCGCGCCGGTGCCGATGATCGCGCCGTCATCGGCTTGCGCGAACAGGATGATGCCGCCGCGATCGACGATCGCCTCGCGCGGGTGCGACAGGACGTGGCGGTCGTGCGGCTCGAGCGTGAACATCGCCTCGATCCAGGCGGCGTTGATCGCGGCGAAGGCGGGCGCGAGGGCGTCGGTGTAGGGGAGGATGCGCATGGGAGGAGGTTGTAGGGGAGTTGGCGGGGCGTGCACCCGGTTTTTCGCGAGACGGGGGTTTCTTGGAACGGGGGCTCGGCGGCGTGTCGATGCGACGGAATTTCACGCGTCCTCCGCCGATTTAGAGCGGCCGTCTTTTCCGCGTAGCGCACCTTTTTTGCATTCCATATCAACTGCCAGATCAATTCCGATATTGAATCCATCAAGTGCCATTTAAAATACTACATCCGATTTCGTTCATACCATTCTACTGCACATATCAATATCTGGTACTATCAATACTGTGATTTCCAGGATTAGACCCATTATAGTTGCCTGCGAGTCGACAGCGTATTCATACTTACCGAACCCGGTCATTGACGGAGGGATTTATGGAAAGCGTTCGCAAGACAATTATCGCCCGCGCCGAACTGCGCGACGTGAACAAGATACGCTTTGATGCGATCGATCGCGGCGACATACTGCTACCCTGGGCGCTGAAGCCGTGCCGGATCAGGATCCTGATGGTCGCCGACGGCAACGGTCCCGGCAGCTTCGTCAACATCACCTATGGCCGGTTATATTTCAGCCTCTCGGCGGTGGTCGACCTGCTCGCGCACAGCCCGGACTGGTGGGTGCGGTACGATGTCACAAAGGCGCATCGACAGGCCGACCCGCTCGGCGCCGCCGATATCGACGGCTTTCGCTTCACCAACCCGACGTTCGACATCAACCAGTTCGACCAGATCTGGTTCTTCGGTGCGCGGCAGAACGTCGACGACCCGGAGCGGCTCAACGATGCCGAGCTCGCGATTGTCGCGCGGTGGATGGACGAGAAGAAGGGCGGCGTGTTCGCCGTCGGCGATCATTTCGATCTGGGCGCGTCGCTGTGCGGGCGCATCCCGCGCGTCAGCACGATGCGCAAATGGGCGGTCGCGCAAAACCCGCCGACCAATACCGGCGTCAACCGTCACGACACGCTGCGCCGCGGCCACGACAATTTCTATACGTTCAACGACGAATCGGACGACATTCCGATGACGACGCGCGTCCGGCGCTATCCTTTATGGTCGACCTCGCCGTTCAGCTATCGTTGGGCACCGCATCCGGTGCTGTGCGGCAAGGACGGCGTCATCGACATCCTGCCCGACCACCCGCACGAGGGCGAGGTGATCGAGCCGACCAACCCGACCGCGACGTTCAGCTTCGGCAGCTATGCCAACAAGCCCGAATATCCCGAGGTCGGCGGCACGCGGGTCATGCCACAGATCATCGCCTGGGCGCGCGTGCAGGGAGACCATACCGAGGGGCGCAATGGCAACAGCGGCACCGATCGCAACAAGGGCCCGGCGACCGCGAAGGAATTCGGCGCGATCGGTGCCTATGACGGGCATCGTGGCAATGTCGGGCGGGTCGTGGTGGATTCGACCTGGCATCACTGGTTCGACGTCAACCTGATCGGGCGGCCGCGCTCGGGCGATCAGGTAGATGCCGTCCCCAACGACGATCCCAAGGCGTTCGGGTTCGAATACAGCGCGGCGGGCCGGGCCAGCTATGCGCGGATCAAGAACTATTTCCTCAACGTCGCGCAGTGGCTGGCCGCACCGGCCAAGCAGAACTGCATGTTCATGCGCGCGACCTGGGGAATCGTGGTGCGCTATCCGCTCGCCGAGTTCGTCTCGCCGAAGCTGCCGATCTGGGAACTGGGCGGGATCGCCAAGGACGCGATTGGCCGGCGCGCGTCGCGGTGTGCGACCTATTCATGGCTGTCGCCGCATTTCGTCGAGTGGCGCCCGTTCCTGCTCGAGCGACCGGAGGACATCAAGACCAAGGTCCCCGAGCTCGCCACGCCGAGCTGGGACGTGTTCGAGACCTATGTACTGGGCGGTATCACCAAGCGGATGCTTGAAGTGGGATATGCCGAAGGCGAGAAAAGCGGCGCGGTCGACGACAAGCAGGTCGCCGCGGCACTGGCCGAGGGCATGGCGATCGGCGCCAAGGCGTTCTCGAGCGACCTGCAGACATCGCAGCGCGAAGCCCGCGAAAGACTGGTCGCTATCGAACGGTCGGCGGGCGCGCAGTTCGAGGCGAAGCAGTTTCTCGACTGAGCCGCACCGGCGCGGCCCGGCGCGGGACGATGGGACCACGGACCGCCGGGCGGGTTTGCCCGGCAGTCCGCGGCCCGGGGCTTCACTCCGCCGGCAGGTAGATCTCCCCGCCCTTCTCCTTGAACGCCTCGCTCATCGCCGCCATCCCCTTCTCGGCCTCCGCATGTGCGCCCTTGGCGAACAGCGCGCGGTCGGTGTCGGCAGCGCTCGCGCCGTCCGCCGCGAGGAACGTGTCCGCCGAGGCGTTCTGCTTGGCCGCGAAGTCGCGGACTTCCTGGCTGATCTGCATCGAGCAGAATTTGGGGCCGCACATCGAGCAGAAATGGGCAGTCTTGGCGCCTTCGGCCGGGAGCGTCTGGTCGTGGTAGCTCTCCGCCGTGTCGGGATCGAGGCTGAGGTTGAACTGGTCGCGCCAGCGGAATTCGAACCGGGCGCGGCTGAGCGCGTCGTCGCGCATCTGCGCCGCGGGGTGGCCCTTGGCGAGATCGGCGGCGTGGGCGGCCAGCTTGTAGGTGACGACGCCGACTTTCACGTCGTCGCGGTCGGGGAGGCCGAGATGCTCCTTGGGCGTGACGTAGCAAAGCATCGCGGTGCCGTACCAGCCGATCATCGCGGCGCCGATGCCGCTGGTGATGTGGTCGTAGCCGGGCGCGATGTCGGTGGTGAGCGGCCCCAAGGTGTAGAATGGCGCCTCGCCGCAGACTTCGAGCTGCTTTTCCATATTCTCCTTGATCTTGTGCATCGGCACGTGGCCGGGGCCTTCGATCATGACCTGGACGTCGCTCTTCCATGCGCGGTGGGTGAGTTCGCCGAGCGTGTAGAGTTCGCTGAACTGCGCTTCGTCGTTGGCGTCGGCGATGCTGCCGGGGCGCAGGCCGTCGCCGAGCGAATAGGCGATGTCGTACGCCTTCATGATCTCGGTGATCTCGTCGAAGCGCTCGTAGAGGAAGCTCTCCTTGTGGTGGCTGAGGCACCATTTCGCCATGATCGACCCGCCACGCGAGACAATGCCGGTGACGCGCTTGGCCGCCATCGGCACATAGGCGAGCCGCACGCCGGCGTGGATCGTGAAGTAATCCACGCCCTGCTCGGCCTGCTCGATGAGGGTATCGCGGAAGATCTCCCAGGTCAGGTCCTCGGCGACGCCGCCGACCTTTTCGAGCGCCTGGTAGATCGGCACGGTGCCGATCGGCACGGGCGAGTTGCGGATGATCCATTCGCGGGTGTCGTGGATGTTGCGGCCGGTCGACAGATCCATGACGGTGTCGGCGCCCCAGCGGATCGACCAGACGAGCTTGTCGACCTCGGCCGCGACGTTGCTGGCGACCGCGGAGTTGCCGATATTGGCGTTGATCTTGACCAGGAAGTTGCGGCCGATCGCCATCGGTTCGGATTCGGGGTGGTTGACGTTGTTGGGGATGATCGCGCGGCCGCGGGCGACCTCGTCGCGGACGAATTCGGGGGTGACATAGTCGGGGATCGACGCGCCGAAGCTCTCGCCATCGCGCTTGTAGTCCTTGAGCATCGCGCGGCCGAGATTCTCGCGGGTGGCGACATATTCCATCTCGGGCGTGATGATGCCGCGGCGGGCATAGTGCATCTGGCTGAGATTGTGGCCGGGTTTCGCGCGCAGCGGGCGGCGGTGCGCAGCGGGGAATTGGGGCACGCCGCCCGAGCGGTCGGGGCCGAGCTGGCCATTGTCCTCGGGGCGGACTTCGCGGGGGTCGTAGGACTCGACGTCGCCGCGGGCCGCGATCCAGGCGCTGCGGATCGGGGGCAGGCCGGCGTTGATGTCGATCTGTGCGCGGGGGTCGGTGTAGGGGCCGCTGGTGTCGTAGACGCGCAAGGGGGGTTCGGAGCAGCTCGGGTCGAGGACGATCTCGCGCATCGCGACGCGGACGTCGGGGCTGGTCGGCACCGCGACGTGGATCTTCCGGCTGCCGCGGATCGGGCCGGTGGTGACGCCGATCGCGGGCTGTGGGGTGCGTTCGATGGGGCTGTCGATGTCGGCCACGTGCATTCTCCATGTTCGGAGAGAGACGGGTCCTTGGGCGGGCACCGCTTCCCTCCCTACGCCGGTGAGCCCATTTCAGCGGGGCCGGATCAGGTTCAGCGGGTCGAAGGCTCCTGCCCTCCTCTCAAGCGCAGTCGAAGCGCTTCCCCGGGGATGGGATCAGCATAGGCGCAAGCTGGCGCACTACAAACGAAAAAGGGGCGCCCGGACTGGCCGGACGCCCCATTTGATCGACTAAAGAACGATCAGAACGCGCCGCTGCTCCGCAGCGCGTCGGTGCGGTTGTTGGTACCTGCGGGGAAGAAGCCGCCGCCGATCTTCGCGGTGTTGGTCAGGTACGCGATGTTGTGCACCTGCGCGACCGAACGGCTGAAGGCAATGCCGTTGGCGTCGGTCGGCACGATGTTGGACGTACCGGTCAGGCCGGTGCCCGTGCCGGTGATGCCCTGATCGATGTCGGACGCGCCGTCGAGCGAGTCGCGCGCGTTCGAGATCGCATCCGCCGAGGTGCGCAGCGCCGGGGTCTGGACACCCTTTGCGTAGAGCACGGTGCGGATCAGGCCGGCGTGATAGGCCTCGGCCGCGAGCAGGCCTGCAGCTGCCTCGAGATAGGTCTTGTTGACCAGCAACGGGGCGCCGCCCTTGTACGCGGTGACGCCGACATCCTCGAAGATGAACGCGGCGAGCAGGAAGTTCTCGTCGCTGGCATAGGCATCGAAGGTGCCGGTCGCGGGCACGAGGCCTGCCGCGCGTGCCGCCGCGGTGAAGGCGCCGTTCGCGCCGCCATCGATGTTGAGCGCCGGCAGGGCCACCGCAGCGCTGCCAAGTGCATTGCGCAGGAAGTTGACGTGCGCGACTTCGTCTGCCGCGATCTCGCGGGCATATTGCTGGACGACGGGATCGGTGAAGTTGACCGCGCGGCCACCGGTGACGGTCCCGGCCGTGCCGACGCCGTTGGTGACGGCGGGCGACAGCGGCGCGCCGAACGCGGCGTAGGAGTAGAACGTCGCCTCGAGATATTCGAGGTTCAGCGCGAAGTTCAGGACGTCGATATCGATCTGCGCCTCGGACGTCGGGGTCGGGGTCGGCGTCGGCGCGGGCGTGTTCTGGTCGTCGTCGTCACCGCATGCGGACAGCAGCGACAGGCCCGCGGTCGCGGCGATGCCGCCGCCGGCGAACTTCATGAAACGACGGCGGGCAGTGCGGCGGTCGTCGGAGCGCTCGAGGATCTCGAGCATCAGATTGTTCTGGATCATGGTACGTGTCCTCTGCTCGGATCAGGCGTTGTTCGCGCTGGTCTTGATGCTGCCGTTGACGCCGGCCGGGAAGAACCCGCCCATCGTGACCGCCGCCTTGTTCAGGTAGACGATGTTGAGCACCTGCGCGGCGCTGCGGCTGTAGGCGAGACCGTTGTTGTCGAGCGGCGCGATGTTCGACTGCAGGCCGGTGCCGGTCGTGATCGGGGCAACGCCCTGATCGAGATCGGTCGTGCCGTCGAGCGAGTCGCGGGCGTCCGAAATCTTGCCGACATTGGTCAGGATCGCCGGCTGCGCGGCAATCGCCGGGGTGGTGCCGACTGCAGGCGTGCCCATGCCCTTGCGGTACAGCACGGTGCGGACGATCGCGGCGTGATAGGCCTCGACCGCAAGGATGCCGGCGGCGGCCTCGAGATAGGTCTTGTTGGTGATCAGCGGTGCGGCGCCCTTGTAGGCGGTGACACCGACATCCTCGAAGATGAACGCGCCGAGCAGGAAGCTCTCGTCGTTCGCATAGGGATCGAAGAAGGTCGGCGCGGTCGCCGTGCTGGCGCCGATCAGACCGGCCGCGCGTGCCGCACTGCTGAAGGCGCCATCGGGGGTGATGCCGACATCGATTGCGGGCTGCGCGACCGCGGCGACACCGAGTGCCGAACGCAGGAAGTTGACGTGCGCCAGTTCGTCGGCGGCGATCTCGCGGGCATATTGCGCAACGACCGGATCGGTGAACGTCACCGCGCGGGCGCCGGCGTTCAGCGGCAGCGCGGTGGTCAGCACGGGGGTGCCGACGCCGGTGGTCGAGGTGGCCGGGATCGGCGTGCCGAACACGGCGTAATAATAGAAATTGGCCTCGAGATATTCGAGGTTGAGCGCAAAGTTCAGGACGTCGGCATCGGTGACGGCCTGGGCTTGCGCGGCACTGGCGAAGGCGAACGCCCCGGCGCCGACTGCGGCGGTGCCGAGAACGGCCTTGAACAAGTTGCGGCGTTCGACGCGTCGCTCGACGCGGGCGTCGAGGGCCTCGATAAGATGGGCGCTCTCGGTCATGTCAGGATCCTCCCTAGATGGTGATCACGAATGGGTTGTCGTCGGGTGACAAAACGTTCGGTCCGGCTGGCCTGCCGACGTTTTATTTGTTCGGCCAAGACAGTTACGCACGAAAAGCCCGCCCGGATGCATCCGGGCGGGCGAATAATTTCATAGATCGATACAGACACTCCGGCGGACAAGCCGCCGGAATGGCCGGTCAGAAGGTGTAGGTCAGGCCGGCGGCGACCGCGAGCTGGTCGGCATCGCCGACGTCGCGCACCAGCGGGCTGTTCTTATACTTGCCGAGCATCTTGCCGTAGAGCACGCCCGCGCCGACGCCGAGGCCGTGACGGATGTCGCCCGACAGGCTCTGCAGCACGAACGCCGAGACGTTGAAGTTCTTGAAGCCGGCGTCGCCGATGTCGTAGGTGCGCAGGCCGCTGAGCGTGGTGCCGATCGGCGTCACGCCGAAATAGGTGCGGCCATAGCCCTTGCCGACATAATCCGCCGAGGCGCCGAGCGACACCAAGGTGCGGATCGACAGCGGCGTGGTGTAGTTGATCTGCGGCGTGATCACATAGCTGTCATGCGTGCCCGACACATCGTGGACATAGGCGACACGCGCGGTGAGCGTGTCGTACGGGCTGGTGATGACGCCAGTCTTCGACACGCCGACATAGCCGCCGGCCTCATACGCGGTGTCGATCTCGCCGAGCGCGCGGACCTGGCGGTTGTCGACCTTGCCGGTGCGCTGGAAGCGCAGCGAACCGATCGCGCCGAGTTCGAAATTGAGCACCGGCCCCGGCTGCGTCTTGAGCAGGTTGACGTAGAGCTGCGTGCCGCGGGTGAAGAAATCATGCCCGCCGACGACGCCGATCGCGACCGCGCCGGGGGTGATGACGTTCTTGCTGGCGCCTTCGTAATCGGGCAGCGAAGCCGCACCGATGCCGATCGTCAGGCGATTGTCGTCAGCGGCCGCGGAACCGCCGGCGCCGGGAGGCGCTGCGTTCGGCGCGTCCTGCGCGAAAGCAGGCGAAGTCGCGGCCAAAGCGGCCGCGGTGAAGATCAGGGTTGATGCGCGCAAGATTTCGCTCCGGAGAAATAGGTTCCCGGACGCAACGCAGGTCAATGCGATTTGGTCCACAACAATCGGGTCAGAAGATGTAACGCATTTTGACCTGTTGCTTTTCGGCATCGCCATCCAGCGCGAAGCGGGCGGCGGCGAACCGCGGCGGCCCGAAGGTCGAGGCGGGGTTGCGCGAGAAGCCGAAGCCCTCGCGCGGGATGCCGGCAATGGTGTCGAGCTTGGCGTTGCCATTCTCGTCATGGATCACCGCGAACGCGTAATTGCCGCGCGGCAGGCCGGTGATGTCGATCGTCGATTCGCGTGCGGGCACATTGCGCGTGACGGCGCGCGCATCATCGACGCAGGCGGGGAAATTGTCGGGATCTGCGGTCAGGCAGATGCGGATCAGCCCCTTGGCCGAGCGCAGATTGTCGACGACGATATCAAGCCGGCCGACCGGCGCCGCGCCGATCAGCGTCGAGGCCAGCACCGCCAGCCCCCCCGCCGTGAGCGCGCGCCGCGCGGGCGTGCGCTTTCGCGAAGTCGCCAAGGCCACGGTCGGTGCCGCACAGCCGATCCCAGAACCGGAAATAGAGGCCATAATTGCACCCATATTGTTCGTGATGCCGCTGATGGTGGCTCGCGGTGATCAGCCAGCCCCCCATTGGACCGGCCCACATGAACCGGGGGAAAACCTCCCACCCCATGTGATTGGTGACGCCCATAACCGTCATCACGCTCAGCACCAATCCGAGCGCGCCGATATGGATCGGAATCGCGAACACCAGTAGCGGAATTACCACAGCACCGGTGATCGCCTCGATCGGGTGGAACGCCATCGCCGCCCAGGCGGTCGGCGGTCGGCTGGCGTGGTGGACGGCGTGCGCGATGCGGAACGGCTGCGGTCGGTGCATCCAGCGGTGCGTCCAGTAGAACCAGGTGTCGTGCGCGAACAGATAGGCGACCACCGACACCGGCAGATACCAGAGCGGATAGGCGTGGACGTCGGTATAGACCTGCGTCCAGCCGCGATTCTGCCAGCCCCAGGCGACGATCCCGGCGGGCACGCCGTAGATCGCGGCCGAGGCGACGCTCCACCAGATCTCGCGGCGCATCTGCGCGTCGAGCCCGCGGTAGAGCCCGGGATGCCGCACCCGCGTCGCCGCCGCGAACGCGCCCGACACGATCAGATAGCGCACGCCGACGATGACGGTCATCGCGAGCGCGGAGAGGAGGATGGCCAGGGCGATCGTCATGAGCGGGTGTATAGGGGGTTTTGCGGTGCGGGGTAATGGGGTTGGTCGAGCGGTCTGGGGGCGCGTCACGTTTCGTATGCCGCGATACGCATCGGATATGTGCATCGTGCAAGAGCCGGGATTCCTTCGACTTCCGGTTTGATGCAAAACTTGTGATTTTCGCATCAGAAACCGGAAAATGGTGGATTCCAGAAGGGCGAATTAAGCGAGCAGAAACCCGGCACCCGTTCCCGGTAAATTTACGGTTTTTTCGGCTCTAAAGCCTTCACTGTATACTGCTGCCGCCGCTGTTCCTGCTCGGATATAGGTGGAACATGAAGCGCCTTGCGCATGGCGTCGGACACTAGAGCACGGTCATACGGTTCTTGAGTGGCCGGAGTCCCTTTTGGTATCTTATATTGGGTACCGAGCACCTGAGGCTTACCAATGGCTTGAAGATACCTGTCGAGTGTCGCGGATGCGATCCACACGGCTCCTGGTTTACCTCTCGCGGCAGCAATCATGGCAAGAAGATGCGCCTTTAGGTAGTCGTCTGCCACACTGCCATGCTGGAAAACGAAGGCGGCATGGTAGAAGTCATCGCCGCTCTGGAGAGCACCCGAGCTGAGCAATTCATCAGTGCGAATCTGACGTTTCTTGTCCGCTGGGCCGACGATCGACCAATCGATACGCTCGGCTTGGCGATCTGCTTGATCTGCATCGAAAATAGCAGTCATTTCGACGTTTGTTGGTCGGGTAACCACACGAACATAACTACGTCCAGCATCCCAAGGGCCTAGTGGTACCCCCTTGGCTTGTATCCTGATGAAATCGAAAGGTTCAAACCCCGTTCCCTGATAGGTGGCATTGAGATGGTCTGGGCCGATGCAACGCAGTCGGAAAATGTCGGGAGTAGCTCCCGGTGCTGGATCATCAAAGCTGAGTTCGACGTCCCCGTTCACCAACTTGGCACTCCGTGCCGAACGACGAACCGTTGGACCGCTAACTCGCGAGAAGCTTTCGCCATCTGTCTCGAAATGTTCAGGCCGCTCCCATGTCGCTGTCGTACTGGAGGGCGTTGTGCTGATCTCGATACGAAAAATCGTCTGACCGCTAGCCTGCAAAGCCCAAGCGCCTGTCGTACAGGGCGTTGCAACAGCCGGCGCAGCGGCAAGCAAGACTGGTAGGAAAGTCAGCATATCCCGATCTTGGCATTCTCCACGAGCGCCGGCAATCGGCGCGCGATAGCGACGTCCTCATGATGCAAAATCTTTAAGTTTTGCATCGAGGTTCCGTCAGCAGAGGCGTGTGCACGCTGGCGGCACGGTCGAGGATCAGGATCGGTTTGGCCTGGTAGGTGCCGGTGGTGCGGACGCTGTAGGCGAACCGCGCGGCGAGGCGGAGCGAGGGGGCGTTGGCGGGGTCGATGATGCAGCAGGTGCGCGCGATGCGCGGGTCGGCCCAGGCGAAGATCGCGGCGAGCGCTTCCGACGCATAGCCCTGCCCCTGCGCGTCGCCGGCGAGCGCCCAGCCGAGTTCGGGGGCGTCGTCGATTCCCGGGTCGATCGCGCGCCGTGCCTGGATCAGGCCGAGTTCGCCGACCAGCCGCCCGGTGGCGGTCTCACGCGCGATCCACGCGCCATAGCCGAACAGCGTCCACTGCCCGACCGAGCGGAGCAGGCGGATCCAGACATCCTCGCGTGACCGCGGCTGACCGCCGATCATCGCGTAGACTCGCGGGTCGGCCCACAGCGCGGCGCAGTCCTCCAGATCGGTGGCAGCGTGGCCGGCGAGCGTGAGACGCGGGGTGCTGAGGACGGGTGGGGTCATCGGCAGATGCTATCGCGGACTGCTATAATGTCGATCCACTGGCGCCACGAAACTGCGGTTCTCCTGCGAGAGCAGGGGTCCAGGAGTCGCCGGCGGTGTGCCCCGTAACCCTGGGCTCCTGCTTTCGCAGGAGCACGGGGATTTTCCCGGCTTCTCCGCGTTGGCGGATTGCGATAGTCGTCGGGAATGGCATCGACGATCTCCTGCGACGTCGCGATCGTCGGCGCCGGCCTGGCCGGCGGGCTGATCGCGCTGGCACTCAAGGCGAAACATCCCACGCTCGACGTCCGGCTGATCGATTCCGCGCAGACGGTCGGCGGCAATCATGTCTGGTCGTTCTTCGGCAGCGACGTCGCCAAGGCCGATCGGTGGATCGTCGATCCGCTCGTGGTGCATGCCTGGCCGCGCTACGACATTCGCTTCCCCGCGCATGCGCGGACGATCGAGGCGACCTATCATTCGATCGAGAGCGAGCGGCTCGACCAGGACGTGCGCCGGGTGCTGCCGCCGCACGCGCTGATGCTGGGCCGCAAGGTGCTGGCGGCGAGCGCCACCGCGGTCGTGCTGGCGGATGGCGACCGGATCGAGGCGACCGGGGTGATCGACGCGCGCGGGCCCGGCGACCTGTCGCTGCTCGACCTCGGCTGGCAGAAATTCGTCGGGCGCGAACTGGTGCTGCACGCGCCGCACGAGAGCCCGGTACCGATCGTGATGGACGCAACCGTGCCGCAGATCGACGGCTATCGCTTCGTCTATTGCCTGCCGATGGGCGACGACCGGATGTTCGTCGAGGACACCTATTACAGCGACACCCCAGACCTCGACGTCGAGACGCTGACGACGCGCATCCACGACTATGCCGCGGCGAGCGGCTGGCGCGTGGCGCAGGCGGCGCGCGAGGAATCGGGCGTGCTGCCGGTCGCGCTGGGTGGCGATTTCGACGCCTATTGGCGATCGAGCGGCGCGCGCGTCGGCAAGGCCGGGATGCGCGCGGGGATGTTCCACCCGACCACCGGCTATTCGCTGCCCGATGCGGTGCGTACCGCGGCGATGCTGGCGAACCGCCGCGATTTTTCAGGGCTGGCGCTGCACGACGCGACCTATGCGATGGCGCGCAAGACGTGGAAGGCGCGCGGCTTCTACCGGATGCTCGACACGATGCTGTTCCGCGCGGCCGAGCCCGAGGAGCGCTACCGCGTGCTCGAACGCTTCTACCGGCTTTCGCCGCCTTTGGTCGGTCGGTTCTACGCGGGCAAATCGACGCTGATCGACAAGGCCCGTATCTTGACCGGCAAACCCCCCATCCCCATTTTACGGGCCCTTCGCGCCATCGTAGGCAGACTATGATCATGAAGACAGCGATCGTTATCGGGGCCGGATTCGGCGGGCTCGCGCTCGCGATCAGGCTGCAATCCGCCGGGGTGCAGACGACGATCGTCGAATCGCGCGATAAACCGGGCGGGCGCGGTTATTATTGGGAACGCGACGGCTTCACCTTCGATGCCGGGCCGACGGTGATCACCGATCCCGATTGCCTGCGCGAACTATGGGCGCTGACCGGGCGCGACATGAGCGAGGACGTGACCCTCGATCCGGTGCTGCCGTTCTACCGGCTCAACTGGCCCGACGGGACCAATTTCGACTATACCAACGACGACACGCAGATGCGGTCGGAGATCGAGAAGCTGCATCCCGAGGACTGGTCGGGGTATCTGAAGTTCCTCGATTATTCGGCGGGCGTGTTCCGCGAAGGCTATGAAAAGCTCGGCCATGTCGCGTTCCTCGACTTCGGGTCGATGATCAAGGCGGCGCCGAGCCTGGCCAAGTACCAGGCGTGGCGGTCGGTCTATTCGATCGTGTCGGGGTTCGTGAAATCGGAGAAACTGCGCGAGGCGCTGTCGTTCCACACGCTGCTGGTCGGCGGCAATCCGATGACGACGAGCGCGATCTATGCGCTGATCCACAAGCTGGAGCGCGACGGCGGGGTGTGGTTCGCGCGCGGCGGCACCAACCGGCTGGTCGCCGGCATGGTGACGCATTTCGAGCGGATCGGCGGCGTGCTGCGGCTCGACGATCCGGTGACGTCGATCGAGACGCTGGGCGATCGCGCCACCGGCGTGACGACGGCAAGCGGCTGGTCCGCCACAGCGGATGCGGTCGCGGCGAACAGCGACATCATGCACACCTACCGCGACCTGCTCGCCAGCTCGCGCAGTGCGCAGCGCAAGAAGGCGTCGCTCGAGCGGAAGAAGTACTCGCCGTCGCTGTTCGTCGTGCATTTCGGGATCAAGGGGACGTGGCCGGGCATCCCGCACCACATGATCCTGTTCGGACCGCGCTATAAGGGGCTGCTCGAGGACATTTACGACCACGGCGTGCTGGCCGAGGATTTCTCGCTGTACCTGCACCATCCGACCGTGACCGATCCGAGCCTGGCACCGGAAGGGCATTCGACCTTCTACGCGCTGGCGCCGGTGCCGCACATGGGCAAATTCCCGGTCGACTGGGACGAGATCGCGCCGGTGCTGGAGAAGCGCATCCTCGACGAGATCGGGCGGCGGTTGATCCCGGATATCCACGAGCGGATCGTGACGAAGTTCTCGTACGCGCCGAGCGACTTCGCGGAGGATCTGAACGCGCATCTGGGGTCGGCCTTCTCGCTGGAGCCGACGCTGACGCAGAGCGCGTATTTCCGGGTGCACAACCGGGACGAGGCGATCCCGAACCTGTATTTCGTCGGCGCGGGGACGCATCCGGGGGCGGGAATCCCGGGCGTCGTCGGCAGCGCGAAGGCGACTGCGCGGCTGATGTTGGAAGAAGGACGGTAGAAGGTTGGTTCACGCGGAGGCGCGGAGACGCGGAGGTGGTTCGCTTGTCGCGTAGCGACCTTCATCCCAACCGAGCTTGATAGGTATAGCCCGTTCCGGGCGGGACATCCTCCGCGTCTCCGCGCCTCCGCGTGAACCCACTTCTTCCTTGAAGAAGCGCCCGAACGTCGCGTAGCGCTGCCCGCATGAAACGCCTTGCAATCTATTGCGGGTCGGCGACGCCGGCCGATACGACCTATATCGACGCCGCGCGGGAGATCGGGCGGACTCTGGCCGAGCGGGGGATCGGGGTCGTCTATGGCGGCGGACGGCTCGGGCTGATGGGCGCGATCGCCGATAGCGCGCTGGCGGCGGGCGGCGAGGTGATCGGCGTGATCCCACAGGCGCTGGTCGATGCCGAGGTCGCGCATCGTGGCCTCACCGAACTGCACGTCGTCAGCGGGATGCACGAGCGCAAGGCGAAGTTCACCGATCTGGCCGACGGCTTCGTCACGATCCCCGGCGGGACGGGCACGATGGACGAATTGTGGGAGGCGCTGAGCTGGGCGCAGCTCGGCTATCACACCGATCCGGTCGGGCTGCTGAACACCGCGGGCTATTACGACCACCTGATCGCGTTCTGGGAAAAGATGGGCGAGGTCGGGTTCTTGCGGGAGCAGCACCGCGATCTGCTGATCATTGCGGATACGCTCGACGTGCTGCTCGACCGGATGGGCGCGCATGTGCCGACGCAGCCGATCATCCGGATGAAGGCGGACGATCTGTGAGCTGCCGTTTTCCCGCGAAGGCGGGAGTCCAGGGTTCCGGAGTGCGGCGCCCGGAACCCTGGGCTCCCGCTTTCGCGGGAGAACGGTAGTGGCTGGCGCCCTGCCCTCGCGCGACGCGATCGTCGCCGCCGCGCATGAGTCGATCTCGCGGGGGTCTAAGAGCTTCGCGGCCGCCAGCATGCTGTTCGACAAGGCGACGCGGGAGCGCGCGTGGCTGCTCTATGCGTGGTGCCGCGCGTGCGACGACATCGCCGACGGACAGGACCATGGCCACGGCATGACCGTCGTCGCCGATGCGCAGGTGCGGCTCGAGCGACTGTCGGCGATGACCGAGGCCGCGCTCGCGGGCGACGTCGTCGGCGAACCCGCGTTCGACGCGCTGCGCATCGTCGCCGCCGAGACGCGGATGCCGCACCGGTTCGCGCGCGACCTGATCGCCGGGTTCGCGCTCGACGCGCGCGAATGGGTGCCGCGGTCGGAGAACGACCTGTACAAATATTGCTACCATGTCGCCGGCGCCGTCGGGTGCATGATGGCGGTGGTGATGGGCGTCGACCCGGACGACGAGGAGACGCTCGACCGCGCGTGCGACCTGGGGATGGCGTTCCAGCTGGCGAATATCGCGCGCGATATCGAGGAGGATGACCGGGTCGGGCGCTGCTACGTCCCCGAGGACTGGCTGGTCGAGATGGATTTCCCGCCCGGACAGCACATGAAGCCGCCGTTCCGGTCGCGCCTAGCGGTGCTGACCAAGCGGATGGCGGCGCGCGGCGCGGCGTTCGAGGCTAGCGCACGCGAGGGGACTCCGACGCTGCCGTTCCGATCGGCCTGGGCGGTGCTGGCGGCGGCGGGTATCTATGGTGCGATCGGGCGCGAGGTTGCCGCACGGGGGGAACATGCGTGGGACCACCGGGTGACGACGTCGGGGTGGCAGAAGCTGGGGTTCATCGCGCGCGCTGCGCGGGAGGCGGTGGGGCGCGAGCGACTGTATCCGCGAACGCCGCGCGATCCGGGGTTGTGGACGCGGCCGCGGTAACTTCGTCATCCCGGACGTGGTCCGGGGTCCATCGCTCCGCGTGCTCGATGGTCCGGGGTTCGGGGCACCATGGATGCCGGAACAAGTCCGGCATGACGCTTACCCCTGGGTCTTCATCTTGCCGGTCTTTGCGATCTGCGACCCCGCCGTGCGGCAATTCGCGCCGATCATCGGAAAGGGCACATCGGTGTTCTGCGCGAGCTGATCGGGCAGCGCGGCGCGGCACTGCGCCATCGATTCATAGCGCGCGCGGACGATGCGCGCCTCGGTGCATTGCGTGTTGCCGTCGCCGCAACCCATGATCGCCATGACGTAGAACAACGGTTCCATTTCGTGCCTCCAGTTCGAAGGAAAAAGCGACGAAGCGGCAGGATTGTTCCCCCAAATGCTTTCGCATGGGCTTGACTGCGCCTACATCGGCTGAAGCAATGCCACCTGACACCATTTCCTCCACCACCCGCGCCGACCAGCCGCTGTTGCCGACGCTGCGCCGTTTCCTGCCATTCCTGTGGCCGGCGGGGCAGCCGCAGCTGAAGGCGCGGATCGTGATCGCGATGCTGCTGGTGATCGCGTCGAAGCTGATCCAGGTGTTCGGCGCCGCCTTTACGCTCAAATACGCGGTCGACCGGATGGCGGCGGACGATCGCAGCCTGAGCACGCTCGTGATCCTGCTGGTGGTCGGCTATGCCGCGTCGCGGTTCGGGACGACGCTGTTCGACAATCTGCGCAACGCGGTGTTCGAGCGCGTCGGGCAGGATGCGACGCGGCGGCTGGCGGCGACGGTGTTCCGGCACCTCCACGCGCTGAGCCTCGATTTCCACCTGTCGCGGCGCACCGGTGCGGTGACCAAGGTGGTCGAGCGCGGGACCAAGAGCATCGACACGATGCTGTATTTCCTGCTGTTCAACATCGCGCCGACGGTGTTCGAACTGGCGCTGGTGCTCGGGCTGTTCTGGACCAAGTTCGGCTGGCCGCTGGTCGCGGCGACGGTGGTGATGGTGGTCGGCTATATCCTCTTCACGCGGATGGTCACCGACTGGCGCAACGCGCTGCGCGCGCGGATGAACGACCTCGACACCGGGGCGGTCGCGCACGCGGTGGATTCGCTGCTGAATTTCGAGACGGTCAAATATTTCGGCGCGGAGGAGCGCGAGGCGAAACGCTATGACAGCGCGATTGCCGCCTATGCCGAGGCGGCGGTGAAGAGCGAGAATTCGCTCGCGTGGCTGAACCTCGGGCAGGCCGCGATCACCAATGTGATGCTCGCGGGCGGGATGGCCTATGTCGTGTGGCAGTGGAGCCGCGGCACCGCGTCGGCCGGCGACGTGGTGTTCGTGTCGACGCTGCTGGCGCAGCTGTTCCGCCCGCTCGACCTGCTCGGCATGGTGTATCGCACGATCCGCCAGGGCGCGCTCGACATGGCGGCGATGTTCGACCTGATCGATACCCCCGCGACGATCCGCGATGCGCCGGATGCGAGCCTGCTGGCGGTGACGACGGGGCATGTGCGGTTCGAGCATGTGTCGTTCGGATACGATGCGGGGCGGCCGATCCTGACCGACCTGACGCTCGACGTGCCTGCGGGCACGACCTGCGCGATCGTCGGCCGTTCGGGCGCGGGCAAGTCGACGCTCGCGCGGCTGCTCTACCGGTTCTACGACCTCACCGGCGGGCGGATCACGGTCGACGGGCAGGATATCGCGGGCGTGACGCAAGCGTCATTGCGCGCGGCGATCGGAATCGTGCCGCAGGACACGGTGCTGTTCAACGACACGATCGGCTACAACATCGCCTATGGCCGCGAGGGCGCGGAGATGGCCGAGGTCGAGGCGGCGGCGAAGGGCGCGGCGATCGCGGGATTCATCGAGCGCCAGCCGATCGGCTATGCGACGCGGGTCGGCGAACGCGGGCTGAAGCTGTCGGGCGGCGAGAAGCAGCGCGTGGCGATCGCCCGCACCCTCCTCAAGAACCCGCCGATCCTGATCCTCGACGAAGCGACCAGCGCGCTCGACAGCCGCACCGAGGCGGAGATTCTGGAGACGCTGGAGCGGATCGAGCGCGGCCGCACCACGATCGTCATCGCGCACCGGCTGTCGACCGTGGTGCAGGCCGACCAGATCGTCGTGCTCGACGCCGGCCGCGTCGCCGAGACCGGCACGCATGCCGAGCTGCTGCGGCGCGACGGCATCTATGCCGAGATGTGGGCGCGCCAGGCGCAGGAGCGCGAGGAAGTCGGCGCGCTGGCAGCGGAATAGTCTAGACGCGCCGACGCGTTACGCGCCAGTAGAAGAAGGAGTAGACCACCGGCGTCGCGAAAGTCGCGAGCAGGATCGTGATCACGAACGACCCTCGCGACTCACCCTGCATCGGCACCGCCGCCAGCACCAGCAAAGCCGCGCCGCCGGCCATCATCATCCGCCCGCCATAGCGGTGCGTCGCGATCCAATTGTCGGGATCGGAAATCGTCCATGGCGTGCGGATGCCGACGAAAAAGCCCGGGCGCGATTTGGGCAGCACATTGCCGAGCACCGCGAAGAATATCCCTACGCCCGCCAGGATCGTCGTGACGGGAAGCACGATCCCAAAGGCGGGCGCCGCGATCATCGCTTCGACGAGCACGGCCATGCCGAGCAGTCCAGCCCAGGCGGTGCGGTAGAGCGGCGCGGATTGGGCGAGCCTGTCCTGCAGCGGTTCAAGCGACGGCAACGCGGCCATCACCAGCGACAGGAGGATCGTCACGCCGACCGGCATGAACAGCGCGGTCCCTGCAGCGGCGAAGCGATCGGGCAGCCCGCTCGCGCCCCAGTGCGTCGGCAGCTGCGTGCCCGCCGGCAGCCGCCCGAGCGCGACCGCGGCGACGACGGCAAGCGCGGCGGCGGTGACGGCCGAGGCCAGGATCAGGTTTCGGTAGCGCATGAGTCCCCCTCAGTATCGCCGACGCGCAGCCGGCCCATGAACCCCATCACCACTTCTTCCATCACCGACAGGTCGAGCGTGTAGACGATCGACGTCCCGCGCTGTTCGGCCTGGATCAGCCCGGCTGCCTTCAGCTTGGCGAAGTGATTCGACATGGTCGGCTTCGACACCGCGAACGCATCGGCGAGCTGCCCCGCGGTCATCGCGCCGCGTTTCAGCAGCTCGAGGATGCGGCGGCGCGTCGGGTGCGCAAGGGCGTCGAAGACCGAGTCCATGCGCGACTTATATTAGCTATCCGGCTAATTAGCAAGACGCCTAAATCCTCCCCTGCAAGGGGAGGGGGACCAGCGCAGCTGGTGGAGGGGGCGGTCGGCAAGCGGCGCGTTCGCCGAAGCCCCCCTCCACCCCGCCCTTCGGGCGCGGTCCCCCTCCCCGTGCCGGGGAGGATTTAGATGCAGGTCAGCCGCACCTGCTTCTTCGTCTGGTCGAACACGATCGACGAACAGCGATCGAGCAGATCCGCGCCGAGCGTCAGGCGGTCGCGTTTGGGGTCGCGTTTGCCCTTGGCGGTGACGACGATCTCGTCCGGGTCGGGGGCCGCGGCATCGGCGTCGGGGATCGCCGCCGCACTGCCGACATCCGCGGTGCGCACGCCGAGCGTGGTTACCGCGAGCGGGCCGATCGCGAGCGGCGTGGCGAGCGTCATCGTGCGCACCGGCCGGGCGATGCCGAACGCGATCTCGACCGGTTCGGTGGCGCCGGTCAGCCGCCCGCCCTGCGCTTGCGCGATCAGCGCGGCGGCGTTGGCGGTGACGGTGGTGCGCGGGTGATAGGGGTCGAATCGGACGCGCACCGGCTGGCCGGCGATCACGACCTGCGCGAATTCGCCCGACAGTCGACCGAACATCCCACCGCCATCGACCAGCGGCAGCGCCAGCGTCCGCTCGCCGGCGCGTGGCGCGCGCAACGCGAAGCGCACCACCGGTTCGGGGAGCGATCCGGGCCCGATGCTGCCGTCGCCGACGGTACCATAGGCGCGCCCGACCCAGCGCGCATCGGCGGTGACGTGTTTGCGGCTGGGGAAGGCGATCCGCCGCTTCACGCGCGCACCGTCGAAGGTCATCGGCTTGACCGTCGAGGCCTGCATCGCGCCCTGCCGCCCGACCGAATAGCCGAGGCCCAGCGCGCCGCTCTTGAGGCCGAGGCGTTCCGCAGTGGCGGTGGTGACCAGCA
The DNA here is from genome assembly GCF_036663615.1 of Sphingomonas rhamnosi. NCBI lineage: Bacteria > Pseudomonadati > Pseudomonadota > Alphaproteobacteria > Sphingomonadales > Sphingomonadaceae > Sphingomonas > Sphingomonas rhamnosi. The sequence continues at coordinate 615,469 of NZ_JAXOJJ010000001.1, forward strand.
CGAGGCCCGGCGCGGCGGGGTCGGCGCGCAGGCTGACCGGCTGGCCGTCGATCGTCGCCGCGATCATGCCGCCGATCGGCACGTCGCGGACCGTCGCGTCCCTGGCGACCGCCGCGCTTGCTAGACACAGCAGCATCGCCGCCCCGGTGCGCTTCATCATCGGCAACCCTCCCATCAACCCAGGCCGCGAGTGTCGCACATCGTACCGCATGCGCAACGGCCAAAAGGCGTGGTTATCGATGCACTTGACGTGCTCAGACCGTCTTCTGGGGGTGATGCGGCACGAGGATCAGCGTGCGCTCCTCGACGCGCCAGGATTTGAGCCGCGAGAGGAAGTTCATGCCGAGCACGTTGGTCGAGCCGAACGCGGGCGAGACGACGACGTCGAGATCGCGCGCGACGATCGCGCCGAGGCGGAGTTCGGGGATACTAGCGGTCTGCGCGCGGATCGTGCCGTTGGCGGTCTGGATCATCATCGGGATCAGCCCGTCGCGCACTTTCAGCCCGGCTTCGGCGGCGGCGGTATCGGACAGCGCGGTGATCGTCGCGCCGCTGTCGATCAGCATCCGCCGCTCGACGCCGCCGATCCGCACGCGTGCCCAGAAATGCCCGTCGCGCGCCATGCGGATGCGCACCTCGCCACCGACGACGCGCTGGTCGTCGCCCCCGATCAACGCCGCGAACCGGCCGAGATAGGGATCGACCTGCTTGCGCTGGTCGATCAGCGTGTAGAGCAGCACCGCCAGCACGCCCCAGCCGGCGAGCGACGTGACGACGCGCAGCACCGGCACGCGGCGCGCGATCACCCCCGCGACGAGGATCGCGGCGATCAGCAGATAGAGCGGGCCGTTGCCGCCAAGGTCGGGGATAGCGGGCACGGAGCGGGATACCTCATCCGCGGGGTCGCGGCCAACTTTGGCTCTACCAAGCGCGACCTGTACCGCGGCTGACCATCTCGCGGACATTCGCACCCGCGCGGCGCATTTCCCCTCCCGCGACGGGTGCGGCGCGCTATATCGACGCCGATGGCCCTAGACCCCCTTCCCGACCTGCAGCGCATCTTTGGTTTTCCCGAGTTCCGCGGGGTGCAGCGCGACGTGGTCGATCGCGTGCTGGCGGGGCAGCGGACGCTCGCCGTCATGCCGACGGGTGCGGGCAAGTCGCTCTGCTATCAGTTGCCCGCGACGATGCTCGACGGGACGTGCGTGGTCGTCTCGCCACTGATCGCGCTGATGCACGACCAGTTGCGCGCGGCGACCGCGGTCGGGATCAAGGCGGCGACGCTGACCAGCGTCGACACCAACCGCGAGGAGACCATCGCGCGGTTCCGCGCCGGCGACCTCGACCTGCTCTACGTCGCGCCCGAGCGTGCTTCGAACGAGAGTTTCCGCAACCTGCTCGGCCAGGCGAAGCTGTCGCTGTTCGCGATCGACGAGGCGCACTGCGTCAGCGAATGGGGCCATGATTTCCGTCCCGACTACCGCCTGCTGCGGCCGTTGCTCGATCATTTCCCGGACGTGCCGCGGCTCGCGCTGACCGCGACCGCGGATGCGCACACCCGTGCGGACATTCTCGAACAGCTGGGGCTGCCCAAGGACGGGCTGATCATCTCGGGGTTCGACCGGCCGAACATCCGTTACGCGATCTCGCCGCGCGACAACGTCAACCGGCAGATCGCCGATATCCTGGAGAAGATCCCGGGACCGGGGATCGTCTACGCGCAGACCCGCGCCGCGACCGAGAAGCTGGCCGAGGCGCTGGGGCGCAGCGGGCGCCCGACGCGCGCCTATCATGCGGGCCTAGACCCGCACATCCGCGCCAAGAACCAGGCGGATTTCGTCGCGAGCGAAGACATGGTGATCTGCGCGACGGTCGCGTTCGGGATGGGGATCGACAAGCCCGACGTGCGGTTCGTCGCGCATGCCGGGCTGCCGAAATCGATCGAGGCCTATTATCAGGAGACCGGGCGCGCGGGGCGCGACGGCGATCCGGCGATCGCGCACCTCTTCTGGGGCGCGGAGGATTTCGCGCGCGCGCGCCAGCGGATCGGCGAGGTCGAGCCCGAACGGCAGGCTGGCGAGCGCACGCGGCTGGCCGCGATGGGCGGGCTGGTCGAGAGCGCAGGCTGCCGACGGCGAATCCTGCTCAAGCATTTCGGCGAGGAGCGGCACGAGGATTGCGGCAATTGCGACAATTGCCTGGGCGATACCAACGCGGTCGACGCGACCGAGACCGCGCGGAAATTCCTGTCGGCGGTGTTCCGCACCGGGCAGATGTTCGGGGTCGGCTATATCGAGGGAATCCTGACCGGCGTGTCGTCCGAGCGGAGCCTGATGAACGGGCATGAGGCGCTGTCGGTGTATGGCATCGTCGATGGCGACGAGGTCGCGCTGCTCAAGCCTGTGTCGCGCGCGCTGATGCTGAAGGATGCGCTGCGCACCAATGCGCATGGGGGGCTGGAGTTCGGGCCGGCGGCCAAGGCGATCCTGAAGGGCGAGGCGACGCTGTCGGTGATCGTGCCGCCGAAGCGCGAGCGGCGGCGCAAGGCTGCGCCGGGCGCCGTGCCCGATCCGGTCGACGATCCGCTGTTCGAGGCGTTGCGCCTCCGCCGCCGTGACCTCGCCAAGGACGCGGGGGTGCCGCCCTATGTGATCTTCCACGATTCGGTGCTGCGCGACATGGCGCGGGTGCGACCAGCGAGCGGGCAGCAACTCGCGATGCTGTCGGGCATTGGCGCGCGGAAACTCGAGGCCTATGGCGAGGCCTTCCTCCAGGTGATCCGAGAGTTCGCATGATCCGTACCGTCAACGAGAGCATTTCGGTCGCGCCGCAGATCACGGTCGCGGACGTCGGGACAATCGCCGCGGCCGGGTTCAAGACGATCGTCAACAACCGCCCCGATGACGAGGAGCCGGATCAGCCATCGGGCGCAGAGATCCAGGCCGCGGCGGAGGCGGCCGGGCTCGCCTATGTCGCGATTCCGGTGACGCATGCGGGCTTCTCGCATCCGCAGCTCGACGCGATGGCCGAGGCGCTCGGCGCGTCCACGGGCCCGGTGCTCGCCTATTGCCGGTCGGGCACGCGCAGCTGCAATTTGTGGGCGCTGGCGGCGGCGAAGGCCGGGCGCAACCCGAACCTGCTGATGGCGCAGGCCGAAGATGCCGGCTATGATCTGAGCGGCATCCGGCCGATGCTGGACGCGCTCGCGGGCCCGCGATGACCTGGATCCTGCCGGCCGCTACGGCCGGTGCTGTGGTGGTGCTGGGCGGGGGCGGCTGGGCGTGGTCCGCGATGCGCAAGCCCGTGCGGATCGACACACCCGAGGAGGTCGCGGAAGCGGCCGAGGCGTCGCTGGGCGGGTTTGCGGTCAGCGCTGCGGTGGTCGGCGCGGATGGTCAGGGCGCATTGGCGGTGACCGGCGACGGGCGCGTCGCGGCGGTCAAGCGCCGCGGGCGGAAGCTGGTGGTGCGCGAGGTCGCGTGGCGCGCGGTGCGATCGACCGCGGGCGGGATGCTGATCGAGACGGGCGACCGGACGCTGGGCGATGTCGCGCTGGCGGGAATCGACGTGCTCGATATCCGGCGGCTGGTGGCTTAGCCGGCACCCCGCCGTTCTCCCGCGAAGGCGGGAGTCCAGGAGCCAAGCAGCGCGGCGTTCCGTACCCTGGGCTCCCGCCTTCGCGGGAGAACGGCGCGAGACACGCGCGGCGCGAAACGCCATCGAACATGTCTCCGTCGATCGCCAAAAAAAGGCCCGGTACGTTGCCGTACCGGGCTGAGGTGGTCCGCAGGAGGAACATCGGTGGGGCGGACCGTTGCGGCCCGCCCGAACTCAGTAATTGTAGGCGCGTTCGCCATGCTCGTTGATGTCGAGCCCTTCGGACTCGACGTCGTCCGACGGACGCAGGCCGATCGTCTTGTCGAGCAGGATGAACAGCGCGGCGGACACCAGGCCCGACCACAACAGGGTGATGCCGACCGCCTCGATCTGGGTGATCAACTGGCCTGCCATGTCGTACTTGCCGGCCACCGCCACCTTGGCAGTGTAGTCGAACCAGCCCTGACCGCCGAGCGCCGGATCGGCGACCACGCCGGTCGCGATCGCGCCGAAGATGCCGCCGACGCAGTGCACGCCGAACACGTCGAGCGTGTCGTCATAGCCGAACTTGTTCTTCACGGTGGTCACGAAGAAGAAGCACAGCGGCGAGACGATCAGCCCGATCAGGATCGACGTCATCGGCGCTGCGAACCCCGATGCCGGGGTGATCGCGACGAGGCCGGCGACCGCACCCGTGGCAGCGCCGAGCAGCGACGGCTTCTTGTGGATGATCTGGTCGAGGATCGCCCACGACACCGCGGCGGCCGCCGTGGCGACATAGGTGTTGATGAACGCGACCGAGGTGACGCCGTTCGCCTCCAGGTTGGAGCCCGCGTTGAAACCGAACCAACCGACCCACAGCAGCGAGGTGCCGATCATCGTCATCGTCAGCGAATGCGGCGCCATCGGCTCCTTCTTGTAGCCCAGGCGCTTGCCCATCACGAGGCAGCCGACCAGCCCGGCGATCCCTGCGTTGATGTGGACCACGGTGCCGCCGGCGAAATCGAGCGCGCCCTTGCCGTAGAGGAAACCATAGTCACCCGGCTGCGTCGGCAGGAAGTCCGGGCCCGCCCAGTACCAGACCATGTGCGCGATCGGGAAATAGACGAGCGTCAGCCAGGCGACGACGAAGATGATCAGCGGGGTGAACTTCACGCGTTCGGCGAACGCACCGACGATCAGCGCGGGCGTGATGCACGCAAAGGTCATCTGGAACACGACATAGGCGAATTCCGGGATGTAGACGCCGTTCGAGAAGGTCGCGGCGAAGGTGCCGGCGTTGACCCCGTTGAGGAACGCCTTCGAAAAGCCGCCGACGAACGGCGCGGTCGCACCCGATCCGGGCGTAAACGCCATGCTGTAGCCCCAGCAGACCCAGACCAGCGACGCGACGCAGACGATCATCAGTACCTGCATCAGCACCGACAGCATGTTCTTGGTGCGGACCAGGCCGCCGTAGAACAGCGCGAGGCCGGGCACCGACATCATCAGCACCAACGCCGACGAGATCAGCATCCAGCTGGTGTCGCCCTTGTTGACCATCTCGGCGGTCGGCACGAACGGCGCCGCGGCGGCAGGCGCCTGCGCCCAGGCGGGCATGGCGGCGAACGCGGCGGTGCCGACGCCCCCCGCCAGCATTGCGACCCTCTTCAAAGCTTGCATCATCTCATCCCCCTCAGAGCGCCGAATCGTCGGTTTCGCCGGTGCGAATCCGCACCGCCTGGCTGACGTCGAGCACGAAGATCTTGCCGTCGCCGATCGCACCGGTGTTCGCCGACGCCTGCACCGTCTCGACGACGCGCTCGGCCAGGTCGGTCGCGCAGACCACCTCGATCTTGATCTTGGGCACCATGTTGGTGCTGTATTCGGCCCCGCGATAGATTTCGGTCTGGCCCTTCTGGCGACCGAATCCCTTGACCTCGGTAACGGTCATGCCGGCGACACCGATGCCGGTGAGCGCCTCGCGGACCTCGTCGAGCTTGAACGGCTTGATGATGGCAATGACGAGTTTCATCGCGCCCCCTTCCCCAGTTGCACGGAAGAGGTCTCGCAATCATCGTGCCAATTGCGCTCAGCCTGTGGCGGATCGTTTCGGCCGCGAAACGCCGGGTCGCCGGACGGCAAAAATCGGGCAGCGTCGCGGATCTGCCCGATTTTCAGGCAGTGAGGATCGCACGCGCTTCGGCAAGATCGTCTTCGTCGACCATCACGCGGACCGGGATCAGCAGCCAGCTGCCGTCGCCGATCGAGCTTTCACCGTCGAACGCGATCGCGGGGATGCCTTCGCTCTCAAGGCGCCCTACGATGATATACGCTTCCATCCGCTCGTAGCGGCCGAGTTCGGCCAGGCTCATATAGCGGGCCTCACGGCGCGATCGTCGCGACGCGGACCGGCAGGCCGTCGATGCTCTGCGTATGCTCCGCCCATTCCGCGAGCCGTTCCTCGCGCGGCTGTTTGGCGTGATATTTCGACAGCGTCTGGCGTTCGCGGTCGAGAGTCATGAACGGCACGCCCCAGCCGCAACTGGTCTGCACCTGATCGACCGCGATCACGAAGATTTGGCGGGTGCCGGGCAACGGCGTGAAGCGCGCGTACAGATCGTCCCAGCCGTCGTCCTGCGGCAGCACCGCGTGGCCGCGGCCATAGATCCGAAAGATCAGCGCGGGCCGGTCGAACGCGCAGAACATGATCGTGATGCGGCCGTCGGCGGCGAGATGCGCGTTGGTCTCGTTGCCCGAACCGCCGACGTCGAGATAGGCGACGGTGTTGGCGTCGAGCACGCGGAAACTGTCCATGCCCTTGGGACTGAGGTTGATCCGCGCGCCCTCCGCCGCGGTGGCGACGAAGAACACCGGCTGACGCGCGACGAACGCGCGATGATCGTCGTTGAGGGCGTCGAAGAAGTGCATGCGTTTCGAAATAGCAGCGCCTGCTCGCGAGCGCACGCGTTAGTGTGCCACGCCGCGCCATGATCACAGTGGTTATGGGTGTACCAAGTTCGGGTAAGAACGTGGTGGACGCTACGCGAGCATCCAGATCGATTGACGCCGGGGCCCATCGTGATAGCCTGCGATTATGGCCACCACGGCAGACCTCCCGGTAAAGAGTACGCGGCAAATGGAGCCGCACGAACTCCGCGCCGAAGCACTGCGTCTCAGTATCGCCGTGCCGGACGATCTCGAGGACCTTCGCCGAGTCGTGAAGGCCGAGCTCGAACGCCGCTGGCGGATCGCGAACCGGGGGGCGATCGAGGGGTGGAATCGCTGGGTCGAAAAGAACGGCCTACCGCTCGAGAAGTATCGCGTCTGGTAAATGGCGCAGTTCGATGTGTTCGTACTGCCGGACGGAACTTGGGTCGTCGATGTCCAGTCCGACCTGTTGGCAATCTACAATACGCGGGTCGTGATACCGTTGATACCGCCCGATGCCGATGTGTCGGTCATTCACCGGCTTCATCCGTCCTTTGACATCAACGGCGAAAACCGACTTCTTGCCACCCAATTGATCAGCGTGGTGTACCGCCGCATACTTGGCCCGCCGATCGGCTCGCTCGAAACGCAGTACACCACGATAACCGCTGCGATCGATAAGCTCGTCGGCGGATATTGACCGATCAGGCCGCCGCCGTCCCCCCAACCGTCAGTCCGTCGACCAGCAGCGTCGGCTGGCCCACCCCCGCTGGCACGCTCTGCCCGGCCTTGCCGCACATGCCGATACCCTCGTCGAGCGCGAAGTCGTTGCCGATGCCGCGGACGCGGGTCAGCGAGCTGGGGCCGTCGCCGATCAGCGTCGCGCCCTTGATCGGCGCGCCCAGCTTGCCGTCCTCGATCAGATACGCCTCGGTGCAGCTGAACACGAATTTGCCCGAGACGATGTCGACCTGGCCGCCGCCGAACGCTTTCGCGAAGATGCCCTTCTTGACCCGGCTGAGCAGCTCGGCGGGGTCGTCGTTGCCGGCCTTCATGAAGGTGTTGGTCATGCGCGGCATCGGCGCGTGCGCGAAGCTTTCGCGGCGACCGTTGCCGGTCGCGTCGACGCCCATCAGGCGGGCGTTCAACCGATCCTGCATATAGCCCTTGAGGATGCCGTCCTCGATCAGCACGGTCTCTCGCGTCGGGGTGCCCTCGTCGTCGATCGACAGCGAACCGCGACGATCTGGTAGGCTGCCGTCGTCGACCACGGTGACGCCGGGTGCTGCTACGCGCTCGCCGATCCGGCCGGAGAAGGCGCTGGTGCCCTTGCGGTTGAAATCGCCTTCGAGCCCGTGGCCGATCGCCTCGTGCAGCAGGATGCCGGGCCAGCCATTGCCGAGCAGCACGGTCATCTCGCCCGCGGGCGCGGCGATCGAGTCGAGGTTCACCAGCGCCTGGGCCAAGGCCTCGTCGATCGCGCGGTTGTAGGTCTCCGGCGTGAATAGGTCATCGTAGAGATAGCGCCCGCCGATGCCGTAGCTGCCGGTCTCGCGGCGGCCATTCTGCTCGGCGACGATCGTGACGTTCAGGCGTACGAGGGGCCGCACGTCGGTGGCGACGAAGCCGTCGGCGCGGACGATCTCGACGACGCTCCAGCTGCCCGACAGGCTGACCGAGACCTGCGCGACACGCGGATCGCGCGCGCGCGCGGCGGCGTCGATCGTCTGGCAGAGGTTCACCTTGTCGGCGAACGGCACCAGATCGAGCGGGTCGGCGGCAGTGTAGAGGTGGCGGTTGGTGCCCTGGGGCGGACCCGATTTCGCGACGCTGCTCGGCTCGATCAGCGTCATCGTCTCGGCGGCGCGGCGGATCGCGGCCGGCGTCATCTCGTTGGCGTGCGCGAACGCGGTCATCTCGCCCGACACCGCGCGCAGGCCGAAGCCCGAATTGGTGTCGTAGCTGGCGGTCTTCAGCCGGCCATCGTCGAACCCGAACGCCTCGGCCTTGCGATATTGGAGGTAGAGTTCGCCGTCATCGGCCTGGCCCAGCGCCTTGGCGGTGAGCGCCTGCGCCTGTTCGGGGTCGAGCGTGCGGTAAAGGAACGAGCGGGGATCTGCTGCTATCATCCCCGGAATATAGGCGGCTTACCGCCCGGCGCCATCCCCATGGTCGCGTAGCGTGCTCTGGTCGGCGCCGTCGGCGGGCCCGCCGGTCAGGATGAAGCGGCGGTCGCAATAGCCGCAATCGACGTAACCCGACTCGTCGATCTGCAGCCAGACGCGCGGATGCCCGAGCGCCGCGCCGCCGGGAATGTCGCTGGCGCCGTCACAGGCGACGCGGGGCTGGGAGACGCGGGTGGTTTCTAGCGGCGGCTTCATGCGCCGCCGATAGCGTGGTGCGGGTCAGGAAGAAAGAAGAAGATTGGTTCGCGCGGAGGCGCGGAGACGCGGAGGGGGCTTGCCCGGAACGGGCATATTCTGCCTGCAACGTGCGTGGGTTGAAGGTCGCTTCGCGACGAGCGCCACACCTCCGCGTCTCCGCGCCTCCGCGCGAACCCGCTTCTTCCTTCTATCCGAGGGATGCCGGCCCCGCTATGGCAGGGCGCATGACCGAAGCCGCGATCGCCATCTCGAATCTGTGCAAGACCTATGCGGGCGGCAAGCGCGCGCTCGACGGGGTGACGTTCGACGTCCCCCGCGGCCAGATCTTCGGGCTGCTCGGGCCCAACGGCGCCGGCAAGTCGACGCTGATCAACACGCTCGCAGGACTCGTCAACAAGACCGAGGGCAGCGCGTCGATCTGGGGGTTCGACATCGACGCGCACCCGCGCAACGCCAAGGCGTCGATCGGCATCGTCAACCAGGAGATCCTGTTCGACCCGTTCTTCTCGCCGTTCGAGACGCTCGAGATCCAGGCCGGGCTGTACGGCGTGCCCAAGGCCAAGCGCCGGACGATGGAGCTGCTGCGCGCGGTGCATCTGGAGGACAAGGCGCACGCCTATGCGCGCACGCTGTCGGGGGGCATGAAGCGGCGGCTGATGGTCGCCAAGGCGATGGTGCATTCGCCGCCGGTGCTGGTGCTCGACGAGCCGACCGCGGGCGTCGACATCGAGCTGCGCCAGCAACTCTGGTCCTACGTCCGCGAGCTCAACCGCGCCGGGGTGACGGTAGTGCTGACGACACATTACCTGGAGGAAGCCGAGGAGCTGTGCGACCGCATCGCGATCATCAACAACGGGCGGCTGATCGCCAACGAACCGACGCGCGAGCTGGTCGGCAAGGCGCAGGAGAAGATCGTTGCGGTGACCGTCGACCGCGACGTCACCGACGTGCCGAGCAACGCTTGCTTCCGCAAGATCGCGCTGAAGGGCACGCGGACGCTGGAAATCACCTACGCCAAGGACCGCGTCAACGCGGGCGAGGTGCTGGCCGCGGTGCAGGGCGGCGGGTTCGGGATCGTCGACGTCTCGACCAAGGAACCGGACCTGGAGGACGTGTTCCTCAGCCTGACCCGGGCGGCCAACGCGGCCTGAGGTGCTGCGTGCTGCTGCTGTTCAACAAGCCGTACGACGTCCTCTCGCAGTTCACCGACGAGGGGACGCGAAAAACGCTCGCCCACTTCATCGACGTGCCCGACGTCTATCCGGCCGGACGACTCGACCGCGACAGCGAGGGATTGCTGCTGCTGACCGACGACGGTCGGCTGCAGGCGCGGATCGCCGACCCGCGGTTCAAGACCGAGAAGACCTATCTGGTCCAGGTCGAGGGCGATCCCGATGCGGCGCAACTCGACGCGCTGCGCCGCGGCGTGGCGCTGAAGGATGGCCCGACCCTGCCCGCCGAGGCCGAGCGGATCGACGCGCCGGCCTTATGGCCGCGCGACCCGCCGATCCGGGTGCGCAAGAGCATTCCCGATTCGTGGCTGCGTTTGACGATCCGCGAGGGTCGCAACCGCCAAGTGCGCCGCATGACCGCGGCGGTCGGCCTGCCGACGCTGCGGCTGGTGCGCTGGCGGATCGGCGACTGGTCGCTCGACACCCTCGCGCCGGGCACGTGGCGCGGGGCGTGAGGCGTCAGCGGCTGCCGTCGAGGATGTTGCTGGCCTCGCGCCGCAGATAGGCGCGGTGACGATCGGTCAGCGTACCGCCGTCCTGCGCCACCAACGCCGCCGCCTCGTCGCGGAGCGCGATCGCGCGCCGCAGCTTTTGCGCGCGCATCGTCGGCGTGTCGTTCGACCGGACGAGATTGTAATGCCCGTCGCTCTGCCGTGCCAGGTCGACGAATGGATAGGCCGGTTCCGAAGGGCGAAAGGCCTGCGCCGTGGCGACGCCCGGCAGACACAATATCAGCAGCGAAACCCCCAGTTTCATCGCCCGACTCCCAAGTTCGTTCGAACGGGAGTGTACAGGACATGCTCCGACCGCCCCAGCCCGATTAGTATCGGATTTGGATCAATCTCCACAGCGGGACATCCACGGTGCGACCCGGGTCCTTGCCGATGCGCGTTCGGCTAAGGCTGAATCTCGGTACCGCCGACAGCATCCGCGCTCCGGAGCGCAGGCTGCCGATCGAGCGCTGCGCGCAGGACGATCAGGAAGATCGCCAGCCCGACGATCACCGCGGGCAAGGACGCTTCGGGGCCGAACGCGCCGCCCGACAGCATCTCCGAGCTGCCCGGAACGGGCCCGCTGACGAACAGACTGCCCGTTCCCGTCTGCCCTGACACGCGCGCACCGAAGATTGCGCCTTGCGTGAAATTCCATGCGGCGTGAACACCGACCGACATCCAGATCCGCCCGGTCAGCAGGTAGAAGGCGGCGAGCATGAGCCCCGCCTCCACCGCGATGGCGATCGCAGCGACATAGGTCGCGTTGGCGTTCGCCAGATGCGCGGCGCCGAAGAACAGCGCCGACCCGATCAGCGCAGGCCATACCCCGAACGCGCGCATCAGCAGTCGGAACAGCACGAGGCGTATCAGCAGTTCCTCGACCAGACCGGTCGCCAGCGTCTCGCGGACGTCATGCCCCCAGTCGGTCCAAAGCCCGGGCGCCAGCGTGTAGACGCCCAACAGGCGCAGACTCGCGAACACCAGCGTGAACATGCCGACCCCGATCAGCAGCCCGATGCCGAGATCACGCGGCAGCGCACGCAGCGACAGTTCGCTGACGCGGCGGCGCTCGCCGAACCGCACCATCGCGTAATAGGCGCCATACGCCAGAAGCAGCGACACCAGCGCGATCACCGGGATCCCGGCGTGATGCTCGCCGACCAACTTGCGCGCGATCGCCTGGGTCGCGAGCGCGGCGATCAGAACCGCCAGCATCAGCGCCGCCCAACCGAGCGTACGCGCCCAGCGCCACCGCCCCGGCGACAACACCCCCGCATCGCCCAACGCCAGCTCCGTCATCACCATCCTGTCGCCCCCTGTATTACCGGAACAATACAGCAGGACCGCGGCGATACCGCAACCCGGATCGAGTCCGCAGCGTGCCCCTGCCGCCGAACGTGCCTACGACGCCTTGATCCCGTAGCGCGCATATTGGCGGTCGACGCTGGGCTGCATCCGCCGTGCCAGCGCGAGTTCGCGCGCCGCTTCGCCGTCGCGGTGCAGCTGTTTCAGGACGACGCTGCGCAGGAACCGTGATGGCGCCTGCCCAGGAGCGCCGGCGAGAACCGCGTCAAGATCGGCGAGCGCCTCGTCATATCGGCCCATCCGATACCAGACCATGGCACGGCTATCGAGCGCGGCGGCCGTATCGCTGCTGAGCTCGATCGACCGCGTACAATCCTTCAGCGCGGTATCGAGCATCACCGAGCGGATCCCCTTTACCCAGCAGCGCGCGTTGAGCAGCGATGGCGACCCCGGCTTTGCGGTGATCATCGCATCGTACAGCGCCAGCGCCTCGCGCCCGTCGCCATATTCCGACAGGAGGCTGGCCTTGGCCTCGCGATAGGCAAACCCCGTGGTTCCGCCGAGCCCGATCCGTGCGTCGAGTAGCGCGGTCGCGCCGCCGAGATCGCCGCGCTCGGCCTTTTGGGTGGCGACCTCGGACACCGCGGCTTCCGACGAGGGATCGAGTGCACGCGCCGCCTCCGCGTCCGCCAGCGCCGCCGCCGTGTCGTTGAGTTGATAGGCGATCGCCGCACGCTGCAGGTAGAGATCGACCGATGGCGCGATCGCGATCGCGTGCGTCAGGTCGGCAAGCGCGCCGCGGCGGTCGGCAATGCCATCCGCGAGCGAGGCCCGGCTGGTATAGCCGGTGACCTCGTCCGGATCGTCGGCGATCACCTTTGCGAACACGGTTTGGATCGCCTTGAGCTGGGTTGCGCCCGCAGGGTCCGTCGCGACGATATCCCATCGGCGGCGGGTATCGGCCGGCGCGACGAGCTGCGGCGCGCGCGCCTTCGCGGTCGCGACCGCGTCGCGCTCCGCGGGGATGCGCGCGACCGGAATCTCGCCGCCGGTCGCATCGACGCGTTCATCCAGCACGAACAGGCCGCCTGACAGGCTGGCGGTGCGCGACACATCGTATCCGGCGACCCGCGCCTTGAGGTCGGGTGCACCCTCGATCGTGAAGCCGCGCCCGCCATCGGGAAGCCGCAGCCGCAGGCGATAGCGCATGCCCCCGGGCGAATTGACCGCGACCGGGACCGCCGCCCAGCTCGTCTTGCTGCGATCGGGATCGAACGTGACCTGGTCGATCAGCCGGGTCACCCCGCGTTTGCGCAGGCGATCGTCGGTGCGCCACGGCGTGCTGACCACGCCGCGCGCCTTCAGCGTGACGATCCCCGCCACCGGATCGGGGACGATCGACGCGTCGGTGAACTGCCCTTCGCCGATAAAGCCTTGGAGGAACTGCGCGACGGCCTGGCGCTGCTCCTTCTCGCCGAGCTGGCTCTTCGCGAGCGTCAGCATCGATGCGGGCGGGCCCTGAACCACGGCGGTCGCCTGGAACGCGCTGGGGAGATCGACGCTGGCACTCTCGTCGGCGTCGATGGTCAGGTCGATCACCGGCCGGGCGTTGGCATGAGTCTCGATCTTGACGAGCGCGGCGCCCGCGGCGCTGATCGGCAGGACATAGCCCACCCCCGGCGTGTCACGGATGTCGCCGATCCGCGACCCCGATCCCGTCCCGTCGAGCCACAGGGTCTCGCCGCCGATCTTCGCCCGGACGAACACATGGTTGAAGGCGGCCGCGCTCGGCAACCGATCGGGGACCAGGTCGCCCAGGCCGACATTGGCCAGCACCGGATCGGCCTCGATATCCAGCCCGCGCAGGATCGCCAGCAACAACACGGTCTTCGCCTTGCAGTCGCCGTAGCGCAGGTCCCAGGTCTTGGCGGGCGGTTGCGGGACGTAATTGCCACCGTCCATGCCGACCGCGAGATAGCGGATCTTGTCCTGGACGAGTTCGAGCGCACGCTGGGCGCGGCCGATCGGCGATGCCTCCGCGGCCTTGATCGCCGCAATTTCACGCGCGAGCGGGCTGCCGGGGGCGACCGCGCCGTCGGTCGCATACAAGGGCGCGAAGGTCCGCGAGACATCGGCCCAGTCGGCGAAGGTGGCGACCTCGAGCACCGGCGGGAAGCGATAGCGCGCGGGCGCGTCGTTCGGCATCTCCGGCTGCTTCGCCGCGGGCAGGTTCAACGTGAGTTCGGTGTACGCGCCGTTGCGGACCGGTTCGGCGGCAAGACCGGTCGCGCGGATCTTCCAGTGTGGCGTCACCGCGGCGGGCCACGACACCTTGACGCGCGCGAAGCCGACCTGCGCCGGTGCCGCGAGGATCGGCGCGACGTTCTGGACGCGGCCGCCAAGCGCAGCGTCCTTCGAACTCGCGGACCATCGCAGCCGCAGGATGTCGCCGACCTGCAGCCCCTCGACCGCCATCGTCGCGGTCAGGACGCCGGTCAGCATACGCTGTTCGAGCGACTCCTCGCGGCGGAGCACGGTGAACTTCTGCCCCTTGGCCAGCAGGTCGATCCGCTCGGCGCCGCGCTGGATCGACAGTTCGTGGATCACCAGGTCGCCCTTGTCGGGTGCCCAGGGCAAGGCGAGCGTGGCGGCCTGTGCCAGCAATTCGGGCGAGGTGATCCGCGTCGCGCCGTCGCTGTACGACCATAGCCGACCGTCTTCGATCCGCTGCTGGATATCGAAGATGACGATCGACGCCGTATTGGTGTTGGATTTGGTGACGTCCGCGAGCGAAACCGGGGTGACCCAGGACGGCGCGGGTTGGTACAAGGGAATTTCGCCGGCGAAGGCGGGCGTCGCCCCCGCGACTACAAACGAAACCGATGCCGCACGCAAAAATCGTTGCAAACTCGCCCCCACGGTCTGATCCTGGACAATGGGTACAGGAGAAATTCGGCAAAGACAGCGCGAATTCGCGTCGCCCCTGCAAGCGGATGACCGCGCGGATTGCCAACCAGGAAAGCGTCTTACGTTCCCCCTGTCCTACAGCCCCGCTTCTATGCCAATGCGGCGGAATGCAGGATCGTGCTCTAGCCTATTGCCCCGCCCCGCGCCGCCCGACGGCGGCGAACGCATCACCGGCCGGGCGCATCGCAAAACAGCCTTATCGTCTCAACATTCTCAACATTCGCGGCGCATCGGAGCGGTTCGCATGACCAGCGACGTCCTCATCGTCGGATCGGGCGCCGCCGGGCTCACCGCAGCACTGAACCTGGCCGAGCGCTTCACCGTTACCGTGCTGGCCAAGGGCGCGATGAACGAAGGGTCGACCGCCTGGGCGCAAGGGGGGATCGCCGCGGTGCTCGAACCCGGCGACACGTTCGAGAACCATGTCGAGGACACGATGGTCGCAGGCGCCGGCCTTAACGACCGCGCGATCGTCGAGATGGTCGTCGAGGGCGCGCCTGCGGCGATCGAGCGGCTGACGCATCTGGGCGTACCGTTCGAGACCGAAGGCAATGCGCTGCACCTGACGCGCGAGGGCGGGCATTCGCATCGCCGGATCGTCCATGTCGCCGACGCCACCGGCTGGGCGGTGCAGGAGGCATTGCAACGCGCTGCCGAGGCGCATCCCAACATCACGCTGGTGCCAAACCAGGTCGCGATCGATCTGGCGACCGGGCGGCACGAGGAACGCTATTCGGGCGCGGGCCGGGTCTGGGGCGTCTATGCGGTCGACAAGGTGACGGGCAGCGTCAACCTCTACACCGCGCGCGCGACGATCCTGGCGACCGGCGGCGCGGGGCGGACCTATCTCTTCTCGACCGCGCCGCGCGGCGCGACCGGGGACGGTATCGCGATGGCGTGGCGGGCGGGCGCGCGCGTCTCCAACATGGAGATGATGCAGTTCCACCCGACCTGCCTCTACAATCTGGAGGTCAAGAATTTCCTGATCACCGAGGCGGTGCGCGGCGAGGGCGGGCGGCTGATCAACCCGACCACCGGCAAGCGCTTCATGACCTATTACGACCCCGAGCGGATGGAGCTGGCGCCGCGCGACGTGGTGGCCCGCGCGATCGATGCCGAGATCAAGCGCTACGGGCTCGACTACGTCCATCTCGACATCAGCCACATGCCGCCCGATTTCGTCCGGCATCACTTCCCGAACATCCACGAAAAGCTGATCGGGCTCGGCATCGACATGACCACCGGGCCGATCCCGGTGGTGCCCGCGCAGCATTATACCTGCGGCGGGATCGTCGTCGACGAACACGGGTGCACCGACCTGCCGGGCCTCTATGCCGCCGGCGAATGCACCGAGAGCGGGCTGCACGGCGCCAACCGGCTCGCCAGCAACTCGCTGCTCGAATGCTTCGTGTTCGGCGAGGCGGCGGCGGACAGCATCGCGGCCGCGTGGGACAGCCTGCCCCCGCCCCCGCCGATCCGCCCCTGGGACGAGAGCCGCGTCACCGATTCCGACGAGGAGGTCGTGATCCAGCAGACCTGGACCGAGATCCGCCGCTTCATGTGGAATTATGTCGGCATCGTCCGCACCACCAAGCGGCTGGAACGCGCGCAGCACCGGATCAAGCTGCTGACCGACGAGGTCGCCGAATATTACCAGCATTTCCGCGTCACGCCCGACCTGATCGAGCTGCGCAACCTGCTCCAGACCGCCGAGTTGATCGTGCGGAGCGCGTTGCACCGGCATGAAAGCCGCGGGCTGCACTATACGCTGGATTATCCGGAAACGCTGCCCGATGCGGTCGATACGGTGCTGGTGCCGTGAACTTTTAATTCGTCACCCCGGGCTCGACCCGGGGTCCCGCTTTGTCAGCGGCTAAAAGGAAGCGGGACCCCGGCTCAAGGCCGGGGTGACGATAAACGGGGGGACGTCATCGGTTGGGCCCGGCGCACGCGCGCTTCGTCGCAGCGCCGGGAACCATATGCTTTCACGCCAAGAATCCGCGGATAAGGGTCGTTTGCGTACGGTAAGGCTTTTTCACCCATGGTTTCGGTCTCAATCGCGCGTCTGATCGTCACCGCCGGCCTTGCGGTCGCGCTGGGTGGCTGCGGCCCGTCGTCGCGGCCGGCGCAAAGCGCGGGTGCGCCGACCCTCCCACCCGCGATCACCGTCTCGATCCCCGTCCCGCCCCCTGCCCCGCGTATCGCCCGCGCCGCGCCAGCGCAGCTGGCCGCGACGATCGACGCGCTGCACCGCGGGTTCGCGGGCAAGGCGGGAATCGCGATCCGCGCGGTCGACGAAGGCTGGACGGTCGAGGCCGGCGGGCGCCAGTCGCTACCGCAGCAATCGGTCAGCAAATTGTGGGTGGCGATCACGCTGCTCGACCTGCGCGACCAGGGCAAGGCGCGGTTGGACGATCCGATCCTGGTCCGGCCGCAGGACCTGACGCT
Source organism: Sphingomonas rhamnosi (assembly GCF_036663615.1). Classification (NCBI taxonomy): domain Bacteria; kingdom Pseudomonadati; phylum Pseudomonadota; class Alphaproteobacteria; order Sphingomonadales; family Sphingomonadaceae; genus Sphingomonas; species Sphingomonas rhamnosi. The sequence goes on from NZ_JAXOJJ010000001.1 coordinate 632,806, forward strand.
GTTCCACCAGCCGATCGCGATGCTGGTCAAGGGCGCCGGATACCAGACCACGGTCGGCGATCTTCTCACGCGGGCGCTGACGCATAGCGACAACACCGCCAACGACCGGCTGCTGAGCTATGTCGGCGGCCCGACCGCGGTGCGCGCGATGATCGAGCGCAAGCAGCTCGGCGATATCCGTTTCGGCCCCGGCGAACGCTATCTGCAGGCGAAGACCGCGGGGCTGACCTGGCAGCCGTCCTATGCGGTCGACAACGGCTTCCTGATCGCGCGGTCGCGGTTGGCGCCCGCGGTGCGCGCCGCCGCGCTCGACGCCTATGTCGCGAGCCCGCCCGATGGCGCCGCGCCGATCGCGATCGCCGATTCGCTCGCCCGGCTGGCGCGCGGCGAATTGCTGAGCGAAACCTCGACGCGGATCCTGCTCGACACGATGGGCGCGTCGGTGACCGGCCGTGCCCGGCTGCGCGCGGCGCTGCCGGCGGGGTGGACGATCCAGCATAAGACCGGGACGGGGCAGGACCTCGGCGCGCGCAACGCCGGGTTCAACGACGTCGGCCTGCTGACCGCGCCCGACGGGCGGCGCTATGCGATCGCGGTGATGATCGGGGATACGATGCGTCCGATCCAGGAACGCCAGCGGCTGATCCAGTCGGTCGCCGCCGCGGTCGCGAGTTACGCGGGAGGGCGGGGCTAAGAGCCTTCGTCATGCTGAACTCGTTTCAGCATCCACCCCACCGCAAACGCCAGCGCCTGGGGAAAGGTGGACCCTGAAACAAGTTCAGGGTGACGGAGGCACGATTTCCCCGCACCGTTACCCGCGCGCCACGCTTCGCCCATTGGTCCGGGCGCGCGCATCCGCTATCTCGGCGCCATGCCCCATCTCTACCTCGTCGACGGCTCCGGCTATATCTTCCGCGCCTATCATCGCCTGCCGCCGCTCACCAACAAGCATGGCGAGCCGGTCGGCGCAGTCTATGGCTATACGACGATGCTGTGGAAGCTCGCCGACGAGGTCCATGCCGCCGACGGGCCAACGCACATGGCGGTCATCCTCGACAAATCGTCGAAGACGTTCCGCAACGATCTCTACGACAAGTACAAGGCGCAGCGGCCGCCGCCGCCCGAGGACCTCGTCCCGCAGTTCCCGATGATCCGCGACGCGACGCGCGCGTTCAGCCTGCCGTGCATCGAGACCGAGGGGCTGGAGGCGGACGACATCATCGCCTGCTATTCCCGGGCGGCGCTGGCGCAGGGCTGGGAAGTGACGATCGTCAGCTCCGACAAGGATCTGATGCAGCTGATCGAGCCCGGGCTCGACATGTACGACACGATGAACAACCGTCGGCTGGGCGCGGAGCATGTCGCGGAGAAATTCCACGGCGTCACGCCCGCGCAGCTCGGCGACGTGCTGGCGCTGATGGGCGACAGCGTCGACAACGTGCCGGGCGTGCCCGGTGTCGGCCCCAAGACCGCGGCGAAACTGATCCTGGAGCATGGCGACCTCGAAGCCGTGCTGGCGGCTGCACCGACGATGAAGCCCAGCAAGATGCGCGACAATCTGATCGAGCATGCCGAAATGGCGCGGCTGTCGAAGGTGCTGGTGACGCTGAAATGCGACGTCGCGCTGCCCGAACCACTCGACGACCTCGAGCTGAAGGGGATTCCCGACGCGCCGCTCCGCGCGTTCCTGGAACATCACGGCTTCAAGTCGCTGCTGGCGAAGCTGTCAGCGGTCGCGGATGCGCCGGTGCCCGAGCCCACCAGCGTACCACACGAAGAGGAAGAGCCGTGCAACCATGACTTCTACGAGACCGTGGTGGACGAGGCCGCGCTCGACCGCTGGGTACAGGTCGCCAAGCATCAGGGCTGGGTCGCGGTCGATACCGAGACCACCGGGATCGACGCGACGCGCGCCGATCTGGTCGGGATCAGCCTGGCGCTGCACGCCAACCTCGCCTGCTATATCCCGATCGCGCATGGCGGCACCGACCTGCTCGCCGAGAATCCCGAGCAATTGCCGCGCGACCTGGTGCTCGCGAAGCTGAAGCCGTTGTTCGAGGATCCTGCGGTGCTCAAGATCGGGCATAACTTGAAATACGACATGATCGTGCTCGGCCGGCTCGGGGTGTCGGTCGCGCCGTTCGACGACACGATCCTGATGAGCTTCGATCTCGACGCCGGGCTGCACGGCCACGGGATGGACGAGCTGGCGGCGACGCACCTGTCGCACAGCTGCATCGCGTTCAAGGACGTGGTCGGCACCGGCAAGACGCAGCGCAGCTTCAACGAGATCGATCTGAAGGCGGCCACCCGCTACGCCGCGGAGGATGCCGATGTGACGCTGCGGCTGTGGCGGCGGTTCAAGCGGCGCTTGCCGGCCGAGGCTGCGACGCGGGTGTACGAGATGGTCGACCGGCCGCTGGTGCCTGTCATCGCGCAGATGGAGATGCACGGGATCAAGGTCGACCGCGAAGTGCTCGCGCGGCTGTCTGGCGAGTTCTCGACGCAGATGGCGACGCTGGAAACCGAAATCCACGCACTCGCCGGCGGACCGTTCACGATCGGGTCCCCCAAGCAACTCGGCGACGTGCTGTTCGAGAAGATGGGGATCAAGGGCGGCCGCAAGGGCAAGTCGGGCGTCTATTCGACCGACGTCAACGAGCTGGAGCGGATCGCGGCGGACAAGGATTCGCCCGGCGCGGTGATCTCGCGGCGGGTGCTCGACTGGCGCCAGCTATCGAAGCTGAAGTCCACCTATACCGATGCGCTGCAGGCGCAGATCAACCCGGCGACCGGGCGCGTGCACACGTCCTACTCGCTGACGGGCGCGCAGACCGGGCGGCTGTCGTCGACCGACCCCAATCTGCAGAACATCCCGATCCGCACCGAAGTGGGCCGGCAGATCCGTGACGCGTTCGTGGCGGAGCCGGGCAACGTCATCCTCGCCGCCGACTATTCGCAGATCGAGCTGCGGCTGGCGGCGCACATGGCCGACGTGCCGGCGCTCAAACAGGCGTTCGCGAACGGCGACGACATCCACAGCCTGACCGCGCAGGAGCTGTTCGGCGAGGTCAACCGCGACACGCGCGGGCGCGCGAAGACGATCAACTTCGCGATCCTCTACGGCATCTCGCGCTGGGGGCTCGCCGGGCGGCTCGACGTGACCGCGGACGAAGCGCAGGCGATGATCGACCGCTATTTCGATCGCTTCCCCGGCATCTCAAACTACATCGCCGCGACCACCGAGTTCGTCCGCGAGAAGGGTTACACGTCGACCTTGTTCGGGCGGAAGACGCATTTCTCGCGGATCCATTCGAAGGTGCAGCACGAACGCCAGGGCGCCGAACGCGCCGCGATCAACGCGCCGATCCAGGGGACGAGCGCCGACATCATCAAGCGCGCGATGGTGCGGATGGGGCCGGCGTTGCTGGAGGCCGGGCTGCCCAACGTCCGGATGCTGTTGCAGGTGCACGACGAACTCGTGTTCGAGCTGCCCGAAGGCGACGTCGCGGCGGCGAAGCCAGTGATCGAGCGGGTCATGGCGACCGCGGCCGAGCCGGCTGTCACGCTGGACGTGCCGCTGGGGATCGAGATCGGGACGGGCGCGAGCTGGGGCGCCGCGCATTGAGTTACGCTGCGCAATCTCCCCTCCCTGAAAGGGAGGGGTCGGGGGTGGGTCGCTATCGTGGGACCGCAGCATCCGCCCCAAGCCGACCCACCCCCAGCCCCTCCCTTTCAGAGAGGGGTGCAGGATGGTGACCGAATCCACCGCCGACATCGACACGCTCGCCAAGGGCGGCCGCACCAACATCGCCGGCTTCGTGCTGCGCCTCGCCGCGCGGATTCCGTTTCTGTTCATCGCCGGGCGCATCTACGGCCCTGACCTCGTCGGCCGGTTCGCGATCGCGGTCGTCGTCGTCGAACTCGCGGCGTTGCTCGCGACGCTCGGCCTCAAGCGCGGGCTCGCGCAGGCGTTGAGCAAATCCGATCGCCCGCATGGTTGCGTGGTGTGGGACGCGATGGCGGTCGCGTTCGTCGCGTCGATGATCGCGAGCGCGGTGCTCTGCACCTTTCCCGGGATCATGTATCCGAACAGTGCGATCACCGGGCTCGACCGGTTCCTGCCGCTGATCATCGTCGCGATCGCCTGGTCCGACGTCAGCCTCGCCGCGCTCGCCTATCGGCTGAACGTCAAGGCCGCGGTCACCGCGCGCGCGGTGGTCGAGCCGTGGACGATCTCGATCGCGGCGTGGGCGTTCAGCTATTTCACGATCCGCGACGGGCTGGTGCTCAGCTATATCGCATCGATGATCGCCGCGCTGGTCGCGAGTCTGGTGCCGTTCCTGCGCAGCTACGGGATCCCGCGCGGCTGGTCGCCACAGTTGCGGCCGCTCTATGCGCTGGCGCGCGCCAACGTGCCGCTGGCAGGCGCGGACATCCTGGAATGGGGCAGCCGCAACGTCGACCGCTTCATCCTCGGCGTGATGTTCGAACCCAAGATCGTCGGCATCTATTACATGGCGCAGCAGGTGGCATCCCTGCCGCAGAAGCTGAAGACCAGCTTCGACCCGATCCTCGGCCCGGTGATCACGCAAAGTCTCGCGATCAACGACCGCCTCGCGATCGCTAACCAGGTGCGGCAGGTGGCGTTCTGGATCATGGCGGCGCAAGGGGGCCTTGCGCTGATGGGATCGATCCCCGGCGAAGCGGTGATGGGCGTGGTCGGGCCGCAGTTCGTCGCGGGCACCGCGGCCCTCGCCTTCCTGCTGACCGCCGAGTTCCTGGCGTCGACCGGGGCGGTCAGCGAATCCGCGCTGGTCTATATCGCGCGGCATCGCAACCTGATGATCTCGGGCGCGATGCTGGCGTTCCAAGTTGGGCTGAGCTTTGCCCTGATCTTCGCGATCCGCGCGCTCGGCTATCCCGTCAACTACCAGGCGGCGGGGCCCGCGATCGCGCTGATGCTGTCGGTCGCGCTGACCTCGGTGATCAAGTCGAAGTTGCTGGGGCATCTGCTCGGCGCGTCGGTCAATCCGTGGCGGATGCCGCTGGTTATCGCCGCGCTGGCCGCGATCGTGGTCGGGTCCGCCTTCACCGCGCTACCCAAACGCTACGAATGGGTGGAGCTGGTGATCGGCGAGCCGGCGATCGCGGCGACCTATCTCTTCATCCTGTGGAAATGGGCGTTCGGGCCCGCCGACCGCGCGCTGTTCGGGAAGAAGCCCGGGATCGAGCCGGCGAGCCTGCCGCATTCGGGGTCGCCGATCCGGTAACGCCTTCGCTCAAAGCGGTAGTCGAGTAAGGTGGTCCGTCACCCCGGGCTTGACCCGGGGTCCCGCTATCTCGACGGCGGAAAGAAGCGGGACCCCGGCTCAAGGCCGGGGTGACGGGGCGATCAGTGGCGGAAGTGGCGCATGCCCGTGAACACCATGGCGAGGCCCGCTTCGTCCGCCGCGGCGATCACGTCGGCGTCGCGGATCGAGCCGCCCGGCTGGATCACCGCCGTTGCGCCAGCCTCGACCGCCGCCAGCAGGCCGTCGGCGAACGGGAAGAACGCGTCCGACGCCACCGCAGAGCCGATCGTGCGCGGGATCGCCCAGCCGGCCTTGTCGGCGGCGTCCTTGGCCTTCCACGCGGCGATGCGCGCGGATTCGAGGCGGTTCATCTGACCGGCGCCGATGCCGGCGGTGCTGCCGTCCTTGGCGTAGACGATCGCGTTCGACTTGGTGTGCTTGGCGATCGTCCAGGCGAAGCGGCAGTCGGCGAGTTCCTGCGCGGTCGGCTGGCGCTTGGTGACGACGGTGAGGTCGCCGGGCGTTCCGTTGTCGCGACCCTGGACGAGCCAGCCGCCGGCGATCGACTTGGCGCTGAGTCCGCCGCGTGCCGGATCGGGCAGTTCGCCGGTCAGCAGCAGGCGGAGATTTTTCTTGGCGGCGAACAGCGCGATGGCTTCCTCGTCGGCGTCGGGGGCGACGACGACTTCGGTGAAGATGCCGGTGATCGCGCGCGCGGTCTGTGCGTCCAGCTTGCGATTGACCGCGATAATGCCACCGAACGCCGACACCGTGTCGCACGCGAAGGCGGCGGCATAGGCTTCGGCAAGCGTGGTGCCGGTGGCGACGCCGCAGGGGTTGGCGTGCTTGACGATGACGACCGAAGGCGCGGCGTCGCGGAATTCGGCGACGAGTTCTAAGGCCGCATCGGCGTCGTTGAGGTTGTTGTAGCTGAGCGCCTTGCCCTGCACCTGACGCGCCTGGCCGATGCCGCGCACCGAACCGGTCGCGGTGTAGAAGGCGGCGGACTGGTGCGGGTTCTCGCCGTAGCGCAAGGTATCGCCGCGCTTGAGCGTGATCGGCAGCGTTTCGGGAAATGCCTCGTCCTGGTCGACGGTGCCGAACCAGGTCGCGATCGCCGAGTCATAGGCCGCGGTGGTCGCGAACGCCTTCGCGGCGAGCCGCTTGCGGTCGTCGAGCGTCGTGCTGCCACCCGCGACCAGCGCATAGTCGGCGGGGTCGGTGACGATCGCGACGAAGGCGTGGTTCTTGGCCGCCGAGCGCACCATGCTGGGGCCGCCGATGTCGATATTCTCGATCACGGTGTCGCGGTCGGCACCCTTCGCGACGGTCGCCTCGAACGGGTAGAGGTTGACGATGACGAGGTCGATCGCGCCGATGCCGTGTTCCTTCATCGAGGCGGCGTGGCCGGCATCGTCGCGCACCGCGAGCAGCCCGCCATGGACCATCGGGTGCAGCGTCTTGACGCGGCCGTCCATCATCTCGGGAAAGCCGGTGAGCTCGCTCACGTCGCGTACCGCAAGGCCGGCGGCGCGCAGCGCGGTGGCGGTGCCGCCGGTCGAGACGAGCTCGACGCCCTGTGCCGCAAGCGCGGTGGCGAGGTCGACGATGCCGGTCTTGTCGGACACCGACAGGAGCGCGCGGCGGATCGGGATGCTGGTCATGAAGGTCTTTCGTCGGCGGCGAGGATGCGGGGGGCCTTAGCGTCGGTTGGCGGCGGGGAACAGACGGCGTTTGCTCCCCTCCCTGGAAGGGAGGGGCTGGGGGTGGGTCGCTATCGGGGCACGGGCACGCCAGCCAACTGGCCGACCCACCCCCGACCCCTCCCTTCCAGGGAGGGGAGCGATTAAAGCGCCTTCTTGATCGCCCAGCTGACATTGGCCCCGCCGGCGGCGGCTTCGCCCGTCACCACCAGCTGCTGCGTCGAGACCGGGCGGCCATCGGCATCGATCCACACGCTGTCCTCGACCGCGAGCAGCCCGCCGCGGCAGCGGAACTGCCACAGCGCGCCGCCGGGCAGCCGCAGGATCGCGCCGAGCGCGTCAGCGGTCATCGATACCTGCACGCCCGCGCCGAGGTGGAAGCGGATCGCGAACGGCGTCGTCCCCACGCGGCGCTTGCGGCCCTGCGGCAGCAGCGCATCCTCGCCGCGCAGCTCCTTGCCGTCGCCAGTCAGCATCAGCTGGCGGCGATGCGCGAACCCCCAGCGGCGCACATAGCCGTCATGGCTCGCCTCGATCCGGCTGGCGGCATCCGATTCCTGGCGGCTCAGCTCGACCTCGACGACGCCGCGTCCGAGCGTGCCGTCGGCATGGATCGCGGTCGAATTGCTGTCGGCGACGATCAGCGTCGAATGCGCCGCGGTCGAGCGCAGCCCCTCGGCCAGGCTCGCGGGCAGCTGCGCCACGCCCGCGCGGGCACCGCCGCAATTGACGACGATCCGCACCGGCCCATCGGAGAATTCGAACGCCAACGTCGAGGCGCAACCGCCCTCGACCAGCCGCGCGACCGGCGGCGGCGCGGCGTCGACGATCAGCACCGCGGTGCCGGCGGCGAGCCGCTGATAGCCCCAGTCGCGGGCCTGGCGGAGCGGCCGGGTGCGCACGCCGCTCGCCTCGATCACGGCGGCGACCTCGGTCGCGGCGAACGGGCCACCGCCCTGCCAGCTCGACAGCGCGCGGTCGCCGTGCATCACGCCGAGCAACGCCGCGACCATCCGCGACAGCGTCGCCGCGACGGGGTCGGGCAGTTCCATGCCGCGCGCGACATAGGTTTCCTGCAGCATGCTGAGCAGCTGGACGCAATCGAGCAGCATCGCCGGGCTGCGCGAGACCGACCCGCCATCGTCGAACAGCCCGGTGCCGAGCGCGCGCGCGAGCCCGGCCTCGCCGAACGCCTGGCGCGGTTCGCCGCCGGGGATCAGCAAGCCCGCCGCGACGACACCGCACCAGGCGGCGATCCGCGGTGCGCCCGCGGGTGCCTTGTCGGCGCCGCGATCGAGATGGCGCGCGCCGCGGGCGAGCGCGTTCAGCACCTTCGAGCGGTAGACCAGGTCGGTCGACGACAGGATCAGCGGCGCGTGGCACGTCCAGAACAGGATGCGCCGGCCCCAGAGATCGGGGCGCCAGGCCAGTCCGCTGACGGTGTCGGCATGCGTGGCGAGCCACAGGCTCATCAGATGTTCGGCGATCGGTGCGCCGCGCGCGCGCGTCGCCACCGTCGAGAGGTCGCGCAACCAGGCGAAGCTGTGCAGATGTTCGGCGAACGGCCGGCCCCAATCGGGTTTCGCCAGGTCGAGCGTCTCGATGTCGCGCGTCTCGCCGCGGAGGCCGAGCGTGCCTTCGAGCAGCGCGCTGCCGCGCTTGACGTCGCCCATCACCGGATCGTCGGGCACCGCGATCAGCTTGAGCGGATAGCGCCCCTTGAGCCGCAGCGCGTGGATCGGCGTGCGCCAGGTCAGCCGGTGGAAGCGCTCGGCCAGCCTATCGGCGAGCGACAGCGCGGTGTCGCCGCCGAGCCGGATCAGCCGACGGCCTTCGTCGATCCCGTCGGGCGCGGGCTCGGTAGTCAAGCGCCCCTCAGCGCCGCGATGTTGGCGGCATAGGCGGATGGGCCGCCGCGGAAGACCGAGGTGCCCGCGACCAGCGCGTCGGCGCCGGCGTCGATGCAGCGCTTCGCCCAGTCGGCGTCGATCCCGCCATCGACCTCGAGATCGATCGCGCGGCCGCTCTTCTCGATCATCGTGCGGATCGCGGAAATCTTCTTGAGCTGGCTGGGGATGAAGCTCTGGCCGCCGAAGCCCGGGTTGACGCTCATCACCAGCACCAGATCGACACTGTCGAGCAGGTAATCGAGCATTTTCGCGGGCGTGCCGGGGCAGAGCACCACGCCGGCGCGCTTGCCGAGGCCCTTGATGTGCTGGAGCGAGCGGTGGATGTGCGGGCCGGCCTCGTAATGCACGGTGATGCAGTCCGCGCCCGCCTCGGCGAACGCGTCGAGATAGGCATCGACCGGCGAGATCATCAGGTGGACGTCGAACGGCTTGGTCGTGACGCCGCGCACCGACTTCATCACCGCCGGGCCGAACGAGATGTTGGGGACGAAATGCCCGTCCATCACATCGACATGGATCCAGTCGGCGCCGGCCGCGTCGATCGCGCGGACCTCGTCGCCGAGTTTGGCAAAGTCGGCGGAGAGGATCGAGGGGGCGATGCGGACGGGTTGCATGGGAAGTGTCCTAGCGCGGGATTGGTGGGGGCGGAAGTATCCGTCACCCCGGACTTGGTCCGGGGTCCATGATGACGCAAACTCTCCTGCCACGGAATATGCGGAGCGATGGATGCCGGACCAAGTCCGGCATGACGGAGGCTAGTTGCGCCGCACCCGCGCGATGAAGAAGCCGTCGGCACCGCCGTGTTCTGCCAGCATCCTCGGCAACGTCCGCACCGTACCCAGTTCCGTCGGCGTGATGCCATCAGGTAGTTCGCTCTGCTCCACCGGCACCACCGCATAATCGCTGCGCGCAGCCAGGAACGCATCGAGCTGCGCCTCGCCCTCGCTCGGCTCGAGCGAGCAGGTCGCATAGACCAAGGTTCCGCCCGGCTTCACCCAGTCCGCCGCCCGCGCGAAGATCCTTGCCTGCAGCGCCGCGGTCTCGGCGATGATCGACGGGCGGACGCGGTGCAGCACATCGGGGTGGCGACGGAAGATGCCGGTCGCGCTGCACGGCGCGTCGATCAGGATCGCGTCGGCGGGCTCGGCGGGCGTCCAGTCGAGGATGTCGGCGTTGACGACCTCGGCCTTCAGATGCGTCCGGAACAGATTCTCGCGCAGCCGCTTGATCCGGCTCTGGGAGTTGTCGACCGAAGTGACGGTCCAGCCCGCCGCCGCGAGCTGCAGCGACTTGCCACCGGGCGCCGCGCACAGGTCGAGGACGTGGCCCGCCCCCTGCCCGAGCAACCGTGCCGGCAGCGACGCGGCGATGTCCTGCACCCACCAGGCGCCATCTGAAAAGCCGTCCATGTCGGGCACCGAATCATGATCGTCGAGCCGGAGATGCCCGGGCATGAAGCTGACCCCGCCCAGCTTCTCGCGCCAGCCCTCGGTCTCGGACGGATCGGCGAGCGTCAGGTCGAGCGGCGGCGGCACCGCGATCGCGACGCAGGCGGCGTCGACCATCTCCTCGCCCCACGCCGCGTCCCAGCGCAGCTCGACCGGTGCAGGCAGCGTCGGCACTTCGGGCAGCAGCACGCCGGCGCGGAACAACGTGCCGAACACACCGTGGACGAGCTTGCGCGGGCCGCCATCGACCAAAGGCAGCACGGTCGCGATCGCGGCGTGGCTGGGCGTCCCGAGCACGAGGGTCTGGACCAGCGCGATGCGCAGCGCCATCCGCGCCTTGGCATCGTCGGGCAGGTTGGTCTTGGTCGCCGAATCGATCAGCGCATCGAGATCGGGCAGGCGGCGCAGCGTTTCCGCGGCGATCGCATGCGCGAGGCCGCGATCGGGGCCGTGGATCGCACGGGTCGCGGCGGGCAGCGCGGATTCGAGCGCTTCGCCACGGCGGAGCACCGCGTCGAGCAGGCGGATCGCGGCGCGGCGCGTGGGCACGCCCAAGGGTTCGGGCGCATGGGTATAATCGGGCATCAAGGTCCTCCGCTTCGGGGTCGTCCGCATAGAAAAACGGCGCGACTGCCCCCATGTGGACGCTAGACCGCAAACCCGCAACTCGGAGACCCGCGATGGGCCAGCGCCCCGACCATGTGAAGCCCCCCGCCTATCTGTCGGAGAACCCGCCGGTGCCGGTGCCGGAGGCGGTGCCCGAACCGAGCGAGGACCCGATGGGTCTGAACCCGGTGCGCTATGGCGATTGGGAGTTGAAGGGCATCGCGATCGATTTTTGACGGGGTGTTACCAGGGATACCACCCCGGCGGAGGCCGGGGCCCAATTGGGGGGACCGCGGTAACGGGGCGCACCCCGCGGTCACGAAGGCCTTCCCACCTGCGCCCCGGCCTTCGCCGGGGTGGAGGAGCGGCGGCGTTACCCAGCCTCGCCCTTGAGCGGGCGGGCGAGCAGGTCGCCGATCACGTCGCCGACCGCGGCGCCTTCGAGCAGGCGGCACACCGCCTCGGTGATCGGCATGTCGACCCGCGCGTCGCGTGCGGCTTCGCGGAGGACGGGCGCGGTGAACGCGCCTTCCGCCACGGTGCGGCGATCCGCGAGCAGCGCCTGTGCCGATTCGCCGCGGCCGAGCCCGACACCGAGCGAGAAGTTGCGCGAGCTGGTCGACGAGCAGGTGAGCACCAGATCGCCGAGCCCGGACAGCCCAGCGAGCGTTTCCGCCCGGGCGCCCCGCGCCAGGCCGAACCGTGTCATCTCGGCAAAGCCACGCGCGATCAGCGCAGCGCGGGCATTCTGGCCGAGCCCGGCGCCCTCGACGACACCGCAGCCGATCGCGAGCACGTTCTTGACCGCACCGCCGATCTCGGCGCCAACCACGTCGGTGGTCGCATAGGTGCGGAAATGCGGCACCGCGAGCTGGCTCGCCAGGCGTTCGCCCAGCGCCGCATCCTCGCAGGCGAGCGTAACGGCGGTCGGCATGCCGGCCGCGACTTCATGTGCGAAGGTCGGGCCCGACAGCACCGCGATCGGCGCATGCGGGTGGACGGCACGCGCGACCTCGCCGATCAGCCGCTTGCTGCCCGCCTCGATCCCCTTGGCGCACAGCACGAGGGGGGTATCGCCGACCGCTGCCGCCGCCAGCACCGCGCCGACATGCTGCGCGGGCGCGACGACCAGGATGATGCTGCAGCGTGCCAGCTCCGCAAGATCGCCGGTCGCGCGGATCGCGGGGTCGAGCGTGCGGCCGGGCAGGAACAGCGCATTCTCGTGCGCGGCGTTGATCCCCGCCACCACCTCGGGTTCGCGCGCCCAGAGCAGCACGTCGCTGCGCTGCGCCGCGACCTGCGCAAGCGCGGTGCCCCAGGCGCCGCCACCGATGACGCCAATCATGCCTTCACCCCCGCGCCGCGCACCGCTTCCGCGGCAGGGTCTAGCGGCCAGCGTGGGCGCGCGGCGACGTCGAGCGGATCGGTGAGCCCGGCGGCGAAGCGCTCCGCCCCCGCCCAGGCGATCATCGCGGCGTTGTCGGTACACAGCCACAAGGGCGGCGCGACGAAGCGCAGGCCGTGCGCGGTGGCGAGCGCCTGCAGCGACGACCGTACCGCGCCGTTCGCCGCGACCCCGCCGGCGACGACCAGCGCTGTGGCGCCGTGGCTGGTGCCGAGCGCCTTGGTGGTGCGGTCGATCAGGCAGTCGACCACCGCCGCCTGGAACGACGCGGCGAGATCCTCGGGGCTGTAATCGCCCGCGGCGCGCGCGACTGCGCTCTTCAGCCCCGCGAACGAGAAATGCGGTTCGGCCGAGCCCTTCAACGGGCGCGGGAGCGGCACCGCCTTGGGGTTGCCGAGCGCCGCGGCGCGTTCGACCGCGGGACCGCCGGGAAAGCCGAGCCCCAAAATCTTGGCGGTCTTGTCGAACGCCTCCCCCGCGGCGTCGTCGATCGTCGTCGCGAGCCGGCGATACCGCCCCACCCCCTCGACCAGCAGCAACTGGCAATGGCCGCCCGAGACGAGCAGCAGCAGATAGGGGAATTCGAGATCGGGGTCGGACAGCCGCGGGCTGAGCGCATGGCCCTCCAGATGGTTGACCGCGATCAACGGCTTGCCCGCGGCGTGCGCCAGCGCCTTGCCGGTCACCAGCCCCACCATTACCCCGCCGATCAGCCCCGGCCCTGCGGTCGCGGCGATCGCGTCGACATCGGCGAGCGTCAGCTCGGCGTCGGCGAGCGCGGCGACGATCAGCGGTTCGAGCGCTTCGACATGCGCGCGCGCGGCGATTTCGGGGACGACGCCGCCAAACGGCGCGTGCGCGGCCTCCTGGCCGAGCAGGCGGTGCGCGAGCACCCGGCGGTCGCCGGTCACGAGCGCGGCGGCGGTTTCGTCGCAGGAGGATTCGATGCCGAGGATGATCATGCCGCGCACCCTATCGCCGGTGCGGGCGCTTGTCGAAGCCGTGTGGCTTCGGCATGATCGCGCCCTATGGTTCGTTTCCGGCTCGGCACGCGCGGTTCGCCGCTGGCACTCACGCAAGCGGGGATGGTGCGCGATGCCCTGTGCGCCGCGCATGGCTGGGCGCCCGACGACATCGAAACCGTGATCATCAAGACGACGGGCGACCGCGTGCAGGATCGTGCGCTGGCCGAGATCGGCGGCAAGGCGCTGTGGACCAAGGAGCTCGACCGCGCGCTGCTCGGCGGCGAGATCGACGCCTGCGTGCATTCGATGAAGGACGTCGAGACGATCCGGCCCGCGCAAATCCGCATCGCCGCGATGCTGCCGCGCGCGGATGTGCGCGACCGGCTGATCGGCGCGGAGCGGATCGAGGATCTGCGCGACGGCGCAGTGGTGGGCACGAGCTCGCCGCGGCGGCGGGCGCAGTTGCTGCGGCTCCGCCCCGACCTCAACATCGTGCTGATCCGCGGCAATGTCGACACGCGGCTCGGGAAGGTCGCGGGGGGCGAGATGGACGCGACTCTGCTGGCGGCGGCGGGGCTCGACCGGCTGGGCCGCGACGATTGCGGCCATGCGATCCCGACCGACGTCATGCTGCCCGCACCGGCACAGGGCGCGGTGGGGATCGAAGTGCTCGACGGCAGCGCGGCGCACGGCCTGGTCGCGGCGATCGACCACGCCGATACCAGCGCGTGCGTGCTGGCCGAGCGCGCGTTGCTCGCGCGGCTCGGCGCGGACTGCCATTCGCCGGTCGCGGCGCTGGCGGCGCTGGCGGGCGAGACGCTCAGCCTGCGTGCCGAACTGATCGCCGAAGACGGCAGCTGCGACGTCGCCGGATCGATCGAAGGCGCGCTCGGCGACGATCTCGGCACCGCGCTGGCGCTCGACCTGCTCACGCGCGCGCCCGACAGCGTCCGGCGCCTGTTCGCGGCATGACTCGCACCGTCGTGGTGCTGCGCCCGGCCCCGGGCGACGCCGCGACCGCCACCCGACTGCGCGCGCTGAACGTGACCGTCCGCCAGCTGCCGTTCTTCGCCGCCGCCCCGGTCCCGTGGACCGTGCCCGATCCCGGGGGGTACGACGCGCTGCTGCTAACCAGCGCGAACGCGGTTCGGCATGGCGGTGAAGGACTGGCGGCGTTGACCGCGCTGCCCGTCGTCGCCGTCGGCACCGCGACCGCCAGCGCGGCGCGTACGGCGGGTTTCACTGTCGTGCAGGTCGGAGAGGGCGACGCGGCCGAGGCGGTGCGGCGCGCCCGCGACGCCGGGTTCGTGCGGCTCCTGCACCTGGCAGGCCGAGACCGCGCGCCGACCGGCGACGGCGCGGCCGCACTGACCGTCTATGCGAGCGACCCGGTTCCGGTCGGCGAGGCCGAAATCCGCGCGCTCGCCGGCTGTGTCGTCCTGCTGCACTCGGCGCGCGCCGCGCAAATGCTGGCGGCACGGGTGTTTGAAACCGAACGGGATCGCATCGCGATCGCCGCGCTGTCGCCCGCCATTGCCCAAGCCGCTGGCGAGGGCTGGCAAAGCGTCGATATCGCCACCGAGCCCAGCGACGACTCGCTCGTCCGGATCGCGGCGATGCGCGCGATTGACCGCAGCACCGCCCGCGGGGATAAGCACGCCATGACCGACTATGTGCCGACCCAACAGCCACGCAGGGCCAGGCTTGGCATCATCATCCTGTGCATCGGGCTGGCCTTTGCCGCCGGATTGGCGCTGATGGGCTATGCGATGCGCCGCGGCTGGCTGAGCGCCGCCGCGCCGGTCGCCGCGGTCGCGCAGCGTGCGACGGGGTCTGCCGACTATGTCCCGCAACAGCCGCTGAACGCGAATGGCGAGGCGCCCGCGGTCGCCGCCGCGCTCGATCCGGCGATGCTGGCAACGCGCGAGGCCGCACTCGCGGGGCAATTGGCGGCGCTTGAGGCACGCACCGCCGCGGTCACCGCCGATGCCGCCGCCGCGAGTGGCCAGGCGACGCGCGCAGAATCGCTGCTGATCGCGTTCGCGGCGCGGCGTGCGCTCGATCGGGGGTTGCCGCTCGGCTATCTCGAGGAGCAACTGCGCCTTCGCTTCGCCGCCACGCAACCCCGCGCGACCGTTGCGGTAATCCAGGCTGCCCGTCAGCCGGTGACGATCGAAACGCTGCGCCAGGGGCTCGACGACATCGCGCCGGAAATCACCGCGGCGACCGGAGACACCTGGGCGTCGACTCTCCGCCGCCAGATCGATCAGCTGATCGTGCTGCGCCGGTCGGAAACGCCGTCGCCGATGGCCGCCGACCGGCTGGTGCGCGCGCAGCATTGGCTCGACGGCGGTCAGGTCGAGGCCGCGCGGGCCGAAGTCGCCCGTCTGCCGGGCGCACGCAACGCAGGCCCCTGGCTGGCGGCAGCGGCGCGCTTCGTGCAGGCACGGCAGGCGCTGGACACGATCGAGAACGCCGCGATCCTGGGGCAGGTGGCACCACCTGCGCTGGCGCCCGCTCCTGCGACTGCTCTTGCGCCCGTATCAGGCGGGGCCACCGCCCCCGTCCAGGCCCCCGTCTTGGGGGTCGCACCGACGCGCTAGGCCTGTGCGATGCGCTCGATCAGCGCCATCGCCCCCTGCGGCGCGCGCACCTTGGCGCCGTTGATGAAGAACACGAACGTTTCACGCGGCGTCTGCGCCGGCACCGTGTCGGTGACGTAGGGCAACCCCTCGGGCCGCCCTCCCGCCGCCCATAGCTTGGCCTTCGCCGCCCAAGCGTCGAGCGCCTGCGGCGCGTAGCCGGCGACGAACCGCTCCTCCGCCGATTCCAGCCGCGCATAGACGAAATCGCCGGTGATGTCGGCGATCGCGGGGTAGCTGGTCGACTCCGCGAACACGATCGCGACCCCGGCGGCGCGGCACAGCGCGACGAACTCGGGCACCGCGAAACTCTCGTGCCGGACCTGGACCGCATGACGCAGCGTGAGCCCGTCCTGTTTCGCCGGAAGCAGTTTGAGGAACGCAGCGAAATCGTCCGCATCGAACTTTTTCGTCTCCATGAACTGCCACAGGATCGGCCCGAGCTTATCGCCCAGCTCGACGATCCCCTGCCCGACGAACTTGGCGACCGACTCCCCCGCCTCGGCCAGCACTTTGCGCGTGGTGCAGTAGCGCGACGCCTTCAGCGTGAAGACGAACCCGTCGGGCACCGCCGCCGCCCAGGACGCGAAGGTCGCGGGCTTCTGGCTGCCATAATAGGTGCCGTTGATCTCGATCGCGGTGACGTGGCTCGCGGCGTACTCCAGCTCGCGCTTTTGCGGCCATTTCTCGGGATAGAAGGTCCCGCGCCACGGCTCGTAGGTCCAGCCGCCAATACCGATTCGCATGGTCATGCGCCGGAGTATACGCCGAGATCGCCGCTTGGCGACGCGCCAGTGTCGACGCCAGTGCCGGCGCCATGTCTGGGCTCAAAGTTACCTCAACGTCGATGGACCACGCAAAGATGGGCAGCTCAACTGCCGCCGCATAGGCTTCGACACAAGTTGTCCAAGTCACTCCTCAGCCCACGGTCAGGTCATGCCGGCGGGCCGTGTCAGCGGCTGCGATTGACCATCTAGGTCTTCGTCAGCGTCCCGCCTACATCATGCCCATGATGATCGATCCCAGCAGCGCCGAACCGGTCGCGCTGTGACTGCAAGCGCCCGCCCCGATAGACGTACATGTTCCAGTAGCGCTGATCACGAAAACTGGTGTTGCGGGTCGTCACGTCGGCCCCACGTCCGACCAGTACGCCAAACGTCCCCCCACTGATGTCGCTATCGGATACCTGGCCGCTTGAACCCGGTTCGAACTGAACCGCCGCACCGCCGCAATCGGCGACGCGGACGGTCATCCGCGCGTCCGTGCCATCAGCAAGGATTCCTTGCGCGGCCGCCCCGGCAATCGTGCCCGTGATCGAGACGCCTCGCGCTCGTCCTTTGCCGACATGGCGAATATTGATCCCGGGTCCCGGCCCTGCCTTGGAGGCGAGGTCGACCGCGATCGTACTATCGATGAGATCGCCATCGGACGCGAGCGGACAGCCGATCTGCACCCACCCCGTGACCGGCGCCGACAGGTTGCGGCCTACTAAACCGGTTATTGCGTTGCCTACCTTAGAATAAGGCGTGATGTTGGTGATGGCAGCGGCCGCACTGCTGTCCGAGACATCGACGCCGTGGATGCGGGACCGGTTGCACGCTTCGAGAACGACGGCCGTATCAGTCACGCCGCGCGCAACGACATTGGTGGCGCTATGGTCGTCGCCCGATATGTACAAGCCGTCGGAAGGCTGCTCGGTGGTTCCGCAACTCGTCATGGTAACGCGGTCGATCGTGACGCCACGTCCCTCTCCGGCGATTGCGATCGCGACCGCCGGTATGCCTGCAAAACCGAGCGTCCCGCGGACCGTAAGGTCTGACAGATTGCAATCTCGGCATGCATCGAGCCCGAGCCCCATGAAACGATGCCGTTGAACACGCCGACGTTGTTCCTGGTTCACATTCAGCAACAGGCCGCTGATCCGAATGCCCCGACGACCACGGGCTCCGAGCAGATATTCAAAACTCGTCCCGCCGGCGGCGGTCAACGCGGCCCCGGGCATGGCGCGTAGTCCGATATCGTCCGAAAGGATCATCAGCGAGGATTCGATCGTCATAACCTCGGCCGGAATCATCAGCGTGGTGCCAGGTTCGATCGCCGCGAGCGCGCGGAGCCACGTATCCGTCCAGCTTTCCTTCGACCGCCGGAAATCGGCGAGCGACCGTGTCGCAGCAGGGCCAGCACGGCAGTCGGAGAACATCGCCAGGGCCACCGCAGCGCCCCCGCCCGTGACCATCATCTGCCGTCTGCTGAACATCAGCCGCGCGCAGACGCGAGCTGCTCAATAACCCCACAAACGCGATCGACGTCCTCTTCGGTCATGCTCGATCCGGACGGAAGGCAAAGGCCGAGTTCAAACGCCCTTTCCGCATGGCCGCGGTCGCCGATCATCCGGGTGCCGGCGTAAACCGGCTGGAGGTGCATCGGCTTCCACAACGGACGACTTTCGATCTCTTCTGCGAGCAGCGCGAGGCGTACGGACTCGCGATCAAAGGGTGCTTCGACAGGGTCGATGAATAGCGTCGTCAGCCATCTGTTGGGCATCGTTCCCGCCGGATCGTCGTTCATCGCGATCCCGGGCAATGCCGACAGCCGCTCGTAATACCTTCGGTAGACCCCTCGGCGAGCCGCCACCCGATCAGCGAGCACCTCGAGCTGTCCGACCCCGATGGCCGCACACACGTTGCTCAGGCGATAGTTATAACCGGTGGTGGAATGCTCGTAATGCGGTGCCGGATCGCGCGCCTGCGTCGCTAAGAACCGCGCCTGCTCGATGTATGCCGCGTTCGAGCTGGCCAGTGCTCCCCCGCCGGACGTGGTAATGATCTTGTTGCCATTAAACGAAAGGATGACGAAATCGGCGCCGTAGCCCGCGTGGTGATCCTTCCTATAGGATCCCACCGCTTCGGCCGTATCGCTGATCCACACGAAACCGTAGCGGTCGGCTAGATTTCGCATGCGCTGCATATCGACGACGTTGCCGTAGAGGTCGGTCGTGATCACCGCACGCGGCCGCTGATCCAGGGCGTCACTCGAGAGCGCCTCTTCCAGCAGGTCGAGATCGATCAGCATATCGCCATCATCGGCGCAGTCCACGAACACCGGCCGCGCACCGACGTAGCCAATCGCCGCCACTCCTCCGATGAACGTCATGCTGGGGCACCAAACGGCATCGCCTTCGCCGATACCCGCTATCCGCAACGCCAGGTGCAACGCCGCTGTGCCGCTAGACAATGCTGCAACGTGAGGCATGCCCGTCAATTCGCCGAGCTTTCGTTCGAAAGCATCGACCATAGGTCCGATCGGCGCGATCCAGTTGGAATCGAAGACTTCCGAAACCAGAACACGCTCGCGTCCGCTCATGTGCGGCGGGGAAAGATATAGCATGGCGGAGATCAATCCTTGGCGGCGGCGGTAAGCGGGGCCACGCGATAAGAGGTTATTACTGCTTCCACGTGGTCGGCATCGAGCGACGCAGTGACTTCCAACCGGAGCCACTGAAAAGCGCAACCCGCGGGTACGGAAAAGCCGGTCGAGCTAGAGCCTCCCGTCGCCGGTATGGCACCGAGCGGGTTTCCGCCGAAGCAACTCGCCGTCCAGCGTGCAGTGCCACTCCCCGACCGGAATTCGCCGCGGGCCGCCATGACATATTGCCCCGGCGCAAGCGCGACGAGCCGACTGATCGCCGTTTGCGGGGTATTGCTTCTGGTTTGTGCAACGAAGGTACCATCGATGTCCTGCGAGGCATCGACCATGTCCGTCGTCGATAGACTCCACCCGAATGGAGCCAGGCGCCCGGGGGATCGCGCCAGATCGACCGCGACATCGTTGTGCAGCGGCGTTATGCCCGCCGCAGCCAGACCGTATGCGAGATCGGGGCGATTAGCCGCCACCAATCGTGCGACCAGCGATTGCCGCGCGGACTCGGGGATCTTGCTCCCCACTCCCGCACGAAGCACGCTGTAGGCAACAAGCGGATCACCCTTTTGCGTCAGCTCGGCCAGAAAGGCGTCGCGCCACAACGGCCGCGCACGCAACAGCTTTGCTAGCTTATCGGTGATGTTCGGGTCGGCGGCCGCGTTCAAGAGCACGGGAAAGAGCAGAGCGGGTGCCTCCCCAGACGTACGCAGCGCGATATCGTAGTTCCGCAGAGCGGTATCGATATCGCCTCGATTCACAGCATCTTCGATCAGCCAGATCCGCGACAGCAACAACCGCCGGCTGAAGCGATCCGACAAAAGGATCAATTCACGCCCCCTCGGGTCGTGCTTCACGTCCATCGCCATGCCGAGAACCGAGTATGCGAGCGCCTGAGACGCATCCAGTTGCAGCGCCCGCCGGGCAAGGGATTCCGCTCGGTCAGCCCCGGCGGCATCGGGCTTGGCAACCAATATCGCTTGCGCGATGGCGATGGGGGCCACCGGATTCCACGGCCACATCGCTTGGGCGCGCGCCGGATCCGATACCTGCGATACGCGGCCTAGACCGGATCCGGCTACGACGACCAACAGAACCAGCGCCCCGACCACGACGGGTATCAGGCGAAACGGCCGCCAATCAAAGGAGCGCGTCATAAGCGGCATGGGCCTGATTACTTCGCGCTGGTTTGGTGTCCATAGCCGTAGCCATAGTCATAGCCATAACCATAGCTGGATTGCTTGGCGTTGAACTTGGTCATCACCGCGCCCAAAACATTGACCTTCGCCGAACGGAGGCGCCCCAGCGCCACGACGGCCAGGCTCGTCCGCAGATTATGCGACTCTACCGCATAGATCGTACCCGTAACCGCACGCGCGATCAAAGGAGCGTCGGCCAAGCCCATTACCGGCGGGGAGTCGATGATCACATGATCGTAACTTTCGAGCAGCCTATCCACCAACATGCGCAGGCGTGGTCCGGCCAGCAGGTCCGCAGCATTTGGCGGCGTCGGGCCAGCAGTCATGATCGTGAGGTTAGCCTGTGTGGCGGAATGGAGGGATTTTGTAATGTCCTCATTGCCCGACAGGAAATTGCTCAGGCCCGTATCGTTCGACAGGTGGAATTCTTTATGCACCATCGGTGCCCGCATGTCGCCGTCGACGAGTACCACGCGCCGCTCCCGACGAGCCAACGCATGGGCCAGGGCGTACGCCGAGGTCGATTTGCCCTCCTTGGGGCGGGTGCTCGTCATCGATAGCGACCGCGGGAACCCTTCCGGCGTAGCTAGCGCCAGATTGGTCTGGATTGCCAGATACGCGTCGATCAGTTCCGACTTCGGATTGTCCAGATCGGCCAATGCATCACCATCACTGATCGGAACCGTACCGAGCAGCGGGATACCCAGCTTCTGCGGCAGGTCGGACGGATCATTGATCCCTTCGGACACATGCTCCAGCAACCATGCAGCACCGCTCGACAGCAACAGACCGGCGATCAAAGCGAGGAAGAGGTTCAGCGCAAGGCGTGGCTTCGAAGGCTTGGTCGGCAGTTCTGCCTGATCCACGATCGAGATGTTGTTGTTACCAACGCCGCCCGCGACGCCGATCTCCTTATAGCGCTGAAGCAGACCGTCATACAATTGGCGGTTGGTATCTACCTCTCGCTGAAGGATATTGTACTGGATGGACCGCGTCCGCAAACCGGTAAGCGACTTCTTCAACTGGTCGACGTTCTCGCCCAGGTTTCGTTCGCGCTCGCGGCTGGCGTTATACGCCGTTGAGAAGGAGGAACTGACACGTGCTTCTTCGCGCTGGATATTGCGATCCAATGCGGCGATCTGACTTTGAAGAGCACGGGCAGCGGGATACTCCGGCTCGAACTGGGTCATCAGCTTGGCGTAGTCTGCGGAAAGCTCGGCGCGGCGTTCGCGAAGCTGGTTGATCGCCGTGTTACGGATCGTCTCGGCGTTGCTCGCCCCGCTACCGTTCTGCACCTGGCTCTCCGCGGCGATCCGCTCCGCGATCGCTTCACTCAGCGAGGCGTTGAGCTTCTCGAGCGTGTCGGCGGTCAGCGACCGTTCGCCCGTAGTCGCCCCGGTCTGCCGGTCGATGTTACCGGGCAAGTTTATGATGCCACTACGCTGCGCGTAAGCGACCAGCTCGCGTTCGGAACGCTCCAGCCGTTCGCGCAGACCTGCCAACCGGCTTTCTAGGAAGTTGCGCGCGTAGCTCGTCGCATCGTACCGCCGCGCAAGGTTCGTAGAAATGAAGTTCTTACCCCACGCATTCGCGACACCCAGCGACAAAGCAGGGTCAGGGCTGGTAAAGCTGATATCCACCAGACGAGACCCGCGGATCGGGGCAATCGTCGCGTTATCAAGCAGCACTGTAGCTGCGGCGCGGACGCGCTGCTCACGGGTCGCGGGCTTGCCGGCGCCGTTGACCGCACTAAATCGCTTGTCCGGATTGACGTTAAACATTTTGAAAAACTGGGGATTATCGGCGAGCTTTAGGTCGCGGGCGATCTGCTGAGCCAAGCTTTCCGATTGGAGCAATCCGTATTGCGTCTGATAGAATTCTAGGTCGGAGGTGGTCGCCTCGCGCTCGACGCCCTGGATTTCGGTTACCCGATTGCCTTCGCGCGAGATCTCGATCTGGCTCGTCGCCGTATACAGCGGCGTCATCAGCAAGGTGATGATGAGACCCAAAATCACCGCCGCAGCGGTACCGCTCGCGATCAACCAGCGACGACGCCAAGCAATCCGCCCGATTTGCGCCAGGAGCGGCGTTTTGACTACCGCAACATCGGCATCTGGCACGCCAGACAGCGCCTTGGTAAAGCCGGCTTCCACGTTCATATACCTATCAATTCTGCAGCAGGAGCACGACTGGAGCCGCCAGTGCCGGTGCTACCTGTAGGAAGTCTTTAAACAGTCGGCGCGAAGACGACTCGCCCACCACGATGATATCGTTCGAATAGATTTGGGGATCGGCATACATGCCGCGCCGAATAGCCCCAAGGTTGTACAGAGCCGCCATGCGCTCGCCGTTCACGGTGCGGAAGACCACCACGTCATCGAGCTTCGCGAATTCCGCAGCGCCCTTGGCGTTCGCGATCGCGCGCATCAGCGACATGTTGCCGACAACAGGATAGATGCCCGGCTCGGTCACTTGGCCATCGACGGTAAACGTCTGGCTCGTCGCCTCGCGGATGTTGACCGATACGACGGGGTTACGAACGTACCGGTCGTAGGCGCTTGTGATGATACGTGAAAGCTGAACGGGCGTATTGCCTGCCGCTTCGATCGTACCGATCAACGGCAGCGTGATTTGCCCGCTGGCGTCCGCTTGAACATCGCCACTAAGCTCGCCGATACCGAAGACCGACACGTTCAGTTTGTCGAGCGGACCAATGATGTACGACTGCGCCGACAGGATGACATCGCGGCCGCTGGGTGGCGGCAGGGTTTCCGCCACCCGGACGGCGCTTGGATAACGGGGATCCCCGAGCGGAGGGTTACCGGCGCAGCCGGCAACCAAGACGCTCATCGTCGCAGCAAAAAAAGGAAAGCGCATGGGTTAGCTTTATCGGCCAAAATAGGAAGTAAGTGACGCGGGCTGCCTAGGATATCCGCGACGGGGACGCAACCGCACCCTCATCGTGCGCCGACGCATCGGCGAGCCAGAAGCACGCCACCAGCGCAAGCGATGCCAACAAAGGCGTGCGCAACGGGTAATCCGCCAGACTGGTCAACCCGAGCTGGACCAGAATCATCAGCCCCAGGAAACCGAATGTTCGCCTCCCCTCTTTGGCGGCAATCACTCCGAGGGCAAGACGGCCGATGACGATCAGCATGATCACGACGATGGCGATCCCCGGCACCCCGGCCTCGAGCAATACTTGCAAGGGCTCGTTATGCGCCTGGTTGAGATAAGTTGGTTTTAGCAAGCTCATCGGTTCAGCGGCGCGGAATACGGTGTCGAACGATCCGAAACCGCTGCCAAAGGGAAAATACGCGGATGCGATATGCCAGATCGGGCCAAGGCTTCGCCAACGCAATTCATCCGTGGTCGCCGTGTGCAACAGTCGAGTCAGTGATAGGGCTCGTCCAGAATTGGTCAGGATCAGCGCGACCAGGCCGAACGCCGCGATGACCAGAACGGCCACCGCACCCAGACCCCAACCACGACGTTTGAGCACGCCGCGTTGGATCAAGCTGCGAAAGGGTAGAATCAAGAACGCCAGGCCAGGAATCGCGATCAGCAAAGCACCGCGCGAGCCGGCAATGACGACGGCCAGTGCAAACAAGGCAGCAACACCAAGCGTCAACCACGGCGTCAACCACGACTTATCGCGCGACCGGGTTACCTGAAGTACGACGACGGCCAACGGGATAGCCATGGCCAGCGACAATGCGTGGTGATTTCGGTTCGAGAAAAAGCCTACGGGACCATCGGCCGTGCTGAGGCGATACAGGCGCAACGGGCTGTCCGCCCCTTGCGCCATCTGAGCGTTACCGAGGATGGCGCCTAGAAAAACGATGACGAAGACCGGTATGATCAACTGACGGCGCTGCTTAGCGTCCATTGCACGCATCGTAACAACGGTTACGACGAGTGGAATGAGCCCGGTCAATGATGCAAGCGTCAAATCGGGCGTCAAAGACCATGGTCGCGCTCGCGGGATGATTGCCGCTTGTTTTAGCGCATCTGCGTAAATGTCATGCCCCGGCATCATGGCCCACAGACTATAGGGCAACGGTACAATCTGTGATATCGCCACCGCTACCACGGCATACATGAAAATCATGATGCCCCGTGGATGAAACAGGCTGGGATTTCTCCATAGCAAGAACGCGCCGATAGGTATCGCGATTACTTCAAGTATTACGTTATGAAAATCCCGGGCCTGTGCAGTACCACCGAACAGAGTAAG
The DNA here is from genome assembly GCF_036663615.1 of Sphingomonas rhamnosi. Lineage (NCBI taxonomy): Bacteria > Pseudomonadati > Pseudomonadota > Alphaproteobacteria > Sphingomonadales > Sphingomonadaceae > Sphingomonas > Sphingomonas rhamnosi. Next base: position 657,632 of record NZ_JAXOJJ010000001.1, read on the forward strand.
GCAACCAAGCCATAACCACGCCAGCATGACGGGAATGGGAGGCGTTTTATGCTGCCCTGTGATCATTACATATCCTGTCTCTAATCTTGAACCGCGGCATCGGCCGTCCGATGCCGGCCAAACATTCTCTTCCTAGTAATGACTGGCCGGACATGTGCTCAATCGGAATCTCGCTATATGGTCGCAACATGTCGCCAGGCGCCATCCACATGCCAAGTGCGTCATCGATCGTCGGTCGCGCAATCCGAAGTCGATGATTCCAGCCGCCAACGCGGCGCATGGCGAGATGAAGGTGGCGACACAGCGCACTCAACAGCTAATGTGCCGAACGCCCGGTACCGGGCCCGGTGGCCTCTATCGTCTGCACCCATCGCGCAGCGAGTACGTCGCGATCGAACTCGCGGCGAGCCAGATCCTGCGCGTTTCGCCCCATCATGTCCCGTCGGACAGGATCGTCCGCCATCTGTTCCAAAGCTGTCGCCAACGCTTCGGGTTCGCCGGGCGGTACGGCAAGTCCGGAGTCGTTGGTACGGACCATGTCCGCGATCCATCCTGGATAGTTGATCAAAACCGGCAGACCGGACGCGAGATAATCGAAAAACTTGTTCGGCGACGTTCCGTTGTAAAACGCCTCGATATTTTTAAGGCATTGCACACCGATATCCGCAGCTTTCAGATAGCTGGCCAAGACGTGCTTGCTGACAGGCGGCAGAAAAAGGACGTTGCCGAGTTTACGCCGCTCGGCGGATCGGATGAGATCCGCTTTCAACTTGCCGTCGCCCACCAGGACGATACGAATATCGGTCCGCCCGCGGCGCTGCAGTATCTCCGCACCGTCGAGCAGCTGATCGAGCCCGTTGGCGATGCCGTGCGTTCCCGTGAAGATCGCTATGGTCTCGCCGGCCCCTACTCCTGGAATAGCAACGGGAGCGGCCGACGCGAAGATATCCATATCGCATCCGTTGGGGACGGAAACGACGCGGTCGGCGGGAATGCCGTGGCGGCGGATACCTTCGACGATGCCCGGTGCCAGCCCGATCACCCGGTCGGCCGAACGATAGGCGGTGCGTTCCAGCGTTGCCATTGCGGCAAGCACGACCGGGTTGGTGATAACGCCCATCGCTTTGGGCAGTTCGGGCCAGAGATCCCGCACCTCGAAGACGAAGGGCTTTCGTCGCAGCCACCGCGCGAGAATGCCCGGTACGGCAACCGTCAACGGAGTCGTCGTCGCAAAGATGAGATCGTATCTTTCCGTCATCGCCAGCCGGCTCGAAACAAAGGCAAAGCGGAAGAAGAGACGCGATCGCTCGATAAAACTCAATTGGTTGGAATAGACAAGGTTGACCTCGATCACGTCGATACCATCGACGTTACCCCGTCGCATTCCGTCGACGAATGGGGCGGTGATGCCGGTGTTGCCGCCATCGAACGTACCGCAGACCATGGTCACGCGATGGCCGCGGTCTACCAGTCGGCGTGCCATTTGGTACGATCGGACGCCGCCCTTGCCTTGGGGCGTCGTAAAATGCTGATGGATGTAGAGAATATGCATCTGGGTCACCAACTTACCGTCGTTTCGAAGCATCCCGGAACGCTCGTGTCCAATTCCCAGACCTGGACCGAGGACTTTTCGCCATAATGGAGAGATTCGTAGCCCTCCAAGGTCCGCTCCGCGGCGGTCGGCGGACTCGATTGCACGCCGATACGGACGGTGTCGCGCGACATGCCATCCGCGTCGGCCGTCCATTGCCCCCCACCCAGTCGCCATCGCAGCGTCGCTTTCGACGCAACGCCCGTGAACTGGTCGATCACCGTTAGTCTGGACTCCGACAATCGCAATTCGCGGCGATGTTGGACCCCGTGCCAGTCGCGATAATGGCAGGCAAAGCGAACGCCACCGTCCGTTTCGTCCAGCGCCACATCGATCTGTCCCTGCGGCCATGCACCGAAAAGAAAGCGGCTGACCTTGGGCATATGCCCGCGCGCGTCGAAGGATATGCTGTTGTGGCTTTCCGAACCCATGAAGTAGCGGATCCATTCCTCGCCGGCATTGTAACTGTAGCTGCCGCCGTCAGGCAGGATACTGCGACCGTTCAACCACATATCGACGTGCATGATGTCATCATGCGCCGGCCGGAAGTGAAACCGGGGATAGCGTAACAGCGCCATCGCTGGACCCTGGCGCAGCACCACCAGACCGCCATCGGCGAACAGGCGAGACGTCGGCGGGGCTGCAGGCCGTTTGCCCGGCTCAATGTTCAACCAGGCCAGATCCGCTGTCACCAACGGATCGTCATACGCCTGCTGATCGCAGAACAGCGCTTTGCCGCGTGCGACGCTGGGGCGATAATCCCGATAGAGAGAATCGGTGAGGACCGCGATACGCGCGCCGTCATTATGACCCAGATTGGGCGCGTCGCCGGTCAGGGGATCAACCAGCGTATGCAGCCAGTCGGTCGCGGCGCACAGCCGATCGCGTAACCCTTTGCTGAACTCCGGCTGCTCGAAGCGACGCCGGGATAACTCGGCTATGACGAAGGTATCCAACGCCAAACGGTGATAATTGACAGAATATTGGCTGAAGGTACCGTCGGGCAGGAACAGTCGGTGGGCGCGTTCCTCCAGCCAGCGACGCCCAACGTGTGCATACCGCCGGCCGATCGTACGCCCGGCGGAAGCGAGCCAGAGCCCCCCCACGAACAGGGCGGCCGCTTCCGATGTACCGTGATTATTGTCCTGACCCAGAGCGTAGGACAGGGTGGGGCGGACCCGGCGGAGATGGGTTTCAATGAAGTCCAGCAACCGAACAGTCACGGACGGCTGCGGATCCAAGATCACCGCAGCGAGCGCGAGATGCAGTACGCGTAAGCTCGCCTCCTGACCGCACTTCCAGTTTGGACCGACGTATCCCAGGTTCTGTTCTTCCCAACGATCCAGCCAGTCGTTGAGCCGATCCAGCATGCCCGCCTGACCCTGGCGTGCGGCTTGCGCGAAGGCGGGCGCCCATTCGAACCGCGACAATTCCCACACCATCTTCACGTCCCCGTTCTCGGGATCGAAATCCGGGATATGAAACCAGGGCTGCTCGGCCGCGCGCCAACGACTGCCAGTCATCGGATTGGCGAGAAAATCCGGCGAGGACGATGATCGTTGCGCCACCTGATGGTGACCGTAAAGCCTCAGGCGGTCGTCCCAGGCTCGGTTTCTCTCATGTGGAACGGGGCCGCCGGCAACGCCCGTGAAGAATGCGTCGCACGCGGCGTTCGCAACGGGACGCGCACGTAGCACGGGATGAAGCCCCGTCCGCAGTCCCATCCGATACACGCCGACCCGGCCCAGATTGCGCCACCCGAGTGCGGCGTAACTGCGAGCCCGAATGCGCCACGAACTCACGACCCCGCAATCTGCCGGGCTGCCTCGATCGTGATACGAGCAACCTCGAAGATCTCGGTTGGATCGATCGCCGGCGTGCCCGTCTCGATCGCCTGCAGGAACGCGCCGATGCAGGCTTCCTGACCCTTGTCTTGGCGCATCGAACGGCTGTTCGCCAGACCGGGCCAGTTGAACGTGCGCAAGGCGCGGAAATTATCGATCTGTGCGGTTCGCCCGCCGGCGAACGCCTCGATCCTTTCCTTTGGAAAAGCACTGCCGCCATTGGCAAGATAGTGGATGGTGGCGATGCTGCCGTCGGCGAACGTCAGGATGATGCTGGCCTTGTCGTCCGCCGTCCCACTGCTGTCCGGTACCGTCATGGCCCGCGAAATGACTTCCTGGATCGGGGCGCCGATCAGGAAGCGGGCGAGATCGATGAAATGACAGGCCTCGCCGATGATCCGCCCACCGCCGATTGCCGAATCCTGAGCCCAGTGGCTTCGCGGCAGCGCACCGGCATTCATCGTCAGGACCAACGCCTTGGGCTCGGTTATCGTATCGAGCGCCTTCTTCAACGCGCGGACGGTCGGCGCGAAGCGGCGATTGAATCCGACCATGATCTGACGCGGATTGTCCTGTCGGCGGTAGGATGCTTCGATCGCGTCCACCTCTTCCAACTTTAGCGCCAGCGGTTTTTCGACGAAGACGTGCTTTTCCAGATTGACCGCCTGGAGGACGAATGCCGCATGGCTGTCATGCCGCGTGACGACGATGATTGTATTGGAACGCGGATCCGCGATGGCGGCGCTTGCATCGGTACTGCTGCGCGCGAACTCGGCACGACGGGCATTGACGACGCCGGCAAAGCCGCCGGACGTCACGATCGTATCTAGCTGCGCGTTGTTGGCGCGCAGAGCCGGGATAAGCACACGCGAAGCGTAATTGCCCGCCCCGATCAACGTCAGCACCGGCTTGTCGGTACGGAAATCGGGCGTGGCGAGGGTTACGGTCCGGCTGGGGGCCGTCTCCTGAGCGGCATAGCGCATGACGACGCCGAGCGTGCTCTTGGATTCGGTCAGCGCGGCATAGGCCTGGGTCGCGTCGCTAAAGGCGAAACGATGTGTGACCAGCGATTGCGTGTCGATCCGACCCGCCGCCATGAGATCCAGGATAGTCGCGAAGTTGCGCTGTTCCGTCCAACGCACGAAACCGATCGGGTAATCGTTACCCCCTTCCTCATAGGACGGGTCGTAGCGGCCCGGTCCATAGGAACAGGAAACCTGAAAGCTGATTTCCTTGTTGTAGAATTTCGCACGATCCAGCTCGAGTCCCGTGACGCCGATCAGGATGATGCGACCGCGCTGCCGACACGAGTCGGCGGCCTGGTTTACAAGCGTGTTGGCGGTTGTGGAGGCGGTGATGAGCACCGCGTCCACGCCGATGCCATTGCTGAACATCTGCGCTGCAACCACCGGGTCCTGCTCTGCGGGATTGCATGTTTCGGCGCCGAACCGGCGGGCCAGTTCCAGCCGGCTGTCGTCCACGTCGACCGCCAGCACCCGCACGCCGTTCGAGACGAGCATCTGAATGGTGACAAGGCCGATAAGGCCTGCACCGATGACCATGAAACGTTCCCCCAGCGTTGGCTGGGCAAGCCGGATCCCCTGCAGGCCGATGCTCGCGAGCACGGTAAAGGCAGCGCTCTCGTCGTCGACGCCATCTGGAACCTTGGCGCACAAATTCGCAGGAACGCGCACGACCTCGCTGTGCGCTCCGTTCGAAGCCACACGATCTCCTACGGCGAACCCAGAGACGTTGCTGCCGACGGATCGCACGACACCGACGTTGCAATACCCCAACGCTATCGGTTGGCCGAGCTTCGAGCGGACGGCGTCGATGGTCGTGAGCAGGCCGTTCGTCATTGCCTTGTCGAGCACCTCCTTCACCCGCTCCGGCTGCTGGCGTGCCTTGCTGAGGAGACTTGCCTTGGCAAAATCGACGAGCATTCTTTCCGTGCCGGCCGAGATCAGCGTAGCGCGGCTTTCGATCACGAGATGATGGGCGCGATCGGCGGGATAGGGAACCTCGATGAGCTCCGTGGTGCCGCTATCGAGGTGCTGAATAAGCTGACGCATGATGTTAGGCGGCTTTCATTTCGGGAAGGTCCGCGTCGAGGACGTAGTTGCCGTCGACGAATTGGCGGCACCAGAGCTCGATGCACGCAAGACCTAGGATGGGATAGGCCGCATCGATCCTGCCCGCGCGATCATTCGCGCGAAGGTCGGCGACCGCTATAGGGTCGAATATTCCACGTGCCCTCAGACGATCGGCGCTTAGGCAGTCGTCGATCAATGGCGCCATCGGACCGTGCAGCCATTTGCGTAACGGCGCGCCGAAGCCCGTCTTGGGGCGGTAGATGACCTCGTCTGGCAACAAGCCCTCCATGGCCTTCTTGAACACCCATTTACCGGTCGCGCCCTTTTGCTTGATCGAAGTCGGCAGCGTCATGGCATAGCGCACGAGGTCGCGATCGATCAGCGGAACGCGAATTTCGACCCCGGCAGCCATGCCCATCTTGTCGGCAAAGTTGAGGTTGTGATCCACCAGGAAGTGGCGGCACTCGAGGTAAAGCATCCGCGCCAGCGGATCGGTGACGTCGTCGATCCGTGCCAGCGATTGCTTGAGCGGCGCCAACAGCATGTCGTCGTCCATCGCAGCCCGTAGTTCGGGGGTAAACAGACGCCGGACGTTGGCTGGATCGAGCCAAAGGAAATAATGAGCCAGCCGGGAATCCGTCGATTCCCCGGCGTAGCGGAATGCCTTCGCGATCCGTCGCGTATAGGCATTGCTTTGCGGCAGGCCGTTGGCCGTGGCAGCCAGCAATTGGCGGGCAGGTGCGGGCATCCATCCCCACCAGCGTTCCTGCTGAAGCGCATAGTGTCGACGATAGCCTGTAAAGATGTCGTCTCCGCCCGCACCGGATAACAGCACCTTTATGCCATTCTGGCGTGCGAGCCCGGCGATCAGTTCCGTATTCAGGGCGGAAGGGTCGGGCGTGGGCTCGTCGAGCAGATAGACCATCTCGGCCAGCCGATCCATCATCGACGGATCCGCTTTCACGATGTGCAAATCCACGTCGAGCGCATCGGCTACGCGCTTGGCATAAGGCAGATCGTCTGCGAAGCCTTCGGCGGCAATGTCGGCGCCGACCAGTTCCATGGAGAAGCATTGCAGCCGCTGGCCCTGCTCGCGCAGCCGTGCGGCTGCGATCGCGACAATGGACGAGGAATCGAGACCGCCCGACAAAAAGGCGCCAAGCGGCACGTCGGAAATCAGCTGCCGCTCGACGGCAGCAGTGACTTCGCGGCGAACGCCCGCGATCGCTTCGTCAACCCCTCCGGTCAAGGGTGCGGGATGGGGGTGTGCGGCATCCGCATAAAGGCTGTCCTCCATCAGCGTGCCGTCACGAAAGCGCATGACCTGACCGGGAAGCAACTTGATGATGCCCTCCGCGATCGTTTCCGAGCCGGGCGCCCAGAGCAGTCCGATATGACGGGCGGCAACCTTCGGGTTCACTTGCGCCCGTACGTCGCCCGCCCGGATCAGCGCCTTCATTTCACTGGCAAAGGCTATCCGTTGGCCATCGGCCGCGACGTACAGCGGCTTCACGCCCATTTCGTCCCGGCAAAGGGTAAGGGTTCGGCTATCCCGTTCCCAAAACGCCACGGCAAAAATGCCGTTCAGCCGCTGGAAGCAAGCCGTGCCCTCCCGTGCGAACAGGCGGAGAAGGACCTCGGAATCGCAGTCGCTGCGGAACGCCTCACCCTTGCCCTCGAGCTCGGCGCGCAACGTCGGAAAATTGTAAATCTCTCCATTGAACACCATCACGACGCGACCGTCGGGCGAGACCATGGGCTGCCGACCAGCCGGCGTCGGATCGAGGATCGCCAGTCGGCCATGGCCGAGATAGCAGCCGGCATCGCGATCCATCCAGCGATCGCATCCGTCCGGTCCCCGCCGACCAATCGCGGCCAAACCGATGTCCGGCTTGGACCAACGACCGACCACGCCATAAATACCACACATATCGATTACCTCGTGATCTGGGCTGTCGCCGTGTCAACGGCCTTCTTACGATGCTCGATCATCAGACGCATGGGTAGGGCAATCGACAGAAGAAGGATCATGACGGAGGTGAACTCGCCGCGGAAGAAATGTAGCAGTGCGGCGAGTGCGATCGCATAATCCAAAAGATACGCGTCGTCCTCCGGATTGCGGAGGTGGCGTCCGTAGATGCGGCCAGTGAACCAGCCCAGCAGCAACGCACCCAATAGAGCGCCTGAAACGCCGAAGTTCATATAGGCTTCGCCGAATACGCCGGCGGGCAGGGTTGTGCCGAAGTTGTTCCATTGATCGGGCCAAAAAGCCTGCGTGAACGTTCCCGTCGAGGGCAACGGCTTGTCAGGAAAGATGACTCGCGGAATCAAGGTCAGTACGCCGGCGATATACGTGTATCCCCATTGGAACGGCAGTGGCTCCGGCATGCCTTCGATCAGGACAGACATGGTCTGGACCTGCATGAAGTTCCCGAAGAGCTGGGTATCGAGAAATTCGCTTGCCGACGACCAGAATTGCTTACCGCCACTGAACGAAACCACGCGGCCCAACACGAGATATTCTTGCTTGTAGACGTGGTACGCCATCAGACCGACGAAGGTGACGATGATACCTACCAGCAAAGGCGCCAGACCAATCCGGCGTACGCGGCGATTGTACACGACCGCGAGCGCAGCGATGACGATGAAGATCGTCGATTTCTGCCCCTGCAACGCGACGATCAGCAGCGCGATGAGCGCGAACCCGATGAAGGCCGTCCAGTCCGCCACGCCGGACCGATAGCGCAGCGCCTGGACAAACCAGACCAATACGACAGATACGCCAACATTGAGCGCGAGGAAGAGGCCCTGAAACCCCGCGAAGGCCCGCGTACGATCCGACGCGCCGGCCAGAATTTCGCCGATCCCGCCAAAGGCGATAACAAGGGCCCCAAAGACCAGAATAGTAAAGCCGCCCAGGATTGCGGCTATGACATGAAAACGGCCGGGTGGCAGCGCTATGCTTCCGCGGCCCTCCTGACGGGACCCCGAAGCCTTGCCGACCGACGCAATGCCGCGCTGGCAGGAAAAGACGAACAAGATGGTGATGGCAACATAGATCGCCAACGCTTGTTCAGCCGTATGAACTTTGTCGACGAAAAGAAAAGGCCACGTGATACTGAATGAATCGGTATAGTTCAGGAAAGAAAATACCGGTAATATCACGCCCATTATGACGATAAATAGAAAAATCGGGACAGGAGACAGCCAATCAACGCGCACTTTAATCCACCATCGCCATTTCATCCAGCCTGTTGCCCGAGGGGTTTTCCCGAGTTCCGATCAGCAAAGTCTGGATAATCATGCCAAGCAGCGAGACGCCAGCTCCGATACAGACCGCGACCAACGATGTCCAGATCGTACCGCCAAACGGGCGGATTGTCATGACGGAGATCACCGCCAATACCTCGAAGACATTGACTGCCAAGGGCCCGAAATAGTTGGAGCGTGCCAACGAAAGGGAACCGAACGCCAGCGCGAGCGAGCGCAGCGGCAAGGTCCAGAGGATGACGAGCACTGCGACGATGCTGGCCTGCACGGGCGGCGTCATCGCCGGCCGGACCACAATGCCGAGCAACGAGGCAGCCGCCGCCAGAACGATCGCGCCGCCGAAGACGCTTAGCGCCAGCCGGCGGAAAGCGCGCTTCTGCTCCGTCGAGCTCGCCGCGGTGAGACGCGGGAGGGCAAGCTGCGTCAGGACGGCGATGGGCAATATCGCTAGCGTCAGCGCCAATGTCGCGATGCCGAACTGCCCGATCACCAGCGCCGAGCTGGCACTGCCCATCATAACGATCGGCAGCGCATCCGCAGTCATGCGCAGGATTAGCGCTAGATTCACTGAAATGCCGGTGCGGAGCTGCTTGAAAATGCCCCGGCGGGACGCCTCGCCGATGCGAGACAGGAACGGATAGGCCTTCGCAAGCGATGTCGCGACCGCAGCCAACAGCGCGGCTTCGCCCAGGCAGCGTCCGATGATCCATCCGGTAATCGACCCGCTCAGCGCGCCGAATAGGTGGAATACGACCGCGATGCCCGACCCGACTATCACGCTTCGGTAGATCGCGCCGACCTTGAACAACCCTTGCGCGGCGCCTGACAGCAGCCGGGTCATGCTGACCAACAAGACGAGGGCGACTGCGGGCAGCAACGACGCGAGGCCAATGCCGCCCGGCGCGCGGCCCATCGCCAGCGATGTCAGCGCTACGAGCGCCAACACGCCGACACCGATGAACGGAAGGGCAAGCAATTCGCCGAAAATGCGCGTTCGATCTTCGTCGTTGCGAGCCGCCGCAATTTCGCGAACCGCGAGCGTCTGCGTACCCAGGCTGGCGCACAGAATAGTAACCGAGGCAACGCTTTCGAAGGTACGAATGGCCCCCGTTTTCTCCAATGGAAGCAACAGCGAAGCTAGCGTTTGACTGATCAGCACCGTGCCCTGGATCGCAACGGTGAGCATCAGGAGGGGAAGATAACCATTTTTCTCGAATTGACGGACCAGCGTGGCTGTCCTGGTCACGATGCTCACCGCGCGACAGACCCGATGGCCGCGCTCAAACGTTCGCGTCGGCGCGCAATAGAGAAATGATCGACGATCCACTGATGCGCCGCCTCAGCCGAGACGGGATCAGCGGCACGCCCGAGGGCGGCAGCCATAGCTTCGGTCAGCGCGGCGAGGTCATGCGGATCGACACAGGTGCCGTATGGACCCACGACTTCGGGTACCGCCCCGCGCAGGGACGTAACCACCGGCGTGCCGCACGATACAGCTTCGCCAATGGCGTGACCAAACCCCTCGTACAAGGTCGGCTGCACATAGGCCGAGCAGTGGTGGTAATGGTATAGCTTCTCTTCTTCCGGAATCAGTCCGAGAAAATCGACGCGTGAGGTGATGTTCAGCGCAGCGCAGCGTTGCCGCAAGACGTCTATGTAGTCGCCGTGTTTGCCCGCGATCTTCAGCCGCGCCTCAGGAAAGCGGTCGGCAAGCCGGGCGAACGCTTCAATTGTCGTTCCTACACCCTTACGCCGGACGTTGGTTTCGGTCAGGAGCGAAACAGTAAAGAAATAGGGCTCCCGCACCGTTGAGGGATCAAGGTCGGGGCGGTACGTCTCGGTATCGATCGCCAGCGGCAGCGCGACTGGGCGGCGAACCGGGAGATGGTCGGTCACTTCGTCATATTCATATTGCGAGATGAATAGATTGGTATCCGCGCTTCGCAATACGATGCGCATAAGGGAGCGCTGCCACGCGGGACGTTCCAAATAGCAGAGCCCAGGTATCTCACCCCGACAGGTGGCGTAATCGAACGCGCCGGTGACGATGATCGGTCGTCGGCGCAGCCGCGCGATCGCCAGTGGAACGATGGCATGGCCCCACCACCAACTGTAATAGAGATCGGCGTCCCAAACGACCTCGCTGGGACGCGTCGCCTCTACGACCTCGTGACCGAGATCCCGCAGCAGTTCGAGGTCGAGACGGTAAAACTCAATGCGACGCAACAGTTCCTTGCGGTCCGGATGCGCCGCAAGGTTGGCATAGAAACAGATGCGCATCGGTCTATCCTATCGGAGCCATGCGCCGCGGGTGTCGATGATGTCCAGATCGGCCAGCCGCTCGCGTGCCAAGGCGCGGAACGGCTGGTGATCGACGAGCAGGACGTGAAGGTCGGCGGTGTCCAGCGCGGTTTCGAGATCAACCAAACGCACCGCGGCGAGTTGGGCGGGCATCTCATCGATGTTGGGCTCCACCGCAATGACGCGATCGCCGAACATCTCGCTCAAACGGCGCGTGATTGCCACCGCCGGACTTTCGCGCAGATCGTCGATGTCCGGTTTGAAGGCCAGGCCGTAGCAAGCGACGGTCGCCCGCCCGCCTGCGGCATCCTTGCCGGCCAGACGATCGGCGACGCGATCGATGACCCATTGCTCCTTATCGTCGTTGACGTTGCGCGCCGTGCGGATCAGCCGCGCCTGATCAGGTGCCGATGCAACGATGAACCAGGGATCGACGGCGATGCAATGGCCGCCGACGCCCGGGCCGGGGGACAGGATGTTGACGCGCGGGTGACGGTTGGCGAGCGCGATCAGCTCCCAGACGTCAATGCCCAGACGATCGCAGATCACCGACATTTCGTTCGCATAGGCGATGTTGACGTCGCGAAAGCTGTTCTCTGCCAGCTTGCACATCTCGGCGGTACGCGCGTCGGTAACGATGCATTCGCCTTCGACGAAGCTGCGATAGAAATCGCGTGCGGTTTCCGAGCAGGCCGGCGACAGGCCACCGATGACGCGGTCGTTTTCGACCAGTTCGCGGATGATCTTGCCCGGCAGCACGCGCTCGGGGCAGTGCGCGATGCGCACCTCGGCCTGCCCGGCGGCTTCGCCGAGAGGCAGCTTCAGATCCGGACGGACCTCTGCGAGCCAACGCGCCATCTGCTCGGTGGCGCCGACGGGCGAGGTTGATTCCAGGATGATCAGGTTGCCGGGCTCGACCAATGGGGCGATCGTCCGGATGGCCGACGAAATGTACTTCAGATCGGGCTGGCGATCCTCGGTAAAGGGGGTCGGCACGGCAACCACGAACACATCGGCCGGCTCGGGCGTGACGGTTGCGCGCAGGTGGCCCTTCTGAACCACATCCGCCACTAGCTCGGGCAGCCCGGGCTCCACGATATGGGGGCGGCCGGCATTGACCGCATCTACCGCGACCTGGCTCACGTCGAGGCCGACAACCTGAATGCCACGACCCGCGATAACCGCCGCTGTAGGAAGGCCGATATAGCCCAGGCCGACAATGCAGACTTTCATGAACGTTTTCCTAGAGCAGGGGTGACGGTGGAGCCATACCAGGCGCGCAACCCATCCAGGATCCGCGCGCAGGCGTGGCCATCGCCATAGGGATTATGGGCGCGGCTCATCGTGTCGTAGCGATCCGCATCGTCGAGCAGAGAGCAGACTTCAGCGACGATCCGATCGACGTCTGTGCCGACCAGGACGACGGTGCCTGCATCCACGGCTTCCAGCCGCTCGCTCACGTCGCGCATCACCAGTACCGGCTTGCCCAGCGAAGGCGCCTCTTCTTGCACGCCCCCGGAATCAGTGAGGATCAGATGAGAGCGCGACATCAGGCGCACGAAACCCAAATAGCCCAGCGGTTCGATCAAATGGACATTGCTGCGGTCCGCGAGCAACCGATTGACGGGTTCGCGCACGTTGGGGTTGAGGTGCACGGGGTAGACGATCTGCAGTTCCGGATACCGTGCGGCAATGATCGACAACGCCTGACAGATACGCTCGAAACCGCCGCCGAAACTCTCACGTCGATGGCCCGTGACGAGCAGAATCCGCGCATCTGCCGCAATCATCGGCAATGCGGCGTCGAGTTCGGCCGCCCGCTGCGGAGCGGACGTCTCCGGAACGACACTGAGAAGCGCATCGATCACGGTATTGCCGGTCACAAGGATGGTTTTGGGATCCGAGCCTTCGCGCAGAAGATGCGCTTTGGCCGTTTCCGTTGGCGCGAAATGAAGCGCGGTGATCACGCTGGTCAGGCGCCGGTTGCCCTCCTCGGGCCAGGGCGACGCGAGATCTCCGCTTCGCAGACCAGCCTCAACATGGCCGAGCGGAATGCGATGATAATAGGCGGCCAGGGCACCGCCCAGCGTCGTGGCGGTATCACCGTGGACAAGAACGATGTCTGGCCGCCACTGCGAAAAGACATCCTTGAGCCCCGCCAGAATACCGCAGGTCACGTCGGTTAGATCCTGCCCGGCCCGCATCAGATCGAGATCGAAGTCGGGACGAAGATCGAAGACCTCAAGCACCTGATCAAGCATATCGCGGTGCTGCGCGGTCAGGCACAGACGTGCCTCTATATCGCTTGCTTCGGCCAGAGCACGGATCAACGGCGCCATCTTGATTGCCTCGGGCCGAGTTCCAACGATCGTAAGGACCTTCAGCATCTCAATCCCTCGTTAATCACACAAAAAAGCGGCGCCCGCCTCGCACACGACCGCCTGCCTGTCCACCTTTGATGGGGATCATGCGCTTCCGCGCCGGACTAGGGGTTCCCGCGAAACGGCTCTACCGTCGCTTGGCCCTCCGCGCTGACGCCGTCCCCGCTCACCACCTTGCGCAGGGTAAGCAGAAGAATGCGCAGATCGAGGCCGAGGCTCACATGATCCACATAATAGACGTCATCGGCAAAGCGTTGGGGCCATGTCGACCGGTTGCGACCGCGGACCTGCGCCCAGCCGGTGATTCCAGGACGCACCTCCATCCGCCGCGATTGCCAGGCATCGTAGAGCGGCAGATACTGCATCAGGAGCGGACGTGGGCCGATGAAGCTCATGTCTCCGCGCAATACGTTGAACAATTGTGGTAGTTCGTCAACGCTCCACCGCCGCAAGGCGCGACCAAAGGCACCGAGCCGGACCTCGTCGGGAAGCAGTTGCCCCGACGGATCTCGTGCGTCCGACATTGTGCGAAACTTGAAGATCATAAACGGCCTGCCGCCCCGCCCAGGCCGCACCTGCCGAAACAAGATCGGTGCACCGAGGCGCACACGGATCAGGATCGCCGCGACCGCCAGAGGCACGGCGGCAAGGGTCAACGCACCGGCCGCCGCCACGATGTCGAGTACTCGCTTTGCCACCAGATAGGCAGTTCGTGCTTTTTTCATGCGGCCCCGCCTTGCCGTTGGCGTTCTAGATTGTCCACTTGCAAAATCGAACCTGCCTTGTAGGGGGAGGCACGCAGGCGCAAGACCGCAGTTTGTTGCGCACACGTAAAAGAATAAGGGAAGAAGATGGGCAAGAAAACAGCGCTTATCACCGGTATCACTGGTCAAGATGGCGCTTATCTAGCCCAGCTTTTGCTTAAAGAAGGCTATGAAGTTCACGGTGTCGTACGCAGGTCTTCACATGCCGGTATCGCAGATCATCGCTTGCGATGGCTCGGTATCGAAAAGGATGTCCGGCTGCATGATGCAAATCTTCTGGACATGTCATCGCTGATGCGGGTGGTGAAGGATGTGAACCCAGCAGAGTTCTACAATCTGGCTGCGCAATCCTTTGTCGCATCGTCTTGGGCGCAGCCGCTGCTGACCGGGCACATCACTGCATTAGGCGTGACCAATGCATTGGAAGCGATCCGACTCGTTAATCCTGACATCCGATTTTACCAGGCCTCGTCCTCAGAGATGTACGGCCTTATCCAGCAGCCGGTGCAGGACGAGCAAACGCCCTTCTATCCCCGTTCGCCCTATGCGGTCGCCAAGCTCTACGGACATTGGATTACCGTCAATTACCGCGAGAGCTTTGGCATGCACGCCTCGTCGGGGATCTTGTTCAATCACGAAAGCCCGCTGCGCGGGGTCGAATTCGTTACCCGTAAGGTGACGGATGCTGTTGCCCGCATCAAGCTCGGGCTCGACACCGAACTGCGGCTGGGCAATATCGACGCCAAGCGCGATTGGGGCCATTCACGTGATTATGTCCGGGCCATGTGGCTGATGCTGCAGCAGGAAATAGCGGACGACTATGTGATCGCCACCGGGCGCACCGTGACGGTGCGCGACATGTGCCGGATCGCTTTTTCCCATGTCGGGCTGGACATGGACGATCATGTCGTGATCGATCCCGCATTCTACCGCCCGGCCGAAGTCGAGGTGCTGCTTGGCGATGCCTCCAAGGCAAAGGCGGCGTTTGGCTGGGAACCGGCGATCACGCTAGAAGAGATGATCACCGAAATGGTCGACGCCGACCTCCTCCGTATCCGGCAGGGCCTGGACCGACGGAACTGATCGAAGCGGTATGAAGCGTATCGTCATCACAGGTGCGGATGGCTTTGTCGGCCGTTGGGCGGTCGAGGCACTGACGCAACGTTTTCCTGGTGCGTCGTTGATCCTGACGACGCGCGGTGAATGGCAGGCGACGTGGCGCCTGCCGATCGAAGCGTCCATCGAGCGCTTGGACGTGACCGAGCAGACCGCCGTTGAGAGCTTCATATCCCGCCATCGGCCCGACGGCGTCCTGCATCTGGCGGGCATTTCTGCAGTGCATGATGCCGAAGCGGACGTCTTGCGCGCCTATGACGTCAACCTGCACGGTACGCGGCATCTGGCGCAGTCTTTGCTGACATACGTGCCCGCCGCGCGCTTGGTCCATGTGGGTAGCGCCGACGTCTACGGCGCAACGCTGCAGACCAGTGCGATGCCGTTAGCCGAAGACGCAGTTATCGCACCGTTGAACGCTTATTCTCTGTCCAAGGCGGCGGGGGATCTTACGCTGGGAGCCGCGGCGGCCAATGGTCTGCAAGTCATTCGGCTTCGCCCCTTCAACCATATTGGCCCCGGGCAGGACGATCGCTTCGTGGTAAGCGCGTTTGCGCGCCAGATCGCCGAAATCGAGGCGGGTCGGCGCGAGCCGGTGATGAAGGTTGGCGATCTCTCAGCTACGCGTGAATTTCTCGACGTGCGCGATGTCGCCAGGGCCTATGCGCTGGCATTCGAGGCTCCAGCCCCCTGTTGGCGGGGGACGGTCGTGAATATCGCTGGCGGCCGTCGCATTTGCATCGGGGACATGCTGAACCTGCTCTTGTCTCTCAGTACGGCAAAGGTTTCGGTCCTGCAGGACGCCGCCCTTATCCGCCGAGCGGAAACCGGCTATGCCGGGGGGAATGCCGATAGAGCAAGAATGATGCTAGATTGGCAGCCGGTCATCCCATTCGAAGCGACGCTTTCCGACATCCTGGCGTTCTGGCGCAGTCGAATCAACTAGGATCATACGTCGTGGCGACCACTTTCTTTCACCGCTCGTTGGCTCGCTGGATTTCGCTAATGTCGCGAGGCTCCAAGCGTGGACTCGTCGCACTTCTCGACGCCGCACTCGGTGGGGTATCTGTTTATCTCGCGGTGTGGTTGCGACTGGGGGAGATCCCGCAATCGGGCCTACAATTGTGGCCGGCTACGATTGTGGCCGTCTGTCTCGCATTTCCCGTTTTTGCCGTTGGGGGTCTGTACCGCACGATCTTCAGTCAGGCTGGGTCGCGAGCACTGTTGGTGATCGGTCGCGCCGTCCTGATCTATGGATTGTTCTACGCCACCGTGTTCACGTTCGGGAGCATATCAGGTGTTCCGCGGACGGTGGGGGTCCTTCAGCCCATCTTGCTGTTTCTATTGATGTCGATCTCGCGCGTGTTTGCGCAGGTTTGGCTAAGCGACCTGACAAGCGTGAAGGATCGTCCCCGCGTCCTGATCTATGGCGCCGGGGCATCGGGCCGCCAGTTGGCCGGAGCATTGCGGGGATCCGGGGAAATCCGCGTCGTGGGTTTCATTGATGATGATTCCGCGCTTCATCAAAGCACGATCGACGGCGTTCCGATCATCCCTTCAGCCGCGGCACGGGTGGCGGTCGCACGATTGAACGTGGCCGAAATCTATCTGGCGCTGCCGTCGGTCCCGCGGATCCGGCGCCAGCAGATCATTGAGGAACTCAAACATACCGGCGTCCACGTGCGCACCCTGCCGGGCATTATCGATTTGGCGAGCGGGCGGGTGAGCGTCACCGATTTGCGCGAACTCGATGTCGAGGACCTGCTGGGACGCCCGGCAATCGAACCCGATGCCGTGTTGCTGTCTCGAACGATTGCTGGAAAGACCGTGCTGGTGACCGGCGCCGGAGGCTCGATCGGAAGCGAACTGTGCCGTCAAATCGCGGCTGTTGGACCAACGCGGCTCATACTGTTCGAATTGAACGAATATGCGTTATACTCCATTCATCAGGAGCTATTGAACACCGTTCTGCTTGATTCCTCAGTCGAATGCGTTCCGATCATCGGTTCGGTACTTGACGCGAACCGCTTCGAGGCCCTGCTTGATACATGGGCAGTGGACACGATCTATCATGCCGCCGCATACAAGCATGTGCCGTTGGTTGAACACAATGTGTCACAGGGTATTCAGAACAATATCTTCGGCACGCTGACGATCGCCCGCCTCGCCGGCCGGAAGAAGGTCAAAAACTTCGTTTTGGTGAGCACGGACAAGGCGGTGCGTCCGACGAATGTGATGGGAGCAACCAAGAGGGCGGCGGAACTGACGCTGCAAGCTCTCGACAGGGAATATCCGAGCACCTGTTTCAATATGGTCCGGTTCGGCAACGTCCTGGGATCAAGCGGCTCTGTAGTCCCGTTGTTTCGGCGCCAGATCGCGGCGGGGGGGCCAATCACCATTACCGACTTCGGCGTCGTCCGCTTCTTTATGACTATACCGGAGGCGGCCCAGCTCGTGATTCAGGCGGGCGCCATGGCCGAGGGAGGCGAGGTCTTCGTTCTGGATATGGGAGAACCGATCAAAATACTCGATCTAGCCGAGAAGATGATCCAGCTGTGCGGTCTGACCCGGCGGGATGCGGGCAATCCCGACGGCGAAATCGAGATAGTATCGGTGGGACTGCGCCCAGGCGAAAAGCTTTACGAAGAATTGCTCATCGGCAACAACCCACTAACCACATCTCACCCGCGAATCTTTATGGCACAAGAACCCTATATTCCAATTAGCGAGCTCGAATCCTTTTTGGCGCCACTTGCAGAGGCAGCGCGCGACGAGGATGGTGAGCGGGCCATTGCATTCCTGCGCGAGCTAGTGCCGGAATTTACGCCCGAGCGAGAGACGGTCGACTGGATGCGCGAGAGTGTCAGCGCTCGGCGATCGGTGTCCGTCCGCAGCCATGCCTGACCGGGAAACGAAGAAGCCGTTGTATGTCCTGGGCGCAGGCGGATTTGCCTTGCAGATGCTGGATACGCTTGATCAGTTGGCGGCGCAGGGACGGTCCATCGTCATTGCTGACGATGCAGCGATTGCTGAAATGGCCGGATATCCCGTGGTGGACGTCGCCGATGTTCCCTCGCAGGGCCGCGCGGTCATTGCGATTTCACGGCCGCAAACTCGGCGCTTGGTCGCTGGACGGCGCGATGATCTAGTCTGGGACAGGCTGGTGGCTGACACGGCAATCGTGTCTCGGGCGGCTGCAATGGGTCCCGGCGCCATTCTGGCCCATGGCGTGATCATCGAGGCGAATTGTCGCATTGGCCGGCATTTCCACGCGAACCTTCACAGCTATGTCGCGCATGAATGTATCGTTGGCGATTTCGTCACGATGTCGCCTCGCGTCAGTTGCAACGGAAACGTCCATATTGGGGACAACGTGTTTATCGGAACGGGCGCGATGATCCGGCAAGGTCAGCCTGATGCGCCGTTGGTAATTGGCGAGGGGGCATTTATCGGCATGGGAGCGATCGTCACGCGGAATGTCCCACCAGGTACGGTCGTCAAGGCGGTTGCGGCGATCTAGAGGCCGTTTGGCTGTGCGCAATCTCTATTGGCACATGATTCTGGATTTCCGGAATATGCCGATCGAGCCGCATGCGATCGCAGCTGGCATTCAGGATAGTCTCCGCCTGATCGTTCTTCATCGAACTTTATTCGCAAGCCACTCCGTCCCCATCACGATCTAGATGCGAAGCAAACCCCGGATCACCCGCACGGATCGGCGTGACCCCCGCGGCGCGCGCGGCAGATCAGTTCCGGTAATAGACCGGCTCATCAGTCGTTCCGTATACGCGGTCATCGCGCGGCTCGTCCGCGGCCGTCGTCAGATGGTCGGTCATCGACTCTTCGGCGGCATCCACAGAGCCGGTTGAGCCCCTGCCTCGACAAGCGACATTGTCGGTGCCGACCTCGTCGGCGCTTCCGGCGTGCCGGACCACCGTCCGACTAGGAACGCCACAACGCCGACGGCCGCGAGCGTACCGCCCGTATACCGCCGTTGCTGCCTCGGCGTGGTCAAAAGCAATGCCCGGTCAACGCCGGGCTGTTTGGGCTTCGCCGCCGGTTCCTAGGAGAGCCATGATCCAGCCGACAATCACCAATACGGGATGCGAGTGCCAGAATGGCAGGCTCAGAACTGCGACGAGCAGGTCGCGGGCTTCTGGCTGCCATAATAGGTGCCGTTGATCTCGATCGCGGTGACGTGGCTCGCGGCGTACTCCAGCTCGCGCTTCTGCGGCCATTTCTCGGGATAGAAGGTCCCGCGCCACGGCTCGTAGGTCCAGCCGCCAATACCGATTCGCATGGTCATGCGCGCCAGTATACGCCAACATCGCGCCGTGGCGACGCGTGCCATCTCGATGCTGGTATAACGGGAAAGATCGCCTATCCTGGCGCCGGAACACCATGGGGAGACTGCCATGCTTCTGTTCGCCTTGCTTATCGGCATCATCGCCGGCCTTCGCGCCCTCACCGCCCCTGCCGCCGTCAGCTGGGCGGCGCATTCCGGCGGGCTGCCGCTCGACGGCACGCTGCTCGCCTTTCTCGGCTATCGCTTCACGCCGTGGATCCTCACGCTGCTGGCGCTCGGCGAACTCGTCACCGACAAGCTGGCCGGCACGCCCAGTCGCAAGGTGCCACCGCAGTTCATCGCGCGGATGCTGATGGGCGGGCTAAGCGGCGGCGCGATCGGCGCGTCGATCGGCAGCCTGTGGCCCGGCGTCGGTCTCGGCATCGTCGGCGCGGTGCTCGGCACCTATGGCGGTGCCGCGGCGCGCGCGCGGCTTGCCCAGGCGTTCGGACGCGATCGGCCCGCGGCGCTGATCGAGGATATCGTCGCGATCCTCGGTGCCGCGCTGATCGTCACCGCATTGTGAGGCGGTTCGACGCGATCGTCATCGGCGCAGGCCAGGCGGGCCCGGCGCTGGCGGGTCGGCTGACCGGCGCGGGGATGACCGTCGCACTGATCGAGCGTGCGCAGATCGGCGGTACCTGCGTCAACACCGGCTGCACCCCGACCAAGGCGATGGTGGCGAGCGCCTATGCCGCGCACCTCGCCCGCCGCGCCGCCGAGTACGGCGTCGGCACCGGCACGGTGACGGTCGATTTCCCCGCGGTGATCGCGCGCGCGCAACGGATTTCCGCGACATCGCGCGAGAACAACGAAACGTGGCTGGCCGGCATGGCGGGACTGACGCTGATCCGCGGCCATGCCCGCCTCACCAGCCCGACGACGATCGCGGTCGGCGACGAGGAACTGACCGCGCCGCGCATCTTCCTGAACGTCGGTGGCCGCGCCGCCCGGCCGCCGATGCCGGGCAGCGATGACGTCCGCACGCTAACCAACGCCGACCTGCTGACACTGGACGTCCTGCCCGAGCATCTCGTCATCGTCGGTGGCAGCTATATCGGCCTGGAATTCGCGCAGATGTTCCGCCGGTTCGGATCGCAAGTCACCATCGTCGAAAAGGGCCCGCGACTGATCGCACGCGAAGACCCCGAGATCAGCGACGCGATCCGCGCGATGCTGGAGGCCGAGGGCATCACGGTGCGCACCGGCGCGACCTGCATCGCCTTCGCCCCCGATCCCGGCGGCATCGCGGTCGGCGTCGACTGCAGCGACGGCGAGCCGCAGGTAGTGGGCAGCCACGTGCTGCTCGCGGTTGGCCGAACCCCGAACACCGACGATCTCGGGCTCGACGCCGCTGGCGTCGCGGTCGACGCGCACGGCTATATCACCGTCAACGACCGGCTCGCGACCAATGTCCAGGGTATCTGGGCACTGGGCGACTGCAACGGCCGCGGCGCGTTCACGCACACCGCGTGGAACGACTATGAAATCGTCGCCGCCGACCTGCTCGACCTGTGCGACCGCCGGCTCAGCCAGCGGCTGCCCGGCTATGCGCTCTACACCGATCCGCCGCTCGGCCGCGTCGGCATGACCGAGACGCAGGCGCGCGAGGCCGGCCGGCCGCTGCTTGTCGCCAGCCGCCCGATGACGCGCGTCTCGCGCGCGGTCGAGAAGGGCGAGACGACCGGGCTGATGAAGATCGTCGCGGATGCGCAGACTCGCCGTATCCTCGGCGCCGCGATCCTGGGGACCGGCGGCGACGAGGCGATCCACGGCATCCTCGACATGATGCACGCCGGCCAGCCGCTCGACACGCTGCGCTGGGCAGTGCCGATCCACCCTACCGTGTCGGAACTGATCCCCACCCTGCTGGCCGAGCTGAAGCCCGCCCCCTGAGCCCACGCGCTTGCGACCAAAGGGCGCGGACGCTACCCGCTGCGGCCTCTCCCCCCGACGAGCATCCGATATGGCCGACATGACCTTCGATATCCCCCATGACCTCGGCGCGCAGGAGGCGCGGCGGCGGATCGAGGCGGGCCTACCAAAACTCGCGGCGCACATCCCCGGCGGCGGGACGGTGGTACCGCGATGGCTGGGCGAGGATCGGTTGGCGCTGGCGATCAAAGCGATGGGTCAGACGATCACCGCCGATCTCGATATCGGCGAGACGAGCGTCGGCGGAATCGTCAAGATCCCGATGATGCTGGCGATGATGGCGGGGCCGATCGGCGAGTTCGTGAAGACCAGCGCAGAGAAGATGCTGGCAAAGCCGGCCTGAACGCCACCGACGGTCGGCGGTACGAAAAAAGGGCGCCCCGATTATGGAGCGCCCCTCGTTCGATCGGTTCCGGAAATCTGCGGCGGTTATGCCATCGCAACCTTGGTCCGCGTCGCGCTGTGTCCGCCCGAGCGATACAGCACGTCCGACGCCGTTTCGGGGCTGACGCTGGACGCGCCGGTGTCGACCGAGACGAAGACGCCGCCTTCGTTGATGCGGCCCTCGTAATAGCTCGCGTCGACGCGGCTGACGCCGTGGTCGGTCATCACCTTCTCGAGGCCGCCGACTGCGCCGCCCAGCGCTGCGCCGGTAACCGCCGCCGCGGGAATAGCCGCCGACGCGATGGCACCCGCCGCGACCAGCGGGCCGACGCCGGGGATCGCGAGCGCGGCGATGCCGAGCAGCGTGCCGATCCCGGCACCCGCGGCGACCTTGCCGACGAACTCCTGCGTGTCGGCACCGCTGCCATCGGTGGTGGTGTTCTTGCCATCATGCTGAGCAACGATCGAAATGGCGCTGTCGCGAACCCCAGCGCTGCGGAGATCGGACACCGCGCGTTCGGCTTCGGCATGGGTATCGAATACGGCGGATACCAAATTGGTGCTCATCGTCATTCCTCTCGCGTTCGTTTGCAAAGACACGAGACACAAGCCGCCGGACGCCGCGATCGTTCCGCGAATTGAGGGTTAGCGCCGTGCTAACCAAACCCACGCAGAGCGTTCCAATGGGGCCGTCAAGAGCGAGCCACGATCCGATCTAAGGTGGTGGATTCTCAATCGCGTGAGCGAGAGAAGGCTGGATGCCCCGTGAGGATTCGAACCTCAATAGGCGGTATCAGAAACCGCAGTCTTACCATTAGACGACGGGGCATCAGCGGTCGGCGATCTAGGCGGCGGCTCCGGTCCTGTCAACGCCTTGCGCACCGTGCGCGGTGCTTACCTTGTTCTCGGGCCGGTGCTGCGCTACGTTGTAGGCAAGCACCGAGCGGGTATCGTCCCGCGACGGCAGATATATAGCGAGTTTTGCGGCGATGGGGGATGGTTCCGCCCGAATGCCGTACCGGCAGGACACTCCTGCCCGTCCGGCGGCGACCCGGCCCTCTCGTGGCCGTTGGTCCGATGCGCAGGCCTTTGCCGCGCTGGACCTGGGTACCAACAATTGCAGATTGCTGATCGCACGGCCGATGAACGGCGGGTTTGCGGTGATCGACGCGTTTTCGCGGATCGTCCGATTGGGCGAGGGTCTCGCCGCGACCGGGCGCCTGAGCGATGCGGCGATCGAGCGTACCATCGCCGCGCTGCGCGTCTGCTCGGACAAGCTGAAGCGCCGCAACGTCACGCTGGCGCGCTCGGTCGCGACCGAGGCGTGCCGGCGCGCGACCAACGGCGAAGCATTCATCGCGCGCGCGCTGGAAGAGACCGGGATCCATCTCGACATCATTTCGGCCGAAGAGGAAGCGCGGCTGGCGGTGCTCGGCTGCCACGCGCTGATCGAGCCGGGCGACGACCCTGCGCTGATCTTCGACATCGGAGGCGGATCGACCGAACTGGTGCTGATCGATACGTCGACGACCCTGCCGACTGTGCTCGACTGGCATTC
The DNA here is from genome assembly GCF_036663615.1 of Sphingomonas rhamnosi. Taxonomy (NCBI): domain Bacteria; kingdom Pseudomonadati; phylum Pseudomonadota; class Alphaproteobacteria; order Sphingomonadales; family Sphingomonadaceae; genus Sphingomonas; species Sphingomonas rhamnosi. The sequence continues at coordinate 681,211 of NZ_JAXOJJ010000001.1, forward strand.
TGCGCCGTGGGGCGTGGTGTCGCTGACCGAACATGCCGGCGGCGGCAGCGGCGAACAGGGGCGGCGCGATGCCTATGCGCGGATGCGCGACATCGTCGGACGCAGCTTCGCCGACTTCGCCGCCCGATTGCCGCGCGACGTCGATCGGCCGCGGCTGCTCGGTACCAGCGGCACGGTAACGACCCTCGGCAGCGTGCATCTGGGGCTCAGCCATTACGACCGCGCGGTGGTCGACGGGCTGATCGTGCCCGCGAGCGCGATGCGGAAGATCAGCGCCGACCTGTCGCACATGGCGATCGAGGAGCGGGCGAAACTGCCGTGCATCGGCAACGAGCGCGCCGACCTGGTGGTCGCGGGCTGCGCGATATTGGAGACGATCATGGATTTGTGGCCAGCCGAACGCATCGGCATTGCCGACCGCGGCATCCGCGAGGGCATCTTGCGCCGCCTGATGGGGGCGCAGAAGCCATGAGTCGCGGGGGCTCCGGCGGGCATACCCGCGTGCTGACCGCGCGGAAACGCACGCCGCAATCGACGCGCTGGCTCGAGCGGCAACTGAACGACCCGTACGTCAAGCGCGCCAAGGCCGACGGCTTTCGCAGTCGTGCGGCGTACAAGCTGAGCGAACTCGACGAGCGGTTCGCGTTCCTGCGCGGGAAGAAGCGCGTCGTCGATCTGGGGCTGGCGCCAGGCGGCTGGGCGCAGGTGTTGCGGCGTCGGCTGCCCAGTGCGACCGTGGTGGGCATCGACCTGTTGCCGGTCGACCCGATCGACGGGGTGACGATCCTGGAGATGGATTTCCTCGACGATGCCGCGCCGGGGAAGCTGATCGAGGCGCTGGGTGGCGCGCCGGATCTGGTGCTGTCGGATATGGCGGCGAACACGGTGGGACATCCGCAGACCGATGCGCTGCGCACGATGGCGCTGGTCGAAACCGCGCTCGATTTCGCGTGCGACGTGCTCGTGCCGGGCGGCGCGTTCGTGGCCAAAGTGTTTGCCGGGGGCGCGGATTCGCAGCTGGTGGCCGAGATGAAGCGGAATTTCAACAGCGTGAAGCATGCGAAGCCGCCGGCGAGCCGCAAGGGATCGGTCGAGTGGTTCGTGGTCGCGCAGGGGTTCAAGGGACGTTCTTCGCGGGAAGCCGTCGCCGACGACGACGAGGAATAACCCTTCGTCACCCCGGACTTGGTCCGGGGTCCACCGTGCAGCGTACCAAGAGGCCTGAGAGTATGCGGCACGGTGGATGCCGGAACGCGTCCGGCATGACGGATTGGGACGTCTAATCCCCGTTCGCCCTCAGCGAAGTAGAAGGGCTGCGTTCGGGTCTTGTGCTTCGACTACGCTCAGTACGAACGGGCAGGGAAACAGACACGAAAAAGCCCGTGAGGGTCACCCACGGGCTTGTTCATATCTCAGCGCCGCGGCGAAGCCGCGTCGTCGGTCGGGCTCTGCCCGCCGGCCGGCATTCGCCTGATCGCGATCTAACGCTATGCGTTAGATCGCTGGCTCATGCTCACCCCTCGTAATCGGCACCCAGATTCTGGTTCCGCGGCGGGGCGGCGGCGGTCAGGCGGAGCGCCTCGGCCGAAGCGGACAGGCTGCCGACGGCATCGACCTCGTCGTCGTCGTCGACGCGGACCTTTTGCAGACCCTGGATCACCTGCTCCTTGAGATGCGCAGGCTTGACGTTCTGGTCGGCGATCTCGCGCAGCGCAACGACCGGGTTCTTGTCGCGGTCGCGCTCGAGCGTCAGTTCGGCGCCGCCCGAGATCTGGCGCGCACGCTGGGCTGCGAACAGCACCAGGTCGAACCGGTTGGGGATCTTGTCGACGCAATCCTCGACGGTAACGCGCGCCATGCCGCTTCCTCGCAACAACGATAATTGGGAACGGGTCGCCTACGCTGCAGCCGGCGCCAAGTCAAGAAATGCGCATACTTGCCATGACGGCGCGTGCTGGCCATCACGCGCCGTCATGGAAACGCCTGCGCCGCAACCCAGCTTCACCGTCGATGGCAACACGCTGACGCTGCTCGACACCGGCCCACGGCGGCTCGACGCGCTGCTCGCGCTGATCGACGGCGCCGAGCGTACGCTGCGCATCCTCTATTACATCTACGCCGACGACGAATCGGGGCGGCGCGTGAATGCGGCGCTGATCGCCGCCGCCGAGCGCGGCGTCACGGTGTCGCTGATCGTCGACGGGTTCGGCAGCGACGACTCGGATGACGGCTTCTTTGATCCGGTCGAGGCAGCCGGCGTGGGGGTCTGCCGCTTCTCGGCCAGCTTCGGACGCCGCTATCTGCTGCGCAACCACCAGAAGCTGGCACTTGCCGACGAATGCCGGATCATCATCGGCGGGTTCAACGTCGAGGACGATTATTTCGGCACGGTTGCCGAGCAAGCGTGGCGCGACCTGGGGTTGCTGGTCGAGGGGCCGGCGGCTGGACGGATGGCGGGCTATTTCGATGCGCTCAAGGACTGGATTCACGATGGCAGGGGGCGGCTGCGCCGGCTCAACGCGGCGCTGGCCCGGTGGAGCGAGAGCCAGGGGACGACGCGCTGGCTGATCGGTGGGCCGACGCGCAAACTGTCACCCTGGGCGCGCGCGGTGCGGGACGACATGCGCGGGGGCAGCCGGATCGACGTCATCGCCGGCTATTTCACGCCAAGCCCCGCGCTACTGCGGCGGCTCGACCGCGCGGGCAAGCGGCGCGCCGCGGTGCGGATCGTCACCGCCAGCAAATCCGACAACACTGCGACGATCGCCGCGGCGCGCTTCACCTATGCCGGGTTGCTGCGCAAGGGCGTGCGGGTGTTCGAATATCAGCCGACCAAGCTGCACACCAAACTCTATGTGATCGATGACGCGGTCCATATCGGCTCGGCTAATTTCGACATGCGCAGCCTGTTCATCAACCTGGAACTGATGCTGCGGATCGAAGACCCGGCGTTTGCCGAGCATGTGCGCGGCTATGTCGATGGCGAGGTGGCGAAGTCGACGGAGATCACTGCGGAGTCCTACCGCGCGCAGACCGGGTGGCTACAGCGGGTGAAGCAGTTCGGGGCGTATTTCCTGGTCGCTGTGGTCGACCCGAATGTGTCGCGGGGATTGAATTTCGGGATTGACGAGTAAGAGGTGGGGCGCAGCGATGCGCTTCGCTCGCAGGCGCAGCCTGCGCCTTCGCTAGGACTTCCACGCCCAGTATAGCTGCGCCGGCGGCACGTTCCACCACTCCATGTCGTGGTCGATCGTGGTGAAATGCGGGGTGAGGAAATCCTTCACCTTGGGGCTGAACTGATAGACCAGGAACGCGCCGCCCGGACGCAACACCGCGTGCGTGGCGTCGGCGATCGCCGGGCCGACGCCGGGGGGCAACGTCGAGAAAGGCAGGCCCGACAGCACGTAATCGGCCGACTCGAAGCCATGGTCGGTCACGATCGTCTGCACGTCTGCGGCCGAGCCGAGTACCGCGAAGAAACGCGGGTCGGTGATCGTATGGCGCAGATAGCGGATGAAATCGGGATTGGTGTCGATCACGATCAGCTTGGCGTCGGGCGCCATCCGATCGAGGATCGGGCGGCAGAAGGTGCCGACGCCCGGGCCATATTCGACGAACAGCTTGCAGTTCGCCCAGTCGACCCGGTCGAGCATTTTCCGAATCAGCTTGTCCGACGACGGCACGATCGAACCGACCATTACCGGATGTTTCAGAAAGCCCTGGAAGAACATCTGCCACGGGGACGGTACGCCGGCGGGACGGGTGCGCGCACGTCGGGCGGCGGTGGTCGAACTGGGCATCACGTTCCTTAATCTCAGGGGCTCGCACGCTGGCGAAGCTTTGCCCCTTCCGTCGCACGATTTCCGAACGCGTTTCAAGCTCCGCGGTTGCATCGGCGTAACGCGTTCCCACTCGCCCGTCTTGCGACGCAACCGCCAGAGCCTAAAAGCGGGCGCATGCAGAACGACCGAAACGGGCAGATCGCGGTCATCTTCGTCTCGCATCGCACCGATGCGGACGCCGCGGGCTATGCCGCAGCCGCGGAGGCGATGGACCGGCTCGCCGCCGCGCAACCCGGCTATCGCGGGGTCGACAGCGCACGCGGGCCAGACGGGATCGGGATCACGGTCAGCTATTGGGCGAACGAGGCCGCGGCGATCGCATGGCGCGGGCACGCCGAGCACAGCGCGATCCGCGAGGCGGGGCGTGCACGCTGGTATGACTGGTACACCGTGTCGGTGACCCAGGTGACGCGCAGCTACCACTGGGCGCGATAGTCCGTCCTGGACGTGTTCCGGAGACAGAACACGTCCAGCATGACGCCAGTCAGTCGTCGCGTTTCGGAAACGCAAAGCCGATCGGCTGGATCGCGGTTGCGTCCTGTTTCAAACGCGCCGCCATCTGTTCGTATTCGCGCTCGGTTTCCGGCGTCACGCTGGCGCGCGATTCGGTGAGCGCCTTTTCGAAGTCGGCCATCGTCACCTGCGTCGATTCGATCGCGCGACGCAGCGCAACGAGCCCGGCCCGGCGAACGACGTCCTCCAGATCGGCGCCGCTGAACCGATCGGTGCGGCCCGCGATAACGTCCAGATCGACGTCCTCAGCTAGCGGCATCTTTTGCGTTTGGATGCCCAGGATACGGCGGCGCCCTGCCTTGTCCGGCACACCGACATAGACGAGCTCATCGAACCGGCCCGGCCGCAGCAACGCCGGGTCGATCAGGTTCGGGCGGTTGGTCGCACCGATCACGACGACCGACTGCAATTCCTCCAGCCCGTCCATCTCGGCGAGGATCGTGTTGACCACCCGCTCGGTCACCTGCGGCTCCCCCGCCCCCGAGCCCCGCGCGGGCACCAGCGAATCGAGTTCGTCGATGAAGATCACGCACGGTGCGACCTGGCGTGCGCGGCTGAACAGCCGGGCGATCTGCTGCTCGCTCTCGCCATACCATTTGCTCAGCAAGTCGCTCGACTTGGTGGCGATGAAGTTCGCCTCCGCTTCGCGCGCGACCGCCTTGGCGAGCAGCGTCTTGCCGGTGCCCGGCGGGCCGTAGAGCAAGAAGCCCTTGGCCGGCCGGATGCCGAGGCGCCGGAACGCGTCGGGGTTCTTGAGCGGAAGCTCGACGCCCTCCTTCAGCCGCATCTGCGCGTCGTCGAGACCGCCGACATCCGCCCAGCGCACCGTCGGCGCCTGCACCATCACTTCGCGCATTGCCGAGGGCTGGACGCGCTTCAACGCACCCAGAAAATCCTCGCGCGTCACCGACAGTTCGTCGAGCACCTCGGGCGGGATGGTGCGTTCCTCGAGGTTCAGTTTCGGCATGATCCGCCGTACCGCCTCGATCGCCGCCTCGCGGGTCAGCGCGGCAAGGTCGGCGCCGACAAAGCCGTAGGTGGTGCGCGCGAGTTCATCGAGATCGACCCGGTCGCCGAGCGGCATGCCGCGGGTGTGGATGCCGATGATCTCGCGGCGCCCGCGTTCGTCGGGGACGCCGACGACGATCTCGCGGTCGAACCGGCCAGGACGCCGGAGCGCCTCGTCGATCGCTTCCGGACGGTTCGTGGCCGCAATCACCACGAGGTTGGCGCGCGATTCGAGCCCGTCCATCAGCGTCAACAGCTGCGCGACGAGCCGCTTCTCCGCCTCGCCCGACACCTGCCCGCGCTTCGGCGCGATCGAGTCGATCTCGTCGATGAAGACGATCGACGGCGCGGCCTTGGCGGCTTCCTCGAACACCTGGCGCAGCTTGCCCTCGGACTCGCCGTACGCCGAGCCCATGATCTCCGGCCCGTTGATCAGGAAGAACTGGGCGTCCGATTCGTTGGCGACCGCGCGCGCAAGCCGCGTCTTGCCGGTTCCGGGCGGGCCGTGCAGCAACACGCCCTTGGGCGGATCGACGCCGAGGCGCTGGAACAGCTCGGGGTAGCGCAGCGGTAGCTCGACCATCTCGCGCAACTGGTCGATGGTCTGCGCCATGCCGCCGATATCGTCATAGGTGACGTCGGCCCGGCGCGCGTCGGACGGTTCCTCATATTCGGGCCGCAGCTCGATCTCGGTATTCTCGTCAATATGCACGACGCCCTTGGGGCTCGCCGCGATCACCGCGAGGCGAATTTCCTGCAACGCATAGGCCGGTGCGTTCATGAACTGCTGGACGTTTGGCGGCATGTTGCCGACGCGCTGGTGCCCCGCGGTCGCGACGATGTCGCCCTGGCAGAGCGGCCGGCCGAGAAAGGTGCGCTTCAGCGCGTTGGTCGATCCCTGCAACCGCAGATTCTGCTGCGCCGGCGCAAAGACGACCCGCGTCGCGGGCTTCGATTCGGCTTTCCGGACTTCGACGAAATCGCCCGACCCGACGCCGGCGTTCGCGCGCTGCAAGCCATCGATGCGAACGATGTCGAGCCCCTCGTCCTCGGGATACGGCCCGACGGCGCGCGCGGGCGTGTTCTGCTTGCCGACGATCTCGATCACGTCGCCCTCGGCGATCTGCAGCGCCGCCATCAGCGCGCGCGGCAGATGCGCCAGCCCGCGGCCGCTGTCCTCGGCACGGGAATTCGCCACCTGGATCTTCCGGGTGGGGGTTTCGCTGTCGGCCATGATGATCCCTTCGGCTTGGTAGCGCGTGAGATAGGAGCCCGGTTCCCGGCCGGTTAGGACTTGAAACGACAAAAAAAGGGCCAGCCCCGAAAGGCCAGCCCATGAAAGTTTTTAGGAGAGGATGCCTGAAAGGCGAGATCGTTTTCGCCGACGGCGGTTCATGTTGCAAGTGCGAAAGGAATCACTACGATTGCAGTTCACGCAATCGTCGGTACGATTGCACATAACGACTCCGGGGGAGGTGACCATGCGCAGACTGCCTCCATTGGGAGCCATCGAGGCCTTTGTGCAGGTCGCCAGGCTCGGGTCGATCAAGGCGGCCGCCGAAGATCTCGCACTGTCCGCACCGGCGCTCAGCCGCCGCGTGCAAAGCCTGGAACGCTTTATCGGCAAGCCGCTGTTCGCACGTCGCCACCAGGCGATGGTGCTCAACGGCGATGGCGAGCGGCTACTCGCGCAGATCGCGCCGGTGCTCGACAGCCTGTCGGACGCGGTCGAATCGATGACCAGCGGTACCGAAGTGCTGCGGTTGCGGCTCGGCATCCTGCCGCTGTTCGCGTCGCAACGCCTGTTTCCGCGGCTGGGCGAGCTGCGCATCTCGCATCCCGAATTGCATCTCGACATCGACACCGCGGGGCACGGCGTGTCGCGGCTGGGCGACGGGCTCGACGCGGTGATCGCGTTGCAGCGCGAGATCGACCCGACGCTCTACGCGAAGCGGCTCGATCGCAATTCGGTGTATGTGATCGGCGCGCGCTCGCTGCTCGACCGCGCCGATCCGGTGATCCGCCCCGCGCAATTGTCCGAACTGACCGCGCTGCTGCACCGCGACATGCCCGACACCTTCACCGCTTGGCGCACGGCGGCGGGGCTCGAGGATATCGATCCGCTGGCGATCGATCATTTCGATTCGGGCGCGCTGATGCTCGAGGCGGCGGCGCAAGGGCTGGGCATCGCGTTCATGCATGCAAGCCATTTCGAGGATGCCAACGACCCGCGGCTGGTACGGCTGTTCGATATCGAGGTGGAGAGCCCGTACAGCTATTGGTTCGTGTGCCGCCCGCGGGCGTTGCAGCAAAAGCCGGTAAAGCTGTTCCACGACTGGCTGATCAAGACGATCGCCTCGGGGGTCTAGGCCCCGACCCGCACCGCCAGCAACCGCGCGACCTTGGCCTTGAACGCGCGTAGCTGTTCCCCGGACAGCGCCGCGACGCTGGTGAACGATACCGCGCGGGGATTGATCGCGGCGCCGTTGCGCCAGACCTCCCAGTGCAAATGGGGGCCTGTCGACATGCCCGTCGAGCCGACATAGCCGATCAGCTGGCCCTGCCGCACGCGGGTGCCCGCCGGCACCGCGATGCGGCTCATATGGCCATAGCCGCTCGCCATGCCCCCGCCATGCACCAGTTTGACGAAATTGCCGTAGCCGCCGGTACGCCCGGCGAACGCGACGACCCCGTCGGTCATCGCGTGGATCGGCGCTCCATAGGGCGCGCCGATGTCGAGCCCCTTGTGCATCCGGGTGAAGCCCAGCAGCGGATGCATGCGCAAACCGAAGCTCGAGGTGATCCGCCCCGCGACGGGCATGCCCGAGACCGCGCGGCGCTCGGTCTGGCCGTTCGCGTCGAACCAGCCGCCGATCGCCGAGTCCGCGTTGGACGGGTCCGCACCGAAGCGTACCAGCTGTAGCGTGCGCCGCCCCTGGTCGAGCCCGGCGAACAGCAGATCGCCGATCCGCGTTTCGCCGGTCGCGGCGCGTTCGCGTGCGACGACGAGGTCGAAACGGTCCGCTGCGGTGACGTCGCGGCCGATCGACAGTCGCGTCGCCATCGCCTTGATATACGCCTCGATGATCTTCGCCGGGACACCCGCGGCGCGCGCCGAGCGATACAGGCTCGAGCCGACCAGCCCCTGAATCCGCAGCGGCGTGGTATCGACCGCGATCGGCTTGCGCGTCATCGCCAGGCCGGTCGCCGCACGCGTCAGCGACAGGCCGAGATCGAACCGCGCGCGGAAATCGAGCGTCTCGAGCGGCCGCGCGACGGTGCGATCCGCGCGGCGGCCGAGCGTCAGCGCGATCCGGGTGCCGGCCTTGATGTCGTCGGGGTTGACCGCCTGCGAGACCAGCGCGGCGGCGGCCTCCGCGTCGCTTCGCCCGACACCGGCGCGGATCAGCGCGCGATCGAGCGCGTCGCCTTCGCCGAGCGTCGCGGACAGTTCGACGGTCGGGCGTTCGGGCGCCTCGGCCAACGGCGCGACCAGGTCGTTCGCCGCCATATGGCGGCCGGTGGCGGCGCCGAGCGCGAGCGGCGAGATCGCCTGCGCGCGTGATTCATCCCATTCGGCGCCCGCCAGCGGCGCGGGTACGGCACCGATCAGCGGGCGGACGCCAGGCGACAGCATCCAGGTTGCGGCGCACAACGCAGCGCAGGTCGCCAATCCCCGCCACCATTCGCGCGATCCGACGCGCGACCCGAGATCGGGGACCCAATCGATATGTGACAGCGTATCGCGCAGCGTTTCGAGCCGGGTCGGCGCCTGGTACGCTAGGATCGCACGGCCGAATGCCCGGGCGTTGGTCCCGCCAGCAAGCTCCAGTCCTTGATCATCACGAACAAACACGCAGGCACTTTCGCAAGGGACGCCAGTTGCTCGGCTGTCCGCGCGGGGGTTGTGGATACGAGATGCTAAAGTCAAATTAACCGGGTCGCTCGAAGCACTCCTTTGCGGCAGTCCGTGGCGTAGTACGGGCGGCCTGCCGACGCTCGAGGAACCAACGAAATAGGGGTGATTTACACCCGGAATGTGCGTGTGATCGAACGTCATTGCGCCGTCGAGTCGTATGGCGTCGGCGGGGGGAGCAGCCGAACACGATATGCCCGGCTCTTGCGCCAAGTCATTGCAAGCCTGCCCGCAACCCCCGATGTTGCAGGCATGAACGACGATGCGTCCGGGGTGATCACGGCGGTGCTGGGGCCGACCAATACGGGCAAGACGCATCTCGCGATCGAGCGGATGTGCGCGCATTCGAGCGGGATGATCGGCTTTCCGCTGAGACTGCTGGCGCGCGAAGTCTACGACCGCGTCGTTGCGATCAAGGGCGCCAACCGCGTTGCGCTGATCACCGGCGAAGAGAAGATCACGCCGCCGGACGCGCGCTGGTTGCTGTGCACGGCAGAGTCTATGCCCGACCGCGACGTCGCGTTCGTCGGGATCGACGAAGCGCAGCTCGGCGCCGATCCCGAGCGCGGGCATGTCTTCACCGATCGGCTGTTGCGCGCGCGCGGGCGCGAGGAGACGATGATCCTCGGCTCCGAAGCGCTGCGGCCGATGATCAAGTCGCTCGTGCCGACCGCCGAGATCGTCAACCGCCCGCGCTTCTCGACGTTGAGCTATGCCGGGGCGCGGAAGATCAGCCGGTTGCCCAAGCGCTCCGCGATCGTCGCGTTCAGCGCCGAGGAAGTCTACGCCGTCGCCGAGATGTTGCGCAGGCTTCGCGGTGGCGCAGCGGTGGTGATGGGCGCGCTCTCGCCGCGCACGCGCAACGCACAGGTCGCGATGTTCCAGGCGGGCGAGGTCGACTATCTGGTCGCCACCGATGCGATCGGGATGGGGCTCAACATGGACGTCGCGCATGTCGCGTTCGCCAGCCTCGACAAGTTCGACGGCAAGCGCCAGCGGCGGCTTACCGTCGCCGAAATGGCGCAGATCGCGGGCCGCGCCGGGCGGCACCAGCGCGACGGCACGTTCGGCGCGCTGTCGGAGGACGGTCCCGGCGCGTTCCTTCCCGAGGAAGTGCTGGCGATCGAGGAGCACCGTTTCCCGCGGCTTGAGAATCTCTACTGGCGGCAGGGTGAACCCGACTTCTCCAGCGTCGACGCGCTGATCGCCAGCCTCGAAGCGCGCCCGCCCTCCGGCGTCCTGCGCGCCGCGCCGCAGGCACTCGATCTTGGCATACTCAAGCGGCTCGCCGAGGAAGGCTGGGTGCGCGAGCGGACGCGGCATCCGAAGATGGTCGCGCGGCTGTGGGCCGCGTGCGGGGTTCCCGATTTCCGCAAGACAGGGCTCGATCCGCATGCGCGGTTCGTCTCACGGCTGTTCGGGCATCTGAGCGAGGCACGCGGCCATATCCCGCACCAGTGGTTCGCCGACGAGATCGCGCGGCTCGATACCGTCGCGGGCGATGTCGAGGTGATCGCCGGGCGGATCGCCGCCGCGCGCAGCTGGGCGTATATCGCGCAGCGCAGCGACTGGCTCGCCGACCCCGCGCATTGGGCGGGGCGCACCGCCGCGCTGGAGGAACGGCTATCCGATGCGCTCCACGCGAGTCTCACGCAGCGCTTCGTCGACAAACGCACGACGGCGCTGATGCGCCAGATCGGCGCCGACGCGTCTTCGTTACCTGTGGTGATCGGCGCGGAAGGCGAGGTGATGGTCGAGGACCATGCGATCGGTCGCCTCGACGGGTTCCGCTTCACCGTCGCCGCCGATGCGCGCGCGAGCGACAAGCGGCTCCTGCTCGCCGCCGCGGAAAAACGGCTGACGGGCGAACGGGCGCGGCGCGGTCAGGCGCTGGTCGAGGCGGCCGATACGGACATCACGCTGGCCGAGACGGGGATCGTCTGGGCGGGGCACCGCGTCGCGACGCTTGGGGTCGGCGGGTCGCTCGCGCGGCCGAAGCTGGTGCTCGACCGCGATCTCGATTGCCTCGATCGAACGATGCGCGAGCGCGTGCAGGTGCGACTTGGCGCGTGGCTGGCGACGATGCTCGGGCGGCGCGTCGGCGCGCTGGTCCGCCTTGCCGAGGTCGCGCGCGATCCGCAGGCGACGCCCGCACTGCGCGTGGTGGCGGCGGCGATCGAGGCGGCGGCGGGGACGACGCCGCGGCTTCCGCTGCGCGCCGCGCTCGACGCGCTGCTTCCCGACGAGCGCAAGCGGCTGCGGACGATGGGCGTCACGATCGGCGCGCTGGACGTGTTCGATGCACGACTGTTCAAGCCCGAGGCGGCACGCTGGCGCCGCGCGTTGCTCGCGACCCGCGGAACGACTCCTGCGGTCACCCCGGACGGCGCAACGGTACTGCCGCGGGCAAGCGCCGGGCTTGAGAGCGGGTTTCGTCCGCTCGCGCATCAGGCGGTACGGGTCGATCTGGTCGAGCGCGTCGCCCGCGCCGCGCACGACGCACGAGACGGCCGCACGCCGTTCGCCCCCAACCCGGCGCTCGCCACCTCGATCGGGCTCGACGCGGCGTCGCTCGAACGGCTGATGAGCGAACTCGGCTTCCGCGCCATTCCCGGTGACACTCCGCGCTGGGTGTGGCGCGGCCGCCCGCCCGCCAAGGCGGCGCCGCCGCCATCGCCCGACACCGCGATGTCGGGCGCGTTCGCCGCGCTCGCATCCCGGGTCCGGCATGGTTGACGGGATGCGGATCGACCGCTTCCTGTGGTTCGTACGCCTTGCCAAGACGCGCAGCGCGGCGCAGGCGATCGCCGAGAAGGGCCGGTTGCGGATCGACGGCCGCGCGATCGACCGCGCGCATTGCCCGGTCCGGATCGGCAACGTGCTGACCTTTGCCGCCAACGACCGCGTCCGCGTGATCCGCATCGAGGCGCTGCCGGTCCGTCGCGGCCCGCCCCCCGAAGCGCAGGCGTGTTACCAGGATCTGATAGCGGGCGCAGCCGACGACCTCTGACACCATCCATGCGGGATAGGATTGCCCGGATAACATTGACGTCATGCGGAACCGCGCATAGTCGACCGCTGTTCGTGCCGGAGTCCGGCCAAGGGAGCCCAGAATGACCTACGTCGTCACCGATGCCTGCATCCGCTGCAAGTACATGGACTGCGTGGAAGTGTGCCCCGTGGACTGCTTCTACGAAGGCGAGAACATGCTCGTCATCAACCCCAGTGAGTGCATCGACTGCGGCGTGTGCGAACCCGAATGCCCGGCGGAAGCGATCCTGCCGGATACCGAGAGCGGGCTCGAACAGTGGCTCGAGCTCAATACTACCTTCTCGGCGCAATGGCCCAACGTCACGCGCAACGCGAACCAGACGCCGCCCGATGCCGACGCGATGAAGGGCGTCGAGGGTAAGTTCGACAAGTATTTCTCGCCCGAGCCGGGCGCCGGCGACTAAGCGCGGTTTCCGTTCCGACTTGGGGCAACCGCGCTGCCACGATCGGCTGGTATTTTTGGTGTAAAGCTGTTAAATGGGTCCGTGACGGGCGCGATGGATCGTGCCCGCTGGAGTGTGTTCGAACCCTACCCCCTCCCGGATAGCCGAGCAGCGAGTTCTTCGCAGCTGTATCCTTGTGGAGGCATGACCCGGAAAGGCCCCCTATGGCTGCCAAGGCACTGTCCTTCGACGTCGGTGATTATGTCGTTTACCCAAAGCACGGCGTCGGCCGTGTGATCGAGCTGCAACGCTCGGAAATCGCCGGCATGACGCTGGAACTCTATGTGCTGCGGTTCGAGAAGGAGCGCATGACTCTCCGTGTGCCGACCAACAAGGCCGAGAGCGTCGGCATGCGCAAGTTGTCGTCGGACAAGACCATGCGCGAGGCGATGGACACGCTGAAGGGCAAGCCCAAGGTCAAGCGCACCATGTGGTCGCGCCGTGCGCAGGAATATGAGGCGAAGATCAATTCGGGCGACCTGGTGTCGATCGCCGAGGTGGTCCGCGACCTGTTCCGCGCCGACGACCAGCCCGAGCAGAGCTATTCCGAGCGCCAGATCTTCGAAGGCGCGACCAGCCGCCTCGCGCGCGAACTCGCCGCGATGGAAGAGATCGACGAGCCCAAGGCGCAGGAGAAGATCCTCGAGATTCTCCGCGCCGCGGCCGCGATCTACAACAAGGACAAGGTGCCCGCATAACGGGAGCATCCGGTTCAGGATATAAAAGGGCGGTCCCGCGGGGCCGCCCTTTTTTTATTGTACCTACGATCCAAACCGGTGTATTGTGCAGGCAACACACAGGAGATTGCCATGAAGCTGCTTACGCTCGGCCTGATCATCCCGCTCGCCGCCTGTTCCTTCAGTTCAAGCGGAGAGGCCGAGGGGCCGGGCGTGGCCGCGCAGGGCAGCGGTTCGATGCGAACATTCCAGGTCGCCGATTTCACCGGCATCGACCTGCGCGGGTCGGACGATATCGACGTCCGCGTCGGCCCCGGCTTCTCGGTTCGCGCCGAGGGGCCGTCCGAGGACCTCGACAAGCTCCGCATCGACCTGGACGGATCGACGCTGAATGTCGGCCGCAAGAACCGGACGGGGATGAACTGGGGCAAGGGCAGCAAGGTCAAGGTGTTCGTGACCCTTCCGCGATTGACCGAAGCCAATGTCGCCGGATCGGGGACGCTCGCGGTCGATCGCGTCGAGGGCAGCAAATTCGACGGCGGGATCGCGGGATCGGGGAACCTGCGCTTGGCCGCGCTCCAGGTCGACGAGGCCAAATTCTCGATCGCCGGATCGGGCAATGCCACCGCCGCCGGCGCCGCGAAAGCGCTGACGGTCGAGATCGCCGGATCGGGCGATATCGACGGCCGCGCGCTGCAGGCGCAGTCGGCGCGCATCGAGATCGCCGGGTCGGGCGGCGTCCGCGCGGTCGTCAACGGCGCCGCAACGGTCGACATGATGGGATCCGGGGACGTCGACCTCGGTCCGAATGCGCGCTGCACGGTGTCGAAGATGGGGTCCGGCACGGTCCGCTGCGCGAGCTGACTTGGCGCTCCGACTTGCGCCCCGACTTGCATCGTCAGCGCGGACGCGCGAGGCTCGGGTCATGAGATGTCTCCTGCTCGCGCTGCTCTTCGTCCCCGCGGCCGCGCCAGCCGCGACCCGGACCGTCTCGGTGGGCAGCTTCGAACGCATCCGCATCGACGGTCCGTTCGAGGTCCGGGTCCAGACCGGACGCTCGCCGGGCGCGACCATCACCGGCGACGTGCACGCCACCGATGAAGTCCAGGTCCGCGTGACGGGATCGACTCTGGTGGTCGCGCAGGGGACCAATGGCTGGGGCGAACAAGCGGGCGCGGCCAAGGGCCCGATCGTTGTCACGCTGTCGACCCCCAATCTGGTGTCCGCCGTCGTCGTCGCGGGCGGTCGGCTGACGATCAGCGGGATGAAGGCGATGCGCGTCGACCTGTCGGTCAGCGGCGCTGGCAGCCTGTCGCTGGCCAAGGCGGATACCGATCAACTGAACGCGACGGTATTGGGCACCGGCCAGATGACCGTGGGCGGCCGCGCCGCGCGCGCGCGGCTGACCACCAGCGGGCCGGGCGTGATCGACGCGTCGACGCTGGCGGTGCGCGACCTGACGGTGGTGCTCGACGGCGTGGGTGAGACGAAAGCCATGGCGAGCGGCAGCGCGCAGGTGACCAACACCGGGCTCGGCATGGTGACGGTGACGGGCCCGGCGCAATGCCTGGTGAAGGCGCCCGCGGGTGGTCCGGTAAGCTGCGGTCGTTAGCCCCGTTCGTCGCCCCAGCGAAGGCTGGGGTCTCCCGTTTCGAAAGCGCGCGCTCGCCGCACGAGACCCCGGCCTGCGCTGGGGTGACGGCATTTACGACTGGGCTCAGATCAACGCCAGCTCCGCCAGCTTGCACACCAAAGCCGCGGGCATGACGTCGAGCCCGCTGGCATCGCCGCCCAGATCGACCGGCGCATCCGCGCCCTCCAGATAGCGCCAGCCCTGGTGTGCACGCTTGGGGCGTGCCTGGACCAGCACCAGCACCGGATCGATATGGATCGCGACGCGGCCGCCTTCGGCCTCGCCGAACCCCAGGATCGCCGATCGCGCCACCAGTTGGTGCTTGAGGATCCAGAACATCGATCCTTGCCCGACGATCTCTTCGTGCCGCTTGGGCAGGTAGCGCGTGGTGAGGAACGCCGGCCCCTCCTCGCCGCGCAGCCGCAGCCGTTCGGCCAGATGCTCGACGCTCTCCGCGCCAAACGCGACCTTCGTCAGATGGAGGGGGGTCAGGTGTAATGCCATGCGATTGGAAAATGGCCTTTAACGGCGCGCGATCAACCGTGCAGGCCCCACGCGGCGGCCAATCCCAGGAACGAGAAGAACCCCATCGTGTCGGTCAGCGTCGTCACGAACACCGCCGACGACACCGCCGGATCGACATTGAAACGGTCCAGCGTCACCGGCACCAGCACGCCGCCGAGTCCGGCGGTCACATTGTTGATCACCATCGCCGCGGCGATCACGATCGACAGGTCGCGATTGTCGAAGATCACGAAGGTGCCGAGGCCGATCAGCGTCCCCAGCATGACGCCGTTCGCGGTGGCGATGCGCAGTTCGCGTAAGACCATCCAACGCGTGTTCGAACTGGTCAGCTGGTTGGTCGCGATCGCGCGCACCACCACCGCCAGCGTCTGCGTCCCGGCATTGCCGCCCATGCCCGACACGATCGGCATCAGCACCGCGAGCAGCGCGAAGGTCGCGATCGTGCCCTGGAACAGCCCGACGATCGACGACGCGATCATCGCGGTACCCAGATTGACGACCAGCCAGGTCATCCGTGTCCGCACCGTCAGCCGGATCGGTTCGTTGATGTCGCCGTCGCCGGCACCGGCCAGGCGCAGCGTATCCTCGCCCGCCTCTTCGGAGATGATGTGGACGATGTCGTCGACCGTGATCATGCCGACCAGCCGGCCGCCATTGTCGACCACCGCGGCCGAGATCAGCGCGTATTTCTGAAAGCGCAGCGCGACCTCTTCCTGATCCATATCGACCGGGATCAGAGTCTGCTCACGCTTCATGACATCGGCCATCGCGATCCCGCGCGGGGTGCGCAGCATCCACGACAGCTGACAGCTGCCGATCGGCTTGTGCGCGGGATCGACGACGAAGATTTCCCAGAAATCGGTGGTCAGCTCCTCATGCCCGCGCAGATAATCGATCGCGTCGCCGACGGTCCAATGTTCGGGCACCGCGATCAGCTCGCGCTGCATCAGGCGGCCGGCGGATTCCTCGGGATAGCTCAGCGCCTCCTCGATCGCGGCGCGATCGTCGGGGTCGAGCGCGCGCAGCACCGCGCGCTGCTCGTCCTCGTCCATGTCCTCGATGATCGCGACCGCGTCGTCGGTATCGAGCTCCGACGCGAGATCGGCGACCTCCGTCGGGGTCAGCGCGTCGATCAGATCCTCGCGGACATAATCGTTCATCTCGGCGAACACGTCGCCGTCGAGCAGGTCGCTGACCGCATGGGCGAGGCCCGCGCGATCCTCACGCGGCGTCAGCTCGAACAGATCGGCGATGTCGGCCGGGTGCAGCGGCTCGACCAACGAGCGCGCGCCCTCGGTGTCGCCCGCCTCGACCGCGTCGAGCACGGCGCGGACGAATTCGGGCTTCAGCCGGTCGTCTTCATCGAGCTGGGTTTCGGTTTCCGCCTCGGGAAGCTCGATCTCGCTCATGGCTGGCTCCCTTCTGTGCTGCGGAATGCTGTCGTCATGGGCCCTAACCCGCCCGGCACGCATTTGCCAGTCGGGCAACGGCTCCCTATCTGCCGGGCACCAATTCAGGAGAAGACGAATGGCCGACACCCCCGAAACGCTCACGCTGACGCTCGACAGCGGCGACGTGACGATCAAGCTGCGCCCCGATCTCGCGCCCAACCACGTTGCGCGGATCGTCGAGCTGGCGAATGATGGCTTCTACGACGGCGTCGTGTTCCACCGCGTGATCCCGGGCTTCATGGCGCAGGGCGGCGATCCCACCGGCACCGGCATGAGCGGCAGCGACAAGCCCAACCTCAAGGCCGAATTCTCCGCCGAGCCGCATGTCCGCGGCGTGTGCTCGATGGCGCGCACCAACCAGCCTGACACCGCGAACTCGCAGTTCTTCATCGTGTTCGACGACGCGCGCTTCCTCGACAAGCAGTATACCGTTTGGGGTCAGGTCACCGACGGCATGGACCTGATCGACGCGCTGCCCAAAGGCGAGCCACCCCGCGAGCCGGGCAAGATCGTCAAGGCGCGCGCGGCGTAAGAGCCACTCGCAAACCAATAGCTTCGTCATGCCGGACTTGGTCCGGCATCCACTGTGCCCCATCGTCTCACAGCTTTGATTCGCGGCTCGGTGGACCCCGGACCAAGTCCGGGGTGACGGCGGGTGTAGGGCTGGGCTAGAGCTACGCCATGCCCATCCCCCGCATCCTCGTCATCGCCGGATCGGACTCCGGCGGCGGCGCCGGCATCCAGGCCGACATCAAGACGATCACGATGCTCGGCGGCCATGCGATGACCGCGGTGACCGCCATCACCGCGCAGAACACGACAGGCGTGCAGGCGGTGCACCGGATCCCGACCGCGATGGTGCTGGCGCAGATTAATTCAGTCGTGTCGGACATCGGCGTCGATGCAGTGAAAATTGGCATGATCGGGTCGGCCGAGACGGCGAACGCGGTGGCGGGTTATCTTGAGCAATTTGCTCCCCTCCCTGGAAGGGAGGGGCTGGGGGTGGGTGGAGAGCCCGCGGAACATCTCGATTGCCCCAATCCAACCCACCCCCGCCCCCTCCCTTCCAGGGAGGGGAGAGTGCCCATCGTATTCGATCCCGTGATGGTCGCCACCACCGGCGCTGTCCTCGCCGACGCCGGCACGATCGCGGCCTTCAACCGCCTGATGCGGCTCGCGACGCTCGTCACCCCCAACCTTCCCGAACTTGCGGCACTTGGCGGCGAGGCTGCGGTTCGTGCGTTGGGTCCTGCTCTTCTCGTCAAGGGCGGGCACGGCGACGGCGCGGTCGTCGAGGACCGGCTGATCGCCGCCGACGGCGAGACCCGTTGGGCCAATCCACGCATCGACACGCAGCACAGCCACGGCACCGGCTGCACGCTCGCGAGCGGCATCGCCGTCGGGCTTGCCGCCGGGCTGCCACTCGCCGATGCGATCGGCCGGGCCATCGCGTTCGTCCGCGCGGCGCTTGCGGCCGCACCGGCTCTGGGCGCAGGGCATGGGCCGATGGGACACGCGCTGGGAAAGATACCGTTCAACCGATGCCAGGACTGAAACACGAGAACCTCTGCGCCGCGCCCGTCGCCGGCGTCGATGAAGCGGGCCGCGGCCCCCTCGCCGGACCGGTGGTCGCCGCCGCCGTGATCCTGCCGTCAAGAGGCGTGCCACGCGGGATCGACGATTCGAAGAAACTGACCGCCACGACCCGCGAACAGCTGTACGTGCGGCTGATGGATTGCGCCGTCGTGGGCATCGGCATCGTCGAGGCGGACGAGATCGACACGCTCAACATCTATTGGGCGACGATGAAGGCCATGACGCTCGCGGTCGACGCGCTCGCCCAGGCCCCCGCACACGTCCTTGTCGACGGCAACCGCCTGCCGCGCTGGGGCCATGCCGCGACCGCGCTGGTCGGCGGCGATGCCAAGTCGCGGTCGATCGCGGCCGCGTCGATCGTTGCCAAGCACACCCGCGACACGATCATGCTCGCGCATGCGCAGACGCATCCGATGTACAACTGGCATTCGAACAAAGGCTATGGCTGCCCGCACCATCTGAAGGCACTTCGCGAGCACGGACCGACGCCGCTCCACCGCCGCAGCTTCGCGCCGGTCGCCGCCGCCTACGCAAGTCTCGAGCTGAGTCTTTCGCGCAACACCGCTACCGCTTGAGCCGGCATGCGCGCGGCGACTCAATATCTGGCGGAAACGGCGGTCGACCGAACCGGGCGACGGCGCGACGTAGCAAAGGCTTAACCAAAACCTGCTTGACGGAGTCGTCCGATTCCGACGGTATGCGCACGACTTTGGGGGCAGACGAATGGGTGTGATCGAAATCGCGCGGCCGCAGGTCGCCTCGGCAGCCCCCGCGACACTGCCGCTGAATCAGATCCTGCGCGGCGATTGCATCGCGGCTATGAAGGCGCTCCCCGCGAAGTCCGTCGACATGATCTTTGCGGACCCCCCCTATAATCTCCAGCTCGGCGGCGACCTGTTCCGCCCCGATGGCACCCATGTCGACGCGGTCACCGACGACTGGGACAAGTTCGACACCTTCGCCGCGTACGACCGCTTCACCCGCGCCTGGCTCAAGGAGGCGTACCGCATCCTCAAGGACGACGGCACGATCTGGGTGATCGGCAGCTACCACAACATTTTCCGCGTCGGCGCCGCGGTGCAGGATCTCGGCTACTGGATCCTCAACGACATCGTCTGGCGCAAAGCCAACCCGATGCCGAACTTCCGCGGCACGCGCTTCACCAACGCGCACGAGACGCTGATCTGGGCGTCGAAGGGCGAGAAGGCGAAATACACCTTCAACTACCGGTCGATGAAGACGCTCAACGACGAGCTGCAGATGCGCTCCGACTGGGAATTCCCGATCTGCGGCGGTCCCGAACGGCTCAAGAAGAACGGCACCAAGGTGCACCCCACGCAGAAGCCCGAGGCGCTGCTGTACCGCATCCTGCTCGCCTGCACGCAGCCCGGCGACGTCGTGCTCGACCCGTTCTTCGGCACCGGCACGACCGGCGCGGTGGCCAAGCGGCTGAGGCGGCACTGGATCGGGATCGAGCGCGAGGGCGATTATATCGAGGCGGCACTGGAGCGGATCGAAGCCGCGCTGCCGCTCGACGAATCGGCGCTGTCGACGATGATGAGCCCGCGCGCACAGCCCAAGGTGGCGTTCGGCGTGCTGGTCGAGAATGGCTATCTGGCGCCCGGATCGGTGCTGACCGACGCAAAGCGGCGGTGGCGCGCAGCGGTGCGCGCGGACGGCTCGTTGCTGAGCGATTGCGGGACGATCGGGTCGATCCACAAACTGGGTTCGACGCTGCAGAACGCGCCGGCGTGCAACGGGTGGAGCTTCTGGCACCACGAGACGCCCGAGGGGCTGAAGCCGATCGATACGCTTCGGCAGACCTATCTGCTGGCGACGACGATCTGAGTCTTCCCCTCCCTGAAAGGGAGGGGGTAGGGGGTGGGTCGGTTCTGGGCGGGCGCGCCGTTCCGTCTCGAGCCGCCCCCCCCGGCCCCTCCCTATCAGGGAGGGGAGCAGGACACGATATGACCAGCCTCCACCTCCGCCCCGTCCAGTTCGTCGACACGCCGGCGACTCACCCCGACGGCAGCGTCGCGCGGCTTGCGGGCGGGATGACGTGGTTCGCCGCCTATGAGGTGATCGAGGGCCGCACCCGCCGTACCCTGCCGCTTGCCGAGGCGATCGCGCTCGGCGAGCGCGCGGCGCGGCTCCACGCGGCGATCATCGCGCCGCGCCCCCCCCTCACGCTCGGCAGCCGGACGCTGCGGTTCGACCAGCCGGTGGTGGCCGCGATCCTCAACGTCACGCCCGACAGCTTTTCCGACGGCGGCAAGCACGGCGCCGACGCTGCGGCCGCCGGCGTCGACATGGCGGCGGCGGGTGCGACCCTGATCGATCTCGGCGGCGAATCGACCCGCCCCGGTGCCGCCGCGGTGTGGGAAGGCGACGAGATCGCGCGCGTGCTGCCCGTCACCGAACGGCTCGTCGCCAGTGGTGCGCTGGTCTCGGTCGACACGCGCAAAGCCGCGGTGATGGAGGCGACTCTCGCCGCGGGTGCGCATATCGTCAACGACGTGTCGGCGCTGTTGTGGGACGACCGCGCGCTGGGCGTCGTCGCGCGGAGCGGCTGCCCGGTCATCCTGATGCACTCGCCCGACCCCAAGGCCGGCGGGCATGGTAGCGGCGGCTATGGCAACGTGCTGACCGAGGTGTTCAACTGGCTCGAGGCGCGCATCGCCGCGGTGGTTGCAGGCGGCGTCGACCCCACGCGGATCATCGTTGATCCGGGCATCGGCTTCGGCAAGACGCTCGCCGAGAACCTCGCGCTGCTGAACGGTCTCGCGATCTTCCACGGACTCGGCTGCCCGATCCTGCTCGGCGCTAGCCGCAAGCGGCTGATCGGTGCGCTGTCGAACGAGGCACCCGCGGACCAGCGGCTCGGCGGGTCGATCGCGTTGGCGCTGCGCGGCGCCGATGCGGGCGTGCAGATGCTGCGCGTCCACGACGTCGCCGAGACCGTGCAGGCGCTGAAGGTCTGGCGCGGCCTGCGCGATCAAGCGCTCTCCGCAACCTGACTGTCTCCGCCGCGTTGCAGCATAGTGCCGCGTCGGGCATGACAGATTTTTCATGAAACTGGAGCCGCCCTTTTGATCGTCACCGCCACGCCGCGTCTCAGCCAGATCCTCAGCGAGGTCTGGCGTCCGCTGCTCGGGCTGTTCGTCTGGGACGTGGTCGTCACCGTCACCTATTACGTCCTGCCGTTCCACGCGCCGTCGCTGCCGCTGACGCTGTTCGGCACCGCGCTGGCGCTGTTCCTGGGGTTCCGCGACAATTCGGCCTATCAGCGCTGGTGGGAGAGCCGCGGGCTGTGGGGGCTGATGATCAACGCGTCGCGCAGCCTGGCGCGGATGACGCGCAACATGCTGCCCGAACCCGAGGGGCACGACATGAAACGGACGATCGTGCTGCGTCAGATCGCTTATGTGAACGCGCTACGCTGCCAATTGCGGCGTCAGCCCGCGCCGCCCGAGGTGCTGCGCTTCCTGTCGGAGGACGAGGCATCGTTCGCGCTGGCCCGCACCAACATCGCCAACGGCCTGCTCGACGGCACCGGACGCCGTATCGACATCTGCCGCCGCAACGGCTGGATCGACACCATCCAGCAGACGCAGTTCGAACGCGTGCTGGTCGACATCGCCAATGCGCAGGGCGGCATGGAGCGGATCAAGAACACGCCGCTGCCCAACCAGTACCGGTTCTTCCCGAGCGTGTTCACGCGCCTGTTCTGCATCCTGCTGCCGATCGGGCTGGTCGAGACGCTGGGCTTCGCGACCCCGGTCGGCTCGACGATCGCGGGGCTGATGTTCCTGGCGGTGCTGCAGATCGGCGACGATCTGGTCGATCCGTTCGCGGACACGATCCACGACGTGCCGCTGACCGCGATGTGCCGGACGATCGAGATCGACCTGCTCCAGGCGATCGGCGACCCCGCGCCCGAGCCGCTGACGCCGGTCAAGGGGGTGTTGTGGTAGCGGCACGGGCGGCCGAAAGGTCACAAAAGTCACGCGCGCATGTGATTCCGCGTTCGGATGGCCTTGGGTATCGACGGCTTCAAAGACTTGAGCAGACGATTGCACTACCGGCCCGTGTAGGACAGCGGAAAATAGCGGGACAGCGGAGGGCGCAGCTCTGGTGAGAGTGTCCAAATCTTGTCGGTCTGACGCCCCTGATTGAGGTGGTCATGTCGGCTAACGCCCAGTTGCGGACATTGGCGCGGTACCCGATGGTAGCTGTATGGACTCGAAACCGACAACGAAGCGCCGCAGGTGGATTTGGGGCGCTATAGCGTTCGCCGGAGCAATATGCCTGTTCTCTGCAGGTGTAATCTATGGCCGCTGGCTGATCACGAGTGGAGCTTGTGTGCCGAGCGGTTGCCGATGGCCTTAGTCCGCTAACCACCAGTTTTCGTCATCCTGACGGAGGTCAGATCCAGGGTCTCGAACGGCCCCGCTTGGCTCTAGTGTCCAGGACGACGGGTGAGATGTCGTCGCCTCTACACCAACATCAGGCGCATTCACGCCGCGTTGTCGATGCCCAGTTCGCCGAGCTTGCGGTACAGCGTCGACCGCCCGATCCCCAGCCGCCGCGCGACCTCGGTCATGCGGCCGCGGTAGTGGCCTATCGCGAGGCGGATGACGTCGGCCTCGATCTCCTCCAGCGCGCGCAGGTTTCCGTCGGCGCGGAACAGGGTGACGCCGCCGCCGCCCGCCGCCGCCGCCGCGGGGCCGCGCTGGCGGTTGCCGAGCGCGGCGATCTGCGGGAAATCGGCCTTGGTCAGCGCGGCGCCCTCGCACAGCACCGCGGCGCGGAAGAGCGCGTTCTGGAGCTGGCGGACATTGCCGGGCCAGTCATATTGCACGAGCAGCGCGAGCGCGTCGTCGGTGATGCCGAGCGGCCGAAGTCCGGGTTGCTGCGCGATCCGCGCCAGCAGGTGCCGCGCCAGCGCCGGGATGTCGCCGGTGCGTTCGCGTAACGGCGGGATTGCGACCTGGACGACGTTCAGCCGGTAATAGAGATCCTCGCGGAACCGCCCCGCCTCGACCTCGTCGAGCAGCGGCCGGTTGGTCGCCGCGATCACGCGGACATCGACCTGACGCGGATGCCGCGCGCCGATCGCCTGCACGTCGCCGGTCTGCAGCACGCGCAGCAGCTTCACCTGCGCCTCTAGCGGCATCTCGCCGATCTCGTCCAGGAACAGCGTCCCGCCGTCGGCGTCGAGGAACCGGCCGATCTTGCGTTCGAACGCACCGGTGAAGGCGCCCTTTTCGTGCCCGAACAGCTCGGATTCGACGAGGTTGGCGGGGATCGCGCCGCAATTGACGGTGACGATCGGCCGCTTCGCGCGGGGGGATGCGGCGTGGATCGCCTCGGCGATCACCTCCTTGCCGACCCCGCTTTCGCCCTCCAGCAGAACCGCGACGCGCGCGCGTGCCGCCTTGGCCGCGATCGCCAGCGCGGCGCGGAAATCGGGCGACGACCCGACGATCTCGTCGAACGCGAGCAACGCCGGAATCTTCTCGGTCAGCGGCCGCAGCTCGCCCGCCGCGGTGCCCGCCACCGCCGCGTCGAGCGCGGCGAGGAAGCGTTCGGGCGCGAGCGGCTTGACCAGAAAGTCGGTCGCGCCCGCACGCATCGCCGCAACCGCGTGTGCGACCGACCCGTTGGCGGTCAGCATCAGGATCGGCAGCGCGGGACGCCGTTCGCGCAGCGCGGCAATGACCCCGCCCGCGTCGGCAGTGGGCGCCCAGTGATCGAACACGATCGCGTCGAGCTGCATCCCGTCCTGCGTGCCGAGAGTCGCGATCGCCATCTCGCCATCGGCGGCGAAGATCGCGCGCCAGCCGTTGCGCGCGGCCAGCGCCGCCACCAGCCGCCGCTGCGCGGGCTCGTCGTCGATCAGCAATAATAGGCGCTGCCCGTTGCGCGTCATGGCGATTCCCGTCCCGTATCGGGCCATGATTAGCGCGCGGGGGTAAAGGGCGACTTAAGCCTGCCAGTGAGAGACTTGCTCGGTGATGGACCGGCGCGGTGATGGACTTGAGGATGCCGGGGGGGCAGGATAGGGATAACCGAACGATAAGGGATGAGGCGATGGCCGGCGACGGGAACATGAACGCGCATGTGGCGACCTACGGCAAGGTCACCACGATGATGAAATGGGGCAGCGTCGCCGTGGCGATCGTCGCCGCACTGGTCATCTGGCTGATCGCGCACTGATGAAGATCGCCGTCCTGAAAGAGCATGCGGACGGCGAACAGCGCGTCGCGGCCACGCCCGAAACCGTGAAAAAGTTCATCGCGCTGGGTGCGACGATCGCGGTCGAAAGCAGCGCGGGCGATACCGCCTCGATCGCGGATGCGGCCTATACGGACGCCGGCGCGTCGGTGGGGGACCGGGCGGCAACGCTGGCGGGTGCGGATATCGTGCTCGGCGTGCAGGGTCCCGCGCCCGATAGCCTGTCGGGCGTTGCGCCGGGGGCGTGGATCGTCGCCAGCCTCAACCCGTTCGGGGAGCGCGCGCGCGTCGATGCCTATGCCGCCGCGGGGTACGAGGCGCTGGCGATGGAGTTCACGCCGCGGATCACCCGCGCGCAGAGCATGGATATCCTGTCGTCGCAGTCGAACCTGGCGGGCTACAAGGCGGTGCTCGACGCGGCGGCGGAATATGGCCGCGCCTTCCCGATGATGATGACCGCGGCGGGTACGGTGAGCGCCGCCAAGGCGTTCGTGATGGGTGTCGGCGTTGCCGGGCTTCAGGCGATCGCGACCGCGCGGCGGCTGGGCGCGCAGGTCTCGGCGACCGATGTGCGCAGCGCGACCAAGGAGCAGATCCAGTCGCTCGGCGCGAAACCGATCTTCGTTGAGAACGTCGCCGGGATCGAGGGCGAAGGCTCGGGCGGCTATGCCGGCGAGATGAGCCCCGAATATCAGAAGGCACAGGCCGAGCTGGTGACCGCGCATATCGCCAAGCAGGATATCGTGATCACGACGGCGCTGATCCCCGGCCGCCCTGCCCCGCGTCTCATTTCGGCGGCGCAGGTCGCGAGCATGCGGCCGGGCAGCGTCATCGTCGACCTCGCGGTCGAACAGGGCGGTAACGTCGAGGGCGCGGTCGCGGGTGAGGTCGTGGTGGTGAACGGCGTCAAGATCGTCGGCCACCGCAACGTGCCGAGCCGGTTGGCGGCGGACACCAGCGCGCTGTTCAGCCGCAACCTGTTCAACTTCCTCAGCGCGTTCTGGGACAAGGAGGCGGGCAAGCCGGTACTCGACGCGGAGATCGGCGACGCGATCCGGCTGACCCAAGGCGGCAAGGTCGTGAACGTGCGGTTGCTGAGCGCGTGACGCCGGATGGTCCAGGCCGACAAGCTGTTGGACCGGATGCGCACCAACCCGCGCGACTGGCGGATCGAGGACGTGGTTTCGGTCTGCCTCAGCGCGGGGATCGCTTGCTCGCCACCGCGCAAAGGCTCACATTACAAAGTGAAACATCACGGCATGGCCGAGATCCTGACCATCCCCGCGCACCGGCCGATCAAGCCGATCTACATCCGCGAGCTGGTCCGGTTCGTGGATGCGGTACGAGGGAGTTCGACATGAATCCGCATGATTACGAGGTGGATATCGTGCCACTGTCCGCGACGGACGGCGGCGGCTTCAGCGCCGTCGCACCGGAGCTGCCGGGGTGCCGATCGGACGGCGACACCCCGCAGGAAGCGCTCGACAATATCTACGACGCGATCCTCTGCTGGATCGAAGGCGCGGAGGAAATGGGGCGCGCGGTGCCCCAGCCCCGTCGCGCCGCCGCGTGAGCGCGATGCGCGATACCGCTGTCCTACACGCCGCTCTTCTGCTCTCGTGCGGACGTCGCGGTCAGGGCGAAGGGGACTCAATGTTGAAACATCGTCAGCGCCTCAACTTTCTCAACATTCGCGCGCACCAAGGGGCCTGAGATGGACTTCATCGCGATCCTGTCGATCTTCGTCATGGCGTGTTTCGTCGGCTATTATGTCGTCTGGTCGGTGACGCCGGCGCTGCACACGCCGTTGATGGCGGTGACCAACGCGATCTCGAGCGTGATCATCGTCGGTGCGCTGATTGCGAGCGCCGCGGCGGGGAGTGCGGTCGCCAAATATCTCGGGCTGCTCGCGGTGGTGCTCGCGAGCGTCAACATCTTCGGCGGCTTCGCGGTCACCGCGCGGATGCTGGCGATGTATAAGAAGAAGGAGCGGCCGGCGGCCGTTCCGAAGTAACGATCCGTCACCCCAGCGCAGGCTGGGGTCTCGCGCGGCGCTGTCCCGCGAGAGCAACGGGAGATGCCAGCCTGCGCTGGCATGACGAATTTTGAGGCGGGATTACGATGGACCACACGACCGCAGTCAATCCCTGGGTGGCGCTCGCCTATCTCGTCGCGGGGGTGTGCTTTATCCTCGCGCTGCGCGGGCTGTCGAGCCCGGCGACGAGCCAGCGCGGCAACCGTTTCGGCATGGTGGGGATGACGATCGCGGTCGTGACGACTCTGGTCACGCATCTGAACGTCGGCATCTGGGAGATCGTCGTCGCAATCGGGATCGGTGCCGCGATCGGGCTCACCACCGCGCGGAAGATCGCGATGACCGACATGCCGCAGCTCGTCGCGGCGTTCCACAGCCTGGTCGGCCTTGCCGCGGTGCTGGTCGGTGTCGCCGCCTATCTGAACCCCGAAGCGTTTGGAATCGCCGACCTGATGATCCCGCTGCTCGGCGATCCGGTGGCGATCATCCGCCCGGTCAGCCGGATCGAGCTGGGGCTCGGCGTCGCGATCGGCGCGATCACCTTCTCGGGCTCGGTGATCGCATTCCTGAAGCTCAACGGCAACATGGGCGGCAAGCCGATCCTGCTGCCCGGCCGGCATGTCATCAACCTGACCGTGCTGGCCGCGATCGTCGGGCTGGTCGCGTTTTTCGTGACCGACCAGAGCCCCTGGATATTCTGGACGATCACGGTGCTGAGCTTCGTGATCGGCTTCCTGCTGATCGTGCCGATCGGCGGCGCCGACATGCCCGTCGTCGTGTCGATGCTCAATTCCTATTCGGGCTGGGCGGCGGCGGCGATGGGGTTCACGCTCCACAACAGCGCGATGATCATCACCGGCGCGCTGGTCGGCAGCTCGGGCGCGATCCTCAGCTACATCATGTGCCGCGCGATGAACCGCAGCTTCATCAGCGTGATCGCCGGCGGCTTCGGCGCGGTGGCGGATGCGAGCGGCGGCGAGGCCAAGGAACAGCGCCCGTGGAAGCGCGGCTCGGCGGAGGACGCCGCGTTCCTGATGAGCCAGGCCGAACAGGTCATCATCGTCCCCGGCTACGGCATGGCGGTGGCGCAGGCGCAGCACGCGCTGCGCGAGATGGGCGACAAGCTGAAGGCGCATGGCGTCCGCGTGAAATACGCGATCCACCCGGTCGCCGGCCGCATGCCGGGGCACATGAACGTGCTGCTTGCCGAGGCGAACGTACCCTATGACGAGGTGTTCGAGCTCGAGGACATCAACGGCGAGTTCGCGCAGACCGACGTCGCGTTCGTGATCGGCGCCAACGACGTCACCAACCCCGCCGCCAAGACCGACAAGACCTCGCCGATCTATGGCATGCCCGTGCTCGACGTCGAGAAGGCGAAGACCGTGCTGTTCATCAAGCGCAGCATGGGTGGGGTCGGCTATGCCGGCGTCGACAACGACGTGTTCTACATGGACAACACGATGATGCTGCTCGCCGACGCCAAGAAGATGGTCGAGGACATCATCAAGTCGCTCGACTGAGCTAGACGGAATCGGACGAAAACCGACCCAGTTCGGGTGTAAGTCGCTGCAACTGTACCGCTAGTCTGGTGCGGGGGCATCGGGTGAATATCGGCGGTCAGACGAACGGCGACATGCTTGGCGGGGGCGTTCTGGCGATCGCCCTGATCGCCGCGCCCGACGCCGCGGACCGGCTGGCGGTCGCGATCCACGTGATCAACGCACGCCCGGAGCCGCGATGCGGATGGGACGCGCCACGCGCACCGTTCGCGCCCCCGCGGGTCGTCGCGATCGAGGCTGCGGGGGTCGAAGCCACGACGCTGCGCGCACATCTGCCGACGATCGTCGACTGGGCCGAAGACTGCGGCGCGACTCTGGTCGTGGCGATGACACCCGACCAGATCGACCTGGTCGCCGCGATCACGCTCGGCGGATCGAGCGCGTTGCTGGTCGATCCCGACGTCGCCGAGTGCGCAGCCGCGCTGACGATCGCGGTCGAACGCGCCCGCGCGCCGGCCGGCGTGTCCGATATCAGCCGCGAGAGCGACAGCGCGCGGTTCGAACGCCTGAATGCGGAGGTGGCGCGGATCGCCGATGCGCTCGCCCGCCTGACCCGCAACGACCACGACCGCGACCGCGACGCCCAGCCGCCGATCGTCGGCGACCGCACCACCCGCTACGGTGCCCCGCCCGCCGTGGCGCCGCCGACCGCCGGCGAAGTCCGCCGCACGATCCGCGCGCGGCGGATGCGCGACCAGTTCTTCGGCTCGGGCTATTTCGAGGATCCCGGCTGGGACATGCTCCTCGATCTCTATGCGGCCGAACTGGAAGGGGCGCAGGTGTCGGTATCGAGCCTGTGCATCGCCGCCGCGGTCGCGCCGACGACGGCGCTGCGCTGGATCGGCCGGCTGTCCGACGCCGGCTGGTTCGAACGCCGCCCCGACCCATTCGACCGCCGCCGTGCCTATATGGCGCTGTCGCACCGGGCGAGCGAGGCGATGCACGGCTATATGGCGGCGATCCGGCGGGTCGAACTGGGATAGCCGGCTTGCCGCCGACGAAATCGGCGCTAAGAGCATGCTGAGAGAGGGCGATTAGCTCAGTTGGTAGAGCGTCTCGTTTACACCGAGAATGTCGGCGGTTCGAGCCCGTCATCGCCCACCATTCCCTCTATCCCGCCATCCGCAAAGGGCGGCAAAAGTCCGCAAAAGGCGCCGAAAAGCGCCATTCCGGCTTCTCGTCCGCTATCAGTCCATATCGTCCAAGAGCGACACATGTAGGGGTCGATTGGGGTACCGAATCAGAAAGCGGAAACAGGCGGATCGAGACCCCGTTCGGCGATCAGGTCTACTACGACTGCAAAGGTGCTTATGGCGTCCGCACGTTCGTGGGGTGACTCTCTCCCATGACGCCGTAGCCCGCCCAATACTGCAATGGTATTTTTTCAAGCACCTTCGCTTTGGCGAGAGTCGCAGTTTGATCCTTGCCGAACCGGTACGCGATAACACCGTCCGTCAGCAGCTCGTGGTCTAACGGAACGACGCCCGCGCACTCGAATAGCGCGTCAATCTCAGAGCGGTGATCGGACTTGAACCGAACTCGTATCGTCATCCCGGGCTCCTAGAAGTCATCTGGGCGATCGCTGCCTGACCGTCGCATTATGGTGGGAAGCGAACATTACCGTGCGCTCGCCCAGCGGCTACTTGCCCATTCCAAATCAATCATCGCCAGCGCCGCCGGCCACCCAGGCGTCGACATCGGTCTCGTACCACGCAACGACGTGCACGCTCAGCTTGCGCTGCTTCGGGAAGGTGCCCTCTTCCATCTTCGGGTAGATTGTCGCGGTCGACAGGCCGGTGCGGTGGCGCACCTCGGGGATGCGGATCAGGCGGTCCTTGCTGCGATCGGTCATAATGCACTCCATGCGTCGGAGGACGGCTCCGAACCGAATGCCAGTGCGTTGATGCGAGCGACGAAGAACTTGTGACGGGAGAGAAATCTGTGTCCGACGAACTACACACCAAGCCTGAGCCTGAGACCTTCGCCGATCTGGCCAACCAGCCGTCCGGCTCGGGCGTGGAAGCCGAACAGGTCGCGTTTATGAAGGCCACGTTGGAAGGCGCCGCCGCCGACGCCTCTCTTGATGCGGGCATTGCCGACGAATCCGCCGCATACACCCGCGCGATGTCGCCGACCGAAGACGGTCCCGGCGAAGCTGAGAGCGAAGCCCAACCGAGCTGATCGGGCGGCTTTGACATCGCGTGGTGGCCGCTAGCCAAACACGTACCTGCCGCTAATGGGGCCCGGAGATTGATCAACGAGGTTTCCCTGTGGCAGCGACCGTAATCACACCTAGCGGCACCGGCGCGATGGAGGCTGGCTTGGTTCTCGACGAGGACGGCGGGCGCTTCGTTGTGCTGACGTTCAAGGAGCCCAACGGGGAACCGACGCTGGTCACCTTCACCGTTCCGATCTTCAAGAACTACGTCGAGCATCTGGTCCGGACGGCGAAGGCCGCTGACGATGAGGCCAACTGGGGTATCCCCGGTTGATTCTTCAACCGCGGCGCGCCTGACCGTCAATCGTCATGCCGCGATCCTCGTCGGCGCGCTTGGGAACGGTAAGACGCGCTCGCCGCCGTCACCGTCCGGCCCCGGATGCGCCTGACCTTCTCAGTCACCGCAGAAGCGGGTCTCGTGAGTTGTGGGGAACATAGAGACCGGGAACGCGGAGTTGCCCTGCACGACGATCGGCGCGCGCGCCTGGCATGTTCCGGTATCTGCCGGCGCCGAC
The DNA here is from genome assembly GCF_036663615.1 of Sphingomonas rhamnosi. Taxonomy (NCBI): domain Bacteria; kingdom Pseudomonadati; phylum Pseudomonadota; class Alphaproteobacteria; order Sphingomonadales; family Sphingomonadaceae; genus Sphingomonas; species Sphingomonas rhamnosi. Next base: position 712,433 of record NZ_JAXOJJ010000001.1, read on the forward strand.
GGACCGCGACTGGCGTTGGCAAGCCTCGGCTCCGTGCGCGCCTACCAGACACCCGTCGCGCAGTTCTGCTCGAGATGGTCCATCAGCATAGAATTGCTCCTTCGACCTCACCACAGACGTGCGCGCGGTGCACGTTGGGGAAGAGCGCCGCGATGTGGCCGCTGTGGCTTCGGGTCATGCGGGGTGGCCAGCGCCGACAGATGCCGACCGCGCCGATCGGCTCGCCCACCGGCTGAACGGTGCGTCGCAGGCCGACTTCGCGGCGAAGTGGATGCAGGAACGAACTCACCACTTCGATAGTCGGGATCGACTTCCCGAACCCCGACAAGAGCCAGTCGAAACGGCGCATGGAGATCACGCTCTGTGCGCCTGGCGATCCGGTCGAGCTGCGCTGCGAGCCGAAGAACGAGCACGACAACAACGCCATCGCGGTCTGGTCTGAACGCGGGGTCCAGATGGGCTATGTCAGCGCCGAGCGAGCGCCGCTGATCGGGACGCGGATGCAGGGCGACGAGGTCGCCGCGGTGTTCCAAGGACTGGTGCACGCAGGGGCCTACATCCGGATCCGCTTTGGTGGCGGGCTTCCTACCCTGCCCTCGGTCCCAATCGATCCGCAGCGCGCGCCGCCGGCTCCGCGGTCAATGCGCGCCGGGCCGCGGCCGGTGTTTGATCCGCATGCGTTCTATCCGGGCGAGGAAGGACCCTAGTTTGGCGCTTAGCCTCGGCGTTGCCCGTCGATCACTTGGGGGCATTCTCGGGGGCATTATTAGAAGCGACCATGCCATTTTACGAGTATCAGTGTGGTAGGGTCATCGCCCACCATTCCTTTGTTTAGCCACCCGCGGCGGGCAGCAATGGCCCAACGGGTGCGAAAAACCGTCACTCGGCTTCTCATCCGCGATTAGTCTATCGCGTCAAAGCGCGAACGATGTCGGGGCCAGTTGAGCGTATCGATTCGGGAACTGGAGTATCGCGTTTTTGGATCGGCATCTGCCTGTGTGCGAGCACGCCATCGCCGCTCAAGATGTGTCGTTATCCGTCGCAACCTATTGTTCTCAAGCACAAGTCCGGTATCGTGTCGAGGAACAGGGAGCCGCATGATGAAGATGGTGATGGCAATCGCGTTGATCATAAGTCCGGGGATTGCTTGTGCCAGCGCGCAGGACGTCGCCAAACCGGATGAGAAGCCCGCAAAGGAAAAGAAGATCTGTCGTTCGTTGACGCCAACGGGCTCATTCATGGCGACGCGCGTATGCAACACCGCTGCAGCCTGGCGCGCGTTCGACGGCGAAACTGCGGCCGGCGCCGATCAGACCCGCAGTGTGTACCGGATGACCAGCGCAGGCACGCTGCTGGATAAACATTAAACGGTCCGCAGGGGGCGTCGTCAACTAGAGCGTGCGATGTGCGGTAAGGACATCGAACACCCTCACAGCACGCGAAGCAGACGCACCGCGCGGGCGATCCAGGCCGGGTTCGCGACCGTCTGGGGCCCAGCACCGCGCTCGAGCGGTGCGACCGTCGCACTCTTGTCATCGAGCCCGATCAGCCGGCCGAACACGAACCGCCCCGCGGCGTGCGGCACCAGCACGTCGCGGTTCATCGCCCCGGCGAATGCGTCGGGTTCCAGCATCTCGCACCAGATCTCGTCGCCGGTCCGATAGTCGCCGATACCGCCGGTTACGGTGACGGCGACCTGTCCGGGCGCCGGTTGCGGCGGCGCGGCGACGGTGGCGCGGCGCGGCGCGTGCGCTCCATTCGCGTCGAGCAGCGCGGCGACGGGCAGATCGGCACGGCCGGGCAGCTTGACGAGGTCTGCCGCGGTTACCCCGAGCGCGTCGGCGATGCGGTTGAGCCAGCCGACCGAGACGGTGCGCGTCCCCGTCTCGAGCCGGCCGATCGTCTGCGCGGTGGTCGGCGGTACGCAGGCACGGCCGACGTCGTCGAGCGTCATGCCCTTGGCACGGCGGACTTCGCGGATCGCAGTGATCATGACCTTCTCCAAACCAGATAGGTTCGCCCCTGTCCTACAAAGCGGACGATATGGCAAGACGGTCGCGACTCGAAGGAGGACGATATGCGCGAACTCGTGGAACGATCGATCGATGCGGGGGTGGGGCGTGGCCGCACCGTCACCGTCAATCTGGCGGAATCGCCGCTCGGGTGGCTGCGGTCGCGCGCGTTGATCGACGCGCGGCAGTTCGAGGCGGGCGAGCGGCTGCGGGCGGACTATGAGCGCGCATTGCTGGCGCCCTGCGTAACGATGCGCTGGGCTGCGCGCGTCGACGGCGGTGCGGGCGAAGGGCTCGATCCGACCACCGCGCAGATCGCGGCAAAGCGTCGGTTCGATGCCGCGGTGGCCGCCGCAGGGCCCGGGCTTTCAGACATCCTGTGGCGGGTGGTGTGCGCCGGCGAAGGCGTTCCCATGGCCGAGAAGGCGCTCGGCTGGCCGGCGCGTGCGGGGCGGTTGGTGCTGACCTTCGCGCTCGATCGCCTTGCGGACCATTACGGCCTGCGGTGAGACGGCATTGCCGCGGCGGTAGGTGCGGCCTAGATCGCTGCCATGCGGTTCGACATCACCAAATGCCACGGTTCGGGCAACGACTTTCCCCTGATCGATGCGCGTGCGCTGGCGCTCGGCGATGCGGACTGGGCCGTGGTCGCGCGGGCGCTGGCCGATCGGGCGGGCCCCGTGGGCGGCGACGGCCTGTTGCTGCTCACCACGGGCGACGACACGCATGATTTCGGCATGCGGATGTTCAATTCGGATGGCAGCGAATCGGAGACGTGCCTCAACGGGCTGCGCTGCGTCGCGCGCGCCGGGTTTGCCGCGCTGGGGCTGGAGCAGGCGCGGGTGCGGCTGAAGACCAGCGACGCCGTCGTCGTGCATGACCCCGATCTAGCGCCCGGCGTCTTCACCGTGCGCGAGACCGCCGGCCCTGCGTCGCGCGACATTACCGCCTGGCCGATGGCGCTCGCGCGGTCGGAGAACATCGATTTGCCGATCGCCGGACTATCGAGCGAGCGCGCGTTCACCGCGGTGGCCATGCCGAACCCGCATCTCGTCGCGTTCGTCGAGACGGTCGACGAGGCGGAACTGGTGCGCATCGGCACGGTGTGCGAATCCGCCCCCGCCTGGTTGCCGAACCGTGCCAATGTCAGCTTCGTCGAGTTGCGGGGCGCGAACCTGTTCGTGCGGACGTTCGAGCGCGGCGTCGGGCTGACCGACAGTTGCGGGAGCGCGATGGGGGCGTCGACCTATGCCGCGTGCCTGACGGGACGGATCGCGTTCGATACGCCGACGACGGTGTTCAACAAGGGCGGCCGAATCCGTGCCGAGGCAAGCGCGGATGGCATGGTGACTCTGTCGGGGAACGCGACGGTGGAATGGACCGGAAGCGTCGAGGTCGATCTGGAGACCGGCGTGGCGACCGGGCTGACGATCGAGACGCGGTTCTCGGATGAGATTACCGCGTGGTCGGGGGTGTTGGCCGCGATCTGACACTTTGCGTTAATCCGCCCAGCGCGCCCGTATCTCCGGCGGCATCCGAACCAGGATGCGCTAGGAGAGAGCCATGCATTCCATCGTCCGTACCGCCATCGTCGCGACCGCGCTCGTCGCCGGTGGTTCTGCGATTGCCCAAACCAACCCGCGTGTGGGCGGCGCCGCGATGTACGCGACCAAGACGATCGTCGAGAACGTGGTCGCTTCGAAGGATCACACCACGCTGGTCGCCGCGGTCAAGGCCGCGGGGCTGGTCGAGACGCTGTCGGGCCCGGGTCCGTTCACGGTGTTCGCACCCACCAACGCCGCGTTCGCCAAGCTGCCCGCGGGCACCGTCGACACGCTCGTGAAGCCCGAGAACAAGGCGCAGCTGACCAGCATCCTGACCTATCACGTCGTCCCCGGCGCGGTTAGCGCAGCGGACATCGCCGCGAAGGCCAAGGCCAATGGCGGCACCGCGACCTACACGACCGTCCAGGGTGGTACGCTCAGCTTCATGAAGGCCGGCAGCGGCTGGGCGATCATGGACGGCAAGGGCGACAAGGGGCGGATCACCATCGCCAACGTACGTCAGTCGAACGGCATGATCCATGTCATCGATACGGTGATGATGCCCTAAGCTGTTCCCCCACGCGGGCGGGAGTCCAGGGTTACGGGCGGTGTCGCCCGTTGCTCCTGGGCTGCCGCTTTCGCGCGAGAACTAGGAAATCAGCAAGCCGGCGAGTGCCGCGGACATCAGGTTCGCGAGGCTGCCTGCCGCCAGTGCACGCAGGCCGAGCTTTGCGATCATCGGGCGCTGGTTGGGGGCGAGGCTGCCGGTCACCGCCATCTGGATCGCAATCGACGAGAAATTGGCGAAGCCGCACAGCGAGAAGGTGATCACCGCGATGGTGCGCGGGCTGAGGCCCTGTTGCGTGCCGAGCGAGATGTACGCGACGAATTCGTTGAGGACGATCTTCTGCCCGAACAGGCCACCGGCGACCTGCGCCTCGTTCCACGGCACGTTGAGCAGGAACATGATCGGCGCGAAGACATAGCCGAGCAGACCCTGGAAGCTGAGCCCGGGCAGTCCGATGACGTTGCCGAGTCCGCCGAGCAGACCGTTGGCGAGCGCGACCAATGCGACGAAAGCGAGCACCATCGCGCCGACCGCAACCGCGAGGCGAACCCCGGTCTGCGCGCCTTGGGCGGCCGCCATGATCAGATTGGCGGGCTTTTCCTCGTCATGCGTCGCTTCGGGCAGCGGCTCGCCTGCGGTGGATTCGCCCGGGATATCGCCGAGCGCCAGTTCGCCCTCGGGCGGGGTGACGCGATCGGGCATGATGATCTTGGCCATCAGGATGCCGCCCGGCGCCGCCATGAAGCTGGCCGCGAGCAGATAATCGATGCGGATTCCCATCGACGCGTACGCCGCGAGGATGGTGCCGGCGACGCCGGCCATGCCGCTGGTCATCACGGTGAACAATTGCGCGGGCGTCAGGCCGGCGAGATAGGGGCGGATGACGAGTGGGGATTCGCTCTGCCCGACGAAGATGTTCGCCGCCGCGCACAGCGATTCGACCTTCGAGACGCCAATCACCTTTTCGATCGCCCCGCCGACCCAGCGCACGATCAGCTGCATGACGCCGAGATAATAGAGGATCGAGACGAGGCTGGCGAAGAAGATGATGACGGGCAACGCGGCGATCGCGAAGCTCTGTCCGCCGATCTCGGGGGTCGCCATCTTGCCGAACAGGAATTCGGTGCCTTTTTGCGAATAGCCGAGCAGATTGGCGACGCCGCCCGACATCGCGCCGAGCACGACCTTGCCGAAGCTGGAATAGAGCACCAGCACCGCGATCCCGGCCTGGAGGGCGAATGCCGCGCCGACGACGCGCAGCCGGATCGCGCGGCGGTCGGTCGAGAGCAGGATGGCGATACCCAGGATCACGGCGATACCGCAAAGGCCGATGAGAAGTCTGTTCATGCGTGCGCTTGCGCTCTTCCAAAATGTCCCGACGCAGCCCCCCGGGCGCGACGATCCGACATGACACGCACGCGCGGGGCTCGCTAGTCATTTGACGCCGGCCCGAAACGCGGTAGCGTCGCCGCGATGGATCATACACCGCCTGCGATTTCGCGTTCCCTGTTCGTTTTTTCGGTTCTGTACGGCGGGATGGTCTGCATCGCAGGCGTGCTGGGCGTGAAGCAGGTGGCGCTGGGGCCGCTGGCGGTCGAAGCCGGGATCTTCGCGTTCCTCCTGCTCGTGGTGCTGAGCAGCGCGGTCGCCGAGCTGCATGGGCAGAAGATCGCGACGTCGCTGGTGCGGCTGGGGTTCATCCCGCTGGTGGTGTCCGCGGTGCTGATCCAGCTGGTGCTAGCGCTGCCGCACGATCCCGGCATGTACCCGCCCGCGATCGACGCCTTCCCGATCGTGGTCGGCCAGGGCGCGCGGATGATGATCGCCGGGCTGATCAGCTACGGGATCTCGCAATCGCTCAACGTGCTGATCTTCGCGAAACTGTCGCGAGGCGAAGGCAGGCTGGTATGGCTGCGCGGGATGATCGCCAGCGTGATCTCGCAGATCATCGACACCGTGTTGTTCATCACCATCTCGTTCCTCGGCGAACGCCCCATCCTGGCGCTGATGGAGGGGCAGATGCTCACCAAGGTCGTGTTGTCGATAGTGCTGGTGCCGTTCCTGATCACCTTCTTCGTGCGGTTGGGGCGGCGGTTGGATCGGGGCTGAACCAAACCCCGTCCGTCATGCCGGACTTGTTCCGGCATCCACGGCGCCGCACGCCCCAAGCCATCGAGTGCGCGGCACGGTGGACCCCGGAACAAGTCCGGGGTGACGGAGGATAGGGGACGGGCTTCTATTTCCCCTGCGCGCGCCAGCGCTGGATGGTGCGGCCGATGATCTGATCTTCGCCGCCGACGTCGCGCCAGAGTTTGGAGAACAGCGGGTCGCCGGATGCCGGGCACTTGGCGTCTTCGAGGCCGTCGAACGCGACGCGCACCGGAATGGTCACGCCTTCGCCGCAGATGATGCATTCACGGTTGCGCAGCGCGGGGATCGAATCGAGGAAGCCGCGCGCGCCCTCGGGCATCGCGGCGCGGACGAACGCCTGGTCGCGATCGTTGTTGAGCCGCATCGCGATGATCGTGCCGCACTGCGACAGCACGCCCTCGGCGAGATCGGACGGGCGCTGGGTAATCAGGCCCAGTGAGACGCCGTATTTGCGGCCTTCCTTGGCGATCCGGCCGAGAATGCGGCCGACCGAGTTGGTCGCCTCCTGCCCCGCGGGGATGTAGCGGTGCGCTTCCTCGCAGACGAGCAGGATCGGGCGCTGCTCTTCGTTGCGCGACCAGATCGCATAGTCGAACGTCATCCGCGCCAGCACCGCCACCACCACGGCGGTGATGTCAGACGGCACGCCCGACACGTCGATGATCGAGATCGGCTTGCCGTCGCCGGGCATGCGGAAGATGCGCTGCAGGAACGTCGCCATCGTATCGGCGACCAGCATCCCCGAAAACATGAAGCCGTAGCGCGGATCGGACTTGATCTCGTCGATCTTGGTCTTGAGCCGCAGATAGGGCGCGGTGTCGCCGGCGCGGTCCATCTTGCCCATCTCGAGGCCGATGATGTTGGTCAGGTCGCTTAGCAGATAGGGAATCGGCGCGTCGACGGTGAGCTTGGCGATCTCCTGGCCGAGCCGGCTCTTGGCCTTGGCCATCAAAAGGCACTTGGCGAGGATATCGGCGTCGAACTGGCGATCGGCGCCGCTGCTGGTCAGGAAGACCTCGCAATGCTCCTCGAAGTTCATCAGCCAATAGGGCATCTGCAGGTTCGTGACGTCGTAGATCGCGCCGTTGCGCTTGAACGCCGCGCCATATTCGCCGTGCGGGTCGATCATCACGATATGGCCCTGCGGCGCCAGTTCGCAGATCCGGTGGAGGATGAGCGCAGCGCCGGTCGACTTGCCGGTACCGGTCGACCCGACCAGCGCGAAATGCTTGCCGAGCATCGCATCGACGTAGAGCGCCGCCCGGATGTCCGTGGTTGGATAGACCGTGCCGATCTCGATGTTCGCGCGGTCTTCGGCGGCGTAGATCTGCTTGAGGTCGGACGTGGTGATCGGAAACACCTCGCACCCCGGCATCGGATAGCGGGTGACGCCGCGGCGAAAGCGGTAGAGCTTGCCGGTCAGGCGCTCCTCATCGCCCTCGCCGAGAAAGTCGATCTCGGCGACGACGCGCGTCCCCGCCGAATCGTCGAGCTTGAGCGAGCGGACATTGGCGACCAGCCAGGTCGAACCCACGCGCATCTTGATCTGGCTGCCGACCGACCCCGCCGACGCAACCACCGGATCGGGATCGTCGATCAGAGTCTCGATCGACGCGCGGTCGAGCAATACCCGGCTGCTGGCCCCGGCGATCGCGAAGACATAGCCGATCGCCACGGTTTGGCTGCCCCCCGACGGCGCCGCCGTACCGCCCGTCGCCACCGCATGCTGAAATGTCTCGGCTCCGAACATCTGCGTCATCGTGGCTACGCCCTTGGTCATACTGGCCAACCCTATGAACGATCAGGCGTAAAGATCGTGTTATGCGCGTCGGGCGATCCAGCCTGCCGCCCACCCTAGCAGGATCGAGAGCGCGACCGCGGTCAGCCCGTAGACCACGGCAGAGCGATCGGCCGCGCGCGCGACGAAGCGTTCGAACCCCGATTTGCGGATATCGATATCGCGCACCGCCGCCGCCAGCACGCGGCCGTCGCGAATCAGGAAGGTCTCGGCGGTGAATCGGCCGACCGGGACGCGCGCCGGAATCGTGACTCGGGCACGGTAGAGGACACCATCGGTGATCTCGACCGAACCGGGGGCCGCGTAATAGAGCCCGGCGCGGCGCTTGAGATCGACCAGCCCGCGCTGAAACCGGTCCTGCATGTCGGCAGGCGCGCTCGACGCCGGCGATAGCTGAAGGCTGTCGAGCCCGAGTTCGTAGATCGCGCGGGTACGATCATCGACGATCCGCTCGATCGGTCGCGACGAAGCGATCGCGTAGAAGCTGGGCGCCGAGCGATAGCGCAGCCGTGCGGCATTGATCCAGATCCCGGCGACCTTTTCCTTCTCGCGGATCAGCACCGACTGGGTCGGCCCCTTCACGACGACGACGATATCGGTCGGCCGACTGGCGCCGGGAACGCGCCCGCCGGGATAAAGAATCGCGCCGAACAGCAGAAGCTCGGCACCGGTGAAGCTGTAGGCGATCTCGATGTTGCGCTGGCTAACGTCGGGGACGAGCACGGGCTTGGCCTGCGCCATCAGCAGCGGCGCGAGAAACAGCAGGCGTTTCACGACAGCGTCACCGAGAAGATCTCCTCGGGCCGCCAGACGAGCCCCAGCAGGATGCGCAGTCCGACGAGCAGAACGATGACGGCAAGCGCCAGGCGGAGATATTCGGGCTTTACCTTGGTCGCGAGCCGCGCGCCGACCTGCGCACCGATCACCGAGCCGAGCAGCAGCAGCGCCGCGAGCACGATATCGACCGCCTTGGTCGTCGTCGCATGCACCATCGTCGCGACCGCGGTGACGAACAAAGTCTGGAACAGCGAGGTACCGACGACGACGCTGGTCGCCATGCCGAGCAGATAGATCATCGCCGGAACGAGGATGAAGCCGCCGCCGATGCCGAGCAGCATCGTCAGGATGCCGGTGCCGAAGCCCAGCAGCAACGGCGCGAGCGGCGAGATATACAGACCGGACGCATAGAAGCGTGTCCGGAGCGGTAGTGCGGCGACCAGCGGGTGATGGCGGCGCTTCTTCGCGCGTGGCGGCAGGCCGCGGCGTTGCAACCCGATCGTGCCGAGCGATTCGCGCGCCATCAGCCCGCCGATCGACCCGAGCATCAGCACATAGACGATCGCGATCACCGTATCGATCTGCCCGCTCGCCTGCAGCAGGCGGAACAGCCAGGCGCCGAAGAACGCACCGATGACGCCGCCTGCGACCAGCACCCCGCCCATTTTTGTGTCGACGCCGCCGCGCCGGAAATGCGCGAACACGCCCGACACGCTGGCGCCCGTCACCTGGCTGGCGGCCGAGGCGGCGGCGACAGTCGGCGGGATGCCGTAGACGATCAGCAACGGCGTCGTGAGGAACCCGCCGCCGACCCCGAACATCCCCGACAGCAGCCCGACCCCGCCCCCCAGCAGGATGATCACGAGCGCGTTGACCGACAGATTGGCGATGGGGAGGTAAAGATCCACGCCGCCGTTATAGCCGCTGATGCCGCCGCGGCTAGAAGTCGCTGCCGATCGACAGCGCCAGACCCGATCCCGGTCGCGCAGTGCCACCGATCCGCTGGCGCCAGTCGAGGTTGAACCGGATCGCGGTGCCCGCCACCGGCACCGCGACACCGAGCGTGGGGCCGATGTCGAAACGCTTCGCGCCGCGTTGCGCGCTGCCCCAGGCGCCGAGCCCCAGATCGAGCCGCTTGCCCGCGATGTGCGCGACGGGATGCGTGACTCGCGCGGCGGTGTCGATGAAGGTCTCCACGCCGTCGCGCGCGATGGCGCCGGCCTGACCATAGGCTTCCAATCGAACGCCGGTAGCGATGTCGGCTGGGCCATAGCCGCCGACGACGCCGATCGTCGGGCCGCCGCGCCCGCCATCGAGCGACACGCGCTGTTCGGCGATGATCCGGACGGGAAGCCGGGTCGGCTGCCAGTCGAGACCGAAGGCTGCCTCGCGCCCGCGCCCCTTCATCGGCGCCGAGACGCGCGCGGCGAGCGCGACGCGCCGGGCCGCACCGAGCGCATAGGTGAACCGCACACCGGCCTGCGACGCGCCGAGCTGGCCGCCATCGAGCGATCCAGCGGGGCCGCCGCGCGCGAGCAGCCAAGCGCTGCCCGCAAGCCGGTTGCGCCCGGTTGCGCGCGGCGTCGGGACGAGCGGCGGCGGCAGCGTCGCTTGCGCTGCCCCGATAGCGGGTTCTGGGGCTGTCACTGTCGCTGCCGGGACCGACGAGGCGGGATGCGGGGCCGTCACCGCTACGCTGCGCACCATCGGTCGCGACAGCACGCGATCGATCGCTGCCTCTACCCTGATGCCTGGCGCCGGGCGGGTCGGTGGCGGACGCGGCCGGAGTGGGGCCGCCGCGGGCGCTACCCATGTGGTCTTCGCGTCGGGAAGCGGGTTTGCCGTCGGCAATAAGGCCACCGTCCGGATCGCTACCCAACTGCCCAATGTCAGCAATAGGAAGCGAAGCGGTCGGCCGCCCTTCACGGCAACGCCGCCCCCAGGTCGGGAAACTCGTGGCGGGTCTTGTCCCACACCGGCGCACCGCCGCGGAGCATGCGGATATAGCGCAGCATCGCGCGCGGCGCCGCGTTGAGCGCCACGAAATTGCCGACGACGAAACGCGGCAACGACCAGCAGGCCTCACGCATGCCGTAACTGCGCGCGGTGAAGATCATCCGCGTCATCAAGCGCCAGCCGAGCAGCAGCGTGTTCGCGATCAACAGCCAGATGCCCGGCCAACCGCCGCCGGCCGGGCGTGAACCGTCATACCAGTGGAGCCCCCCAGCAAAGGCCCAGGCGATCAGCGCGCAATAGGCCGTCGCGAGCACGACGACGGCCAGCGGCGCGCGCCGGTCGCGCATCCGCATCCAGTGGTCGGCAAGCGCGAGCGGACGCGACCAGCCGGTCCGGTCCCAGCCGGCGAGCGCGATCCCGGTCATCCAGCGCGCCTTCTGACGCACCGCGGACTCGATCCGGTGGGGAAAAAAGGCGCGAACCGCGACGATCGCGCCGCGGACATCGTCGAGCCGCGCGAGCGTCGCGCGCGCGCCGCATTCGGCCATCCGCAACCCGAGTTCGTAATCCTCGGTCAGGCTGGTCGCATCGAACGGGTCGCCGCCGCGCTCGGCGGCGATCAGCGCGAGGATATCGGGCGCGATCGCGCACCCGGTTCCGGCTAGCGGCATGCCCGCGCCCAGCGCCGCGCGAACCACCAATTGCTTGGCATGGGCTTCGGCGAATTCGTCGGCGTAATGCCCCGACACGAGCTGCGCGCCGCGCTTGACGAGGGGCAGTACGGGCAGCTGGACGACGTCATAGTGCTCGATCAGCGTGTCGAAGACGCGCAGTTCGTCGGCGTGGACGACATCCTCGGCATCGTGGAGCACGATCGCCTTGGTCGCGGTCCGGCTGCGGGCATCGTCGCGTTGCAGCGCGCGCCACAGCGTGTTGAGGCAGTCTGCCTTGGTCGTCGGGCCGTCGCGTGGACCAACCACCAAGCGGATCCGCGAATCGCGCTCGGCGACCGCGGCGGCGGCCCTGATCGTGCCGCGATCATTGGGATAGACGCCGACATAGATGCGATAGTCGTGATGGTCGAACCGCTCGAGCGCGGTCGCCAGCATGTCGCCGATCACCGCGACCTCGTCCCACGCCGCGACGAAGACGGCGATTCGTCCCGGCCGTTGTGGTGGCGGCAACGCGGCGACGGTCGCCCGCGCGCGTTTGCCCTGTCGCAACCGCGCGACGAGATAGACCAGATCGACCAGAAGATCGTCGATACCGCCGACCAGCAGACCGACCGCGGCGAACAGCATCGTCTCGCGCGCGATCGCATCGATGACCCAGACCGACTCGCCCATTTTTGCCCCCCGGCGCGAAAGTTACCGGGCGGATGCTCCATTTTGGCGCAAGTCAGGTTCGATTCGGATGTTTCGCGCGCTTTTACCTGTCAGCGCGTGCGACATTATCTGCCAGAGCGTGTGACGGGCCGAGAACCAAAACGCGCGTTGCACGTTGCAGTACCGATCCCTTTATCCCCTTTCGGGATCGGTGCCGGTCGAGGCCCGGTCGCGCCACTGCGTAGTGTGGCGCGACCAAACCTTCTCCGTACCGCGCATTCTAAACGCGCCGATCAGGGACGATCGCGATTGCCACCGGCGCCCTGGCCACCGCCGGCGCCGGCCGCACCAACCGTGCCGATGTTGCCGAACAGGTCCTGGAAGAAGCCGCGCTGGCGACCGAGCGTCGGCGTGGTCTTGCCGTACGGGCTGATCGACGCGACCTGTTCCATCCCGCTGCGCCGGATGGCAGTCACGGTGCCCCGCGCGTCGAAGCTGATCTGCAGCGTGATCTGCGCGTTGGGGCGCGGATTGCGGAAGGCGTAGTTGCGGCTGTCGCGCGCGAGATAATACCAGTCGCCCTGGTCGAATTGGCCGGTGATCGTCGGCTTGCCAAGAGTCGCCAGCACCGACTGGCGGTTGTCGACACCGGGCTGGACCGAATTGACGAGGTCGACGTCGACGACATAGCCCTGGTGCGAGCGCAGCTGGGCACAGCCGCCGGTAGCGACCGCCGCGAGCAACGCCACGGCGGCAAGACCCGTACGGGCGGAAAACACGCTCATAAACAACTCCCAGGGCGGGGTACGCGGAACAGGCGCGCGTGCGCGATTGCATCGACGGCCGATCGCCTCGATATGCGAGGATGCGCGGGCAGACAAGCCGCGGCGCGGAAAGGCGTGTTGCTTTGGGGTGGTTCGGCCGATTGCTGGGAGAGAAGCGCGACGAGGCGCTGCCGCTGTACAACGCGGTGGTGATGCACGCGCGCGCGGAACATTGGTATCTGGAAGGCGGCGTGCCGGACACGGTCGACGGCCGGTTCGATATGATCGCGACGATCCTGGCACTGGTGATGCTGCGGCTGGAAGCCGAGCCGGCGGGCGGCGAGCCTGCCGCGCGACTCGCCGAGCGATTCGTCGACGACATGGACGGGCAGCTGCGCGAATTCGGGATCGGCGACATCGTGGTCGGCAAGCATATCGGCCGGATGATGGGGATGCTGGGCGGGCGCCTCGGCGCGTATCGCGACGGACTGGCCGCAGGCGACATCGACGGCGCGATGATCCGCAACCTGTACCGGGGCGTCGTGCCGACGCCTGACGCGCTTGGCCATGTGCGGCTCACCCTGATGAACTTTCATGCGGCGCTCGCCGCGACGCCGATCACCCATTTGCTCGCAGGAGAGTTGCCGTGACCCCCGAATTCAGCCGCCGCGAACGGCTCGACACGATCGGCGAACGCGAGCGCAGCGTGACGATCACCGCGGATGCGGGCGAGCGCGAAGCGGTCGCGAAGCGCTTCGGGCTGGTGTCGGTCGGCCGGCTGGAGGCGACGCTGGCGATCCGCCGCGACGCGGGCAGCGTGCTGGCGCATGGCCGCGTCTCGGGCGACGTGGTGCAGGCCTGTTCGGTCACCGACGCGCCGTTGTCGGTGACGATCGACGAGCCGGTGTCGTTGCGCTTCGTCGAGGAACTGGCGAGCGACGTCGAGGAGATCGAGCTGTCGGAGGACGTGCTCGACACGATGCCGATCGAGAGCGGCGCGATCGATCTGGGCGAAGCGGCGGCGGAGACGCTGGCGCTCGCGCTCGATCCGTTCCCACGCGGGCCAGGTGCTGCGGCGGCGCTGACGGCGGCGGGCGTGGTGGCGGAAGAGGATTTCCAGCCGGTGAACGCGTTTGCCGGGTTGAAGGCGAAGATGGGCGGCACGGACTGACCGTCATCCCGGGCTTGTCCCGGAATCCAGGGTTGCAGACCGTAGCGGGTGGTACTCTGGATGCCGGGACGAGCCCGGCATGACGGAAGATCAGTCGACGTCGGGGCCGAGATCCGGGTCGAGATCGCGGGGGCGGATGAAGCGGACTAGCGTGGCGGCGCCCGCGGCGACATCGCTCCAGGTGTCGGTATCGAACCGCAGTTCGGCGAGGCTGGCGGTCGGGTATTTTTCCTCGACCGCGTCGCGGAGCGAATCGAGCGCGTCGGGGACGAGCATCAGCACCAGATCCTCGAGCCCCGGATTGTGGCCGACGAGCAAGGCACGTTCGATGTCGGCAGGCAGATCATGGACGACATCGAGCAACGTCCCCGCCGAGGCGAGGTAGACCCGCCGATCCCAAACCGGCGCGAGCGTGCGGCCGGAGCCGGCGACGATCTCGTCGAGCGTTTCGCTGACCCGCACCGCGGGCGAGGCGACGACATGGTCGAAATCGAGCCCGAGCGATCGGATGTGGCGCCCGACCATCGCCGCGGCGCGCCTACCCTTGGCGTTGAGCGGGCGGTCATAGTCGCGCGCGACCGGATCGTCCCAGCCGGACTTGGCGTGGCGCAGCAGCGTCAGCGTCTTCATGGGCGTCCTCAGGCGGGTTCGTGCAATCCATGCCCCAGGCGGACGCCGGAGGAAAGCCGTGCCGCGACTCGGGTCACCGCTTCGTCGAGCGTGACTCGTGTGATCGTCACGCCCGGCGGGAAGGCGGTGAGCAAACGCGACGGCATCGCCGCGGACAGCATCACGAACGCGCCCGAATCGTCGGCGCGGCGAATCAGACGGCCGAACGCCTGCGCCAGCCGCGCGCGGACGATGCGGTCGTCATAGGCCGAACCGCCGCCGGCCAGCCGCCGCGCACCGTGAAGGACCGAGGGCTTGGGCCATGGCACGCCCTCCATGACGACGAGGCGCAGCGAGTGGCCGGGCACGTCGACGCCGTCGCGCAGCGCATCGGTACCGAGCAGGCTGGCGCCGGGATCGTCGCGGAAGATGTCGACCAAGGTACCGGTATCGATCGGGTCGACATGCTGCGCGTGGAGCGGGAGGCCCTCGCGCGCCAGCCGGTCGGCGATGCGGCCGTGGACGCCGCGCAGCCGCCGGATCGCGGTGAACAGCCCGAGCGTACCGCCGCGGCTGGCGACGATCAGGCGCGCATAGGCGTTGGCGAGCGCGGCAACGTCGCCGCGCTTGACGTCGGTGACGATCAGCACCTCGGCCTGCTTGGCGTAATCGAACGGACTGACCGCCTGGAACCGCGCGGCGGGGCGGGCGAGATGCGGCGCGCCGGTGCGGGCTTCGGCGACCTCCCAGTCCCCGCCGCCGGTCAGCGTCGCGGAGGTGACGAGCGCACCGTGGGCGGGCTTGAGGACGATTTCGGCGAACGGGCGCGTCGGATCGAGCCAATGGCGGTGAAGCCCGATGTCGAATTCGCGGCCCTCGATCCGGTCGACCGCGAGCCAGTCGACGAAGTCGGGATCCGCCGGGCCGCCGATGCGCGCTAGCAGCGACAGCCAAGCCGCCACCGTCTCCGCGCGCCAGCCGATCGAGGCGATCGCGCCCTCGACGCGCGCGCGGGCGGGGCCGTCGAGCCAGTCGGGGGCTTCCGCGAGCACCGCCTCCAGCCGCCGGCCGAGCGTCACCAGCGGGCGGACCAGCGCGTCGAGCGCGGCGGCGGCGGGCGCGGCCGCTTCGATCAAAGTCGCGTCGGGTTCGGCCAGTTCGGTCTCAAGGCCGTAGCCCGCATCGCCGGGCTGTTCGGCGCGCGCGTAGGTGAGGCCGCGGACGGCGGCGAGCAGCGTTTCGACCGGACCGAACGGCGCCCCCTCGCCCACGCGCTGCAGCCAGCCGTCGCTGGCGAGCGCGCCCGCGGCGGCGACCGCCTCGGCGATCGCGCGCGCGCCGCCTTCGTCATAGCTTGCAACGTCGGACAGCCGTGCGGCGAGCCCGCGACGGCGGCCGCGACCGCCCGATTCGGGGCCGAGGATCCAGCGGCGCAGTTCGATCGTCTCGGCGCCGGTCAGCGCGGTCGCGAACATCGAATCGGCGGCGTCGAAGATGTGGTGGCCCTCGTCGAACACGTAGCGCGTCGGCCGCGTCGCAAGTTCGCGCCCGCGTGCGGCGTTGACCATCACCAGCGCATGGTTGGCGATGACGATGTCGGCTTCGGACGAGGCGCGCGCGGCGCGCTCGATGAAGCATTTCTTGTAATGCGGGCAGCCGGCATAGACGCACTCGCCGCGGCGGTCGGTCAGCGCGGTCGATCCGTTGCGGCGGAACAGGGTCGGCAGCCAGCCGGGCAGATCGCCGCCGACCATGTCGCCGTCGGCGCTATACGCCGCCCAGCGCGCGACCAGGTGCGCGAGGATCGCCGCGCGACCGGCGAACCCGCCCTGCAGCGCATCCTCGAGGTTGAGCAGGCAGAGGTAGTTCTCGCGACCTTTCCGGGTCACGACCTTGGCCTTGCGCGTCGCCGCGTCGGGATAGAGCCGCGCGGTTTCCTGGCCGAGCTGGCGTTGCAGCGTCTTGGTATAGGTCGAGATCCACACCGCGCCGCCCGCCTTTTCCGCCCAGAGCGAGGCGGGGGCGAGATAGCCGAGCGTCTTGCCGATCCCGGTACCAGCCTCGGCGAGGACGAGGTTGGGCGTGTCGCGGACAGCGCGCGGTGCGAAGGCGGCGGTGGCGGCGCCGGCATAGGCGCGCTGGCCCGGGCGTTCCTCGGCGCCGTGGCCGGTCAGGTCGACGAGCCGCGCCTCGGCATCGCCGGGTTCGATCGTGACGGTGCGCGGCGCCGGCCGCGGCGCGTGCTCTTCCCATTCGGGCAGGCGGCTGAACAGCCAGCGTTCGTTGACCGCGGGCTTCTTGAGGCGATCGGCAACGACCGGGGCCCAGGGCCAGCGCAGCCGGAACAGCGATTGCGCCGCGGTCCAGGCGCCCTCGCGCTCTGGCCAGTCGCCGTCGGTGATGTCGAGCAGCGCATCCGCCGCACGGAGCAGGAACGGCGCGATCTGCGCATCGTCGGCGGGCATCGGCAGGTTCGCGACGCGTGCGAGCCCTTTCGGCGTCGGCACCGCGAACTGGCCGGGGCGGAGAAAGGCGTAGAGTTCGAGCAGGTCGAGCCCGGTCAGCTCGGCATAGCCGAGACGCTGGCCGATCAGGGGGGCGTTGAGCAGGATCACGGGGGTGTCGGCGGCGATCCGGATCGCTTCGCCCCGCCCAACCGCGCGGGTTTCGTCGCCGGTGGCTATCCAGATGCCGGCGTGGCTGGCGTGCAGGGCTGGATAGGGGAGTGGCATGAGGCAGATATCGCGTGTGGGGAACGAAAGGGCAACAGGGGGTTGCCGTTCGCCCGACCCAAACACTCCGTCACCCCGGACTTGTTCCGGGGTCCATGGCGCCGCGAAGCCAACTGGCCGTAGAATTTGCCGCACGATGGATGCCGGAACAAGTCCGGCATGATGAAGGGTGTGAGGTCTGCTTACCCATCGCGACGCCGCTCGCCATGCAACCGCCGCCGCCCGCACGCGTTGCGCCAGAGATCAAACACCAGGGAGATACTGCATGCGTAACGTTCTGATGGCGCTCAGCGCCTTGTCGCTGGCAATTCCGGCCGCCGTTGTCGTGCCGGCGAGCAAGGCCGAGGCGCGCAAGGAGTATCGCGGCAAGAACCAGCGCTATCGTGCCAAGCGCTGCCGCCATTCGAGCGGGACGACGGGCCTGGTTGCAGGCGGCGTCGGTGGCGCCTTGGCAGGCAATGCGCTGGGCGGCGGGCTGCTCGGCACGGTGGCCGGCGGTGCGGCGGGTGCGCTCGGCGGGCGTGCGATCGACCGGTCGATCACCGCGAAGGATCGCTGCCGCTGATAGCAGGGTGACGGATATCGGCCGAGGCGCTAGTCGCTTCGGCCATGACCGACGATCTCCGCACCGCCGCCCTCGAGTCCAAAGCCTGGCCGTACGAGGAAGCGCGAAAACTGCTGAAGCGCTATCCGGCGGGCAAACCCGGCGGTGCGCCGATCCTGTTCGAGACCGGCTACGGGCCGTCCGGGCTCCCGCATATCGGCACGTTCAACGAGGTGCTGCGCACAACGATGGTGCGCAACGCGTATCATGCGTTGTCGGACACACCGACGCGGCTGATCGCGTTTTCGGACGATATGGACGGGTTGCGGAAAGTGCCGGACAATGTGCCGAACGGCGCAATGCTGGCGGAGCATCTCGGCAAGCCGCTGACGCAGGTGCCCGATCCGTTCGGGTGCCATGACAGCTTCGCCGCGCACAACAATGCGACGCTGCGCGAGTTCCTCGACCGTTACGGCTTCGAGTATGAGTTCGCGTCGTCGACCGACTATTACACCAGCGGCCGGTTCGACGAGGCGCTGAAGGGCGTGCTGCGGCACTTCCAGGGTATCCAGGACGTGATGCTGCCGACGTTGCGCGCCGAGCGGCGTGCGACCTATTCGCCGGTGTTGCCGATCTCACCGACTAGCGGGATCGTGCTGCAGGTGCCGATCGAGGTCATCGATGCCGAAGCGGGTTTGATCGCGTTCGAGGATGAGGGCCAGCGGATCGAGCAGTCGGTGCTCGGCGGTAAGGCCAAGCTGCAGTGGAAGGTCGACTGGGCGATGCGCTGGGTCGCGCTCGGCGTCGATTACGAGATGGCGGGCAAGGATCTGATCGATTCGGTGACGCAGTCGTCGAAGATCGCGCGGGTGCTCGGCGGGCGGCCGCCCGAGGGGTTCAACTACGAGATGTTCCTCGACGAGAATGGCGAGAAGATCTCGAAGTCGAAGGGCAACGGGCTCAGCCTCGACCAGTGGCTGACCTATGGGCCGCAGGAGTCGCTGGCCTTCTACGCCTACCGCGAACCGAAGAAGGCGAAGTCGCTGCACATGGGCGTGATCCCGCGTGCGGTGGACGAATATTGGCAGTTCCGCGGCAATTATGCCGGGCAGGACCTGAAGCAGAAGCTCGGCAATCCGGTGCATCACATCCACGACGGCACGCTGCCGACGGGCGAGCTGCCGGTGACGTTCGGGCTGCTGCTCAACCTGGTCGGCGTGATGGGCGATGCGAGCAAGGCGCAGGTCTGGGGGTATCTCTCCAACTATGTCGTGGACGCGTCGGCGGAGCGATATCCCGAGCTCGACAAGCTGATCGATCACGCGCTGGCCTATGGTCGCGATTTCGTCGCGCCGACGTTGAAGCGGCGCGCGCCGGAGGGTGTCGAGATCGCGGCGCTGGAGCGGCTCGATGCCGAACTCGCCGCACTTCCCGCCGATGCGAGCGCGGAGGACATCCAGAACATCGTCTACGAGATCGGCAAGACCGGCGGGTTCCACACCCTGCGCGACTGGTTCAAGGCGCTGTACGAGACGCTGCTCGGATCCGAACAGGGGCCGCGGATGGGCAGCTTCATCGCGCTGTACGGGATCGCCAATTCGCGCAAGCTGATCGCCGAGGCGCTGGGCTGATGTGCAACGAGGCCGCCCGGCGTATCGCCCTCGGCGAGTTGCGCGAGGACTGGTCGCAGACGCGGATCCCGCTGCATTTTCCCGAAGGGCTGCCCAACATGGCGCCGCTCGACGGGTTCCGGATCACCGATTCGACAGTGATCATCCGCGGGGTGGACGGGGCCGCCGACGCCGCCGAGCTGGTGACGCGGCGGTGGAGCTGGCCCGGCGCGCACGGCAAGCCGGTGTACAATTTCCGCTCCGACGGGCGCGAATTCCGGCATGGCCGGTGCCTGGTCCCGGTCGACGCCTTCTACGAATTCACGACGCCCGAGACGCCGCCGGGCGGACCCAAGCCGAAGCGCAAGACGCGCTGGGCGTTCCGGCTGACCGATCACCGCTGGTTCTGCATCGCCGGGCTGTGGCGCGCCGACCCGGGGGTGGGCGAGGCGTTCACGATGCTGACGTGCCCGCCCGGCCCTGATATAGCGCCCTATCACGACCGCCAGATGGTCGTGCTGGGGCGCGACGACTGGGCGGCGTGGCTGGACCCTGCGATACCCGCCGCGGATCTGTGCCGGCCGTTGCCCGAGGGCCGTCTCGTGGCGGAACAGGTGACCTGACTGGGTTAGCGCGCGGCGATGTCGGTCGCGTCGCCCGGTGGCACGGAGGCCGTGCTCTTCGCGACCGCCTCGACGCGCTCCATGACACGCAGGATGTTGCCGCCGGAGAGTTTGGCGAGATCGGTGTCGCTCCAGCCGCGGCGGGCGAGTTCGGCGAACAAAGTCGGATAACCGTCGACCCCGGTCATGTCGGCAGGGCTGGTGCCCTGGATGCCGTCATAGTCGCCGCCGAGCCCGACATGATCATGGCCCGCCACGCGCGCGACATAGTCGACATGGTCGGCGACCGTCGCGGCGGTCACGCGCGGTTCGCGGTGTACGGCGTCCCAGGCGATCAGCGGTCCGGCGGCCTTGGCGCGATAGGCGTCGGCGGGGACGCCGACCGACGCGGCATAGGCGGTGCGCGCCTGGTCCCATGCGCGCCAGTCGGCGGAGAGGAAGGCGGGGTAGCAATTGACCATGATGACGCCACCGTTCGCGCCGATTGCTACGAGCAGATCGTCGGGGATGTTGCGTGGTGCGTCGGCGAGCGCGCGGGCGCTGGAATGCGAGGCGATCACCGGCGCCTTGGTGGCCGCGAGTGCGGCGCGCATCGTCGCGTCGGAGACATGGCTGACGTCGACGACCATGCCGATGCGGTTCATCTCGGCGACGACCTGCCGCCCGAAATCGGTGAGCCCGTTTGCGCGCGGGGCATCGGTCGACGAATCGGCCCAGGCCAGGCTCTTGCCGTGGGTCAGCGTCATATAGGCGACGCCGAGCGCGCGATATTGCCGCAGGACCGACAGGCGGCCGTCGATCTGGTGCCCGCCCTCGACGCCGATCAGCGACGCGATCCGGCCCGCTTTCTCGATGCGGCGGATGTCGGCTGCGCTGCTGGCCAGTTCGAACGCGCCCGGGTGCGCGGCGACGAAGCGGCGAACGATGTCGATCTGTTCGAGCGTCGTCTCGACCGCGCGAGGGCCGGTCAGGTCCGTTGGAATCCACACCGACCAGAACTGACCGCCGACCCGGCCTTTGCGGAGGCGCGGGATGTCGGTCTGGAGCGGATAGGGGAGTGCCGCGGTGTCGCGCGCGAGGGGTACGGATTCGGGGTTGGCCGCATGCCGCTCGCGGATTTCCCAGGCGAGGTCGTTGTGGCCGTCGATGACCGGCGTGCGCGTGAGGATACGGTCGACGCGGGTGGCGACGCTGGGGTCGGCGGCGAGAAGCAGGAGCACGGCGATCATGGCGTTGCGGTCCGCGAAAGGTCGTAAAGGTCACGCGCGCGGGCTGTTGCCGCGCGGCAGAACATATTGCGGGGATCGGTGTTCGTCACGTCTGCGAAGGTGGCACAGCATTGCATGTGTAGGACAGCGGTTTCGGAATGTGCCCGTACCCGCCCCGGCGAAGGCCGGGGCCCAGGTGGGAAGGCCTCTGCGACGACGGGTGACCTTCAGTACCACTGTCCCCCAACTGGGCCCCGGCCTCCGCCGGGGGAAGCTAGCGCGGTGGGTGACTATTCGTTCTCATCGCCGTATCCGCCACCGTCGTCGGTCTCGAACCAGTCCTGGTTGTGGAACACCGTCGACACCACCGGCCGCCCGGCCGCGTCGAGCGAGGGGCGGTAGCGATAGCGCTTCTCGATCAGGCGGCAGGTGATGCCGTCTAGCGCGGGCTTGCCGCTGGAGCGCGTTATCCGGCATTGGCTGACACGGCCGTCGGTGCCGACGGTGTAGCGCACGCCCAACCGGCCGACGACGTTGTTCTCGCCGACCAGCGCCTCGGCCTCGCGGAAATCGCCGCGGCTGAAGCGGCTCTTGATCAACCGCGGCGGGGTTTCGTCGCCGCCGTCGCCGTCGCCATCACCCGCGCCGCCGCTGCCTGTGCCGTTGCCGACTCCACCGGCACCGGTGCCGGGACCGGGCACGGGCGCGGCGCCGGTGTTCGCCGCGGCACCGACGCCGGATTTGAGGGCGACGATGACCTGCGGCGGGACGATCGGGGGTACGATCGGTTTCGGCGCGACGATCTCGGTCGCCTTGGCGCGCAAATTGGCGGGCGACGCCGCGCCTTCGGGGCGATGGCTCTTGGCGGGACGGGGAATAACGCGTTCGGGCGGCGGCGGGGGTGGCTTGGGGCCGACCGCGAAGAGTTTGAGCGCGTCGGGCACGACGCCGGGCATCGTCACGCCGAGACCCAGAATCAGCGCATAACCGATGATCGCGCAGAGCAGGATCGCGGCGGTCGCGGATGCGATCCGGTCGCGGGGAGCCTGAACGCCATACATCGCCGGTATTTGGGTTGGCGGCGGGCGGAGGGCAAGCGTTCGCCCACCCCGCTCGTCATCCCGGGCTTGACCCGGGATCCAGAGCCACGAACGGTGCTGCCCGATACCCTGGATCCCGGATCAAGTCCGGGATGACGAATTGGAGGACGAGGTGGCGCGCTTCTTACGTGTAGGAATCATGGCGATCGGTCTGCTCTCCACACACCCGGTCGCTGCCGATGTGCCGACCGCGGCGCACCCGGCACGCTTCGCCGCGCATCAGCGCCAGTGCCAGGGCAAGGATGGGTGGAGCGACCCCGCGCCACCGGTGCGGATCTTCGCCAACGTCTATGACGTAGGCACCTGCGGGATCGTCGTGCTGCTGGTGACCGGGCCCAGCGGCCATGTGCTGATCGACGCCGCGACCGCCGAGGCGGTGCCGTCGATCGTCGCCAACATCCGGCGACTGGGACTGCGACCGTCGGACGTGAAACTGATGCTGTCGAGCCACGAGCATGGCGATCACGCCGGTGGTTTCCGCGGGATGCAGCGCGCGACCGGGGCGACGCTGGTGGCGAGGGCGGCAGCGCGGCGGGCACTCGAAAGCGGCGTGCCGGCGGCGGACGATCCGCAGGGCAACGGCATCGCCGAGTTCGCCGGCGCGCGCGTAGGGCGGATCGTCCGCGACGGCGAGACCGTGGTGCTGGGGCCGATCAGGCTGACTGCGCTCGCAACGCCGGGGCATTCGCCGGGCGGGACGTCGTGGACGTGGCGGTCGTGCGACCGCGGCGCGTGCCGGACGATCGTCTATGCGGACAGCCTGAGCGCGATCTCCGGGGACGGATACCGGTTCGCCGACCATGCGGCCTATGTGGCGCGGTTGCGGAGCACGATAGCCAAGGTCGGGCGCCTGCGCTGCGACGTCGTGATCACGCCGCACCCCGCGGCGAGCGACTTGTATGCGCGGCTCGGCGGCGGCGCGGCCTTGATCGATCGCACCGGGTGCGCGCGCTATGCCGCGGCGGCGCGGACAAAGCTGGACCAGCGGCTGGCCAACGAGGCGACCGGGAAACTTCGCGCGCACTAGACGTTGTTTCACAGCCGAAGCGATTGGCTTCGCGTGGCTATGCGAGGAACCATCATGGGCCTGTTTTCCAAAGACATCACGACGTTCGACGACCTGTTCCTGCACCAGCTGCAGGACGTCTATTATGCCGAGAACCAGATCGCCAAGGCGCTGCCCAAGATGGCGGAGAAGGCAACCGCGCCGGCGCTGAAAAAGGCGTTCGAGACGCATCTGCGCGAGACCGAAGGGCAGATCGCGCGGCTGGAGCGCGTGTTCGAACTGCTTGGCGAGAAGGCGAAGGCGGTGACCTGCCCCGCCATCGACGGGATCATCAAGGAAGCCAACGAAGTCGCGGGCGAGATCGCCGACAAGGCGGTACTCGATGCCGGGCTGATCGCGTCGGCACAGGCGGTCGAGCATTACGAGATCGCCCGTTACGGCACGATGATCGCGTGGGCGAACCAGCTGGAGCGGACCGAGATCGCGGCGATCCTCAAGGAAACGCTCGACGAGGAATATGCCACCGACGACAAGCTGACCGCGATGGCGACGTCGAAGGTCAATCCGAAAGCCGAGGCGGTGACGGCGTAGGGAGAGGGTTAAGACGTCCGTCATGCCGGACTTGTTCCGGCATCCGCCGTGTCGCAAACTCGTTACGTTTGTCTCGCGGGACGGTGGACCCCGGAACGGGTCCGGGGTGACGGGGTGGGATAGTAAAGGTTCTGCAAACGAAGAAGGGCGGCACGACATTGGTCGGGCCGCCCTTTTGCTTGGCGCGCGACGCGGAAGTGAATTCCGCGTCTTCGTCGGACGGCGCTGGAGCGCCGCCGGCCGGGCTTGCTGTTGCGCTAGGGCTTCGCCCTGCGCAGCGGCTTTGCCTACAGCTTCGCCGTCAACTCGGGCACGACCTTAAACAGGTCGCCGACCAGGCCGATGTCCGCGACCTGGAAAATCGGTGCGTCCTCGTCCTTGTTGATCGCGACGATGACCTTGGAGTCCTTCATGCCGGCGAGATGCTGGATCGCGCCGGAAATGCCGATCGCGACATAGACTTCGGGAGCGACGATCTTGCCGGTCTGGCCGACCTGATAGTCGTTGGGGGCATAGCCTGCGTCCACCGCCGCACGGCTCGCGCCGACGCCGGCGCCGAGCTTGTCGGCGAGCGGATCGATCAGCGCGTGGAACTGCTCGCTCGAGGCGAGCGCGCGGCCGCCCGAGACGATGACCTTGGCGCTGGTCAGTTCGGGACGCGTGTTCGCCGCGATTTCCGAGCCGGCGAAGGTCGACAGGCCCTGGTCGCCGGTGCTGGCGACGGCCTCGATCTCGCCCGAACCGCCAGTTGCGGCGGCCTTGTCGAATGCGGTGCCGCGGACGGTGATGACCTTCTTCGCATCCGACGACTGCACGGTGGCGATCGCGTTGCCCGCATAGATCGGGCGGGTGAAGGTGTCGTCGCTCTCGACCGACAGAATGTCGCTGATCTGCATGACGTCGAGCAGGGCAGCGACGCGCGGCGCGATGTTCTTGCCGTTGGAGGTCGACGGCGCGACGAACGCGTCGTGATGGTCCATCAACGCGACGACCAGCGGCGCGACATTCTCGGCGAGCGCATGCGCATAGGCGGCGTCGTCGGCGACGTGGACCTTGCCGACACCGGCGATACCCGCAGCCGCGGTCGCGACGGCGACGACGCCCTGCCCTGCCACCAGCAGATGGACCTCGCCCAACTGCGACGCCGCGGTCACCGCGGAGAGCGTGGCATCCTTGACGGTGGTGCCGTCATGTTCGACCCAGACGAGCGTCTTCACTTGGCAACTCCCATAGCCTGCAGTTTGCCGACGAGTTCGTCGACGCTGGCGACCTTGATGCCCGCCGAGCGCTTGGCGGGCTCGACGACCTTGAGCGTGGTCAGCCGCGGGGTGACGTCGACGCCGAAATCGGCGGGCGTCTTGTTCGCCATCGGCTTCGACTTGGCCTTCATGATGTTGGGCAGCGAGGCGTAGCGCGGCTCATTGAGGCGAAGGTCGGTGGTGATGATCGCGGGGAGCTTGAGCGTGTCGGTCTCGGCGCCGCCATCGACTTCGCGCGTGACGTGGACCGAACCGTCGGCGATCTCGACCTTGGAGGCGAACGTGCCCTGGCCCCAGCCGAGCAGGCCAGCGAGCATCTGCCCGGTCTGGTTGTTGTCGTCGTCGATCGCCTGCTTGCCGAGCAGGACGAGATCGGGCTTTTCCTCCTCGACGATCTTCGCAAGGATCTTGGCGACGCCGAGCGGCTCGACCTTGGTCTCGCTGACCACCAGGATCGCGCGGTCCGCGCCCATCGCGAGCGCGGTGCGCAGCGTTTCTTGCGATTTCTGCTCGCCGATCGAGACGACGACGATTTCCGTCACGCCCTTGTCCTTGAGGCGAATCGCCTCTTCGACCGCGATCTCGTCGAACGGGTTCATGCTCATCTTGACGTTCGCCAGATCGACGCCCGTCCCGTCCGCTTTCACGCGGGGCTTCACGTTGTAGTCAAGCACACGCTTGACCGGCACCAGCACCTTCATTGCAGACCCTTCCAAGGTGAATCACTTTTGCCTTGCGGCATCGGCCTGTCAGATGGCCGTTTTGCGTCGTTTTCGCAAGTGCGGTACGGTTTTGCGGCCTTGCCGTAGCGTCACCGCGCGGCCGGACTCGCAGGCTCCAAGCCAACAACGAAAAAGGGCCCGGACGTTTCCGTCCGAGCCCCTTTTCGCACGATCCGCTACTCGCTTAGTTCGAGTCGATGCTCGATCCGGTCGAGCCGGCGACTGATGTTGTCTACCGCAATCTGCTGCGCGGCACTTGTCCCTGCCTGATGCGTCAGGTGTTGCATGATCGAGACGCCTGCCCCCTCAAGGCCGGTCAACCGCGCGGTCATCTCGTCCATCCGACGTTCCATGCGCTCCAAGGTAGCCTGGAAGCGCTTCAGATGTTCAAGAATCAGGTTCTCGACAGTCTCGGTCATGCGTTCCCTTTACGCCGCTTTCTGGACCTCCGCGACGATCTTCTTCGCGGCGTCGCCCAGGTCGTTGGCGGGAACGATCGCGAGGCCCGAGTTGGCGAGGATTTCCTTGCCCTTCTCGACGTTGGTGCCTTCCAGACGCACGACCAGCGGCACCGACAGGTTTACTTCCTTCGCCGCGGCGACGATGCCCTCGGCGATGATGTCGCAGCGCATGATGCCGCCGAAGATGTTGACCAGGATGCCCTTCACCGCGGGATCGCTCAGGATGATCTTAAACGCTGCGGTGACCTTCTCCTTGTTGGCGCCGCCGCCGACGTCGAGGAAGTTGGCCGGGAACATGCCGTTGAGCTTGATGATGTCCATCGTCGCCATCGCCAGGCCGGCGCCGTTGACCATGCAGCCGATGTCGCCGTCGAGCTTGATATAGGCGAGGTCGTACTTCGAGGCTTCGAGCTCGGCGGGATCTTCCTCGGTCTCGTCGCGCAGTTCGAGCAGGTCCTTGTGGCGGAACAGCGCGTTGCCGTCGAACGCGACCTTCGCGTCAAGCACCATCAGCTTGCCGTCATCGGTGACCGCGAGCGGGTTGATCTCGATCTGCTCGGCATCGGTGCCCATGAACGCGTCGTACAGCTTCGACGCGGTGTTCGCGGCCTGCTTGGCGAGGTCGCCGGTCAGTTCGAGCGCGGCAGCGACGGCGCGGCCGTGGTGCGGCATGAAGCCGGTCGCCTGGTCGATATCGATGCTGTGGATCCTCTCGGGCGTGTCGTGCGCGACGGCCTCGATGTCCATGCCACCCTCGGTCGACGCGACCATCGACACGCGGCCGGTGGCGCGGTTGACGAGCAGCGCCAGGTAGAATTCCTTGGCGATGTCGACGCCGTCGGTGACGTACAGGCGGTTGACCTGCTTGCCGGCGTCGCCGGTCTGGATCGTCACCAGCGTGTTGCCGAGCATGTCGGTCGCGGCGGCGCGGACCTCGTCCTCGGTCTTGGCGAGGCGGACGCCGCCCTTGGCATCGGGACCCAGCTCGACGAACTTGCCCTTGCCGCGGCCGCCGGCGTGGATCTGCGCCTTGACCACATAGAGCGGCCCGGGGAGCTTCTTGGACGCCTCGACGGCCTCCTCGACGGTCAGTGCGGCGAAGCCCGCGGGCACGGGCACGCCGAACTTGGCCAACAAGTCCTTGGCCTGATATTCATGGATGTTCATCGGGAGGGCTCCACGCATTTGGAAAATCGGGAATTGAGGCGCGTAAAGCACAGGCGACCGTTCAAATCCACCCTTAAGGGTTTTGCGAATGGTTCGCGTTCGCAACAAGGCCATTTTCGCTGTGTGCCGCGGAGCCGTCGGTGATCGGCTTTGCCGCGCGCGTCATCGCCCCTATATGACGGCCATGACGTTCTGGAACGGCCTCCTCCTCTTCCTAGCGACCGTGATCGGCATGGAAGCGTTCGCTTACGCCGCGCATCGTTGGGTGATGCACGGGTTCGGCTGGTTCCTGCATGAGAGCCACCACCGTGCGCGACACGGCAAGTGGGAACTGAACGACCTGTACGCCGCGATTTTCGCGGTGCCGTCGATCGTGCTTCTGCTAGGCGGCGCGCAATTGGGCTGGTGGCCGGGGTTCATCTGGATCGGCGCGGGAATCGCGGCCTATGGCGCGATCTATTTCGGGTTTCACGACGTCATCGTGCACCAGCGGATCCCGACGCGGTACCTGCCCAAGTCACCGTACATGAAGCGGATCGTGCAGGCGCACCGGCTGCATCATGTCGTCGAGACCAAGGAAGGCAGCGTTAGCTTCGGATTCCTGGTCGCGCCCAAGCCCGAGGATTTGAAGGCCGAACTGAAGCGTCGCGCGCGGGGGCGTATCCGCGCACCGGCACAGCGGGCGTTTGTAAAGAAGTAACCCTTTTGCGGCATGTTGCCGGTTATGACCCAGCCCGCCTTTGATTCGTCCGAAGACCCGAGCGGCGAAGAGCTGCGTCAGGCGCTCCGCAAATCGGTCAAGATGCGCGCGCATCTGCGCGATCGCGGGCAGACGCGGTTCGAGATCGAAGTGACCGACCTGTCGCTGTCGGGGTTCCGCGCCGAGACGAGCTTTACGCTGTGGCCGGGAACGGTGGTGTGGCTGACACTACCGGGGCTCGCGGCGCTGGAGGCGGTGGTCGCCTGGCGCGACAAATTCAAATATGGCTGTGCGTTCGCGAAACCGCTGCACCCGGCGGTGTTCGATCATATCGTAGCGCTTTCGCAGCGGTAACGCTGCGCAAGCGCAAGATCGGACGGCGGGGCGGCGTCACGCCGAACCCGGCCGGCGGCGTTGCGGCATCGTCACCCCGGACGTGTTCCGGGGTCCACGGTTCCGCGTATTCGTCCCCTGGGAGTTTGCGGCACGGTGGATGCCGGAACAAGTCCGGCATGACGATTGGTCAGTCAAACAGACTGGAAACGCTTGTCTCGTCCGCGATCCGCTTGATCGCCTCGCCTAGCAGCGGCGCGATCTGCAGATGGCGGATCTTGCCGTGGGCGCCCTTGATGATGTCGTGGTTGCCGATCGAATCGGTGATGACGAGCTCGCGCAGCGCCGACCCCTCGACTCGCGCGACCGCGCCGCCCGACAGCACGCCGTGCGTGACATAGGCGACGACGTCCTCCGCGCCGGCTTCCTTTAGCGCGGCGGCGGCGTTGGCGAGCGTACCCGCCGAATCGACGATGTCGTCGATCAGGATGCAGAAGCGGCCCTCGACATCGCCGATGATGTTCATCACCTCGGATTCGCCGGCGCGTTCGCGGCGCTTGTCGACGATGGCGAGCGGGGCGTTGTCGAGTCGCTTGGCCAATTGCCGCGCGCGGACCACGCCGCCGACGTCGGGCGAGACGACCATCAGATTGCGGCCCTTGAACCGCGCTTGGATGTCCGCCGACATCACCGGTGCGGCGTAGAGATTGTCGGTCGGGATATCGAAAAAGCCCTGGATCTGCCCGGCGTGGAGATCGACCGAGAGCACGCGGTTGGCGCCGGCGACGGTGATCAGGTTGGCGACGAGCTTGGCCGAGATCGGCGTGCGCGGACCCGGTTTCCGGTCCTGCCGGGCATAGCCCATATAGGGGATCACCGCGGTGATCCGCCGGGCCGAAGCGCGGCGCAGCGCGTCGATCATGATCAGCAATTCCATGAGGTTGTCGTTGGCGGGGTAGCCGGTCGACTGGATCACGAAGACGTCCTCGCCGCGGACGTTCTCGTTGATCTCGACGAACACCTCTTCGTCGGCGAAACGCCGCACGCTGACGTCGGTCAGCGGGGTTTCGAGATAGGCGGCGATCTCCTGCGCCAAAGGCAGGTTCGAATTGCCGGTCATCAGTTTCATTGGTGCGCTCCCGCTAACGCGCCGGCCTTAGTCCGCGACTCGGGCGGGTGGAAGAGGTTTGCCGCTGTCGCGCGTGCGACCTAAAGCACGGGGATGACCATCCTCACCCGTTTCGCGCCCTCCCCCACCGGCCGGCTGCACGTCGGCAACATCCGCACCGCGCTCCACAACTGGATGTTCGCGCGCAAACATGGCGGGCAGTTCGTCCTGCGGATCGACGATACCGATGCGGAGCGCAGCGAGGAGCGGTTCGTCGACGCGATCCGCGCCGATCTCGCCTGGCTGGGGATGACGCCGGATGGCGAGGAACGGCAGTCGGCGCGCGGCGATCTGTACGAGGCGCGATTTGCGGACCTGGTGGCCGCGGGGCGGGTGTATCCGGCGTACGAGACCGCACAGGAGCTCGACCTAAAGCGCAAGATCCAACTTGGGCGTGGCCTGCCGCCGATCTACGACCGTGCGGCGTTGGCGTTGTCGGACGCCGACCGCGCGCGGCTGGAGGCGGACGGCGTGCGGCCGCATTGGCGGTTCAAGCTCGATCATGAGGCGCCGATCGCGTGGGACGACCTGATCCGCGGACCGCAGCATTTCGAGGCGCGGACGATGAGCGATCCGGTGGTGCGCCGCGCGGATGGGTCGTGGCTGTACATGCTGCCATCGGCGATCGACGATGCCGAGATGCACGTCAGCCATGTCGTGCGCGGCGAGGATCATGTGTCGAACACCGCGCTCCAGCTGCAGATGTTCGATGCGCTGGGCGCGGCCGCCCCGCAGTTCGCGCACGAGGCGCTGCTGACCGGCGCGGAAGGCAAATTGTCGAAGCGGCTGGGGTCGCTGGGCGTCGATCACTTCCGCGAAGTGGGGATCGAGCCGCAGGCGGTGCGCGCGCTGCTGGCGCGGATCGGGACGAGCGATCCGGTGGAGCCGATCGCCGACGCCGCGCCGCTGATCGCGGGGTTCGACTTCGCGCGGTTCGGGCGCGCGCCGGCGCGGTTCGACGAGACCGAGCTGGCGCAGTTGAACGCGCGAATCCTGCACGGACTGGCTTTCCCCAGCGTCGCCACGCGTCTGCCCGCGGGAATGGGCGAGGCGGAGTGGGCGGCGGTGCGGCCGAACCTGACCGTGCTGGCGGATGCGGCGGACTGGTGGCGGGTGATCGAGGGGCCGGTGCCGGTCGATCCCGAGCTGGACGCGACGTATTTGGACGAAGCCGCCGCCGTCGCCAGCGCGATCGACTGGGCGGGCGACCCCTGGCATGCGTTGACCAGGGGGCTGAAGGAGGCGACCGGGCGCAAGGGCAAGGCCCTGTTCCTGCCGCTGCGCCGCGCGCTGACCGGGCTGGATCATGGTCCGGAGATGGCGGCGCTGTTGCCGTTGATCGGGCGCGAGCGGGCGCTCGCGCGGTTGCTGGCGCGGTAGCGCAACGCCTTCCAATCGCTCGATACTTCCCGCTTGCACACCCTTGACATCGGCGTAACATCACCGTCGGCGGTATCATCGTTGCGCCGCCATCCTCGAGGAGATGCGAAGGAGCGCGAGCATGTACGCAGACAAACGGACGGGGCGATTCAACCCCGGAAGCTTCGCGGTGGCGATGGGCGTCAACGGACTGGTGATCGGGGCGCTGTTCTATGCGGCGCCCGGGATGGTCCCCGCCCTGATCAAAGGCGATCCGCCGCTCGTGACCTACGCGGTCGATCTGCCCAAGCCGGCGCCTCTCGAACCCCAAGCGCTTCCCGAGCCAAGTCCGGCGCCACGATTGCGCGCACCGACCCCGCTGATCGCCGTTCCCACGATCGACCAAGGCGTCACCGTGGATCCGACGCCCTATGTGGCGCCGACGATCGACGGGTCGGTCGGCACGGGCACGGGACTCGTCGCCCTGCCGTTCGATCCGCCGAAACCCGCGCCGGTTCTCGTCCAGCCAGGGATCGACCCGCGCTATGCCGCCGACTTCCAGCCGGCTTATCCCGCCGGCGAACGTCGCGCCGGACAGGAGGGCCGAGTCATCGTCCGCGTGCTGATCGGCGCCGATGGCCGCGTGAAGCAGGTCGAACGCGTCAGCGCGACCAACGACGCCTTCTATCGCGCGACGATGGAACGTGCGCTCGGCAAATGGCGGTTCACGCCCGGCACACGCGATGGCGTTCCGGTCGAGGCCTGGCGGACGATGACGTTGCGGTTCGTTCTGGAGCGCTGAACCCCGGGTGCGCGGGGCTGGTCTGTTCCGCCCCGCGTGCCTATCTTGCCGGTCATGGGATTTTTCAGTCGGTTTTCGCCCATTGCGGCCTATCGGGACCTGCGGCTCTTTCTGAGCCAGCGGCAGCCGCACGAACTGTGGTTCCTGATCGCGGCGCTCGGCGTCACCAGCTTCCTGGTCTATGCGTTCGCCCGGGATTCGGGGGCGGAGCCCGAGTACAAGCGCAACATCGTCTATGTCGAACAATGGTCCGCCGATCGCACCGACGCCGAGATCATCGCGCAGCAGAAGATCGACGCGCCGATCAAGGCCAAGGCGCTCGCCGCGCAGAAGGCGCGCGAAGACGCCGATCGTGCCGCGTGGAAGCGCATGGACGACAAGATGACGGCGATGGGGCTCTGAGCGACGTCGATACAGGATGGATGGGCGTTGCGCTCGCGCTGTCCGAAAGGACACGCGGCGCCAGCGCGCCCAATCCCAATGTCGGGTGCGTGATCGTCCGGGACGGTCGCGTCGTCGGGCGTGGCTGG
The DNA here is from genome assembly GCF_036663615.1 of Sphingomonas rhamnosi. Lineage (NCBI taxonomy): Bacteria > Pseudomonadati > Pseudomonadota > Alphaproteobacteria > Sphingomonadales > Sphingomonadaceae > Sphingomonas > Sphingomonas rhamnosi. The sequence continues at coordinate 745,023 of NZ_JAXOJJ010000001.1, forward strand.
ACGCAGGCGGGCGGGCGTCCGCATGCCGAGGCGGTCGCACTCGCTGAGGCTGGCGCGGAGGCGCGCGGCGCCACGGTGTTCACGACGCTGGAGCCTTGCGCGCATGTCTCCACGCGCGGGCCGGCGTGTTCGGATTTGCTGATCGCGGCGGGAGTCGCGCGAGTCGTGGCGGCGCTGCGCGATCCCGATCCGCGGACTGCGGGGGCGGGGTTCGCGCGACTGGCGGCGGCGGGGATCGCGGTGTCGACAGGTCTGCGGGCGGCGGATGCGCGGCGGTCGCTGGCGGGGTTCCTCACGCGGCGGCGGTACGCGCGGCCGCAGGTAACGCTGAAGCTGGCGACGTCGCTCGACGGGTGCATCGCGATGGCCTCGGGGGAAAGCCGGTGGATCACGGGTCCCGAAGCGCGGGCGCATGCTCATCTCGAGCGCAGCCGGCATGCAGCGATCCTGGTCGGTCGGGGCACGTACGAGGCGGATGCGCCGCGGCTGGATGTGCGGTTGGCGGGGTTGGAAGCCCGGGCGCCGCGACGTGTGATGCTGTCGTCGCGTGGCGTCTCCGCCGCCCAGCCCGCCGCCCCTCGTCACCCCAGCGAAGGCTGGGGTGACGGAGGTTTGGCCGGCTGGACCGTCATCCCCTCTCCCGCCGACATCGCCACGCTCGACGGCGTCGACCACCTGCTCGTCGAGGGCGGCGCGCAGACCGCGGCGGCGTTCCTGGCCGCGGACCTGGTCGACCGGCTGCTGCTGTACCGCGCGCCGATCCTGATCGGCGCGGGCAAGCCGGCGATGGGCGATATCGGCATCGACCTGTCCGCCGCGCACGGGCGCTGGGCGGCGGTGGATGCGCGGCAACTTGGCAGCGACCGACTCGAAGTCTACGAGCGCGCGAGGAGCGACTAATGTTTACCGGAATCGTCAGCGACATCGGCACTATCGCGCGGGTTGAAGCGCGCGGCGACACGCGTATCGTCGTGGATACCGCGTACGATACGACCGGCGTCGACCTGGGCGCGTCGATCGCCTGTTCGGGCGTGTGCCTGACCGTCGTCGATAAGGGCCCCAACTGGTTCGCGGTCGACGTGTCGGGCGAGACCATCCGCCGCACCGCGACCGACCAATGGACCGCGGGTCGCAAGCTCAACCTGGAACGCGCGATGAAGCTGGGCGACGAGCTCGGCGGGCATATCGTCACCGGGCATGTCGACGGCGTCGCAAATGTGATCGGCGTCTGCCCCGAGGGCGATTCGCTGCGGATCGGGTTCGAGGTGCCCGCTGCACTCGCACCGTTCCTGGCGCCCAAGGGCTCGATCACCGTCGACGGCGTGTCGCTGACCGTCAACGCGGTGGAGGACCACGGCCCCGATGCTGGCAACGTGACGCATTTTTCGGTCAACATCATTCCGCATACGCAGGGCGCGACCACGCTCGGCGCGCTGGTCGCGGGCCAATCGGTCAATATCGAGATCGACGTGCTGGCGCGCTACCTGCAACGCATGGAGCATTATCGTGCAAAAGCCGGCTGAACTCGCGCGTCTGCGCCACGCCTTCCTGTCGTCGCCCGAAGAGATCATCGACGAGGCCAAGAACGGCCGGATGTTCATCCTGGTCGACGACGAGGATCGCGAGAATGAGGGCGACCTGGTCATCCCCGCGCAGATGGCGACGCCCGATGCGATCAACTTCATGGCCAAATACGGCCGCGGGCTGATCTGCCTCGCGCTGACCAAGCCGCGCGTCGACGAACTCGGGCTCGACCTGATGAGCCGACACAACGGCACGCGGCACGAAACCGCGTTCACCGTATCGATCGAGGCGCGCGACGGGGTGACGACGGGCATCTCGGCGGCCGACCGCGCGCGGACGATCGCGGTGGCGATCGACGCGAGCAAGGGCACCGATGAGATCGTCACGCCCGGCCACGTCTTCCCGCTGGTGGCACGCGAGGGCGGCGTGCTGGTGCGCGCCGGCCATACCGAGGCGGCGGTCGACGTGTCGCGGCTTGCCGGGCTCAACCCGTCGGGCGTGATCTGCGAGATCATGAACGAGGACGGCACGATGGCGCGGATGGACGACCTCGTGCAATTTGCGCAGTTCCACAACGTCAAGATCGGCACGATCCGCGACCTGATCGCCTATCGCCGCCGCCACGACCATCTGGTCCAGAAGCGTAGCGAGGCGAAGTTCGCGAGCCGATGGGGCGGCGACTGGACCGCGCTGACCTTCTGGAACAAGGCGACCGGCACCGAGCAGGTCGCGCTGGTCAAGGGCAAGGTCGACCCCGACAAGCCCACGCTGGTACGGATGCACGCGCTGTCGGCGTTCGCCGACATCTTCGGCGAGACCGGTCCGCGCGCGCAGCTGCTGGCGCGGTCGATGCAGATGATCGCGGACGAGGGCGCAGGCGTTATCGTCGTCATCAACACCCCGCGCAGCGACGTGTTCGCCACCGCGGTGCGGCACAGAGCCGGCGAGACGATCGCCGACATGGATGAGCTGCGCGACTACGGCGTCGGCGCGATGATCCTGACCGAGCTCGGCGTGCACGACATGATCCTGCTCACCAACACGCATCACACGCTGGTGGCGCTCGACGGTTACGGCCTGTCGATCGTCGGCGAGCGTCGAATCGAGGACCTCTGATGGCGCATATCCTGATCGTCGAAGCGCGCTTCTACGACCATCTGAACGACCTGCTGGTCCAAGGCGCGAAGGCCGCGATCGAGGCGGCGGGCCATACGCACGAGACGATCACGGTGCCCGGCGCGCTTGAAGTACCGGGCGCGATCGCTTTGGCCGCAGAGAGCGGGGGTTATGACGCGTTCGTCGGCTTGGGCGTCGTGATCCGCGGCGAGACCTATCATTTCGAAATCGTCGCGGGCGAGAGCGCGCGCGGGATCATGATGCTGACGATGGAAGGGCTGTGCATCGGCAACGGCATCCTGACGACCGAGAACGAGGCGCAGGCGTTGACACGGGCGCGGCCGACCGAGGGCGACAAGGGCGGCGGCGCGGCGCAGGCGGCGCTCGCGATGCTGGCGCTCAGGGAGCGGTTTTCGGAGTAGGAGGGGTGACGTCCAATCTCTGACATGTTGGCATGCCATGACCCGCGGATGACATGCATCGAGCGGAGGTGGCATGAAGCTATGGGTAATAGGCGCCCTCGCGGCGATGACGACGGCACCAGCCGCCGCACAGGTGGGCACAGTTCCTGATCCTACGGCTGCGGAACGACGGCGTAGCGTCGAAACCGGCCTCTGCGTCGTTCGCGAGGATTGGAATCTTGCCGCTCGGATGTTGCGCGCTGGTGCGAATACTGGGGTGCAGAACCGCTTCATGGTGCTCATAAGGAAGTGCGCTTCGCCAGGCAAAATGCTTTTTCCCAACGTTGTCATGGGCGCCGCTGCCGAATCGATCATGACCGAACGGGGTTTCAGCATCGACGCGCTCGGCACCGCTAAACCGATGCCGAAGGCGTTCCTGGATAATCCGACGAATCGTCTTTTCGCGTGTGCGATCACTGCAGCACCGGCCGCGCTGAAAACAATGCTTCGTACCCGCGTAGGAGCGCCGGAGGAACCGGAGGCGATCCAAGACTTCCGTCTCGCCTTGGAGAAATGCGACGCTGTCCGGGGACGCGCCATCACGGCGATAAACATTCGCGCGTCAGCGGCGAGAGCGGCCTTCGTTATGGTGGATCACGCACGATAGCGGGCCGCAGAAGCGATTCTTTCGAAAGCGGCGGCGTCCCGTACAGGAGCCAGTAGCGGCCCGTTCGAAATCCATTTATGCTGGCCGTGGAGAAGCACATGGTCGGCGGCCCCAACGGTTCGGTGCTCGACGTCTATCAGCGTCACGGTGCCGCTTGGGCCAGGCAGCGCAGCGATCGCCTGGTGGAATGTCGGTGGCTCGACTGTTTCTGCACCTTGTTGCCCGCTGGGGCGGCGATCCTCGACATCGGCTGCGGATGCGGCGTTCCGATCGCGCGCGAGTTGGTCCGGCGGGGCTTCGACGTCACGGGGATCGATGGCGCACCGGCGATGGTCGCGCTGTTCGAACGGAATTTGCCGGGCGTTTCGGTGCAGTGCGCGGATATGCGGGAGCTCGATCTCCATCGGCGGTTCGCCGGGTTGATCGCCTGGGACAGCCTGTTTCACCTCTCGCCCCGGGATCAACGGAGCATGTTCCCGCGCTTCCAGGCGCATGCCGCACCGGGCGCGGCGCTGATGTTCACCAGTGGGACGGCCGAGGGCGATTCGATCGGCGAACTGGAAGGCGAGCCGCTTTACCACGCCAGCCTGGATACCAGGGAGTATCGGGGTCTGCTGGAGGCGGCGGGCTTTGTCGTCGTCGCGCATATCGTCGAAGACGCGGACTGTGGTCGTCACACCATCTGGCTGGCGCAGAAAGGGCGGGAGTGAACGGTATGCGGGCATGGCGCGCGAGACGTCGCGCATGCGTCGTCAGCCCCGCCGTTCCCCCGCGCAGGCGGGGGTCCAGACGTCGCGAACGATGCGTCCGTGGCCCCTGGACCCGGCTTTCGCGGGAGAACGGTTGGTTTGGGGTTTAGGCCGTCGCGGTTTCCAGCGCCGGATAGTCGATATAGCCCTCGGGCCCCTGGCTGTACCAAGTCTGCATAACGTCCTTCGCGAGCGGCGCGTCGGTGCGCAGGCGCTCGGGCAGATCGGGGTTGGCGATGAAGGTGCGGCCGAACGAGATCGCGTCCGCGACACCCGAATCGATCGCGGCCTGCGCCTCCTCGACGGTCTTGTAGTCCGAGTTCAGCACGAGCGGGCCGGTAAAGACCTCACGGATCTGCGGGCTGATCTTGGGGACCTCGGTGCGACCGAAGGTGCCGTCGGGGCCGGGCTCGCGCAGTTCGAGGAAGCCGATGCCGATCTCCGACAGCGCCTTGGCAGCAGCGGTGAACAGCGGAACCGGGTTGCTGTCGTCCACCCCTTGCGAGTCGCCGTTGGGCGACAGGCGGATCGAGGTGCGGTCGGCGCCGATGACGCTCGCGACGCGCTCGGTCACTTCGCGCATCAGGCGGATGCGGTTCTCGATCGACCCGCCATAGCGGTCGTCGCGGAAGTTGGCGTTGTCGCGCAGGAACTGGTCGATCAGATAGCCGTTCGCGCCGTGCACCTGGACGCCGTCGAAGCCGGCGGCCTTGGCGTTCTTCGCCGCGAGTTCGTAATCGGCAAGCAGCCGCGGGATCTCGTCGATGTCGAGCGGGCGCGCGGTCTCGAAGTCCTTCTTGCCCTCATAGGTATGCGCCTGGCCCGCGGTCGCGGTGGCGGAGGACGAGACCGGCTGGCCGCCGATCGCCGACGAATGGACCTGGCGACCCATGTGCCACAGCTGGACGACGATCCGGCCGCCGGCGGCATGGACCGAATCGGTCACGGGCTTCCATGCTGCGACCTGTTCGTCGGTCCACAGACCCGGCGCGAACGGCCAGCCGAGGCCTTCGCGGCTGATCCCGGTGGCTTCCGAGATGATCAGGCCGGCGCTGGCGCGCTGCGTGTAATAGTCGACCATCATGTCGGTCGGCACCGCGGCCTTGTCGGCGCGGCCGCGGGTCAGCGGCGCCATGAGGATGCGGTTGGGCGCGTGGATCGCGCCGAGCTGGATCGGATCGAAGAGGTTGGGCATGGGGGCTCCTTAGTGCCTGACGGGCGGAAGATAGGGCGCTAAGGGTCAGGCCGCATCGCCCGCGGGCGGAAAGAATAACTAGGGGCGTTGCGCAGACCGGCTTCGCGCCCATCTGAATGGTCGGGAGACGATATGACCGAAGACCTGACGCTCGACGAGATACGCGACCGACTCGCGACCGGCATCGCCGCCAATGCGGCGTTCGACGGTTGGGGCGATGATGCGCGCGACATGGCCGCCGATGCCGAGGGGATCGACCGCGACGTCGCCGCGCTCGCCTTTCGGGGCGGCGCGGTCGACATGATCGATGCCTGGTTCGCCGCGATCGATGCGACGATGGCGGTCGCGCTGCCCCCCGAGACGCTGGCGACGATGAAGATCCGCACGCGGATCGCGGCGCTCGTCGAGGCGCGGATCGATGCGGTCGCGCCGTACCGCGAATCGCTCAGGCGTGCGCTGGCGATCCTGGCGATGCCGCAGAATGTCGCGCGCGGCGCGAAGCTCGGCTGGCGCAGCGTCGACCATATGTGGCGCGCGGCGGGCGATGTCGCGACCGACTATAATCACTACACCAAGCGGACGATCCTGCTCGGCGTCTACGGCGCGACGATGACCGTGTTGCTCGACGACGACAGCGAGGGCCAGGTCGAGACGCGGGCGTTCCTCAGCCGGCGGATCGACGGGATCATGGCGTTCGAAAAGGCCAAGACGGGGGTCCTCGCGCGCACCACGAATCGGCCGAGCCTGTCGCGGTTCGTCGGACGGTTGCGGTATCCGGTTCGGTGATCGGGATGGGCTAGCACACGCCATTCATCACCCCGGCGGAGGCCGGGGCCCAATTGGGAAGGTCAATGTGATGACGGGCTACCACCGTTACCTCTGTCGCCCAATTGGGCCCCGGCCTTCGCCGGGGTGGTGGATACCAAATGCGACAGGATGTCGATCCTGCGCGCCAAAACCGCACTCGGGGCTTTCCCTTTCCACCCGTTACTGATAATCAGTCGCATCATGGACATCCGCCACAGCCTCGAGACGCTTCCGCATCGCCAGCACGGGGTAGTGGCGGCGATCGATTGGGCCAAACTGGCGGGCCCCGAGGCGCGACGGTTGCGCGAGCTCGGCTTCGACGAGGGTGTCGATGTCGAGGTGCTGCACCGCGCAGGCCTGGGCCGCGGGCCGATCGCATGTCGGATCGGGCGGATGACGGTGGCGCTGCGCCGGGCCGTCGCCGGTGCGATCCACGTCTCGCCAGCGCACGCCCCCGCCGAATAAGGGCCACCCGATAGAATGAACGCCGCACCATTGGTGGCATTGGTCGGCAATCCCAATGCCGGCAAAAGCGCGCTGTTCAACGCGCTGACCGGGGCCCGCCAGAAGGTCGGCAATTATCCCGGAGTCACCGTCGAGCGGAAAGCCGGACGGCTGATGCTCGACGATGGCCGGCCGGTCGAGCTGGTCGACCTGCCCGGCGCGTACAGCCTGGACCCCTCCTCCGCCGACGAGCGCGTGACGCGCGACGTCGTCACCGGCACGCAGGACGGCGAACGCCTGCCCGACGCGCTGGTCGTGGTGGTCGATGCCTCCAACCTCGACAATCATTTGCGATTCGCGCTGCAGCTGATCGCGCTCGGGTTGCCGGTGGTGGTCGCGCTCAACATGGTCGATCTTGCCGAGCGCGACGGGCTGACGCTCGACGCCGCGGTGCTGGCGCGCGAGCTCGGCGTGCCGGTGATCCCGACCGTCGCGGTGCGACGGCGCGGGCTCGACGAACTAAGGGCGCAATTGTCGGGGATCGTCGTCAGCGGACCGATGCGGCTGCGCGCGTCTACGGGGGCGATTCAGGACGATATCGTCGCGCTGCAGCGCCGCGCGCGCGAGATCGCCAACGCGGCGACGGTATCGGAGACGACGGTGCGCCGCTGGACGCACCTGATCGACGGTGTCGCGTTGCATCCGGTGGCGGGGCCGATCCTGTTGCTGCTGATCATGTTCACGATGTTCCAGGCGGTGTTCAGCTGGGCGCAGCCGTTCATGGACCTGATCGACAGCGGCTTCGTCTGGCTGCAGGCGCTGATCGCCAGCGAATTCGCGCCGTCGCTGCTGCGGTCGCTGATCGCCGACGGGGTGATCGCCGGGGTCGGTGCGGTGGTCGTGTTCCTGCCGCAGATCCTGATCCTGTTCCTGTTCATCCTGATGCTCGAGGCGAGCGGCTACATGGTCCGCGCGGCGTTCCTGATGGACCGGGTGATGGCCAGCGTCGGGCTGTCGGGGCGCGCGTTCATCCCGCTGCTGTCGAGCTTTGCCTGCGCGGTGCCGGGAATCATGGCGACGCGGACGATCGACGACGAGAAGGATAGGCTGACCACGATCCTGATCGCACCGCTGATCACCTGCTCGGCGCGGTTGCCGGTCTACACGCTGATCATCGGCGCGTTCATTCCGAACACCCAAATACTGCCGTTCGTCGGGCTGCAGGGCCTGGTGATGCTCGGACTGTATGTCCTGGGCATCGTTGGGGCGTTCGTCGCCGCGCTGTTCCTGCGGCGAACCGTGACCAAGGGCGCGTCGTCGGGCTTCATGATGGAAATGCCCAAATACCAATGGCCGCAGTGGCGCGACGTCGCCATCGGGCTGTGGAGCCGCGCGCAGATCTTTCTCAAGCGCGCCGGCGGGATCATCCTGATCTCGACCGTGATCCTGTGGGTGATGCTGAGCTTCCCCAAGCCGCCACCCGCCGGTCCTGGGGCCAGCAAGGTCTCGCCGGTCGATTATTCGGCGGCGGGGCGGATCGCCAACGGCATCGCGCCGGCGTTCGCGCCGATCGGGTTCAACCGCGACATCGTCCTCGCGCTGATCCCGGCAATGGCGGCGCGCGAGGTCGCGGTGGCGGCGATCGGGACGGTCTATGCGATTGACGATCCCGACAGCAACCAGGGCGGAAAGGCGATGGTCGACAACCTGCGCGGCCGCTGGAGCCTGCCGACCGCACTCGCCTTCCTGATGTGGTTCGTGTTCGCGCCGCAGTGCATTTCGACGATCGCGGTCACCCGCCGCGAGACCAACGGGTGGAAATGGCCGGCGTTCATGGTTGGCTATTTGTTCTGCGCGGCCTACATCATGGCCGGAATCACATATTGGCTGGCGGTGTTCGCCGGCCTCTGAGGGGCATCATGGCAGGCAGCGTCAACAAGGTCATCATCGTCGGCAATCTGGGGCGCGACCCCGAGAGCAAGGCGTTCCAGAACGGCGGCAAGGTCGTCAATTTGCGCATCGCGACGTCGGAGTCCTGGAAGGACAAGATGTCGGGCGAGCGCAAGGAAAAGACCGAATGGCATTCGGTCGCGATCTTCAACGAGGGGCTTGCCAACGTCGCGGAGAAGTATCTGCGCAAGGGGTCCAAGGTGTACATCGAAGGCGCGCTGCAGACGCGCAAATGGCAGGACCAGTCGGGCGCGGATAAATATTCGACCGAAATCGTGCTGCAGGGCTTCAACAGCGTGCTGGTGATGCTCGACGGTCCGGGCGGCGGCCAGGGCGGCGGCGGCGGCGGTGGGTCGCGCGGCGGCGGCGACGACTGGGCCGGCGGTGGCGGCGGCAACGACTTCGGCGGCGGCGCGTCGGGCGGCGGCGGCTATGGTAGCAGCAGCGGCGGTGGTGGCAGCCGCGGCGGTGGCGGTGGCGGTGGTGGTGCACCGGCCTCGCGCGGCGGCTTTTCGGATGATCTCGACGACGACGTGCCGTTCTGATCGACGTGACCGCCGACCGCGACACCACGACCGACGAGGCGATCCGCACGCGCGTGATTGCTGCGTACGACGTCGCCGGCGCGCGCGTGTCCGGTCAGCTCGACGATATCGTCGCGTTCGCCGCGGAACTATGTGCGACGCCGGTCGCGCTCGTCAGCCTGGTCGAGGAGGAGTATCAGCGCTTCCTCGCACGCGCCGGGACCGATCTCGAATCGACGCCGCGCAGCCAGTCGTTCTGCGCGCACGCGATGCTGGGCGCGGACGTGATGCAGGTGTCCGACGCGACTCAGGACCCGCGGTTCGCCGACAACCCGCTCGTCACCGGCGCGCCGTTCATCCGCTTCTATGCCGGCGCACCGCTGGTCTCGAGCGAGGGCGTGCCGCTGGGTGCGTTGTGCGTGATCGATGCGGAACCGCGGAACGCGCTGACTCCGTTGCAGCACCGCGGGCTGCTGATCCTCGCCAAAGCGGCGATGGGGCGGCTCGACGACCGTCGCGTCGCCCGCGAGCAGAGCCAGGCGGACGCCGAGCAGCGTCGGGTCCTGGAAGAGAGCGACCGGAAATTTCGCACGCTCGCCGACACCATGCCGCAAATGGTGTGGTCGACGCTGCCGGACGGATTCCACGATTATTTCAACGCGCGCTGGTACGAATTCACCGGCGCCCCCGCGGGCACGACCGATGGCGAAGGCTGGAACGACATGTTCCACCCCCAGGATCAGGATCGCGCGTGGGCGGCGTGGCGACAGTCGCTGGAGACCGGCGAACCCTATGCGATCGAATATCGGCTGCGGCATTTCGACGGCACCTATCGCTGGGTGCTGGGGCGCGCGCTGCCGATGCATGACGAGGGCGGGGCGATCGCACGGTGGTTCGGGACGTGTACCGACATCCACGAACAGAAGCTCGCCTATGAAGAGCGCGAGGTCATCAGCCAGGAGCTGAGCCACCGGATCAAGAACATCTTCGCGGTGATCTCGGGCCTGATCGCGTTCGCGGTGCGCGGCAAACCCGAATTCGCGACGATCGCCAGCGATCTGCGCCATCGCATCACCGCGCTGGGCCGCGCGCATGATTTCGTCCGGCCGCACAGCGCCAATTCGCGACCGGCGGCACAGCAGGACAGCCTGCACGGGCTGCTCGGCGAACTGTTCGAGCCCTATCAGCAGGGTGACGGCATCCGCCTGTCGGTGACCGGCGACGATGTGCGCGTCGACGATCGATCGGCGACGCCGATCGCGCTGCTGTTTCACGAGCTCGCGACGAACGCGACCAAATACGGTGCGCTCAACACCAATTCGGGATCGGTAGAGGTCGCGATCGCGCTGGATTCGGGATCGGTCATCCTGACCTGGCACGAGCGCGGCGGACCCGTGGTGGTTGCACCCGAGGGTGGCGGGTTCGGCAGCCAGCTGATCGAAATGAGCGCGGTGCGGCAACTGGGCGGTGCCGTAACCCGCGACTGGCGCCCCGAGGGTCTGGTGATGACGATCACGATCCCGGAGCGGGCGCTCAGTCGGGCCTAGAAACGCTTCCCCTGGCGGGAGCGCAAAACTTCAGACGGCGAGGCGGATGACATCGTCGTTGGCACCACAGGAATCGCCCGTGCACGCCAGCGCGGCGGCGGCGAGAATCGCGGATTCGCTGAACGGCTTGCGGATATAGCCGAGCGCTGGCGAGCCTTCGCCGATCTGGCTGGGGTTGGCGGTGACGAACACCACCTTCACGTTGTGGTCGCGTGCGATCCGCTCCGCGATGTCGGGACCGGTCGCTCCATCGCGCAGATTGATATCGACGAACGCAAAGGAACACTGCGGCGCGGCGGCGATCGCGCCCTCGCGATCCGCGGCGATCGCGGCAACCGCATAGCCAGCGTCGATCAGGATCCGTTCGAGATCCAGGGCGACGAAGATCTCGTCTTCGACGATGAGGGCGGTCTTGGTCATGGCGCTCAAACCCGTGATCGTGGCTAGCGTTCCATAAACGTATTGATCTTGATCAGTATTACTCGGGTGGTTTTAAAATGTCACGCACGGCGCAGGAGGAAGATCGCGTGTTCGGCGAGCAGATTGGCCGCGGACCACCGGGTGCGCTTGTCACCCGACAGGAACCAGGCGCCCTCCACCGTCACGCCGCGATCCTTGAGGAATGCGCGGAAGTCGTCGATCGTGAGGTGATGGATGTTGGGCGTGTCGTACCAGCGCTCGGGCAGCTGGCGGGTGACGGGCATGCGGCCACCCCAGAGCAACGACAGTCGCACGCGCCAGTGCGCGAAATTGGGGAAGCTGACGAACGCGCGCTGGCCGATGCGGAGCAATTCGTCGAGAACGACGTCGGGTGCGCGCGCGGTCTGCAGCGTCTGGCTGAGGATCGCATAGTCGAAGCTGGCGTCGGGATAGCCGGCAAGGTCGATGTCCGCATCGCCCTGGATCACCGACAGCCCGCGCGCGACCGCGGCGGCGACGTTGCCCGCGTCGATTTCGAGCCCACGCGCATCGACGTCGCGCGCGTCGCGGAGCGCCGCCATGAGGGCGCCGTCGCCGCATCCGACATCGAGCACGCGCGATCCGGGCGCGACATGGTCGGCGATCACGGCGAGATCGGCGCGCAGGCTCATGACGCGGCCCGGAGCAGCGCTGCGGCGGCGGGATCGAGCCGTTCCATGTAACGGTCCGGCCTCAGCGGTGCGTGGAAGCCCAACGCAGCGTACACGCCGTGCGCGTCGGCGGTGACCAGGCCGATCCGGCGAATGCCGGCGAATTCGGGGTGGTCGACGAACCAGCCGACCATGCGGCGACCTAGCCCCTGCCCTCGCACGGCGTCGTCGACCCAGACATCGGCGATCCAGGCAAAGGTCGCGTGGTCGGTGATCGCGCGTGCGAAACCGACCTGTACGTCGCCGTCATAGGCGCCGAGGCAGTGCGAGCCGGCGATCGCGCGCTCGACCACCGAGCGTTCGATGCCAGGCGACCAATAGCTGCCCGCCAGCCAGCCATGCACGCGCCCGACCTGCAGCCGGCTCTTGTCGTCGGACAGGTCGATCATGCCCCTGCCCTCAAGAACCCGTCAACGACACGGTTGAGTTCGGGCGATTCGAGCAGGAACGCATCATGGCCGTAGGGGCTCGACAGCTCGACGAAGCTGGCCGGAGCACCGGCGGCATTGAGCGCCTGGACGATGCTGCGCGATTCGGGTGTCGGATAGAGCCAGTCGGTGTCGAAGCTGACGAGGCAGAAACGCGATCTGGTCGCGCGAAACGCATTGGCGAGCAGCCCGCCATGCTCCTCCGCCAGATCGAAATAATCCATCGCGCGGGTGATGTAGAGATAGGCGTTGGCGTCGAACCGGTCGGTGAAGGCGAGCCCCTGGTGGCGCAGATAGCTTTCGACCTGGAAATCGGCGTCGAAGCCGAAACTCTTGGCTTCACGCGCCTGCAGTCGCCGCCCGAACTTCTCGGTGAGTCCGGCCTCGGACAGATAGGTGATGTGCGCCGCCATCCGCGCGACCGCGAGGCCGGCGGCGGGGGGATCGGCGTCGTAATAGTCGCCGCCGCGCCAATTGGGATCGGCCATCACCGCCTGGCGTCCGACCTCGTGGAACGCGATATTCTGTGCGGTGTGGCGCGCGGTCGAGGCGATGACGACGGTGGCGCGGACGCGATCGGGGAAGGTCGCGGGCCAGCTGAGTGCCTGCATCCCGCCCATCGATCCCCCGACCACCGCGGCGAGCACGCCGATGCCGAGATGATCGAGCAGCATCGCTTGCGCGCGGACCATGTCGCGGATCGTGATGACCGGAAACGCCATGCCCCAGGGCTCGCCGGTCGCGGGGTTGATCGTCGCGGGCCCCGACGAGCCCATGCAACTGCCCAACACGTTGGCGCAGACGATGAAATGGCGCTCGGGATCGATCGGACAGCCGGGGCCGACCATCCGCGTCCACCAGCCCGGCTTGCCGGTGCGCGGATGCGCCGAGGCGACATGCTGGTCGCCGGTCAGCGCGTGGCAGACCAAGACCGCGTTGGAGGCATCGGCGTTGAGCGTGCCATAGGTTTCGTAGGCAATATCGACTGGCGACAGCAGCGCACCGCCGTCGAGCGCGAGCGGCCCGGGCAGCGTGACGTGGCGGGCAAGGCCGAAGCGCTGGTCCTGAAGGGTGGAGGTCGCGAGCATGGCGCTTCATAACCATGCATGGGGGTGGTTCATAGCGCGGCGCATCGCTACAGCACCGCCATGACCGTACCCGCACCCAAACCCTGGATCCTGGGCATCGCGCCCTACACCCCCGGCCGCTCGACGACCGACGATGGCCGCACCGTCATCAAGCTGTCGTCGAACGAGAACCCGCTCGGCACCAGCGCCGCCGCCAAGGCGGCGTTCGATGCCGCGGACCGCACGCTCGAACGCTATCCCGATGCGAGCGCGGCGGGGCTGCGCGAGGCGATCGCGGCGAAGTACGACCTCGATCCGGCGCGGATCATCTATGGCACGGGATCGGACGAGATCCTGCACCTCGTCGCGGGTGCCTATGCGGGGCCGGGGGACGAGATCATCCATGTCCGCTATGGCTTTGCGGTGTACGAGATCGCGACGCGGCGCGTCGGCGCCGAGCCGGTGGTGGTGCCGGACCGCGACTATGCGACCGATGTCGACGCGATCCTGGCGGCCGTGACCGAGCGGACCCGCGTGGTGTTCGTCGCCAACCCCAACAACCCGACGGGTACCTTCACGGTGCGTAGCGAAATCGCGCGGCTGCACGCTGGGCTGCCGCGCGACGTGCTGCTGGTGCTGGACCAGGCTTATGCCGAATATCTGTCGCCGGAAGAGGACGATGCGGGACTCGCGCTGGCGATGACCGAGCCCAACGTGCTGGTGACGCGGACTTTCTCGAAGATCCATGGCCTGGCCGCCGAGCGGATCGGCTGGGGCTATGCGTGCCCCGCGGTGATCGACGCGATGCACCGCATCCGCGCGCCGTTCAACGTGACGACCGCCGGCCAGGCGGCGGCGGTCGCGGCAATCGGCGACACCGCCTTCGTTGACGCGACGCGTGCGCACAACGACACGTGGCGCGCCTGGTTCGTCGAACAGATCGAGTCGATGGGCAATGCTGGCCTGCGCGCCGTGCCCTCCAAGGCGAACTTCGTGCTGGTGCTGTTCGAGGGTACGCTGACCGCGGACGCGGCGTATCACGGGTTGATGGACGCCGGGTACATCGTCCGCTGGCTGCCGGGCCAAGGCCTGCCCAACGCGCTGCGTATCACGATCGGCACCGAGGACGAGACACGCGGCGTAACCGCGGCGTTGCGGGCGCTGGTCGAAGGCTGATGCTGCCCTTCGCGCGCGTCACGATCATCGGCCTGGGCCTGATCGGCTCATCGATCGCGCGCGGCGTGATGCAGGCGATGCCGACGGTGCGCGTGACCGGCTATGATTCGGATGCGAACGTGCGCGAGACCGCGGACGGCCTGCAGATCTGCCACGACGTCGCCGACAGCGCCGGCGCCGCCGTGATCGACGCCGATCTGGTGATCCTGTGCGTGCCGGTCGGCGCGATGGGCACGGTCGCGGCGGAGTTCGCCGCCGACCTGCCCTCCGACGCGATCGTCAGCGACGTCGGCAGCTGCAAGGCCGAGGTCGCGCGCGCGCTGTCCGCCGCCTTGCCGGGCGCGACGATAATCCCCGCGCACCCGGTCGCCGGCACCGAACGCAGCGGCCCCGAGGCTGGGTTCGCCACGCTGTTCCGCCATCGCTGGTGCATCGTGACGCCGCCCGAGGGTGCGGACGCCGCCGCGGTCGAACGCGTATCCGAATTCTGGCGGCGGCTGGGCGCGCAGGTCGAGACGATGGCGCCCGAGCATCACGACCGCGTGCTGGCGATCACCAGCCACCTGCCGCACCTGATCGCCTATACGATCGTCGGCACCGCCAGCGACCTGGAGGAAGTGACCCAGTCCGAGGTGATCAAATATTCCGCCGGCGGCTTCCGCGACTTCACGCGGATCGCGGCGTCGGACCCGACGATGTGGCGCGACGTGTTCCTGACCAACCGCGAGGCGGTGCTCGAAATGCTCCAGCGCTTCTCCGAGGATCTGAGCCAGTTGCAGCGCGCGATCCGCTGGGGCGATGGCGACGCGCTGTTCGACCTGTTCACCCGCACCCGCGCGGTGCGGCGCAGTATCGTCGAACAGGGCCAGGACGACGACGCGACCGATTTCGGACGGACCCACGAATAGGTCTAGGCGGAGGTCTCCAGCGCGTTCATCGCGGCGTGGACGCGCGCCTCGGCTTCCTCGCGCGGCAGGCCTGGCGGGATCACTTCGCCGAAGCGGAAGGTGATGACCCCCGGGCCTTTCGGTCCGTTCTTCGGCCAGACCACGCCGCTGTCGCAGGCGATCGGCACGGTCGGCATTTTCAGCGCGCGATAAAGGCCGGCGAATCCGGGCTTCAGCGGCGGCTGTTCGCCCGGCAGCACGCGGGTGCCTTCGGGGAAGATCAGGATCGAACGGCCGGTCGCCTTGGCCGCGCTCGCCTCGCGCATCATCCCGCGCATCGCGGCCGCCGATGCCTCGCGGTCGACGACGATCGCGCCGTAGCGTCGCGCGGCCGACCCCCATAGCGGAATGTCGGCGAGTTCGCGCTTCAGCACCATCGCCGGCCCGTCGAGCAGCGCCTGGAGTTCGAGCGTCTCGAACATCGCCTGGTGCTTGCACGCGTAGAAGGCGGGCTCGGTCGGGCGCGTACCCTCGATCCGGATCTCGATGCCGAGGATGACGCGCGTCGCCCAGCGGTGGAAGCGCGTCCACACCGTCGCGTGGCGAATCACCGCCTTGTCGCCGAACAACGCCGAGATCGGCACGCTGGCGACGATCGGCAGCGAGATGGTGTAGAACACCAGCATGAAAAGGCCCGTGCGCAGCCAGGCGATCATGTTCCCATTCCGATCCAGAGTGCGATCCGTCGCAGGATCAGCTTGTTGTATTCATTGACCAAGGTGCCCAGCCGCGGGGTGCCGCGCACGCCATCGCCGAGCACCACGACATCACCGTCGAGCGCGGCGTCCAATTCCATCTTCGCGCGCGCGACGTGCCAGTCGGAGGTGACGAGCCGGACCGTCCTATACTTGTGAACGCGAACCCACGCGGCGGTTTCCTCGGCGTTCGAGCGCGTGTCGACCGCATCGGCGCCGAGATCGACGCAACAGGCGAACACCGACTGCGGGGTGCGATATTCGCGCGCGAGGTCGATCGGCCGGACGCCCGGGGCAACGCCGGTGACCAGCATCCGACGTGCCTGGTGCCGCTGCAGCAGTTCGAGCCCGCGGTTGATCCGCCCAGCACCGCCGGTCGGCACGACGATCGCATCGGTCGTGCGGTCTTCGAGCGGGTGGGGCAGCAGCAGCATGAACGCCGCAAAGCCGAGCGTCCATGCGAGTGCGACGAGGCCGAACAGGCGGACGATCATAGCGTCCGCCTGAGCGCGCCGACGATCGTCACGCGCGCCGCGACCGTCGCGAGCACGACAAAGCCGATCGGCAGGCACACGAGCAGCAGCCAGTCGACGACCGACAGCATCGCCCCGCTCAGCAGTTCGGACCCGAGCAGCCGCAAGCGCAGGCCGATGATCGCGATCACCCCCAATGCAGCGATGCCCCCCGCGACGCCGCCAACCATCGCGTCGAGCGCGATGCGCCGCTGGAACAGTCGCGCGACCTGCAGGTCGGTCGAGCCGAGCATGTGCATCACCTCGATCGTCGGGCGGTGCGCCTCAAGCCCGGCGCGCGCGGCGAGCACGACGACCGCGGCGGTCGCACCCGCCATCAGCAGCACCAGCGCCAGCGCCAGCCAGGTGAGGGACGTCATGAAGCCACTGACCGGGGACATCCAGCTTTCGTGCCGGTCGACGCGCGCGGCGGGGCTGATCGCGCGGACCGCGGGCGCAATCCGCGCGTCGGCGGCGGCATGATCGGCGAGATCGACGTCGATCATCGCCGGCACCGGAAGTTGCGGGTCGGCGCCGTCGCTGCCGAGCCAGGGTCGCAGCAGCCGGGTCAGTTCCGCGCGGTCGACCGGGGTCGCGCGTGCGACCTGCGGCAGGCGGCGCAGCGCGGTGAGAACGCGCGCCGCGGCGGCATCGCGGCGTACCGGGTCGCCGTCGACGATCTGCACCGTCAGCCGCCCGGCGAGCTGGCGATCGAGCAGCCGCGCGGCGCCCGCGGTGCCGAGCCCCAGCGCCGCGGCGAGCATCGTCAGGAACAGCATGATCGCCATGACCCAGGTCATCGCGCGCAGGCCGCCGACTTCGTCGAGAACGCGGCGATCGGAAGCACGGGGGGCTGTAGCACGGCGGCTCATGAATCGGGCCGATGCGGTGGATAGCGCAGCGCGCCGGTCGGATCGAGCAGCCGCCCGCGATCGAGCCGCATCATCTGCGCGTGGGGGATCCGGTTGAGCAGGTGGAAGTCGTGCGTCGCGACCACCACGGTCGTGCCGAGCTTGTTGAGCGAATCGAACAGGTGCAGCAGCCGCTCCGCCATGTCGGGATCGACGTTGCCGGTGGGTTCGTCTGCGACGAGGATTTCGGGGCGACCGATCACCGCACGCGCGATCGCGACGCGCTGCTGCTCGCCGCCCGACAGCGTCGCGGGGCGGGCATGCGCGCGTTCGGACAGCCCGACCCAGGCGAGCATCTCGCGCACCGGTTGCTCGACATCGCCTTCGGGTACGCCGGCGACGCGCAAGGGCAGCGCGATATTGTCCCATGCCGACAGATGCGGGACGAGGCGGAAATCCTGGAACACCACGCCGATCCGCCGGCGAAACCCGGGAAGCCGGTCGCGCGGCAACAGCACCGCGTCTTCGCCGAACAGCCGGATGATGCCCCGGCTGGGGCGCTGTGCGAGATAGAGGAGCTTGAGTAGCGAGGTCTTGCCCGCGCCGCTGGCGCCGGTGACGAAGTAGAAATGCCCACTGCGCAGCGTGAAGCTGACGTCGGTCAGCGTCTCTGCCCCGGTGCCGTAGCGCAGGCCGATATTCTCGAACTGGACGATATTCGCCATGCGTGTGGTCGCGTCCGCTCTGCTACCGATGCCCCGTGCCGCTTTCGCATGGCCGGAGCGCCGCTTCAAGCGCACCCCGAGGGGTTGCCACGGGTTGCGGCGCCGTGCTTAGATTCGCCGTGATGAGGCCCAAGTCCGGCGGCCGCGCGGTGAAGCGTACCCATGATCCTGCAATGCCCCGAGTGCAGCACCCGCTATCTGGTGCCCGACAGCGCGATCGGCGCGGATGGCCGCACCGTACGGTGCGCGAACTGCAAACATAGCTGGTTCCAGGACGCGGCGCCGCTCGAACTGGTCGCGCCGGCGCCCGCGCCGATCGCGGAGACCCCTGCCCCATTCGCGCCGCTGGCGCCCCTGGCAACGGCGCCCGAACCGACCCCAGCGCCGCCCCTGGTTCCGCCGGTGCCGGCACCAGCGCCAGCGCCAGCGCCCGACCGCGTCGCCGAGCGCTATGTCGAACCGGTCGCCAGATTCGACGTCGGCGCGCCGCCGAGCCGGCCGCGCGTCAACATGGCCAAGCGCTGGACGATCGCGGCGGTCGCAGCGGGCGTGCTGATGCTGCTCGCAGTGGTCGCGATCCTGTATCTGGGCGCGCCGGGGATCGGCACCAAGCTGGGGATCGGTGCCGCCGAGACTCCGCTGCGGCTGCGCGACAATCCGATCGAGCGGCGCGAGCTGGAGAACGGGTCGGAGCTGTTCGCGGTGAGCGGGCAGGTCACCAATCCGTCCGATTCACGGCAGCGTGTTCCCGACATCCGCGCCGAACTGCGCGATGCGCAAGGACGGATCGTCTATAGCTGGACGATCACGCCGCAGCAGCGGACGCTGCCGCCGGGCGGGGCGATCGATTTCAACTCGGCAAAGCTGGACGTGCCGGCGAATTCGAAGCGGCTCGAGCTGAGTTTCGCGGGCGATACGGCGCGGTAACTTCACCTCACGTTCTGCCGCGAAAGCCGGAGTCCAGGGTTACGGACGCTACGCTTGGGGCTCTTGGACTCCGGCCTTCGCGGGAGAACGGCTAAGCCGCCGCGCAACCTGCCAGAAGCGCGCGCCGTGCAGGATCGCCGCGGTCAGCATCCCCACCCCCGACGCCCAGACCAGCGCCATCGGTCCGAAACCGGCATGGACCATCCACCACCCCGCGCCGCCGGTGACGACGAAATAAGCGGCGATGCTGTTGACCCCGGCGACCACCTGGTCACCAAGCGAGCGTAGCGCATAGACCAGCACCACCTGCGCGCCGTCGAACAGGATGAACGGGGCCCAGACCGGCAGCATCGCGAGCGCGACGGCGTGCACGCCGGGTGCGGCCGGGAAGGCCGCGACGATGGTCCCCCGCCCGACGATCAGCAGGAGCGCGCAGACGCCAAGCGCAAGCATCGTCAGCGCCGTAGCGATCAGCGCGCGCGAGATGCCGGCCAGCGGATCGCCCTCCCCCACCGCGTTGCCGACGCGGACGCCGGCTGCGGATCCCAGCCCAAGCGCCACCGCGAACGTCACGTTGTGCACCGAAAAGACGATCTGGAACGCGTGCGCGACGCCGTCGCCGAACCGCGTCGAGAGCGCGATCAGGATCGAGAAGCCCGCTAGTTCGAGCCCCGAGGCAATCGCAGGAACGATTCCGAACACCGCCAGCGCGATCACCCCGCGCGGGACACCGACCCACGCCGCGCGGTCGATTCGCCGCGTTCCCCGCGCCTTCGCCCGCGGTAAGGATAGTGCGGCGGCCACCATCCCGAACGCGCCGAGCAACGAGGCGATGACGGTCGCGGTTGCCGCGCCGACAGCGCCCATCGCCGGGAACCCCAGATGCCCGCCCGACATCGCCCAGGCGAGCAGCGCATTGATCGGCAGGATCGACAGGTTGACGATCGTCACGCGCCGCGGCCTGCTGATCCCTTCGAGGAAGAAGCTGGCGGCGACGATGACGAGCTGCGGTGGATAGGTCAGCGCCATGACTCGGACCACGCGCGCGGCGGGCGCGACGAGGCTCGGCGCGACGCCGATCGCTGCCAGCATCGGCGCCGCGAAGGCGAACATGATCCCCGCCATGACCAGCCCGAGCAGCAACGCGAACCCAAGCCCCTCGCGCAGCACCTGTCCGGTGCGCGGCAGATCGCCTGCTCCGTCGGCACGCGCGGTGTGGACGATCACGCCGGAGAGCCAGGCGAGCCCGGTGACGATCGCGATGAAGGTCAGCGATCGGCTGGCGCCCAGTGCCGCGACCTGATGCACGTCGACCAGGCCGACGACGATGACGTCGGTGACGTGGAGGATCGTCCAGTTGAGGCTGGTGAGCGCGACCGGCCACGCGAGCGTCAGCACGCGTCGCGTCTCCGCCCGGGTGGTGTGCGAGAGGAGGCTGGCCATTTCCCCCGGTACCGACTGCAGCTTTGTTTGGGAATGCGCGCAAAGCCGTTGCAGCGTTCGCAAAGCCTTGCTAGTGGCACCGGCCTACCAGCTGCCGGGTGCAAGTCCGGCCTGTATCACGTGCGGCCGTGGCGGAACTGGTAGACGCGCAACGTTGAGGTCGTTGTGGGCGAAAGCCCGTGGAAGTTCGAGTCTTCTCGGCCGCACCATTTCTCCCCCGTCTCCGGCCTTGGCCGGCGGCAGGGTTCGGATCCGTCCGACGAGGAAGTTTTCAATGTCCATCGACGATACGATGATCGACACGCCCGATGGTCCGATGACCTTTGCGCAGTGGAAGAAGAAGAACCCCGTTCAGCTGCCGTCCCGCCGCACCAAGGGCAAGAAGCTGCCCAACAAGGTCAAGCTGACCACCGACGAGGTGTAGCACAGCCTTGTGCCACGATGGCGCGTGGCGGTTCAGCGCGCCAAGATGGCGCGGTGGGGGTTCAGCAGTCCAGGATGCGCGACAGGGTCGCCAGCGACAGCGGCGCGGCGAAACGAAACCCGAACCGATCGTCGCGCGTCCAGCAAACCGCACCATAGATCGACGTGTCGGTATCGGGGAGCATGACCTGTCCGGCCTGCCCGGGCTCGACGGGCGTGTCGCTGGACAGCTTCGCCCCACCGGCGGAGATATCGATCAGCGTCGCGGAGAACGGCACGTCGCCGAATCGCAGGCGCACAGGCGCCGAGATCGGGAACCGCGGCGGGCGCGCGATGGTCCCGTCGGCACGCTTTACCGTGAAGACCGAATCGACATCCTGTGGTTCGTCGAACTGGAACCCGGCCTTCAAGCCCTTGACCCAACGGATCGTGCCCCCCGCAAGCGGCAAGCCGCGGACTTCGGTCCGCAAATGCTCGCCGACCACCGGCGGGACCGTGAATCGCGCCATCAGGCCAAATTTCGAGATGTCGTGAACCAGACATACCGACTCGCGCGAATTGCGGCAGACGCGCCCGATCAGCAGCACAATCGCGTGGCGCTTGCCAGAACGACGTTCAGGCACGGTGCCGTTCGCCATCAGGGGTTGGTCGGGATCTTCGAGCATCATTTGATGTATCGCACGAATTCGGTTCTAGCGTAATACCTATCGTGCTTAACTATGCCCATAGCAGCAGTAGCGCGGTTTTACCGGGCGAGAACTCGCCGGCGCATCTATTCGGCGCGAGCGATCGCGCGCAAATAGTTGGCGACTGCATCCAAACCGGTTTCGCTGAGCGAGATTTCGACGCGGCGGCGATCGGTGGGATCGATCACGCGATCGATCAGCCGTAGCTTGTAAAGATGCTCGATCCAACGCTGGGAGGTAGTGACCGGCGCGTCGGCCATAGCGACCAGCGCCTTGATGTTCATCGGCATATCGTCGTCACGCGCCACGAACAGCGCCAGCAGCATGTCCCAGGCGGGTTCGTGAAACAATTCGGGGGGCAGATGCTGGCGACGCAGCCGGCGTTCGGCGAGTAACGCGGTCGCGCGCGCGTTGAGTTCGGCAGGTCCGAGTGTGCTGTCCTCGGCTTGTTCGATGGGCCGGACGATTTCGGCCAGACGATCGTCATACTCTCCCGCGACCGCCGACAGCTTCGTGGTCAGTTCTTTCATCAACGCGAACACCGTGTCGTTCGTCACTGCTGGCTCCCCAGTGCCCCATCTTGATCATCCGATTGCCCTGAGGACAACCCGGATCGACGCGGCTTGATCCCGAGATTAGGCATATCAGCGCGCGGAGACCAAGCGAAACGTATGCCGGGCGCGCAGCCAGGGCTCCCCCGCCACCCCGCCCGCGAAAACCATCGTCATGAAAAGACACGAAACTGTTCGCACGATTGAGCAAGACAATCCGCAGCAATTCCAGCAATACATTGATCTATTTCGGCGATGATATTCATCGGATTTGAATTCATTCGTCCCAAAACTGGCCCTAGGGCTTAAAGACGACCCGGATAGACTATGGCCAATATCAACGCGCTGCTTCTACTGCAGCGCAGCGACCTACCGATTTCGCCGCCAGACGGGCTATTGCACGGAGAGACACAATGGATGCATCGCGGACCTATACGTTGCTGCAAGAGGCGTGCTGTACGCTGGACAACGCCGGAGACCATGCAATCGCCGCCTATGTCGGACTGGGCATGGCGTTGATCGAGGCAAAATACGGCGTCGGCCATGATCACCTGGCGCAGGTCGATCAGGACTGACACGGTACGGTTTGCCGGGATCGTGCGTTAGAGCGACTGATCCCGGCGAAAGGCTCCTGTGCTCGCTTACCTGAATGCCATCGGCACTGCCGTTCCCGGCCACGACATCCATCAGGCGTTCGTCGACTGGGCACGAACCCGCGTCGATGCGCGCGCTGCACGCGTGTTCGGGCGGATGGCGGATCGCGCAGGGATCGCGCATCGCTGGTCGGTGTTGCCTCCGACCGAACTGGGCGCATCGCCGGTCGGCGATGGCGGGTTTTATGCGGTCGCGCCGCTGCCCGGCACCGCGGCGCGGATGACGCTCTACGCCGACCATGCCCCGACGCTAGCGATCGCGGCGGTCGAGGCGTTGCGAGCCCGGATCGCGCTGGAGGGGATCACCCATCTGGTCGTCGCGAGTTGCACCGGGTTCGTCGCGCCGGGAATCGACCAGATCATCGCGCGGCGGCTCGGGCTGGCGTCGTCGGTCGAACGCCTCCTAATCGGGTTCATGGGGTGCTACGCCGCGGTCGTGGCGCTGCGGTCCGCGCGGCATATCGTCAAGTCGGAGCCCAAGGCGCGCGTGCTGGTGGTGACCGTCGAATTGTCGACGCTGCACCTGCAGGCTGTTCGCGAAATCGAGCCGTTGCTGGCGATGCTGCAGTTCGGCGATGGCGCCGCAGCGGCGCTGGTCACGGGGGACGCGAACGGGTTCGCGCTCGAAAGGCCGTTCGCCGCGACGCTGGCGGACAGCGATCACCTGATCCGCTGGGACATTACCGACAGCGGCTTTGCGATGCATCTGTCGGGCGAAGTGCCTGGACGGATTGCCGCGGCGATCGCCGATCCGGCGTTTCGCGATATCGCGAGCGGCGGACACCCGCCCGAAAGCGTCGACGCGTGGGCGGTGCATGCCGGTGGGCGATCGATCCTCGACGCGGTCGAGCATGCGCTCCATCTTGCGCCGGACGCGCTGGCCGACTCGCGGGCGGTGCTGGCGGAGAACGGCAATATGTCGTCGGCGACGTTGATGTTCGTGCTCGAACGGCTGCTGACGGGACCGCGCGTCGCGCGCGGGGTGGCGCTGGCGTTCGGACCGGGGCTTGCCGCCGAAGGATTCGGATTTCGGAGCGCGCCGTGACTCTGGCCGTCCGATCGCAGGCCGACGAGCTGATGGACGCCGAGGATTTGGATCCCGGCATCTATGCGGATGTGGTGGGGGACCTGGCCAAGGTGAACGTCGTCACGCTGGCGGTCCACCCGACGCTCGCCTTCCTGGCGCGCGCGGCGTCGCACACGAACCGTCTGAAGATCCTCGATGTCGGGTTCGGCGACGGGGACGTCTTGCGGCGGATAGCGCGCTGGGCGGCGAAGCGATCGCTTGCGGTCGAACTGACCGGGGTCGACCTGAACCCCCGCAGTGAACAGGCCGCGCGCACGCGGGGCGGCGACATCCGCTATGTCACCGGCGACTATGCCGATCTGGCGGACGAGCCCTGGGACGTCATCATAAGCAGCCTGGTCGCGCATCACATGACGCACGCGCAGCTAATCGGGTTCCTGCGCTTCATGGAGGCGCAGGCGGAGATCGGCTGGTTCGTCAACGACCTGCACCGGCATCGCTTCGCGCATATCGGGTTCCCGCTGCTCGCCCGCCTGGCGCGCTGGCATCCGATGGTACGGCATGACGGGACGCTGTCGATCGCGCGAAGCTATCGCCCCGGCGAATGGCCACCGATCCTGACCGAAGCCGGCGTTTCCGATGCGCGCGTGTTTCGCGCCTTTCCGTTCCGGCTATGCGTCGAACGCCTGCGCTGATCGTCGGCGGTGGGCCGGCCGGCGCTGCGGCGGCGATCGGGCTGGCGCGCGCGGGGCGGCCGCATCTGCTGCTCGAACGGTCGTGCGAGACCGGCGACGCGCTGTGCGGCGGGTTCCTGAGCTGGCGGACGCTGGACACGCTGGCAGGGCTTGGACTCGACGCGGATACGCTCAATCCGGCGCGCCTGACCCACGTGCGGGTCTTTGCCGGTACGCGCCAGGCGCACGCCGCGCTGCCGCGTCCGGCGATCGGCGTGTCACGGCGCCACCTCGACACGCTGTTGTTCGCGCAGGCGGTGCGATGTGGCGCAGCGGTCGAGCGCGGGGTCTCGGTTCGCGAGATCGACGGCCGCGAGGTTCGGACGGCGGACGGCACGGCGATCGCCGGCGACGCGCTGTTCCTTGCCAGCGGCAAACAGGACGTCCGCGGGCGCGCGCGGCCCGAGGCGGCACGCGGGGACGACCCGACCCTGGGCATCCGCGTGCGGATCACCGCGTCTCCGGCGCTGGCCCGCGCGCTTGCCGGGCAGATCGACCTGCATCTGTTCGACCGCGGCTATGCCGGGCTGGCGCTGCAGGAGGATGGCAGGGCCAACCTGTGCCTCGCCGTGCACCGCTCACGGCTCCAGGCGGCGGGAACGCCGCGGCAGTTGCTCGAGGCGCTGGGGCGGGAACTGCCATCGCTCGGTGAATGGGTCGCGCGGATCGATGCGGATGCGTCGATCGATGCCATCGCCAACGTCCCTTATGGATGGCGCGCGCGAAGCGGCGAAGCCGGGCTGTTCCGGCTCGGCGACCAGGCGGGCGTAATCCCGTCGCTCGCCGGCGAGGGCATGGGCATCGCGCTCGCGAGCGGCGTGTCTGCCGTGCGTGCGTATGTCGCCCACGGCCCCGACGGTGCCGCCGGCTGGCAACAGCAGTTCGCCCAGCGGCTGGCGCGGCCGATCGGCGTCGCGGGGCTGGTCCGCCGTGTCGTCGAGAGCCCTCGCGCCGGCTGGCTGCTGCCGTTCGCGCACCCGGCCCTAATCCGGCTCGTGGCGGACGCGACGCGCGTCAGGACGTCTTGACGTGCCCCGCCGGCGGCGCGAGGTTCCGACCATGGACCGGATCGATCTGTCTGAGACCGAGTGGCGCAAGCGCCTGACCCCCGAACAATATCACGTCCTTCGCGAAGCCGGCACCGAACCGGCCTTCGCAGGCGCGCTGACCGACACTAGCGCAGACGGGCTCTACCGCTGCGCGGCGTGCGGCGCCGCGCTGTTCGACAGCGCGGACAAGTTCGAGTCCAGGACGGGCTGGCCTAGCTTCGCCCGCCCGACCGCAGCCGAGGCGGTCACCGACCATAGCGATATCAGCCACGGCATGACGCGCACCGAAACCCGCTGCACGCGCTGCGACAGCCATCTCGGCCATGTCTTTGCCGACGGACCGCCGCCGTCCGGCCAACGCTATTGCATCAACGCGATCGCGCTCGAATTCCGGCCGCGCAAGGACGGCTGATCTCCGCTTGTAGGCTACGCGGTTACCGCGTATTTCGATGCCGTTCATGGCTCGTGCGCGTCCCGTTCCCCGTCCCCGATGGCGCCGCCGACTGGTCCTCCTGATCCAGCTTCTCGTCGGTATCGGCGTGCTCATGCTCGCCGGACTGGTGATCGCGGTCTATATCGCGAAATCGCAGCTACCGAGCTTCGACAGCCTGAAATCCTCACCCAACGGCCAGATGATCCGCGTCCACGCTGCCGACGGTACGGTGATCGTGTCGCTCGGGCCGAGCTATGGCGAATGGCTGCCGTATAGCGAAATCCCGCAGGTGATGCGGGCCGCGACGATCTCGGTCGAGGATCGGCGGTTCCGCTCGCATATTGGCATCGATCCGGTCGGCGTCGCGCGCTCGGTCAAGGTGCGCTGGGATCGCGGTCGATTCACCCAAGGCGGCTCGACGATCACGCAGCAGCTGGCGCGGACCGTGTTCCTCAACAACCAGAAGAAGTTCGCGCGCAAATTCCAGGAGGCGATCCTAGCGTTGGCGATCGAGCGTCAGTTCACCAAGGACCAGATCCTCGAACTGTACCTGAACAAGGTCTATTATGGCGGCGGAGCGTACGGGATCGACGCGGCAAGCCGCAAGTTCTTCGGGCACGGCGCGGACCATCTGAGCCTTGCCGAAGCAGCGGTGATCGCCGGGCTGGTGAAGGCCCCGTCCAATTATTCGCCGACCGCGGATGCCGAAGCCGCGGTCGGCCGCGCCGGCGTGGTCGTCAAGACGATGGCAGAGACCGGCGCGATCACGCCCGAGCAGGCCGCGAACGTCGACATCCAGGGGCTGAAGCTCGCCCCCGAGCCCAAGCAGAACAGCGTTCGCTATTTCACCGACTGGGCGTTGCCGCAGCTCGACACGCTGATCGACGAGACCAGCGAGCCGCTGGAAGTGTGGACGACGCTCGACCTGTCGATGCAGCGCCAGGCCGATGCGGCGATCCGCGCGAACGCCCCCGCCGGCGCGCAGGGCGCACTGGTCGCGCTCGACCGCGATGGCGGCGTGCGCGCGATGGTCGGCGGCAAGGATTACGTCTCGTCGATCTACAACCGCGCGACGCAGGCGGTCCGCCAGCCGGGGTCCGCGTTCAAGCTGTTCGTGTATCTCGCCGCGCTGGAAGCCGGACACAAGCCCGAGGATTCGATCGCCGACGAGCCGGTGACGATCGGCGGATGGAGCCCGCGCAACGATTCGCGCCGCAACTCCGGCGCGGTCAGCCTGCGCACCGCCTTTGCCTATTCGCTCAACACCGTCGCCGCCAAGCTGGGCCAGGAAGTCGGGTTCGCGACGGTCGCCGACATGGCGCGGCGGTTCGGGATCACGACGCCGGTTAACACGCACCCGTCGATGGTGCTGGGCACGTCGGAGGTGCGGCTGATCGACATGACGCGCGCCTTTGCCAGCGTCGCGAGCAAGGGCGTGGCGGTGGTCCCGTACGGAATCACGCGCGTCAGTTCGAACGGGCAGACGATCTACACGCATGAGGTCGATCGCAGCCACGTGCTGGTCGCGCCCTATGTCGCCGCCCAGATGACCGACCTGCTGCAAACCGCGGTCAACACCGGAACAGGTCGCGCGGCGCAGATCGGCCGACCGGTCGCGGGCAAGACCGGGACGACCACCGCGTCGAAGGACGGCTGGTTCCTGGGCTTTTCGAGCGGGATCACGACGGGCGTGTGGATGGGTCGCGACGACGCGCGGCCGGTCGCAGGGCTGCACGGCGGTACCGCACCCGCACGCGCCTGGGCGGCGTTCATGAAGCCCGCCACCGCAAGCCGGCCGATCGAGCAGTTCGACACGCAGGTGACGTTGCCCGAATGGCAGCTGGAACCCGACGAGGAGAGCTATTTCGGGCAGCCCGACGAGACTCCGGTCGACGGTCAGATGGTCGACAGCGACGGCAACCCGATCGAACGGCCTGCGGCAGTGCCAGCGCCGCGCCAGGAGCCCGGCGACGAGCAGCAGTCCAGGCTCGAAAGCGACCAGCCCGTGCAGCCGCAGCCCCAGCCGCAACAGTTGAACCAGGACTGGATCGACCGGGTCACCGGCCGTGACGCGCCGCGACGCGAGGTGCCCGCGGGGCGCCAGCCGCTACAGCGCGACGTGCCGCGCGATCGCTATTCGGACGAGCGCCCGACCCAGTGAAGCGCCGCACCGTGCGTGCGGAGCCACGCACGGGCGGGAAGGGGGTCTGTTTCCAGCAGTTCGGCGACGAGCGCGTGGAACACGGGGGCGTGGTTCATGTGGACGCGGTGTGCGACTTCGTGCGCGACGGTCGCGCGGCGGACCCAGCCGGGCGCGAGGATCAGCCGCCAGCTGTAACGGATCGCACCGCTCGACGCGCAGCTGCCCCAGCGCCCCTTGGGGTCGCCGATCGCGACGCGGGTGACGGTGACCCCGGCCTTGGCGGCGAATTCGGCAGTTTCCTGTGTCAGCATGTCGAGTGCGAGGCGCTTGATCCACGCCTCGACGCGGCGCGGGACGGTTTCGATCGGGCCGGACAGCGAGAGCGTAGCGCCATCGTGCAGCACGGTACGGCGGCGGCCGTCCTCCCAGACGATCGTCAGCGGCTGGTCGGCGACGGTGACGACGGTGCCGGGAACGAAGGGGCGTGGTTGCGGCAGGCGGGCACGCTGTTCGGCGAGCCAGTCGGCCTTCTCCTCGACCCAGGCCAGCGCGGGTTTGAGCGCGGCGCGTTTGGGGAGGACGAGCTTGGCGCGGCCGCTGGCGGGGTCGATCGACAGCCGTGCGCGGCGCGCGCGGGGGTGGCGGACGATTTCGAGGTTTTCGATCATCGCAGGGCCTCAGACACGTCCGGCATGAGCAAACATAGCGTCAGCGCCGGTGCGCGCCATTACAGTTGGCGGTCGGTGACGTGGTATTCGAGCTCCCCCGCCTCGTCCTCGCTGACGGTCCAGCCGCGGACCGATTGTTTGGCGCGGTGGACCGCCTCGCGGTCGCCGCAGACGAGATAATGCCAGCCAGGGAGGGGCTCGCCGGCCGCGCGCAGGCGATACGCGCAGGTGCTCGGCAGCCAGTCGATGCCGTGGACGTTGCCGGTGGTCAGTCGCACGCATTCGGGGACATAGGCGTGGCGGTGGCGATAGTCCGAACATTGCCCGCTGCGCCGGTCGAGCAGGCGGCAGGCGACATTGGTCGGCACGAGCTCGCCGGTATCCTCGTCCTCGAGCTTGTGGATGCAGCATTTGCCGCAGCCGTCGCACAAAGCCTCCCACTGGCCGCGATCGAGCCGTTCGATCGGTGTATCTTCCCAGAAACGCGTCACCGCACCCACCGCCTGAGTTCGTCGGCGACCGCCTGCGGGCCCTGGTCCTGCGGCAGCAGCGCGATCGGCTTGCCGTCGGGGTCCATCAGATAGGCCTGGCGGCTGTGATTGACGAGATAGCCGCCGCCCGGCGACGCCGCGCCCTTTTCCGCAAAGATTGCATAGGCCTTCTTCACTGCGTCGATCTGCTGCGACGTGCCGGTGAGGCCGACCATCCGCGGGTGGAACGCCGAGACGAAGGATTTCAGCACCGCAGGGGTGTCGCGGACCGGATCGACCGTGACGAAGATCGGCACGATCTCGGCCGCGATCGCCGGGTCGCTCGCCTCGAGCGACTTCAGCGCCGCGCCGATCGCCTGGACGTCGGTCGGGCAGACATCGGGGCAAAAGGTGTAGCCGAAATACATGATCCGATATTTGCCGGCGAAATCGCGCTGGGTGACGGTGCGGCCGGTCTGGTCAGTCAGCGTAAACGGGCCACCGATGCGGGCGCCCTCCAGAGGCGGGCGGGCAGGGGCCACGGGCGCCGGGCTGCAGGCGGCCAGCGCAAGCGCGCCGAACAGGACGTGTCGAAGGATGTTCATGATCTCGCCAGCCTTGATCCGTTAGCCGTAGAAGCGCAAGCGTCGCCAAAAGCCCGGCTTCAAGGATCATCGCATATGTCGCCAACCCGCCTGCTCGTCGCCGCCCTGCTTCTCACCGCCGGCGGGCCCGCCATCGCGCAGCAGCAGTCGCAAGGGTATAAGTTCCTGTCCGCGGTGCGCGACGCCAAGAACAACGACGTGCTCGAAATGCTCGGCCGGCCGGGCAGCAGCATCGTGAACGCGCGCGACATCACGACCGGCGAGGGCGCGCTGCACATCGTCATCAAGCGCGGCGACGAGACCTATCTGCGGTTCCTGCTGCAGAAGGGCGCAGACGCGAATCTGCGCGACGGCAAGGGCAACACCCCGCTGCTGTTGGCGGTGACGATGGGGCAGACGGGGATGATCCCGATCCTCACCGCGGCCAAGGCCAACCCCAATCTGGGCAATTCCGCCGGCGAGACTCCGCTGATCCGCGCGGTTCAGCGCCGCGATATCGGCATGATCCGGCTGTTGCTGGCCGAGGGCGCCGATCCGGACCAGGCCGACATCATCGCCGGCATGTCGGCGCGCGCCTATGCCAAGCAGGACGGCCGCAACCCGGTGGTGACCAAACTGCTCGCCGACGCGCCGAAGCGGACGCAGAAGGCCGTATCGGGACCGAAATTCTAATCCTGCGCGCGGCGCGGATCAGAACGCCAGCCCGTCGGCGTCGGGATCGGTGAACCCGATCAGCCGCCGCGCCGCGCGCCGGCCGAATGCCAACGTGCCGCGTTTGCGAATATGCGCGGGGAGGGGGGCGGAATGCGCCTCGCGGACGATCGCGGCGTCGTAGCGGTCGGCAACGATGATCCCGGTGCGTTCGGGTAGAAACGCGGCACCGTCGAGCGGCGCAGTGTCGAACCCCGCGGGCACCGCCCAGTAATAGCGATCGCAGTGCAGCAGATAATCGGGCCATTTGCCGTCGCCGAGCAGGTCGGCGCGCGACACCTTGATCTCGACGATGACGATCTGACCGCGCGAGTCGAGCGCCATCAGGTCGGCCCGCCGTCCGCCATCGAGCGGGACCTCGGCCATCGCGGTCAGATCATGGCGGAGCAACATGCGGACCACGCCGCGCGCGACGTCACGCGCGCACAAAGGCGATTCTGGTGAGTCGCGGCAGGAGTCGGGGGGCAGATCGAGCATCGGCCCGAAATAGAACAATTCGCGAACGGAGCAAGGCCGTTCGGCGAGCGTATTTGCCGGCGCGAGAAACTCAGCGGTAGAAGATGTGGTGACCGATCGCGGCGATCTTGGTCAGACGGCCGCCGGGTGAGCGGTTCGGTGTGTTGAAGAACAATGCCTTGGGGGCGGGGCTGTCCCATGCGCTGGCGAGCGCGACCTTGGCGACGGCGATCGCGGTGCGATAGGCCTTGTTGGCATTGATCGGCGGGATCCGACCGCCGCGTACGAAGCTGAACTGGCCACGCTGCGTGACCACGCCGCAAACGTCGGTGGCGAACCGGCCGGACTTGGCGCGGTTGATGATGACTTCGGCGACGGCGAGCTGGCCGGCGAGCGGTTCGCCTTTCGATTCGAAATAGACGGCGCCAGCCAGGCACTGCAGCGCGTCGCTCGACGCCGCAGCGTCCTGCGCGGCGACGGCCTCGGCGAGCGAATCAAATTCTTCTGCTTCGGTTTCGGCAGTGGCGATCGGTGCGGGGGCGACAGCGGGCTCGAAAGCCGGGGTCATGGCGGGCACGATCTGCGGAACATTTGCCGGGGAAAGGGTGTTGATACTTGCAAGAACGGGAGTCGTGATCGCTGCGCGGTCGAGTTCCGTTGCTTTGCCCGGTGCGCTGTTTCCCAACAGGCCGGCTAGCGAGAAAGTCATGGCTGCGATCGTCGCGGCCCGCTGCAGTATCGTCATTCACTCAGGTTCATATGCGGTTGGACCACGGACCCGATCGGCGTAGGCCGATCGTCCGGGCATCCCCCCGACTGCGTAATCGACCCGGATCGCACCCGCACCGACACAACGCCATTTCACTGCAATCCCCCTCGTTTCGGGGGGCGTTCAAGTCAATCGCCGAGGATCGTTTCAGCGGCGAACCGTTCCGCGTCTGCGATATCCACCTCGATCACCCACAAATCCGGGTCGCGCGCACGACGCCGGCGCCAATAGCCGTCAGGGTCGTCTGCCGGAGTCGAGTCGATCAGGACGGTGCGCCCGTCCGGCCCGAGTCCGCGTTCCAACAGCTTGGGGGCAGTACCCCGCTCGAGCGCTATGACGAGTATCGAACCGTCCGTCGTGCCCTTGGCAAGCACCATGCCGAAGCCCCCCGAATCGTTCACGCGCCGCAGCAAAGCGGTAGCGAGCATATTGGCGGGCAGGCGCCCGCTCATGCCGTCCGGTATCCGGGCAGCCCCGCGAGTGGGATCCGCGAACGCATGAACGTGCCGGTGCCGCGCGCCGCTTCCTCGCCGTCCGAATCGATCAGGCGGGCGTCGGCGACGAACACGCGGCGCTTGCCGCTGATCCAGCGGCCCTCGGCGATCACCGGACCGGCCTTCAGGGGGCGGGTGAGCAGCAGGTTGAACGCGGTGGTCAGCAGGAAACGATCGGTGACGAGGCTGTTCGCCGCGTAGAACGCGGCGTCGTCGAGCATCTTGAAATAGCTGGTCCCATGCGCCGCTCCGCCGGCGTGATAATGGCGCTCGTCGATCGTGAAGCGGATTCGCGCGACACCGCTTTCAGGGATTTCGAGCGACGATTCGAAGAACCGGTTGATCGGCGCCTGCGCGTACAGCGATTCGAGCGCGCGGAAATGCGCTTCGGCGCCGGTATCGGTGCGCAACGGCTCAGGCGGCATCACGCGCGTCGTCCGTGGCGAACAGCGCATAGAGCGTGTCACGCGATGCGGTGCCGCGCAGCTTGGCAAGGAACGCAGCGTCGCGGAGCCGGCGGGAGACGCGTGCCAGCGCCTTCAGATGGACGGCACCCGCATCGGTAGGCGACAAGAGCAGGAACACGAGGTCGACCGGAATCTCGTCGACCGCTTGGAACTCGACCGGCTGAGCGAGCCGCGCAAACACCGCGGTGACCTGGGCGAGCCCCTCGATCTTCGCGTGCGGGATCGCGACACCGCCACCGAACCCGGTCGACCCCAATTTCTCGCGCGCGATGAGACGATCGGCGATGGCCTTGGCATCGCCGCCGATCGCGGTTGCCGCGACCGCCGCCAGCTGCTGCAGCACAGCCTTTTTGGTGGCGGCGACGACTCCCGTGAGCACGGCGTCGTTCCGCAGCATATCGCTGAAATCGTTCATCGTCGTACTATGGATCCGAAAAATGCCCCCGCGTGGCGCCTTAGCGGCTCGCGCAGGGGCGTAAAGCCTAAGTGGCGTGAGCGCCTAGGCTATGGGCGCCAATGCCGCGCGTTGCGGTTCGACCCAGCCGATCGTGCCGTCGCCGCGACGATAGACCATGTTATGCGCGCCGGTGCCCGCGTTTTCGAACAGCAGCGCGGTGGTGTTGCGCAGGTCGAGCATCATCACCGCATCGGATACGCTGGCGACGGGAATGTCAACGCGGGTTTCGGCGATGATCAGCGGAGCGTCCGCAACCTCTTCTTCCGGCGCGCTTTCCTGGAAGAGCGTGTAGCCGGCATTGTCATAGCCGTTGCTCTCGGCGATCGCGACCGCCTCGCCCGCATTGCGATCCTTGAGGCGACGCATGTAGCGGCGCAACTGCGTCTCGATCTTGGCCGCAGCGCCGTCGAAAGCCGCGCGCGCGTCATAGGCGTCGGCATGCCCCTTGAGCACCAGGCCCTTCATGACGTGCGCGACGATGTCGCACTTGAACCCCGCGTCGTGCGGCCCCTTACCGAAGGTGACTTCCGCCGAGATGGCGCGCGAGAAATATTTGTCGGCGATACCCTGGAGTCGGTCCTGCACATGGCTGTTGAGCGCATCGCCAGTGGCGACCTGATGACCAGAAATCCGGATATCCATTTTCGTCTCCTTGTATGCCGGACGGTCCTGTTGGCTCCGCCCGCTCAGCGTCATCCGGACGCCGCGGCCCCCCATAACGGATCCTTGATCCTGCTCATGAACGCTGCATGCGCCGCAAGGTCTCCTTCGCTGACCGCGAAAACCCGCGGCGGTCGGGCGATCCGGGGCACCTGCGCGACGATCGGTGCGCCGCGCGACATAGGAGACTCGGTGAGCAGCCCGAGGCCGATTTGCCGCCCGCCCATCAACTCGACATAGACCTGCGCGAGGAGCTGCGCGTCGAGCAGGGCGCCATGAAGCACGCGGTGGCTGCGGTCGATACCGAAGCGCGAGCAGAGCGCGTCGAGCGAATGTTTGGCGCCGGGATGACGGCTGCGCGCGATCTGCAGCGTGTCGACCATCCGGCTCATGTGCACGATCGGATGGCTGCAGCGTTGCAGTTCGCCGTTAAGGAACGCGAAGTCGAAGCTGGCATTGTGTGCGATCATCGGCGCGTCGCCGATGAAGTCGATCAGCTCGTGCACCGCATCGGCGAAGCGGGGCTTGTCGGACAGGAACGCTTCGCTGAGCCCGTGAACGTTGAACGCCTCGACCGGCATGTCGCGTTCGGGATGATAATAAGCGTGGAAGGTGCGCCCGGTCTCGACGCGGTTGACCATTTCGACGCAGCCGATCTCGACCATCCGGTCGCCCCCCGGAAAGCTGAGTCCGGTGGTTTCGGTGTCGAAGACGATTTCACGCATCAGGAGGTTATCCTCCTTCGCTGCCCCGCACGCAAGCGATCACAGCGCGGACCTGCGCGCGAGTTTCCTCAAAGCCAGTATCGGTGGCGATGACGAAATCCGCGCGCGCGCGCTTCACGGCATCGGGGGTCTGGCGGGCGAGGATCGCCTCGAACTTGGCGACCGTCATGCCTGGCCGCAGGAGCACCCGCGCGCGCTGGACGTCGGCAGGCGCGGATACGACGACGATCATGTCGACGACCGCGTCGCCGCCGGTTTCGAACAGCAGCGGGATATCGAATACTACGAGCGCATCGCCGTGGCGCGCCAGGAAGGCGGCACGTTCGGCGGCGACCGCCGGGTGGACGATCGCTTCGAGCCGCTTGATCGCAGCATCGTCGCCGAACACCATCGCCCCGAGCCGCGGACGATCGACCGCGCTATCGACTGTCGAGCCAGGAAAGGCGGCTTCAATCGCGGCGACCAGCTTACCACCCGGTCCTTGTAACCGGTGCACCGCCGCGTCGGCATCAAACACCGGCACGCCAAGCTCTGCAAACATCGCTGCTACCGCCGACTTGCCCATGCCGATCGATCCGGTGAGGCCTAGGATCATGCCGTCAGCAACGCGCGCAATGCGGCATCGTCATCGCGCGGAGGTTCCACGTGGAACAATATCTCGAACGCGACAGCAGCTTGCGCGATCAGCATCTCGAGACCGTCCACCGTTTCGAGCCCGCGCTTCCGCGCCGCCTTGAGCAGTCCGGTCTCGAGCGGCGTGTAGACCACGTCATAGACCAGGCTGTCATCGTCGAGCGCGGTCAGATCGATGTCGAGCGGAGGCTGGCCGACCATCCCGAGCACGCTGGCGTTGACCAGCAACCGCGAGGGCGGGGCGGCTGGATGGATCGGCAGCGCCTGACCCTTGAGCTTGAACAGCGCTAGCAGGGCGGCGCCTTTTAGCGGATTGCGATTGAGGATCGTGACCGGACCGACATCCATCCGCGACAGCGCGAACAGCACCGCGCGCGCCGCGCCGCCTGCACCGATGACGGTGACCGGCTGCCCAGCGATATCGAGATCGTCGATCGGCGCCCAAA
Organism: Sphingomonas rhamnosi; assembly: GCF_036663615.1. Classification (NCBI taxonomy): domain Bacteria; kingdom Pseudomonadati; phylum Pseudomonadota; class Alphaproteobacteria; order Sphingomonadales; family Sphingomonadaceae; genus Sphingomonas; species Sphingomonas rhamnosi. The sequence goes on from NZ_JAXOJJ010000001.1 coordinate 781,108, forward strand.
ATCCCGCGGCGTCGGTGTTGGTGCCGATCATTGCACCATCAGCGCCGCGGAACACGGTGTTGATCGCGCCGATCGATCCGCGGACATCCCCGGGGTCGGTGACGTGATCGAGCGCCGCCAGCTTGTGCGGCATGGTGATGTTGCACCCCTGCCAGGCGGGGTCGGCCTTCCGGCTTTCGAAATAGGCAGGCAGGGCGTCGGCGGTCACATGTGCCCTGCGATATTCGGCATCGAGACCGAGAGCATCGAGCCAGAAGCCGTGGATGATCGGCGACTTGGACTGGGCAATCGGATCACCGATCACTTCGGCATACGGTTTTGTCATGGTCTAGCTCCGTTATGCTCGGACTTGGTCCGACATCGGTAATTGCGTACATCCAACGACGCGTAGGGTACGCCGTGCGAAGGATCCCGGATCAAGTCCGGGACGACGGGGATTATGACGGTAGCTCACCGCGTATCCGCAGATACTCGAGGACGTTGAGCAACGGCATGCCCAGCACGGTGAACTGGCTGCCTTCGATCTTCGAAAAGAGCTGCACGCCTGGCCCCTCGACGCGGTAGCAACCGACGCAGCTGGCGATCGCGGGCCATTCGGCATCCAGATAGGTCTCGATAAATGCGTCGGACAGCGGTCGAACGAACACCTTGGCACGTTCGACATGGCGCCAGACGGGCTGGCCGTTTTCGGCAATCACCGCCGCGCTCCACAGATCGTGGCGCGCGCCGGACATGCGACGCAAATGGTCGGCGGCGTCGGCGCGGTCGACCGGCTTGTCGAGGATGGTGCCATCCTCCAGCGCGACGAGCGAGTCGCTGCCGAGGACGAGACGACCCGGCATCCGCGCGGAGACTTTGAGCGCCTTGAGCTCGGCCAGCGCGTCGGCGAGATCGCGCGGCGACAGATGGTCGAGTGCCGACTTGGCGGCGTCTTCGTCGACGCCGGCATAGGTCGCCTCGAACGCTACGCCAGCGGCGTCGAGCATCGCGCGCCGGGATGCGCTTTGCGACGCCAGGATCAGCGTCATGACCCGACGCCCTTGCGATCGTTGCACAGCGCGATGATCGCCGCCGCGGTTTCTTCGATCGATCGGCGCGTGACGTCGATGACCGGCCAGCCATTGTCCGCGAACATCCGCCGCGCGAAGGCGAGTTCGTGCTTCACCGCTTCCTCCTCGACATAGCTGGTGTCGGGGGCCTGGTGCAGCGACAGCAACCGGTTGCGACGGACCTGGATGAGGCGGTCGGCGCTGGTGGTGAGGCCGACGACAAGCGGATGTTTCAGCCCATACAGATTGTTGGGCGGCGGACTTTCTACGACGATCGGGATGTTCGCCGCCTTGTAGCCGCGGTTGGCGAGATAGATCGATGTCGGGGTCTTCGAGGAGCGGCTGACGCCGGCCAGCACGACATCGGCTTCCTCCCATTCCTCGGAGGCGATGCCGTCGTCGTGTGCAATCGTCCACTGGATGGCGTCGACGCGGGCGAAATAGGCGGCGTCGAGGACGTGTTGACGACCTGGCCTCGCCTTTGCCTGCTGACCCAAGAGACCCGACAGCGCGTCGTTCACCGGGTCGAGCGGCGCAACCGCTGGGAGGCCGAGCGCGAGGCAGCGTTGTTCGAGGATGCGGCGCGTCGCGGGGTTCACCAGCGTAAAGACGACGAGCCCGGGATTCTGCGCGACTTCCTGCAGAATGCGTTCGAGATGCGCTTCGGTGCGGACCATCGGCCAGAAATGCCGGACGGTTTCGACATCGTCATATTGCGCGAGCGCCGCCTTCGCGATGTTCTCGAGCGTCTCGCCGGTGGAATCGGACAGGAGGTGGAGATGCAGACGCATCATTGGCCGGGCCGGGGCGGTTCTGTGGATAACATGAGGAGAAGGGCTAGCGTAACTCGCCGCCTGGGCCAAGCGACCCGACCGCGGTGGATAACGCCCTAGATATCCACAGGCCCGCACACAGGGCATGGTTTGCTCAACAGCCTGTGGATAACGGGGACGTATCGTTCGAATCAGCGCGTATGCGCCGTGCCGCTGCGGTCAAGCTGTTGGCAATTCGGGGATGACCGCATAAGCCCCGACATCCACCTGCCAACCACTACAACAATCCTTTTTAGAATCTTCTTTATTGAAGAAGGGGGGACGTCCGTTGACCGATATGGCACCATTTAAGCCGCTGCTCGCGACGCTGCAGGGAGAGCGACAGACGGTTCCGCCATTGTGGCTGATGCGTCAGGCCGGGCGGTATCTGCCCGAGTATCGCGCGTTGCGGGCTGAAAAGGGTGGTTTCCTGGCGCTGGCGACCGACCCGGAAGCCGCTGCCGAGGTGACGTTGCAGCCGATCCGCCGGTTCGGGTTCGACGGGTCGATCCTGTTTTCCGACATCCTGATGGTGCCATGGGCGCTCGGGCAGGATCTGAGCTTCGGTGTCGGCGAAGGCCCGCGGCTTGAGCCCGCGCTGATCCATCACGCGCTCGATCGGTTGCGGGCCGAACCCGCCCGGCTAGAGCCGGTCTACGGCACCGTTGCGCGCGTTGCCGAGGCTTTGCCGCCCGAGACGACGTTCCTGGGCTTTGCGGGGTCTCCCTGGACGGTCGCGACCTATATGGTCGCGGGCCGTGGCAGCAAGGATCAGGGCGAGACGCGGCGTTTCGCCTATTCGGATCCCGCAGGGTTCGGGGCGATCATCGATGCGATCGCCGACAGCACCGTCGAATATCTGGTGAAGCAGATCGAGGCGGGCGTGGATGCGGTCCAGCTGTTCGACAGCTGGTCGGGCAGCCTGAGCCCCGCGCAGTTCGAACGCTGGGTGATCGCGCCGACCGCGCGGATCGTCGCGGCGCTGCATGCGCGCTGCCCCGGGGTGCCCGTGATTGGCTTCCCCAAGGGAGCGGGCGGCAAGCTGCCAGCCTATGCACGCGAGACCGGGGTCGATGCGATCGGGCTCGACGAGACGGTCGATCCGGTCTGGGCGCACGCCGAACTGCCGGCGACCATGCCGGTGCAGGGCAATCTCGATCCGCTCGCGCTCATCGCCGGCGGTGCCGATCTCGATAGCGCGATCGACCGGATCCTTGCGGCGTTCGTGGATCGGCCACACATCTTCAACCTTGGCCACGGCATCCTGCCCGACACGCCGGTCGCGCATGTCGAGCAGCTGATCGCCCGCGTACGGAGCACGACATGAGCGGTTTTCTCGGCGCGGCATATGATTGGGTGAAGGCCGCGCATCTGATCTTCGTGATCTTCTGGATGGCCGGGCTGTTCATGCTGCCGCGGTATCTGGTCTATCACCAGGAAGCGCTCGCGGCCGGCAATGCAGCGGAAGCGGCGAACTGGGTCGAGCGTGAAGGCAAGATCCGCTCAATCATCCTGACCCCGGCGATGATCGTCGTTTGGGTGCTGGGGATCGCGCTGGCGCTGAACCTGGGGCTGGCGGATGGGGCGCCGGGGCTCGGGTGGCTGCACGTCAAGCTGCTGATCGTATTCCTGCTGACGGGGTATCACGGCTGGATGGTCGGCTATGCGAAAAAGCTCGCTCGTGGCACGCCGACGTTGACCGGTAAGCAGTTGCGGATGCTCAACGAGGTGCCGGCGCTCGCGGTGACGCTGATCGTCGTGCTGGCGATCGTGAAGCCGTTCTGATCGCTCGATAGCGGTTCCGCCGCGGGGGCCAGGATTTTTAGGCAAGAGCGATCGGAACCATGGACTCCCGCGTTCGCGGGAGGACGATCGGGACGGCGGCACTACGCGGCAGCTTGACTTGCCCCCTCCCGAAACCTACCGCATATCGTAGACACGGCCTCCTGGCGTCCTGCCCGGTCGTGGCATTAGCTAAGTTCGTTTCGCCCAGTTTCGCTTTTCAAGCGCGCTCCGCCGAACACGCCTCCCGTTGATCGCTATCCGGAAATCCCCATGCATCTCAAAGACCTGAAGAAGAAAAAGCCCGCCGAACTGGTTCAGTTGGCCGAGGAACTGGGGGTCGAGAGCGCCTCGACGTTGCGCAAGCAGGATCTGCTGTTCGCGATCCTCAAGGTCCAGGCGGAGAATGGCGACCAGATCATGGGCCTCGGCACGATCGAAGTGCTGCCCGACGGCTTCGGCTTCCTGCGTTCGCCGGAATCGAATTATCTCGCCGGTCCCGACGACATCTACATTTCGCCCAACCAGGTGCGGAAGTTCGGTCTGCGCACCGGGGACACCGTCGAGGGCGAAATCCGTGGGCCGAAGGACGGCGAACGCTATTTCTCGCTCGTGAAGCTTACCGCCGTCAATTTCGATGACCCCGACGTCGTTCGCCACCGCGTCAATTTCGACAACCTCACGCCGCTCTATCCCGAGAGCAAGCTGACGCTCGATCCCGCGGATCCGACGATCAAGGACAAGTCGGCGCGCGTCATCGACATCGTCAGCCCGCAGGGCAAGGGCCAGCGCACGCTGATCGTCGCGCCGCCGCGCGTCGGCAAGACGGTGATGCTGCAGAACATGGCCAAGGCGATCACCGACAATCACCCCGAGGTGTTCCTGATCGTCCTGCTGATCGACGAGCGCCCCGAGGAAGTCACCGACATGCAGCGCAGCGTGAAGGGCGAGGTGGTCAGCTCGACCTTCGACGAACCCGCGCAGCGCCATGTTCAGGTCGCCGAGATGGTGATCGAGAAGGCCAAGCGGCTCGTCGAGCACAAGAAGGACGTCGTGATCCTGCTCGACTCGATCACGCGTCTGGGCCGTGCCTACAACACGGTCGTGCCGTCGTCGGGCAAGGTCCTGACCGGCGGCGTCGATGCCAACGCGCTGCAGCGGCCGAAGCGCTTCTTCGGTGCCGCGCGCAACATCGAGGAGGGCGGTTCGCTCTCGATCATCGCCACCGCGCTGATCGACACCGGCAGCCGCATGGACGAGGTGATCTTCGAGGAGTTCAAGGGCACGGGCAACTCGGAAATCGTGCTCGACCGCAAGGTCGCGGACAAGCGCATCTTCCCGGCGCTCGACGTCGGCAAGTCCGGCACACGCAAGGAAGAGCTGCTGGTCGACAAGGCCAAGCTCAGCAAGATGTGGGTGCTGCGCCGGATCCTCATGCAGATGGGCACGATCGATTCGATGGAGTTCCTGCTCGACAAGATGAAGGATTCGAAGACCAACGAGGATTTCTTCGACAGCATGAATCAGTAACCGAGTGCGTCCATGCCGCATGCTGCGGCAGGGACGCACAGGTTCGGCCGGCGGAGTGACGCTCCGGCCGACGACGCGGCGTTGCCGCGGCGCTTTTCGATCGATACGCCTTTCCCGGAACCCTGGATTCCGGGATAAGCCCGGGATGACAAGACACAGCGGCACGCGAGGGCAATGGCTTTCGCGTGCCGCTTTGCTATTGAAGCGCCTTCACGTCACCGGGAGCTGACATTTTGAGCATCATCGCCATGCTGGCCACTGCCGCGACGTCGGTCGCCGGGCCGGGCTCGCCGCTGGACATCTGGCACCACATCGTCGCGGATTTCTCGAACCTCGGCGATCCGGCCGCGCTTGCGGCGTTCGGATCGGTGCTGATGATCGATCTCGTGCTGGCGGGCGACAATGCCATCGTCGTCGGCGCGCTGGCGGCGGGGCTTCCCGCGGAACAGCGCAAGAAGGTCATCCTGATCGGCATTGGCGCGGCGCTGGTGCTGCGCATCTTCTTCGCGCTGATCGTGACGTGGCTGATGGGGATCGTCGGACTGATCTTCGCCGGCGGTTTGTTGCTCCTCTGGGTCAGTTGGAAATTTTGGCGCGAGATCCGTGCCGGCAGCCACAATCCCGGGTCCGACGAAATCGACGGCGACGAACATTCGGGGGTCAAATCCGCGCGGAGCTTTGCGGCCGCGGCATGGGCGGTTGCAGTCGCCGATGTGTCGATGAGCCTCGACAACGTCCTGGCGGTCGCCGGCGCGGCGCGCGAGCATCCGGGGATCCTGGTGGTCGGGCTGTTGCTGTCGGTCGCACTGATGGGCCTGGCAGCGAACTTCATCGCTCGGATCATCGATCGGTATCGCTGGATCGCCTATATCGGGCTGGCTGTAATCCTCGTGGTCGCCGGCAAAATGATTTATGAGGGCTGGACGGGAACCGGCGAGACGCTGGGTCTGGCGACTCTGTTCATGTGAGTTGGATGCTCCTGCGGAGGCAGGGCCCAGGGTTACCGGGAATGATTTGGTACCCTGGGATCCTGCTTCCGCAGGAGCACGGTAGTTACTTCAGATGCTCGGCGAAGAACGCCGCGGTGCGCTCGTCGGCCAGCTTGGCGGCCGCATCCGATCGGCGCGCGCCGAATTCGGTGGCGAAGCCGTGATCCTCGCCGGGATAATCGTACAGCGTGACCTTGGGGTGATCGTCGAGCCCGGCATGCATCGCCGTCTGCGCGGCCTTGTCGACGAAATGGTCCTCCTCGGGAATGTGCAGCAACACCGGCTTGGCGATGGCGTGCTTTTCGCCCAGCAGGCCATCGATCCCGACGCCGTAATAGCCGACGCTCGCATCCGCATCGGTCCGGGTGGCAGTCATGAACGCGAGGCGTCCGCCGAGGCAGTAGCCGACTACGCCGACCTTGCCGCCATCGACCAGCGCGCGCGCGGCGTCGATCGTGGCCTCGATGTCGGCGATGCCCTTATCTTGATCGAACGTGCCGAACAGGCCCAGCGCGCGCTGGAATTCGGCGGGAACGTCGGGGTCGAGTTCGATCCCGGGTTCGATTCGCCAGAAGAGGTCGGGCGCGATCGCGACATAGCCGGCTTCGGCAAGCGTATCGCACTTGCGGCGAATGCCGGAGTTCACCCCGAAAATCTCCTGGATGACGATGATCGCGGCTTTGGGCGTGCCTTGGGGCTTGGCGACATAGGCGGCGAAGGTGCCGGCGCCGTCGAGGGTGTCGATCGTGATGGTCATGACAATGCTCCTTGGGATCGCGGATCGACGCCGACACTGCCACCGGTGCAGTCGACCGTTAGGCGTTGCGAGGAGGGCGGCATCGCGCGCATAGATCGCCAAGAGCTATGCAGCGCCCCGCCGGGCCGCTCAAGAGGGACAGATGATGAAGGTCCATATCGATCTGGAATGTACTCCCGAAGAAGCGCGCCGCGCTGTGGGATTGCCCGACCTTACCCCGATCCACGATCGTTATGTCGCGATGGTGATGGAGACGATGCAGGGGCAAATCCCGCCCGAGACGTTGGCGACACTGATGCGGAGCTGGCAGCCGATGGGCGAGAAGGGGATGAGTTTTTGGAACGGCCTGTTCGATCCGGCGACCAAGACCGGCGGTAACTAACCACGATGGATACGATCTTTGCGGTGTCGAGCGGGCGTCCGCCCGCCGCGATCGCAGTTGTGCGCATCAGCGGGCCCCAGGCGCGGACGGCCGCCGAACGGCTGGCGGGTCCGTTGTCGGCACCACGACGCGCGAGCCTGCGTGCACTCCGAGACGAAGACGGTGTGATCCTCGACCGTGCACTGGTTCTGATGTTTCCGGGACCGGCGACCGCGACCGGCGAGGACCTGGTCGAGTTTCAGTGTCATGGTGGCCGTGCGGTGGTTGCGGCGATCGAGCGTGCGCTGGAACGGATACCGGGATTGCGGCCTGCGATCGGAGGTGAGTTTACGCGACGCGCGCTGGCCAATGGTCGGATCGACCTGGCCGAGGCGGAAGGGCTGGCGGATCTGCTCGAGGCTGAAACCGAAGGCCAGCGAGTTGCGGCGCTGACGGCGACCGAGGGCCGCGTCAGCGCGGCGGTGCGCGGATGGATGGACCGCGTTGCGATGCTGTCGGCACGCGTCGAGGCGATGCTCGATTTTGCCGACGAGGACGATGTCGACAACGACGCGGCGGCGATGGACGCGGTGCGTGGTGACGTTGCGGACCTGGTCGCCGACATCGCCGCGGTGATGGACGCCCCGCCAGTGGAACGCGTGAAGGACGGTTTGCGCGTCGTCATCGCGGGGCCACCTAACAGCGGCAAATCGACCTTGCTCAACTTGTTGGGGGAGCGCGATGCGGCGATCGTCTCGGCGATATCGGGAACGACGCGAGACCGGATCGAAGTACCCGTGACGCGCGGCGGGGTGGCGTATGTGTTGACTGACACCGCGGGGCTGATCGGCACCGACGATCCGATCGAGGCGATCGGTGTGGCGCGCGCGGAAGACGCGATCGGGGCGGCGGACATCGTCTTGTGGCTTGGAGACGAAGTGCCACCGCGGACGGATGCGATATGGCTCCACGCCCGGGCGGATGTTCCGGGCCGCGAGCAGGTTCCCGAGGAGCGGGCGTTCGGGATTGCGCAGTGCGATCCCGGATCGATTGCGTTGGTCTGGGACGCGCTGGGTACACGGGCATCGACATTGTTGCCGCGGCCTGACTCGATCGTGCTGAAGCGCGATCAGCGGATGCGATGCACAGCGGCGGTCGACGCGCTCGATACGCCGACATCGGACCCGTTGATCTTGGGTGAGCATCTGCGACAGGCCCGGGGAGCGTTGGCGACGGTGTTGGGTCTTGATGCGACGTCGGAGATGCTCGACGCGCTGTTTGTGCGATTCTGTATCGGAAAATGATGTTCCACGTGGAACATCACGACTTTGACCCTTGGCACGGCTTTCCCTAGAGCGAGCCATGTTCGACGTACTTGTCATTGGTGGCGGCCATGCCGGAACCGAAGCCGCTGCAGCGTCGGCCCGGCGCGGCGTGAAGACCGCGTTGCTCTCATTCGACGCCCGACAGATTGGCGCGATGTCGTGCAACCCGGCCATCGGCGGGTTGGGCAAGGGGCATATCGTCCGTGAGGTCGACGCGTTCGACGGGCTGATCGGCCGTGCTGCGGATGCCGCGGCGATCCACTATCGGATGCTCAACCGTAGCAAGGGTGCTGCGGTGTGGGGGCCGAGGGTGCAGGCGGACCGCCAATTATATGCCAGCGCGATCCAGGCTATGCTGGCGGCGACGCCCAATTTGTCGATTATCGAGGGTGAGGCGACCGAACTCGTGCTCGCGGGCTATCGCGCGATGGGTGTTGTTCTCGCCGACGGCACGGTTGTTTCTGCACGCGCGATCGTGCTGGCGACCGGGACGTTCCTGGGCGCGCGACTGTTCCGCGGGGATGAGCGCGAAGAGGGCGGGCGGATAGGCGAACGCGCGGCGAAGCCTCTCGCGGCGCAGCTGCGCGCGCGGGAATTGCCGATGGCGCGGCTGAAGACGGGGACACCGCCGCGGCTCGACGGACGGACGATCGATTGGGCCGTGCTGGCGGAACAGACGTCGGACGCCGAACCGTGGACGATGTCGCCGATGACGCCCGCGCGCCTGCTGCCGCAAATCGCCTGTGCGATCACGCGGACGACGACGGCGACGCATGACGTGATTCGGTCGGCGTTCGATCGTTCGCCGCTGTTCAGTGGTGCGATCGAAGGGGCGGGGCCGCGCTATTGCCCGTCGATCGAGGACAAGGTGCAGCGGTTCGGCGACCGCGACGGGCATCAGGTGTTCCTTGAGCCCGAGGGGCTGAGCGACGCGACGGTGTATCCGAACGGACTATCGACGTCGCTCCCGACCGATGTCCAAGTGGCGTTGCTGGCGACGATCCCGGGGCTGGAACGCGTCCGCGTGACGGTGCCGGGCTATGCGGTGGAGTATGACCATATCGATCCGCGGGCGCTCGATGCGACGCTGGCACTCGGCGCGATCACGGGCGTTTTCTGTGCGGGGCAGATCAACGGGACGACGGGGTATGAGGAAGCGGCGGGGCAGGGGCTGATCGCCGGACTCAATGCGGCGGCCTTTGCGTGCGATCTGGCACCGATCGTGCTCGACCGCGCATCGAGTTATCTTGGCGTGATGATCGATGATCTGGTTCTGCAGGGGGTGACCGAACCCTATCGGATGCTGACGGCGCGGGCGGAGTTCCGACTGTCGCTGCGCGCCGACAATGCGGAGACTCGACTCGGTGCTATCGCGCAGGCGGCCGGATGTTTGGGGGGCGAGCGGCGCGCGCACCAGGCGCGGCGCGAGTCCGATCGCGCCGTATTCAGGTCCGCGTTGACGCATGAACTGACCGCCACCGAGATTGCCGATCAGGGCGTAGCGGTGAGTCGTGACGGCGCGCGGCGAACCGCGTTCGACTGGCTGCGGTTCGATGGCGTGACGCTGGGGCATGTGGCGCCCGCGGCGGCGGAGGGTCTGTCGGCAGCGGTGGTCGCCGAGGGGCTGGAGGACGCACGTTATGCGCCTTATGTCGAACGTCAGGCTGCCGAGGTCGCGCGGATGCGGATCGATGAGGCGACCCCGTTGCCGGACTCGATCGCGTATGACCGGGTACCGGGTCTGTCGCAGGAAATGATCGATCGCCTGAGCATCGCCCGACCGGCGTCGCTCGCTGCCGCTGCGCGGGTTCGCGGGATTACCCCCGCCGCGCTGACCGCGGTCCTTTTGCATACGAGGCGCGCCGCATGACCGAGGACGATGCGAAAGCCTGGATCGCCGCCCAGTTCGGCGACGAGGCCGTCACCAAGATGGCGGCATTCCTCGAGATGGTCGTCGCCGAAGCGCCGCATCAGAATCTGATCGCGCCGTCGACGATCGAATCGATCTGGGCACGGCATGCGGTCGACTCGCTGCAACTGATCCCCTTTGGTCGGGAAGACGCAAAGAGTTGGATCGACATCGGCACGGGCGGGGGCTTTCCCGGACTCGCGGTCGCGATCGTCGCGCCGGTTCGGATGGTCCTGGTCGAACCGAGACGCCGCCGCGCCGACTTCCTGGGGCTGTGCATCGCCCGGCTTGGTCTCGGCGATCGCGTGTCGGTCGAAGCCAAAAAGATCGAATCCGTCGTAGCGACCGCCGACATCATATCGGCGCGCGCGGTCGCTTCGGTGGAAAACCTTTTGCGCGCAGCCGCGCACTGCGGCACAACGATGTCGCGGTGGCTTCTTCCGCGGGGGCGCCTTGATGAGGATGAACTCGCCGCATTGCAGAAACACTGGCGGTTTATGTTCCACGTGGAACAAAGCGTCACGAACGCGGAGTCGTCGATCGTGGTTCTGGACAAGGTCAGCGCACGGTGATCACGATCGCCGTCGCCAACCAGAAGGGTGGGGTGGGCAAGACCACCAGTGCCATCAACCTCGCCACCGCGCTCGCGGCGACGGGGATGCGCGTGCTGCTGGTCGATCTGGATCCGCAGGGCAATGCGTCGACCGGGCTCGGCATCGGCCACGCGGCGCGCGAGCGGTCGACTTACGACGTGCTCGTCGGCGAGACCTCGATCGACGATGCGGTCGTGCACAGCAAGGTGCCGCGTCTCGACGTGATCCCGGCCACCGTCGATCTGTCCGGGGCGGAAATCGAACTGGTCGACTTCGACGCCCGCACGCATCGCCTCGACAGCGCGATGAAGGCGGCGCGCGGCAATTGGGACATTGCGCTGATCGATTGCCCGCCGTCGTTGGGGCTGCTGACGATCAATGCGATGGTCGCGGCGGACTCGCTATTGGTACCGCTGCAATGCGAGTTCTTCGCGCTGGAGGGACTGTCGCAACTGCTCAGCACCGTCGAACGGATCCGGCAGCGGTTCAATCCGGGCCTGTCGATCCTGGGTGTCGCGCTGACCATGTATGATCGCCGCAACCGGCTGACCGATCAGGTGTCAGCCGACGTTCGCGCGGTATTGGGGAAAGTCGTGTTCGAAACCGTGATTCCGCGCAACGTGCGGCTGTCAGAGGCGCCCAGTCACGGGTTGCCCGCGCTGATCTACGACCATCGATGCTCGGGGTCGCAGGCGTATATCGCGCTAGCACGTGAGCTTCTCGTGCGGTTGCCGGCTGCGGCAAAAGCAGCATGAGCGAGGGAATGAAGCGCGGCCGTCCGGGGCTAGGACGTGGCCTCAACGCGTTGCTGGGCGAGATGGCGCGCGAGGCACCGGTCGCGCCGGGCAGCGCGCCGGTATCGTCGGGTGTGCGGATGCTGCCGGTCAGCTCGCTGTCACCGCATCCGGACCAGCCGCGGCGGCATTTCGACGAGGCGATGCTCGACGAGCTCGCAGCGTCGATCGCGTCGCGCGGGCTGATCCAGCCGATCGTGGTGCGGCCGCACGGGCACGACTATCAGATCGTCGCCGGCGAGCGGCGCTGGCGCGCAGCGCAGCGCGCCCGGTTGCACGAAGTCCCGGTCGTGGTCCGCGACTTCGACGATGCCGAAACCCTCGAGATCGCGCTGATCGAGAACATCCAGCGCCAGGACCTCAACGCGATCGAGGAAGCGCAGGCCTATCAACGGCTTGCCGGCGAATATGGCCATACGCAGGACGCGCTCGCCAAGATCGTCCACAAGTCGCGCAGCCACGTCGCCAATCTGCTGCGGTTGCTCGAACTGCCCGAGACGGTGCAGGCGCAGGTGGTGACCGGATCGCTGTCGATGGGCCACGCGCGGGCGTTGCTCGGTGCGCCGGATGTCGAGGCGCTTGCAGATCAGGTCGTTGCCCGCGGACTGTCGGTGCGCGAAACCGAGAAGCTGACGCGCGAGGCGAAGCCCGCCCGCCAGCGAAACGGCGGTGGCCGCGAAATGACTGAGTCGCGCGGTCCCGACGCCGATATCGCCGCGCTGGAACGCCAGCTGGCCGATCTGCTCGGCTTGCAGGTTCGTGTCGCCCATGCGGAGACCGGCGGTACGCTGACGATCAGCTATTCAACGCTCGATCAGCTCGACATGGTCTGCCAGCGGCTGACGGGCGGCGAGATCTAGGCAGGCGCCTAATTGCGGCGCGCGATGGCCTGGGCGAGCGTGGTGACCGCGGCTTCGGCGAGGACGGTGCCGGCATTGCCCGATGCCATCACCGCGCGCTCGGCGGCGCGGACCCGCGTTATCGCAGAGGCGAGCATGACCGGCGACCAGCGGCGCAGCGACCGGGCGGTCTGTGCCTCTTCCTTGTAGAAGACGCGGTGGCGTTTCATCACCGTATCGGCGGACTCGCCGCGATCGATCTCGGCGCGCATGTCGGCGAGCGCGATCAGCCGGCGCACGAGCTGGCGCAACCAGGGGATCGGCGAGGTCCCGGCCTCTTCGAGCCGCGCGAGCCCTGCACCGAGATCGGCTACGCGTCCCTCGATCACCGCGTCGATCGCGTGCGTCATCTCCGCATCGCCGAGATCCGCGCCGATCGCGTCGAGCGCGTCGTGATCGAGATCCTGCGGGCGGTCGGGCGCGGCATCGAGATACAGCGCGAGCTTCTCGATCTCGCGCGCCATCACCGCACGATCGCCGCCGGTGGTCTCGGCCAAGCGCCGTGCGATGCCCCCGGCGGGACGCAGGCCCTGCTCGCCTGCGATCGTCGCGGCCAGTCGCTCGGCGTCCTGCGCGGTTGGGGCGTAGCAGGCGAACGCCATCGCGCGGGGCGAATCGATCGCGAGCTTGACGATCTTGGCGCTGGTCTTGACGGTCGGTGCGATCACGACGACCGGATTGCCAGCGCGGTCGGCTTGCAGCAGCGCGGTCAGTGCGTCGAAGCTTTCCTCGCCAACCGGGGCGACGCGGACATAGCGGGCGGTGGCGAACAACGACATGCCGGCCGCCTCGTCGACCAACCGCGCGGGATCAGATTTGAGCGTCGCGCCGTCGAGGTCGACGCGTTCGGCATCCGCGCCCATCGCCTTGCCGAGGACGCGTGCGAGATCGGAGGCGCCCGCCTCATCGGGGCCGTGGAGCAGGTACAGGCGGATATCAGCGCTGGGTCTGGATAGCGCGCTGCGGATCTGGCCGGCGTTGGCCTTCACGGTTTAGCGGGCGTACGCCGCGCATACAGCGCGACGCGCGCGACAATTTGGTCCGCGACTATCGTCGACAGCCGCTCCAGCGCCGTGTTCTCCGCCGCGATCGTCGCATATTCGGACCGCACAACGTCGATGCCGGCATCCGACCCCGCCGTCGCGTCGAGCAAAACCGTCCCGTCGGTCAGCCGGACCAGCTGATAGCGTGCGCGCAGCACACGGCGTTCGCGCGACACGCTGTCATCCTTGCGGACGCCGAGCCCACTGATCTGGTCGTCGAGACGGATTTCGAGGCGGTACAGCGGCGTCCCCGACGCCTGAAGCCGGTCGCGCAGCGCATTGGCCATCAGCCAGCCCGACTTGCCCTCAATCGGTGCCACCTCGACTTGGCCGAGCGTCGATGCGACCGGGCCGCTGCTGCCGCCCGCATAGAGCGGGTGAAGACCGCAGGCGGACAGCGACAGGGCTGCCGTGACCAAAAGGGCTGCGCGGATCATGCGACGATGTTCACGAGACGGTCGGGCACGGTGATGACCTTTCGTGGCGGCTTGCCATCGAGCAGGCGGAGGATTTTGTCGGAGGCGAGTGCGGCGGCCTCGACCTCGTCCTTGGGTGCACCCTTGGCGAAGACGAGCGTGTCGCGCAGCTTTCCGTTGACCTGGATCGCGATCGTGACCTCGTCATCGACGAGCAAAGCGGGGTCCACCTCGGGCCAGGCGGCGTTGGCGATCAGTCCGGCGTTTCCGGCAGCCGCCCAGGCTTCCTCGGCGACGTGCGGCACCATCGGGCTGGCAAGCCGCATCAGCGTATTCACCGCGGTGTCGCGGTCGGCGGAGGGCGCTGCCTTCTCGATCGCGCTGACGAAGCTGTAGAGGCGCGCGACGGCTTTGTTGAACTGCAGCGCCTCGATATCGCCGGCGACGTCCTGCGTGGTGCGGTGCGCGAGCTTGCGAAGGGGAATGTCCTCGCCGGTGCCCGGCCCCCCTTCGGTCTCGACCACGCGCCACAGCCGCTGGACAAAGCGCCAGGCGCCCTCGATCCCCGATTCGGACCAGGGGAGGTCGCGTTCGGGCGGCGAATCGGAGAGCACGAACCAGCGCACCGCATCGGCGCCATATTGGTCGACGATCGGCTCGGGATCGATCGTGTTCTTCTTCGACTTCGACATTTTCTGTACGCGACCGACGTCTATTTCGGTCCCGTCACGCAATGTTGCGCCCGTCGGAGTCCGAACAATCTCATCCGGCGAATAATACCACGTCTGTGGAATTGGCTGGCCCTCATCATCGAGTGCGCCGGCCATTGAAAAATGCGTTCGAGAATAGGTCTCGTGCGTGACCATGCCTTGGGTGAACAGTCCGGCAAACGGCTCGGCGATGTCGAGCATGCCGATATGCTTGAGCGCACGGGTCCAGAACCGCGCGTAGAGCAGGTGCAGGATCGCGTGCTCGACGCCGCCGATATACTGGTTGACCGGCAGCCATTGCTCGGCGCCGGTGCGGTCGAACGGCTTGGCGTCCGGCTGGCTGGCGAAGCGGATGAAATACCAGGACGAATCGACGAAAGTGTCGAGCGTGTCGGTCTCGCGGCGGGCGGGGCCGGCGCAGGACGGGCATGGTACGGCCTTCCAGGTCGGATGACGGTCGAGCGGATTGCCGGGAATGTCGAAGCTGACGTCCTCGGGCAGGACGATCGGCAGCTGGTCCTTGGGCACCGGCACCGCGCCGCACGCATCGCAGTGGATGATCGGAATCGGCGTGCCCCAATAGCGCTGACGGCTGACGCCCCAGTCGCGCAGGCGGAACACGGTGGTGCCCTTGCCCCAGCCTTCGCCCTCGGCGCGCTCGATGACGGTGCGCTTGGCGTCCTCGATATCCATGCCGTCGAGGAAGTGCGAGTTCACCAGTGCGCCGGGGCCGGTCCAGGCGGTGTCGCCGACGAACACCGGCGCTTCGTCGTCGCCTTCGGAGACGACGCGCTTGACCGGAAGGTCGTATTTGCGCGCGAAATCGAGGTCGCGCTGATCATGCGCGGGGACGCCGAACACCGCGCCGGTGCCATAGTCCATCAGTACGAAATTGGCGATGTAGACTGGCAGTTGCCACGTCTTATCAAGCGGATGCGTGGCCCGCAGCCCGGTGTCGAAGCCGAGCTTCTCCTGCGCCTCCAGCTCCGCCGCGGTGGTGCCGCCGCGCTTGCAGAGCTCGATGAAGGCCGCCGCCTCGGGGTTCGTCTCGGCGATCGCGCGAGCGATCGGGTGATCGGCGGCGACCGCGACGAAGCTCGACCCGAACATCGTGTCGGGGCGGGTGGTGAAGACCTCGACCGATCCGATATCGGTAGCATTGGCGGACAGCGCGAATCGGAACTGCAGGCCCTGGCTGCGGCCGATCCAGTTTTCCTGCATCAGCTTGACCTTGTCGGGCCAATGTTCGAGCGCGCCGAGCCCGTCGACCAGCTCGTCGGCGAAGTCGGTGATCTTCAGGAACCACTGGCTGAGCTTGCGCCGCTCTACGAGCGCGCCCGAGCGCCAGCCGCGGCCGTCGATCACTTGCTCGTTGGCGAGCACGGTCATGTCGACCGGGTCCCAGTTGACCGCCGATTCCTTGCGGTAGACCAGCCCCGCCGCGAACAGATCGAGGAACAGCGCCTGTTCGTGGCCGTAGTAATCGGGCTCGCAGGTCGCGAGTTCGCGGGACCAGTCGAGCGCGAAGCCGAGGCGCTTCAGCTGCGCCTTCATCGTCGCGATGTTGGCGCGGGTCCAGTTGCCGGGGTGCACGCCCTTTTCCATCGCGGCATTCTCGGCGGGCATGCCGAACGCGTCCCAGCCCATCGGATGCAGCACTTCCATGCCGTTCATCCGACGGAAGCGTGCGAGCACGTCGCCCATCGTGTAGTTGCGGACATGGCCCATATGAATGCGCCCCGACGGATAGGGGAACATCTCGAGCACGTAGCTGCGGGGTTTGGTGGACGAATCGTCGGCGGCGAAGGTCTGGGCGTCGTCCCAGACCTTCTGCCACGCCGCGTCCGCCTTCAGTGCGTTGAAACGCGACGCCATGAGGTATCCTTAGCCCGCGATCGAAGCGCGGCGCAGGTCGCGAGCCTTGGTGAGGATGATGTCCTCGAGCTTCTGCGTGGTCGCGGCCTGGACCGGCGCGGAGACCCACTGGCCGTTCTGGTTGACCTCGCGCAGCGCGGCGACGCGCAACGCATCGGCGCGCAGATCCTGGTCGAGAATCGACACGGTGACCTTCATCCGCTCGGCCGGCGTTTGCGGGTTGACGTACCAGTCGGTGACGATGACGCCGCCGTTCGAGTCCGTCTGCAGCAGCGGCATGAACGACAGCGTGTCGAGGCTCGCGCGCCACAGATAGGCGTTGACGCCAATCGTGGTGATCTTCGACGCGGCCAGATCGGCCTTGGGGCGGGCGTTGCCGCCGCCGCATGCGGCTAGGGAAAGCGTGGCCGAGAGAGTGGCGACCACGAGCGCGGTGCGATGGCGGCGGAACATGGGCATCATCCTGGCAAGAAAACTAGGCTCTGCCTCTACAGGTGCGACCGGGGGGCCGCAAGCCGACGCCGCACGCCAGAACCGTGGGCCAATATCGCACGGGGTGCCCGCTGCGATGCTTTGCCGAATGGGGTCGTATGTGTGCGGATTGCAACACTTTCGAATAATCACGCGACGGGCGCCCGTGGCGGTATTTGCCCCGGATCGTTTCGTGGTAGGCGCCGTTCAACGACGGAATGTCAAAGGGGTGGAGTCGGTGGTTAGCAGGCGTGTGATGGCGGGAATGGTTGCTGGGGTGCTCGTCACCGCCGGCGCCCTTGTCGCGCCCGCCTTCGGTGCCTCCGAACAGCCCGCCAAGGTCGCGCGTCATGCGCAGGTCGGCATGCGCGGTCTCGGTGGCTTCACGCCGGCCGCCGCCGACCCGCGACTCGCGGCGCTGTTCGCCCGCGGCGGTGTCGATGCCGGCAGCTTCCGCTTCACGCCTGCGGAGACGCGGCGCGACACGCGTGCGGTGACGGTTGCGGTGCGCGCGCGGACGAACCGCAGCGCCGACACCACGCATCTCGCTGCGGCGACCCCGGCACCGACGGTCGGACTTGCGCCGATCGCGTATAATCTCGGCATGTCGGTGGGTTGGAAGCGATTCGCGATCTCGGGTGACGTCGGTCGTATCGACATGGCCGGCATGCCCGGCAGCCGCGAATCGGCGGACGTCGCGGTCAGCTATTCGGCCAAGCGCTTCACGGGCAGCGTGAAGGCGGCGACGGATCGTCCGCTGGCGACCGCGCCGCGCCTGATCGAGGAGTCGCCGACCTATTCGGTCGACCTGGGCGGCTCCTATTCGCTGACGCGCAACCTCGCCGTCACAGCCGGCGTGCGCTATCGTTCGGACCGCGAACAGTTCGCGCGGACCGAGGATACCCGGCGCGATAGCCAGGCGGTCTATCTGGGCACCGCGTTCCGGTTCTAAACGCTGACACGGTTGAGCCCTAAGGGGCCAACCACGCGTCGATCGCTGCCCAGCCGTGAAAACCGTTTAGCTTGCGCCACCGACGCTCGGTCATGCCGCCAAGCGCGATCATCGCAAGGCCGAGCCCGTGCCCGATCCGTGCTGCGGTCGACGGACCGATGCCACCCGCACCTGCATGCGAGCGGGTCGCGTAGACCGGCGAGATGAACAGGGCATCCGCACCCGCGCGCTTGCCGGCGAGCGCCTCGCGGCGATCATGCGCAGCCCAGGTTCGCAGTCCGTTCGTTGGCGCTGGCCCGTGAACCCCGTCGGCGCGCAGACGATCGATGCCGGCCACCACGACGATGAACCTGCGCGCGTTTGCCACGCGGCGGATCCGTCGGAGCAAGGCACGGCGCTCGGCCGGCGGGGTCGCGTAGTGGCGGAACACGATCCCCGATCCCGGCGGCAGGCGCCGTAGCGCGGGCCACAGCGAATCGCCCATGCGCTCGTCGGTCATCAGCCAGCGGATCGGGATGGGCTTTCGAGTACGCACCGCGCTGCTATAGCGCGCGGCATGACATCCGACACTCTTGCCGCAATCCAGGCGCGCATCGCCAAGGCTGCCACTATCGCCGATCGCCGTCCCGGTGACGTGATTCTGATCGCCGTTTCGAAGACTCACTCCGCCGAGGCGATCGAACCACTGCTGAAGGCGGGGCACCGCGTGTTCGGTGAGAACCGCGTCGCCGAGGCGGCCGGCAAATGGCCGGCGTTGCGCGATGCCTATCCGGGTGTCGAACTCCATCTGATCGGGCAGCTCCAGTCGAACAAGTCGGCCGAGGCGGTTGCGCTGTTCGATGCAATCCACAGCGTCGACCGGCCGTCGCTGGTCGAGGCGCTGGGCAAGGCGATCGCGGCCTCCGATCGCCGGCCCGATTGCTTCATCCAGGTCAATATCGGCGACGAACCGCAAAAGGGCGGCTGCGCGATCGCCGATCTGCCGGCCTTGCTGGCGACCGCGCAGGCGGCGGGCTTGCCGATCGCTGGGCTGATGTGCCTGCCGCCGGCGGACGTCGAGCCGGCCCCCTATTTCGCACTGCTGTCGAAGCTCGCGCGCGATGCCGGCCTCGCGGGGCTCAGCATGGGTATGTCCGACGATTTCGAGACCGCGGTGACGCTCGGCGCGACGCATGTCCGGATCGGCAGCGCGCTGTTCGGTGCGCGGGCATGAGGTTCGACGCGCTGCTGTTCGATTTCGACGGCGTCCTGATCGAGAGCGAGGCGGCAGGCAACCGCCAGATCGCCGAATGGCTGACAGCGGCGGGGCATCCGACCACCGCGGAACAGTCGATGGCGAACTTCATGGGGCTCGCCGGACCGCAATTCGTCGACGCGATCGAGCGTTGGATCGACCGGCCCTTGCCCGCGGACTTTCATGCCGCACGCAAGGCGGAAGATGCGCGGGTGATGGCGGCGGGCGTCGACGCGGTTGCGGGTGCGATCGCGTTCGTACGGTCGCTGCCCGCGGATCTGCCCAAGGCGATCGTATCGTCGAGTTCGACCGCGTGGATCGCGCGACACCTCGACCATATCGGCTTGCGCGACGTGTTCGGCGAGCATCTGTACAGCGGCCGCGAGCATGTCGCGAACGGCAAGCCCGCGCCGGACCTGTACCTGTACGGCGCGCAAAGACTAGGCGTCGCGATCGAGCGGACCGCGATCCTCGAGGATTCGCCGGTGGGCGCGACCGGGGCGGTGGCGTCGGGGGGCTATGTCATCGGCGTGTGCGCGGGATCGCATTGCGCGGCGGATCATGGCGCGCGGCTGGAGGCGATCGGCGCGAACGCGATCGCGGAGGATTTCGGCGCGGTCGCGCGGTTACTGGGGCTTGCGCCGGCGTAACCGGACCGCGGTGCCCGCGACCAGATCATAGGGCAGCGCCAGCGCCTCGCGCAGCGACATCTTCGCGCGGTAGCGTCTGCGACCGGCGTGCGGGAGGCGCACCGGACGCGTCTTCATGCCGAGCAGCGCGAACAGCATCCGGACGCGCGGCTGGTGATAGCCGTCGGTGCAGGTCAGGCATTCGTCGCAGCCATGCGCCTTGGCGAACCGGACCGCGGCGCGGACCTGTTCGAGCGTGTCGATGCTCGCTTCGTCGAGATGGATGCGGGCAGGGTCGATCGTCTCGGCCAGGATTCGCGCCATCACCGACGCCTCGGACGGACCATGCGCGCCCTTCGCGCCCGAGCAGAAGATGTGCGCTTCGGTGTAGCGCCGCGCCGCTGCCTCGGCATAGGCGATCCGCCGCGCGAGCGTCGGACTGGCGCGACCATCCGCCCGCACCGCCGCGCCAAAGATCACGATCAGGCGGCGCGGCGCGTTCATCAGAACTGGTGACCCGTACGATCCCGCTTGGTGGCGAGGTAGCGCGCATTGTGCGGGTTGGGCGGTAGATGGTGCGCGACGCGCTCGACCACGCTGACGCCGGCGGCTTCGAGTCCTGCAACCTTGGCGGGGTTGTTGGTCAGCAGGCGCACCTCGCGCTGGCCGAGCAGCGTCAGCATGCGTCCGGCGACACCGAAATCGCGCGCGTCGATCGCAAAGCCGAGCCGCGTGTTGGCATCGACCGTGTCGAACCCCTGGTCCTGCAACGCATAGGCGCGCAGCTTGTTGACCAGGCCGATGCCGCGGCCCTCCTGGCGCAGGTAGAGCAGGATGCCCCAGCCACTGGCGCGAATCGCGTGGATCGCTGCGTGGAGCTGCGGACCGCAATCGCATTTGAGGCTGCCGAGCACGTCGCCGGTCAGGCACTCGCTGTGCAGCCGGACGAGCGGCGGCCGGCCGTCGGGCTGGCCGATCAGCAGCGCGATATGCTCGTCGGCGCTTTCGGGGGAGCGGAACGCGACGATTTCGGCATCCTCGGCGCCATCGACTGGCAGGCGGGCGCGGGTCGCGATGGTAAGGCGGGTGGCGTCCTCGTGTGAGTCGATGTCGGCTGCGGTGATCGTCACCTCGGGCGCTCCGGTTCCCAGGAAGAACGCGGGGAGCAGGCCGGCGATCCTCGCAAGCCTGAGCGCAGCGCTCGCGGCGTGCGGATCCGGCACGGGGATCGTGCGGAACGGACCTTTGAGCGGCGTCGCGAGGTCGAATTGCGGGTCGGCGAGCGCAGTCGCGGCGGCGAAGTCGATCCACGGTGCGCGGTCGATCAGGACGGGGGCGGTGGGATCGGCGGCTTCGAGCTGGTTGGCGAGCTTCAACGTCACTGCGCGGCCGGACGAGATCAACACGCCGCCGGTTGCGTCGGGATCGAACGCCGCTAGCCGATCGGCGTCGGCGGTCTCGACCGCGAGCAGGGTCAGGCCGTCGATCGCGATCGGCCAGCCGCGGCGGAGCGCGTCGACCGCGCGTGCCGCGGCGCGCGCGGTCAAAACGCGAACTCGGTCATGATCGGGACATGGTCGGATGGTTTCAGCCAGCTGCGGCACGATTCGAAGACCGTGTGCGCGGTGGCGTGTTCGGCGGCACCCTTGGTGGCCCACATATGGTCGAGCCGGCGCCCGCGATCCGACGCCAGCCAGTCTTTGGCGCGGTAGCTCCACCAGGTGAACAGGCGGGCGGGGGCGGGGTGGAAATGGCGGCCGAGATCGGTCCAGTCGCCGGCCGCCCGAAGCTGGGCAAGTGCCGCGACCTCGATGGGCGTGTGGCTGACCGTGTCGAGCAGCTGTTTGTGGCTCCACACGTCCGATTCGAGCGGGGCGATGTTGAAATCACCGACCAGGATCGTCGGGCAGGAGAGGCTCTCCGACCAGCGGGTCATGCGGTCGATGAAGTCGAGCTTCTGGCCGAATTTGGGGTTCACCTCGCGGTCGGGCACGTCACCGCCCGCGGGCACGTAGACGTTTTCGAGCCGTACGCCGTTGTCAAGCCGTACGCCGACATGACGCGCCTCCTGGTTCGCCTGCCAGTCGAGCCGGTCGTCGAGCGTGATCGGCACGCGGCTGAGGATCGCGACGCCATGGTGCATGCGTTGGCCGTGCAGGACGATGTGGGTGTAGCCGAGCGCGCGGAATGCCTCGAGCGGGAAGTCGCCGTCGATGACCTTGGTTTCCTGCAAGCACAGGATGTCGGGTTCGTTCTCGCGAAGGAACTGTTCGACGATGCCGATCCGGAAGCGGACCGAGTTGATGTTCCACGAGACGATTTTCACGGGTGGGTAGGTAGGCTTGTGGAGGCTGTGTCACAAGATGGGCGTGACACGGGCAAAGCCCATGCCGTCGGAGGGGGCCTTGCCCCGCCGGCCGCGCTTGAGCGAGTCAGCAGGCTTGCCTGCTGCCGCTCTACGCGAAAGGCCCCCGCTCCCGGGGGCGTGGAGCGAGGGCCGACTCAGCGTTCGTCACGCAGGCAAAATATGGACCGACCAGGCAACAGGGGGGAAAATCCTGGCAGCCCCATATCCGCGAGAGCCCCTTAGGACTCTTAACCTGTCGCGCGGATGAATGGAGTGTAAGATCGCGTTCAGATTTACCGGGCAGATTATCGGGTCGTCGTGCGGCGCGGGTCGTTCCACCGGAATGTATTGTCGCTGACCGGGCCGCCGAACCGCTGGTGCGACAAACGGATCGTAGTGCGGTTGTTCTGGCTGTCGAGCGCGACCCAGCCCTGCAGCATCAATCCGGCGGGCGCCGCAGCGTCGCGCGCGAACACCAGCGTGATCCGGCCATATTCAGGGTGCTTTGGGTCGTTCGCCTCGACCGACACCAGGCGATTGTCGAAGCCCGGCACGAGTTTCGCATAGCGCGTGATGTCGCGGCTGGGGTCGAGCAACACGCCGAGCGGCGAGTTCTTGATCGGCCAGCGCTGCACCTGCTTCACCGAATAGTCGATGAAGGTCAGCGCGCCGCCCTCCGCGACGATCAGGATCGGCACGCCTTTCTGATACTGGAAGCGCAGCTTGCCGGGCTTCTTCAGCGTCAGCACGCCGGTCAGCACCTTGCCGTTGCGATCCGATTGCGAGAAGTCCGCGGTCATCGTCGTCACCGACTGGAGATGCCGCTGGACGGCGGCGAGGTCGCCGGTCGCCTGCGCCGACAGCGCGGCAGGCGCGCTCATCGTGACGGCGGCGATCGTGGCGATCAGAGGACGGTACATGAAATTCTCCTAGGCGCCGCGTCTGCGGGTCGCCGCTTGAACGCGCACTGAACCCGGTCGGGGGCCGTAGCGATCGATCCGCTAGATCGCGTGGCCTTCGGTGTCCCGCAGGACCTCGCGACGACCGACATGGTCGGGGCGGCCGACGATGCCGTCCTTTTCCATCCGTTCGATCAGGCGCGCGGCCGAGTTGTAGCCGATACGGAGCTGGCGCTGGAGCCACGAGGTCGAGGCCTTCTGGCTTTCGCAGACCAGCTGGATGGCGTTGCGATATTGCTGGTCCTCCGCCGAATCCTCGCCGGTCGGCGTGCCGTCGAGGACGAAGCCGTCCTCCGGCTCCTCGGTGACCGACGAGATATAGTCGGGCAGGCCTTGTGAGCGCCAATGATCGGCAACCGCGCGGACTTCATCGTCGCTGACGAACGGGCCGTGGACGCGGACGATGCCCTTGCCGCCGGGCATGTAGAGCATGTCGCCACGGCCGAGCAGCTGTTCCGCCCCTTGTTCGCCGAGGATGGTGCGCGAATCGATCTTGCTGGTGACGTGGAAGCTGATCCGCGTCGGCAGGTTCGCCTTGATCACGCCGGTGATGACGTCGACCGAGGGACGCTGCGTCGCCATGATCAGGTGGATGCCCGCCGCGCGCGCCTTTTGCGCGAGGCGCTGGATCAGGAACTCGACCTCCTTGCCCGCGGTCATCATCAGGTCGGCGAGCTCGTCGACGATCACGACGATCTGCGGCAGCACGTCGTATTCGAGCTTTTCCTCCTCGTACATCGGCGCGCCGGTGTCGGGGTGATAGCCGGTCTGGACTTTCCGGCCGAGCGGCTGACCCTTGGCCTTCGCGCCGCGGACCTTGTCGTTGAAGCTCGCAAGGCTGCGGACGCCGACCGAGGACATCTGGCGGTACCGGTCCTCCATCTGCTCGACCGCCCATTTCAGCGCGCGTACCGCCTTGGCGGGATCGGTGACGACCGGCGAGAGCAGATGCGGGATGTCGTCGTACATGCTGAGTTCGAGCATCTTCGGATCGATCATGATCATCCGGCACTGGCTCGGCGTCAGCTTGTAGAGCAGCGACAGGATCATCGAGTTGAGCCCGACCGACTTGCCCGAGCCGGTGGTGCCCGCGACAAGCAGATGCGGCATCGGCGCGAGATCGGCGATCACCGAATCGCCGGCGATGTTCTTGCCGAGGATGATCGGCAGCTGCGCCTGCTGGTCCTCGAAGGTCTGGCTGCCGACCAGTTCATGCAAGCTGACGGCTTCGCGGCGGGCGTTGGGCAGCTCGATGCCGATGACGTTGCGCCCCGGGATCACGGCGACGCGCGCGGAAATTGCCGACATGTTGCGCGCGATATCGTCGGCCAGCGCGATGACGCGACTGGCCTTGATGCCGGGCGCCGGTTCGAGTTCGTACATCGTGACGACGGGACCGGGCCGCACCTCGATGATCTGACCCTTGACGTGGAAATCGTCGAGCACGTTTTCGAGCAGCCGCGCATTGCGCTCCAGCCCGGCCTTGTCGATCACATTGCCCTGGCTGGGCGGCGAGGGGGTGAGCAGGTCGAGCGGAGGCAGCGTGTAGTTGTCGCGCAGGTCGAGCTGCGTTTGTGGCTTGGGCTTGGCCTGCGACGGCGCGACCTGCCGGTCCGCGATGACCGGGGCGGGGCGCGGATCGGGTTCCGCGACGGCGCGCGGTGTCACCGGCTTGCGCGTCAGCGTCAGCGGCTCCTGGTCGTCGATATCGTCATAGCCCAGGTCCTGCGGATCGAGATCGGCACGGCCGGTGCGGCGGAACCGCCAGCTGCGGTCACCGAGCTCGATCTCCAGGCTGCGGGCCCAGACGATCGCGCCGGCGACGCCGAGCACCAGCCCGAACGCGCGCGCGGACCAGAGTTCGGCGACGGGTTCGCCGATGAACGACAGCGCCCACTCCACGGTGTTCGATACCGCAAGACCGATCACGCCGCCCCAGCCGGCAGGAAGCGCGAGCACCGAGGAATCGGACACGAACGCAAGCGCGCTCGCCATCAACGCGACGCCAAGGCTGGCGTGGCGCAGCATCCGTGCCCAGCGCCCCGCGGGCAGGTCGCGCCACAGCCGCATCGCGACGATCGGCCCGACCGGTAGCAGCAGCGCGACGGCGGGACCGAACAGCGATAGCGAGATGTCGGCAAACCAGGCGCCCGGCGGGCCGATGAGGTTGGCGGGATAGCCGCCCGACGCGGTGTTGAGCGCGGGATCGCTGGCGTGATAGCTGGCCAGCGCGACCGCCATCGCCAGCGTTATCAGGAAGATCGCGATGCTCGCGATCAGCGCGCCGCTGCGCACCGCGCCGGCCTTTACCGTCTCACGCCACAAGGCTGGCTGCGCGCGGCTCGCCATGTCGTCATCCCCAATGTCTGCACGTCGTTTTCATCGTCCTCGCCGAGTCCGTCGTCAAGTCGGCGAGGGCATTGGCGCGTTGGCACGGGAGGGTTGGCAGGATAAAGCGACATCATGGATACAGATGTAATCATTCTCGGCGGCGGGCTGGTAGGCGCGACGCTCGCGGTCGCGCTCGACGTGCACGGGCTTTCCTCGATCGTCATCGATCCGGCGGATCCCGCCGTCACGCTGGCACCGGGGTTCGACGGGCGAGCTTCGGCGGTCGCGAGCGCCAGCCATCGGATGCTCGACGCGATAGGGGTCGGCGCGGCGCTGGCGGGTAAGGGGTGCGCGATCCGGCATATCCGGGTCAGCGACGGGCTGGAGCCTGGCGCACTCGATTTCATCCCCGACGCCGACGATGGCGCGCTGGGTACGATGTACGAGAACAAGCTGTTGCGGCGCGCGCTGTTCGATGCGGCCAGCGGTGCGTCTCGCGTCGACCTGCGGATGAAGACCCGGGCGGTGACGGTCGATCGATCGGCCGCCGGCGTGGTCGCGACACTCGATTCGGGCGATACCGTCCGCGCGCCGCTGCTGATCGTGGCCGAGGGGCGCAACTCGCCGACGCGCGAAGCGGCGGGCATTTCGGTAGCGCGGTGGAGCTATGATCACACCGCGATCATCGGTGCCTTCCACCACGAGCGGAGCCATGGGGATACCGCATACGAGATCTTCTATTCGGCGGGGCCGTTCGCGCTGTTGCCGCTGCCCGACGATCACGAGGGGCATCGTTCGGCGATCGTGTGGACGGTCGATGCTAAGGATGGCGCGGCGATGCTGAAGCTCGGCGACCGCGCGTTCCTGGCCGAGGCGGAAAAGCGGATGGGTGGGTTCCTGGGCGCGTTGTCGAACGCGAGCCCGCGTGCGTCCTATCCGCTGGGCTTCCATCATGCGGCGCGGATCACCGATACGCGGCTGGCGCTCGTCGGTGACGCGGCGCACGGGATCCATCCGATCGCAGGGCAGGGGCTGAACCTGGGGTTCCGCGACGTCGCGACGCTAGCGGAGGTGCTGGTCGAGGGCAAACGGCTCGGGCTCGATTTGGGCGATGCGGCGCTGCTGGACCGGTATCAGCGCTGGCGCGGGCTCGACACCTTCATGGTCGCGATCGCGACCGACTCGCTGACGCGGCTGTTCGGGGTGCCGGGCAAGACCGCGAGCGCGGTGCGACGCTTCGGGATTTCCGCCGTGAACGCGATCCCGCCGCTGAAAGACCGGTTCATGGCCGAGGCGCGTGGCGAGAGCGGCGATCTGCCGAAGCTGTTGCAGGGGCTGATGGTCTGATCCGGTCCGTCACCCCAGCGAAGGCTGGGGTCTCCAGAGGTTTTGGAGTTCGGGTCGGCGGCGCGCGTTATCGCTTGAGATGTCAGCCTACGCTGGCATGACGGGGTTGGAGACCTGGCGCGCTTCCTCCACGAGCATGACCGGCACTCCCTCGCGGATCGGGTAGGCGAGACCCGCCGCTTCGGATACGAGTTCCTGCGCGGCCTCATCGTAGCGCAGCGGCGTACGCGTGACCGGGCAGACCAGGCGTTCGAGCAGCCAGGGGTCGATCATGATCATTCGTCCTGTTGAGCAGATGGTGGCGCGGCAGCGGCACGGGTCGTGCGGGCTGCCTCACTGCCGATCCGGGTCTGTGTCGCGATGTGTTCGATCGCCGCAGCCTTTTTCGGTTCGAACAGGTTGGCGAAGAACATCCGCGCCATCATCGCCGCCCATGGCGTCGGCCTTTCCGGCGCGGGTCGGACTTCACTGCAGCGTGACCTGTTCGTCGCCGTCGTGGCGGCCGAAGAACTGCATTAACTGGATAATCAGTTCGGCGCGCGTCTCTATATTCGGCGCTTCGAGCAGCGCCTGCTTGGCGGCGGCATCGAACGGGGCGATCTGGGCGATGCCGTTGACGAGGCTCTCGTCGTCGAGCCGGCCGACCGCATCCCAGTCGACCGCATAGCCCTGCATGTCGGCGAAACGCCGCGATTCGAGTTCGAGCGACGATCGACGGCCGAGCGACAACGAGTCGTTCTCGATCGCGGGCAGCAATTCGGCCTCGACCTGCCGGAACGCGGTGGTGACATCCAGTTCGCGTACGATGCGGTAGAGTGCGACGCCCTCGAGCACGAGATTGTAGCGGCCGTCCTCAAGCGCTTCGACCTCGGCGATCTTGCCGACGCAGCCAATGTCGTAGAGCTGGCTGCCATCGGCATTCGGCCCGCTGCGTGGCTGGATCATGCCAATGCGGCGGTCGCGCGCCATCGCGTCGCTGATCATCGCGCGGTAGCGCGGCTCGAAGACGTGCAGCGGCAATTGCATGCCTGGGAACAGCAACGCGCCGGGCAGCGGGAAGATCGAGAGGCGCGTGCTCATCCGAACAGGATCGCAGACAGGCGTCGGCGCTGCGCCGAGACCCAGGGATCTTCGAGCCCGACGACTTCGAACAGTTTCAGCAATTGCGCACGCGCCGCCCCTTCGTTCCAGTCGCGCTCGGTCGCAATGATGGCCAAGAAACCATCGGCCGCGGCGTCGCGGTCTACCGCCATCTGCGCGTTGGCGAGCGCGAAGCGCGCGGCGAGATCGTCGGGGTTCGCGTCGACCGCGGCGATCAGCGGACTCAGATCCTCGACCGGGGGGGCGGACTGGGCAAGTGCAAGTGCGGCCTGGGCGCGAGTGACGGCAGGGTCCTTGGCGATCGTCGGATCGAGGTTGGCGAGCCAGTCGGCGGCCTCGTCGAGCTGGCCGGTCATGACCAGCGCGCGGACGAAGCCGGCATGGACCGCGGGATGATCGGGCGCCATTTCGGCGATCTGGCGGAAGATGCCGAGCGCGCGGTCGCCGTCGCCTTCGGCCAGCACTTCTTCGCCCATCGCGATCAGCGGTTCGATCTCCGCCTCAGCGCTGGCGGTGGGGGATTCGATTGGGAGCTGTTTGAGCAACTGGTCGAGCATCACGCGGATCGCCGATTCGGTGCGCGCGGGGGTCAGGTCGGCGACGAGCTGGCCTTGGAACATCGCATAGACCGTCGGGATCGACTTGATCTGGAATTGGGCGGCGATGAACTGGTTCTTGTCGGTGTCGACCTTGGCCAGCACCACACCCTTGTCGGCATAGTCGGCGGCGACCTTTTCGAGCGTCGGGGTCAGCGCCTTGCAGGGGCCGCACCATTCCGCCCAGAAATCGATGATCACGAGGTGCGTCATCGACGGTTCGACGACGTCGCGACGGAACGCTTCGACGGCGTCCTTCTCGGCAGGCGACATTCCAAGCGTGGCCAAAACAGACTCCTTCGTGGCGTAGGCGCCTATTTGGGGCCGCGCGTCGTTTAATGGAAGTCCCGCGACTTGGGCAGCACGCGAACGTCCCGCGGGTGGCGCGTTCGCGGATCGGGGCTGCGCGTGAGGACGGGGCGGATCACCTCGTCGGATCGCGCAAGCGGCGGGGTCAGCGCGTGATCTTCCGACAGCAGGCGCAGCATGTCGCTGCGGTCCTGCACGCGCGCGGTCATGAGGTGGGTGACGCCTTCCTCGCTGCGCTGGATCACGCCTTCGAGGACCATGAGGCGCGAGGCCATCACCGCGCGGCGGTTGGCCTCGAAGTCGCGTGCCCACATCAGGCCGTTGGTGACGCCGGTCTCGTCTTCGATCGTGATGAAGATCGCGTTGCCCTTGCCGGGGCGCTGCCGGACCAGGACCACGCCGGCAACCTTCGCGCGGCGGCCGTCCTTGGTGGCGTTGGCCTGCGCGGAGGTGAGGATGCCTTCGGCGGCGAAGTGCGAGCGGAGGAACGCCATCGGATGGCCTTTCAGCGACAGCCGCGTGGTCTGGTAATCGGCGGCGACCTCTTCGCTGAGCGGCATCACGGGCAGCCGCGCGTCGGGTTCCTGCCCGAGTTCGGGGGCGCCGGCGGCGGCGAACAGCGACAGCTGCTTGGGGGGCGTGCGGCGGACGTCCCACAGTGCTTCCCTGCGCCCTTTGTCGATCGAGCGGAACGCGTCGGCGTCGGCGAGCAGGTTCATCGCGCGCTGGGGCAGGTTCGCGCGGCGGGCGAGGTCTTCGATGGAGGCGAACGGGGCGGCCTTTGCCATGTCCTTGGCCCAGTCTTCGCGGAACCCGTCGATCTGGCGGAAGCCGAGGCGGACGGCCCATGCGCCATCCTTGCGGCCATCGGGATCCCATTGACGACCCCCGCGCGCCGGGTTGGACGATCGCGTCACGCGGTTCATGCGGCCTGGCGAGACGGACTCCAGCCTATTGTCCCAGCCACTATGATTGATGTCGACCGGTTTGACCTCAACGCCATGCTCGACGGCATCCTGGATCAGCTGTGCGGGCGCGTAGAAGCCCATCGGTTGCGAATTCAAAATCGCGCAGCCGAACACGGCAGGAAAGAAGCATTTGATCCATGACGACACATAGACCAGCCGCGCGAAGCTGAGCGCATGGCTTTCGGGGAAGCCGTAGGAACCGAACCCCTCGATCTGACTGTAGCAGCGCTCGGCGAATGCCTCTTCATACCCCCGCCGGACCATGCCCCCGACAAGTTTCGCCTTGAAGTCGTGCATCCCGCCGACGTTGCGGAAGGTCGCCATCGCCTTGCGGAGCTGGTTGGCTTCGTCGGGGGTGAACTCGGCCGCGACGATCGCGAGCTTCATCGCCTGTTCCTGGAACAGTGGCACGCCATAGGTGAAGCGGAGGAGGTCTCGCAGCTCATTTTGATTGTACGGCGGCTTGGGTGAGGGGAGTTCGGGCTTTTCCTTGCCTGCACGCCGACGCAGATACGGATGCACCATGTCGCCTTCGATCGGGCCGGGGCGGACGATCGCGACTTGGACGACGAGGTCGTAGAATTCGCGCGGCTTGAGGCGTGGCAACATGTTGATCTGCGCGCGACTCTCGACCTGGAACACACCGACCGAATCGCCGTCCTGCAGCATGTGGTAGACGGCATCGTCCTCGTCTGTGGCGACGGTGCCGAGATCTGGCGTGGCGTGCCCGGTGACCGCCATCAGGTCGAACGCCTTGCGGATGCAGGTCAGCATGCCGAGCGCGAGGATGTCGACCTTCATGATCTTGAGGTAATCGATGTCGTCCTTGTCCCATTCGATGAAGGTGCGGTCCTCCATCGCGCCGTGATGGATCGGCACGGTCTCGTCGAGCCGACCCTGGGTCAGCACGAAACCGCCGACATGTTGCGACAAATGGCGTGGATATTGGAGCAGCTGGCGGACAAGATCGCACAGCTGCACGATCTGCGGGTTGTCCGCATCGAAACCACTGTCCTTCAGCCGATCATTCTCGAACCGATCGGAGAAGCTGCCCCATACGGTGCTAGTCAGACGGCCTGTGACGTCTTCGCTCAGCCCCAGCGCCCGCCCGACTTCTCGCACGGCCGAACGTGGGCGGTAATGAATGACGGTGGCCGCGATCGCCGCACGGTGACGGCCATAGCGACCATAGATGTACTGGATGATCTCCTCACGCCGCTCATGCTCGAAATCGATGTCGATATCGGGCGGTTCGTCGCGCTCGGACGAGACGAAGCGCGAGAACAGCAGGTCGTATTTCATCGGATCGACCGAGGTGACGCCGAGCAGCCAGCAGACCGCTGAATTGGCTGCAGACCCGCGGCCCTGGCACAGGATCGGTGGATCGAGCGACCGCGCGTGCTTCACGATGTCGTGCACCGTCAGGAAATAATAGGCGTAGTTGCGTTCGCGGATCAGCGGGAGCTCTTCCTCGAGCAGCTTGACCAAGCGCTCCGGAACGCCGTCTGGAAATCTCTCGCGGGCCTTGGTCCAACTGAGCTCTTCGAGCCATGCCTGCGGGTCCCACCCATCGGGCACGGGCTCGTGCGGATATTCGTAGGACAGGTCTGTAAGATCGAAGGTGATGCGGCCCAGGAAGCGTATCGTCTCGGCGATCGCCTCGGGCCGGGAGGCGAACAGCCGTGCCATCTCTCCGGGTGGCTTGATATGGCGCTCGGCATTGGCCGCCAGGATCCGGCCGGCCTTATGCACGGTAACGCCCTCGCGGATGCAGGTGATGATGTCGTGAAGCGGCTTGTCGTCGGCGTGCGCATAGAGCGCATCGGCGGTCGCCAGCATCGGCACGCCAATGCCGTCGGCAACCCGCGCGAGCCGCACCAGCGCGCGACGATCGCGTCCGGCATGCGTCATCGTCACACCAAGCCACACGCGATCGGGTGCAGCGCGCTTCAGGCGGGCGAGCGTCGTGGTGAGGCTGGCATCCGACCGGCGCGGCGGAAGCAGGGCACCGCGTCGCGGCGACGTGGCTCTAGCGCTGCTTCTCGGCAGGACGATCAGCAGCAGATCCTGAAGATGACGGATCAGGTCCCCCAGCCCAAGAATGCAGCTGCCCTTTTCCGCCCGCAAATTGCCGACCGTGAGCAGGCGGGTCAGCCGGCCCCAACCGAGCCGCGTCGTGGGATAGGCGACGATGTCGGGTGTCCCATCGGCAAAGACGAGACGCGCGCCGACGACGAGCTTGAAATTGTCGGGGGGAATCATCGGTCCGCGCTGTCCGGTGCGCATCTTGGCGAGTTCGGAATGCGCGCGCACGACACCGGAGACCGTGTTGCGATCTACGATGCCGACGCCTGCGTGGTCCAAGACGGCCGCCGTGGCGACGACATCGAATGCTTGGCTGGCCCCATCGAGAAACGAATAATTGGTCGCCGCGACGAGTTCGACGAACCTCGGCGGCGCATCGCTCATGCGAACAGCCCGTGGAGATACCAGCGCGGGCTCTCTAGTTCGGTGTAAAGGCCATGCCGAAAAATCCAGAAGCGGCGGCCCTTGCGGTCCTCAACGCGGAAATAGTCGCGGGTAGGGATGTCGTCGCGGCGCCACCATTCGCCGGCGATTCGCTCCGGCCCTTCGGCGCGCGCGACCTCATGGACCGTGCGGCGCCAGCGGAAGCGGTTGGGCGGCCCGTCGGGGACCTCCGCCATCATCGAATCGATCGGTTGTGGTGGATCGAACAGGTAGATTGGCCGGAGCGGCGGCTCGCCCTCTTCCGGGGGAACCCAGGGAGCGGTGGGGACGGGGTCGCTGGCCGGCAACATGAGTTCGGCCTGTTCGGGGATGTGGCTGTCGCGCGCCGAGAAGCGCCGGACACGGGTACGGCCGAGGCGGGTGCCGAGCTGGTCGAGCAGCTGGACGACCTCTCCCTTTTGCGCTTCGCCGCCTTCGAGCTTTAGCTGGCTTGCATCGAGTTTCTCGGCGAGCGCGATGTCGAGGCGGATCAGATCATAGCCGAAGCCGGGGTCGAGCGGATCAGCGAGACTGTCGATGCGTTCGCGGAACAGCCGCATCAGCAGCGCGACGTCGCGCGTCGGGGTGCCGGTTTCGACGCGCAGCCGCTGGACGAGGCCGTCGGCGCGGAACAGGCGCGCCTCCCACCGCCTGCCGCCTTCGTGGCGTTCGGCGAGCGTGTCCGCCGCCTCGGTCGCGAGTTCGGCCAGCACCTCCAGCGCATAATCTGTGCGCGCGATCGGCTCTGCGAAGCGGCGCTCGACGCCGATCTTGGGCACAGTGCGGCGTGGAACGATCGGGCCCTTCACCTCGCCGTTCAGGCGGCGGACCATCATCGCTGCGCCCTCGCCGAAGCGCGCGGCAATGACGCTGAGCGGACGGGACATGACGTCGCCGACGGTCTTCAGCCCGGCGCGGACCAGCGCGGTCGTATCGTCGTCGTCGAGGCCGAGCGCGGCGACCGGCAGGCGCTTCACCGCGCGGCGCTCGTCGGGGGCGGGAGCGCCGGCGAAGCGGGCGAGCGCGCGCGCGACATCTGGCGTGTCGCCGAAGGCGTGGCGGACGAGCAGGCCGCGCCGCGCCAGGCGATCCTCGAGATCGGCCGCCAGCCGCCGTTCGCCTTCGAATTCGTGGACGCAGCCGGCGATGTCGAGGATCAGCCCGTCGGGCGGATCGAGTGCGACCGAGGGCGTGTAGCGCTGACACCCGTCCGCCAGCCGTTCGAGCCAGGCGTGATCGGCATGGGCATCGTGCGGATAGACTTCGAGTTCGGGAACGCGCGCGCGCGCGTCGGCGAGAGTCAGCCCGGCGGTGAGACCGGCGCGCATCGCCTCGCGGTCGAGCGCCTTCAGGCGGATGCCGCCAGCGACCGATTCGACGAAGGCGAGCGGGGCCTCAGCCCGACCGACGAACAGATGCGGGCGCTCGGTCCGCAGCCGCTCCACCGGAAGCCAGGGGAAGACCAGCGCCAGATAGCGCCGGGGAATCGAAATTTCGCGTGTCACGGTTCCACTCCACGCACCAGCCGAGGCCGGCATGGCCTCCGCGTCGGCGCAACAATTCGACTTGAAAGGCGGGGCCTCCCGGCGCGTCCGCTTCCAGCGCGCGCGACGGCGCGGCGGTCACGCGCCAGCGCGTCGCCGCGGCGCTCGGTACCGGCTGGGCGGCGACACGCAAGGAGAGCACGGTGACTCCCGACGATTCGGCCGCGAGCATCAGGCGCCGCGTCGTGGTCAGGTCGAGTCCCGGTGCGCGGCCCCAGGATTCGATCAGCAGCGTGCCGAGGCCCGGACAGCGTGCGGCGTCGGCGGCGGCGCGCAACAGCGCGGCCTCATCCGCGACCAGCACCATCAGCAGGGTGGATGCGTCGATACCGAGCTCGGTAAGGCCGGTGGCATGCAGCCGCCCGCCTTGACGCTCGCTCGCCTCGGTCCGCAGCCACAGCAGCGGCATCGCGTCCGCCGCCAGCGCGCAGGCGATCGCGAAGCCGGCGCCGCTGGGCGCGTCATCGACCTCGACCGCGAACACCTCGTGCAATTGCGCGCGCGCCAACCCCGCGCCGAGCCAGGCATCGACGGGGCGCGAATCGGCTTGGCGCGGTACCGCGGGGGCGGCAAGGTTGCGCAGATGGGCAAGCAGGGCGGTCGAGTCGGCCATATATGTTCTTGTTATGTTCTATTGGGCGAGTCGCCAAGCGGGAAATCTCTGCACTTGGGGGTTGCGGTTCACGGAAGGTCGGGCTAGTGCCGCGCCTCACCCAGCCACTAGCGCCTGTCGCTAGCGGATTAGGCGCCAGAGCGGGCGTAGCTCAGGGGTAGAGCACAACCTTGCCAAGGTTGGGGTCGAGGGTTCGAATCCCTTCGCCCGCTCCAGTTTTTCTACAGATTTGGGTTACAGATGGCCGCGCAAGCGGCCATTTTTGCGTTTAGCGGTGATGTCCTAGCTGACGATCATGAAGCCGGGAGAGAAGCGGTAGCGCGATCAGCGCGCCGACCAGGCACATCAGCATGTCCCATTGCGTATCCCAAGGATCGCCTTGCGTGCCGAGGAACTCGTCGGCGCCTTGGCCGAGCGCCATCGCTGCGGCGAATTCGATCAGTTCGTAGCTTGCGCTGACGGCGAGGCAGCAGGCGACGACCAGGCTCGCGAGCAACGCGCCGGGGCGCAGGCCACCGCGGCGGATCAGCAGTTCGCGGAATACGATCGCGGGCACGAACCCTTGCATGAAATGGCCGAAGCGATCGTAGGGATTACGTGCCAAGCCGAAGATGTGTTGCACGTCGAAGCCGATCGGCACCCGCGCATAGGTGTAGGCCCCACCCAGCATCAGCACGAGTCCGTGCAGGCCGATCAGCAGGATGGCCAGGGTCGTCAGTGGAAAGCGCCGTCCGGTAACCCAGAGGATCGGCAGTGCGATCAGCGCGGGTGCTACCTCCATCCACCACGTGGCCCGGTCATAGGGGTGCCAGCCCGATACGAGCAGCCCGACGACCCAGATAAGGGTCAGCGCGGCGATGCCCCGCAACGGGTGCTCCAACGTCAGACGTGCTCGCGAGTCAGCAGGTCGTGCGCGTCGAGGCCAAGCAGGTCGATATGGCTGCGGATGCGCGGCCAATGCGTGAGCACGAAGGTTTCGCGCTCCGCGACACGCAGCGCTTCGGCGGCACCGGGCAGCACGAACATGCCGACGCCGCGGCGGACCTCGACATAGCCATCGTCCTGGAAGCTTTGATAGGCCTTGGCCACGGTGAGCGGATTGGCGCCATGTTCGGCGGCAAATGCGCGGACCGAAGGGAGCTGATCACCGGCACGATAATCGCCGCGCAGGATTCCGGCGGCGATGGTCCCGCGGAGACGGATGTATACGGGGCTGTCGTCGCTGCTTAGCGCTGTCATGCTGACTTAATACAGCAATTGGCTAAAACGTCGAGTCCTGCTTTGGATCAAGGCCGCCATGTCGAGACGAGCCGTGCCATATCGGGGCGCGGGCGTTCATCAAGGGCGCGCGAGGGCGTGCCGATGAACATAAAGCCGGCGATCCGCTCAGGCGCTTCGCCGAACGCATCGCGGACGGCGTCGGAAAAACTTGGCCAGCCGGTCAGCCAGC
Source organism: Sphingomonas rhamnosi (assembly GCF_036663615.1). Taxonomy (NCBI): domain Bacteria; kingdom Pseudomonadati; phylum Pseudomonadota; class Alphaproteobacteria; order Sphingomonadales; family Sphingomonadaceae; genus Sphingomonas; species Sphingomonas rhamnosi. The sequence goes on from NZ_JAXOJJ010000001.1 coordinate 817,311, forward strand.
CGCCCGCGAACCCCTGAGCATGGACCGCGTGGAGGAGGTTCATGCACGCGGCACCCACCGACAGGTCCTGTTCCCAGAGCGGGATATGGCTGTCGATCTTGGGCGAGGCCATGACGACGACGAGGGTCGGCGCCTGATGCGCGAACTGGTCGAGCGCCTCGATCTCGGTGCGCGACGCCTGTGGGCGTTCGGTACGATAGGCGTCGATGATCAGCGCGGCGAGCGCGGCGCGTTGGTCCGCGCCGACCACGACGAAGCGCCAGGGCGCGAGCTTGCCGTGATCGGGAGTGCGCGCGGCGATCAGCAAGATGCGCGCGAGCTGATCGGCGTCGAGACCGGGCGCGACGAGATCGCGCGGCTTGCCGGAGCGGCGGGTGGCGAGCATCGCGAGCGGGCTGGAGGTGTCGTTGAGCATCGCGAGCGGAGATAGGCGCTGCACCGCGATATTTACAGGGCGGGCTTTGCCGCTAGGGTCGCGCGACCATGGCGACGCCGCATGCGACGGTGTCCAGTATCAGGGAGCGTATGAATGGTGGACACCCCGACCGCGGACACCCCGCGCGAGCCGGATATCACGCACGTCAACCCGGCCGACGGCGAGACCTGGTTCGGTCATCCGCGGCAGCTGGCCCGTCTGTTCACCACCGAGATGTGGGAACGGTTCGGCTATTACGGCATGCGTGCGCTGCTCACGCTGTATCTCACCAAGCATTTCGTGTTCGGCGACCGTGAGGCGACCGGGCTGTACGGCGGCTATACGGCTCTCGTGTATCTGACGCCGCTGATCGGCGGCTATCTGGCGGACCAGTATCTGGGCTCCAAGCGTGCGGTTAAGTTCGGCGCGATCATCATGGCGCTGGGCTATCTGCTACTGTGTTTTGGTGGCGAGACCGCCAAGCCCTATGCGACGATCGCCAACCAGCAGTATGAAATCCAGGTCGTGGATCAGGCCGACAGCGAGGTCCGTTATCTGGTCGACGGCGCGAACAAGCTGAAGATCAAGGGTAACGACGACGGCACCGTCTCGTTGCTCGCCGCCGATGGATCGACCGCGCGGACGGTCGAAAAGGGCGGGTTCGAATCCGGCGCCGAGCGTAGCAGCTTCTATGTCACGATCATGCTGCTGGCGTTGTGCATGATCTCGGTCGGCAACGGATTCTTCAAGCCCAACATCTCGACGATGGTCGGCGAGCTGTACGCGCAGGGTGACAAGCGACGCGATGCCGGGTTCACGATCTTCTACATGGGGATCAACCTGGGGTCGCTGTTCTCGCAGCTGCTGTGCCCGTTCCTTGCAGTCGCGTTCGGCTGGTGGGCGGGGTTCGGCCTCGCCGCGATCGGCATGTTGTTCTCGTGGACGCTGATCCAGTTCGATGGCGGCAAGCTGAACGGCTATGGCGAGCCACCGGTGCGCACCGGACCGGATCGTGCGCTGGGCATCTATGCCGCCGCGCTGCTCGGCATCCCGATCTTCTACCTGCTGTTCGTCAATCTCATGAACGCCGAGCCGCCGGTGCCCGGATCGGGGATCATCGGCTATATCGCGTCGCTGTCGCTGATGGGCAAATTGCTGTTCGGCACGTTCATCGTCGCGGTGCCCGGCATCCTGATCTGGTCGTTCGTCAACGGCGAGCGTCGCGAGTTCCAGATGATGCTGGCGGCGATGGTGCTGATCGTGTTCAACGTCGTCTTCTGGACGTTGTTCGAACAGGCCGGGTCGAGCCTCACGCTGTTCGCCGATCGCAATACCGATCTTAACGTGTTCGGGCTGTTCAGCATCTCGGCGGGGCAGACGCAGTTCTTCAACGCGTTCTTCATCGTCGCGCTGGCACCGGTGATGTCGATCATGTGGACCAAGCTGGCGGCGAAGGGCATCGAGCCGTCCATTCCAGTGAAGTTCGGTATCGCGCTGATCGGCGTCGGCGTCGGCTTCCTGTTCCTGGTCTGGGGCGCGAGCATGGTCGGTCCGACCTTCAAGGTCGCGATCTGGTGGCTCGCAGGGCTCTACTTCATCCACTCGTTCGCCGAATTGTGCATCTCGCCGGTTGGCCTCAGCATGATCACCAAGCTGTCGATCGCGCGCGTCGTCGGGCTGATGATGGGCGTGTGGTTCCTGTCGATCTCGGTCGCGCAATATGTCGCGGGCGTGGTCGCACAGGTGGCGAGCGTCGAGACGGTCGGCGGGCAGGTGACCAACCTGAAAGTCAGCCTGGATACCTATGTCGGCGTGTTCTGGACGATCGGGCTGGTCTCCGCCGGGATCGGTGTGGTGCTGTTGCTGATCTCACCGCTGATCAAGAAGTGGATGCACGGAGTTCAGTGAGAATTCGGTCATCCCGGCCTTGACCCGGGGTCCCGCTACCTCAACGACGAAGAGCGGGACCCCGGGTCGAGCCCGGGATGACGGGACGTTAGATCCGCGTCATAGCCATGGCGCGTTCGCCGTAGCGGGGGCCGGCGGTGCCGCCGCGCGGCGCGGCAGCGTCGAGTTTGGTCAGATCGGCCGCTGACAGCGTGACGTTTGCCGCCTTCATGCTGTCCTCGAGTGTAAGGCGGCGCTTGGACCCTGGGATCGGGACGATATCGTCACCCTGCGCGAGCAGCCAGGCGAGTGCGACCTGTGCCGGCGACGCGCCGTTGGTGTCGGCGATAGTCTTCACCACCGCGACCATTTCCATGTTCTTGGCGAAATTCTCGTCCGAATAGCGTGGATCGTTGCGGCGGTAATCGCCTTCGGGCAGGTCGTCGCGACTGGTGATCTGACCGGTCAGGAAGCCGCGGCCCAAGGGGCTGTACGGCACGAAGCCGATACGGAGTTCGCGGCACAAGGGCAGAATTTCCTCCTCGACGTCGCGTTCCCACAGCGAATACTCGCTCTGCAGCGCGGCAATCGGGTGCGTCGCGGCAGCGCGGCGGATCGTGGCGACGCCCGCTTCCGAAAGGCCCAGGTGGCGCACCTTACCCTCGCGCACCAACTCGGCCATCGCGCCGACGGTGTCCTCGATAGGCACGTTCGGGTCGACGCGGTGCTGGTAGAGCAGGTCGATCGTCTCGACGCCGAGGCGCTTGAGCGAGCCTTCGCAGGCGCGGCGGACATTGGCGGGGGTGCTGTCGACGCCGGTCATGCCATTGTCGTCGTAACGGAAGCCGAACTTGGTCGCGATGACGACGCCGTCGCGTTTTCCCCGGATCGCCTTGCCGAGGAGTTCCTCGTTCTTCAGCGGACCGTATATCTCGGCGGTGTCGAACAAGGTGACGCCGAGCTCGATCGCGCGGTGGATCGTGGCGATGCTCTCGGTCTCGTCGGCGACGCCGTACATGCCTTTTCCGATGCCGGCCATCGGCATCAGCCCGAGGCCGAGCGCGGAAACTTCGAAATCAGGGCCTAGCGTGCGATATGTCATCGGGAATCTCCTGGCCGGCACCGGTGCTTTCGGTGCGGGCTGCGACGGAGATGGTAACGGCGGTGTCCATCGTCACGTTCCCGACAGTGCGAAACAGGTCGGGTATGGTTTCGACTGCGATGAGTAGACCCAGCACTTCGAGCGGAATGCCCATCGCAAGCGCGACGGGGGCGACCGAGGCGACGAAACTGATCGTGCCGGGCAGCGAGATCGACCCCATCGTCGTGATCGCGGCGGTGGCGACACCGGCAGCCATCTGCCCGGGGCCGATCGGCAGTCCTAACCAGTGCGCGACGTAGAGCGCGACGGCGAGGTTCATCGCCGGGCTGGTGGCGCGGAAGACGGCGACCGATAGCGGCAGCACGATGCCCGCCGTGGTGGGGGATGCACCGAGTTCGGTCGATCCCTTGAGCATCGCGGGAAGCGAAGCGAGCGACGACTGGGTGCTGATCGCAACCGCCTGCGCGGGCGCGACCGCGCGCGCGAACTGGCGCAGGCTGACGCGGCCGCCGATCATGCCGATCGGATAGGCCGCGAGCAGCACGATGAACCCGATCGCCGAGACGCAGACGATGTAATGCAGAAGCGCGCCGAACGCCGCAGTGCCGGTGCGTGCCCCGACGCCGTAGGCGAGCGCGAAGATGCCGATCGGCGCGAGCTTTAGCACCCAGTGGATGATGACCAGCAGCGCCTCGACCACCGCACGGAAGAAGCCGGTTAGGATGCGGCGCTGATCGTCCGGCAATTTGGTCACCGCAAAGGCGAAGGCGAGAGAGAAGACTGTGAGCGGTAGGAAGGCGTCGCTCGCGGCGGCCGCGATGATGTTGGTCGGGACGATGGTGTCGAAGAACGCGCCGATCCCGGGCACCGGGCCGACTGGCGCGGCTCCGGTCAGCGCCTCGCGCAGCGCGGCCCCCAAACCCGCGGGCAACGGGAAGGCGTCTAGGATCAGGGGCATCACGAACGCGGACATCAGCGTCGTGCTCCACAGGATGATAACGATCATCACCATCGCGCGCGCCGTGATCCGCCCGGCGCGCGCGGCCTCTGTGGTAGCGCCGATACCGGTCACGAGTAGCCCGACAACGAGCGGAACGATCACCATCTGCAGCCCGTGGAGCCAGGCGGCACCGATCGGCTGCGTGATCGCAGTTGCGACCAGCGCCTGGGCCGGTACGAACGCCGCCGCGGCAATGCCGAGCGCGATGCCGCCGATCAGCGCGATCAGGATACGTGTTGTCTGCGACATGCTCGCCCTTGTTACTGTGCCGCGCTAAGAACGACCGAAGCGAGATAGCGGGACAGGACGATGCCGATGGCAAGAAAATATTTTGGTACGGATGGAATTCGCGGGGCGACCAACGTCGCGCCGATGACCGCGCAGTTGGCCATGAAGGTCGGGATGGCGGCGGGTGCGTATTTTCTGCGGGGTGAGCACAAGCATCGCGTGGTAATCGGCAAGGATACGCGGCTGTCGGGCTATATGCTCGAATCCGCGCTGGTCGCGGGCTTCACCAGCGTCGGCATGGATGTCGTAATGGTCGGGCCGATGCCGACGCCCGCGGTGGCGATGCTGACGCAATCGATGCGCGCGGACATCGGGGTGATGATTTCCGCCAGCCACAATCCATTCGCTGATAACGGGATCAAGCTGTTCGGGCCTGACGGGTACAAACTGAGTGACGAGGCGGAGCAAGCGATCGAGTCGCTGATCGACAGCGACGTCGCGTTGGTGCCCTCCGCGCAGATCGGCCGTGCGCGGCGGATCGACGACGCGCAGGGGCGCTATATCCACTTCGCGAAATCGACCTTTCCCGAAAATCTGCGGCTCGATGGCCTGCGCATCGTGATCGATTGCGCGAACGGCGCCGCGTACAAGGTGGCGCCATCTGCTTTGTGGGAACTGGGCGCGGATATCGTCGCGATCGGGGTGACGCCGAACGGCACCAACATCAACGACGGCGTTGGATCGACCGCGCCGCAGACGCTGGCGGAGACCGTGGTCGCGAGCGGCGCCGACATCGGCATCGCGCTCGACGGCGACGCCGACCGCCTGATCGTGGTCGACGAAAAGGGCGCGGTGGTCGATGGCGACCAGCTGATGGCGACGATCGCGACGAGCTGGGCGCGGGCCGGGCGGCTGGCCGGCGGCGGGCTGGTCGCGACGGTGATGTCGAACCTGGGGCTCGAGCGGCATCTGGCGGCGCAGGGGCTGGGGCTGGTGCGCACGTCGGTGGGTGATCGCCACGTGCTCGAGGCGATGCGCGCGCGGGGGTATAATGTCGGCGGCGAGCAGTCGGGGCATATCATCCTCAGCGACTATGCGACGACGGGTGATGGGCTGGTCGCGGCGTTGCAGGTGCTGGCCGAAGTGAAGCGCGCGGGGGCGCCGGCAAGCGAGGTGCTGCACCGGTTCGTGCCGTTGCCGCAGTTGCTGAAGAATGTGCGGTTTGCGGGGGGCAAGCCGCTGGAGGCGGAGTCGGTGAAGGCGGTGATCGCGGCGGCGGAAGAGGAGCTGGCCGGGCGCGGGCGGCTGGTGATCCGGCCGTCGGGGACCGAGCCGGTGATCCGGGTGATGGCCGAGGGGGACGACCCGGGGCAGGTCGAGCATGTGGTGGACCGGATTTGTGAGGCGGTAAGGGCGGCGGTTTAGGCTCGTTACCGGTCGTCCTGAGTAGCGGCTGAGCGAAGGCGAAGACGCGTATCGAAGGACAGGTTGGCGCGCGGAACCTGTGCTTCGATACGAGCCCTCGGCTTCGCTCGGTCTCTACTCAGCACGAACGGGAGTTTGGGCGTCCGCAGACCCTCAAAATCTAAGCCAAAAACGGCGCCGCGATGTCCGAGCGGACCCTCAGGAGCCGGCCGGTCGCTCGATCGATCAGCGCCCAGGTGGTAATCGCGTCCAACTTCACCTTTCCATTGGCGCCGGTGAAGCGGACGTGGCGGTCGAAGCGGGCGCCCTTGGGGGGCTCGGGGACCCAAGTTTCGCCGGTGACCGTCTCGCCCGCCTGCACGTTGCCGCGATAGTCGATCTCGTGGCGCGTCACGACCCAGACATAGGCGGCGCGGTGTTCGGGCGGCGCGATCGCATCCCAGTGCGCGGTCGCGATGTCCTGAATCCAGCGGACCCAGACCGCATTGTTGACGTGGCCGAGCTCGTCGATGTCCGCGGGGGTGGCGGTGATGGTCAGGGTGAATCGGGTCATGCTGGTCCTTCGGTTACTGTTCCCCCGCGGAGGCGGGGGTCCAGGAGCGGCGGGCGTTGCGGCCTGTAACCCTGGACTCCCGCCTTCGCGGGAGAACGGTCAGGCTTCGACGCCCAGCTGCCAGAGCACGAAGGCGTGTTCCTCCGCGGCTTCGCGCAAGCTTTCGAAGCGGCCGGACTTGCCGCCGTGGCCGGCGCCCATGTTGGTCTTCAGCAGCAGGATGTTGGCGTCGGTCTTCACGCTGCGCAGTTTCGCCGCCCATTTGGCGGGTTCCCAATAGGTCACGCGCGGATCGTTGAGGCCGCCGCTGATGAACATCGGCGGATAGGCGTGGGGGGCGACGTTGTCGTAGGGGCTGTAGCTGCGGATCAGGTCGAACGCGGCCTTGTCCTCGATCGGGTTGCCCCATTCGGGCCATTCGCCGGGCGTCAGCGGAAGGCTGTCGTCGAGCATCGTGTTGAGCACGTCGACGAACGGGACGTCGGCGATCACCGCGCCCCAGAGATCGGGGTCGGAATTGACGACCGCGCCCATTAACTCGCCGCCTGCCGACCGGCCGGCGATCGCGATGCGGCCGGGGGCGGTCCAGTTCTCCGCGATCAGGCCTTTGGTGACGTCGACGAAGTCGTTGAACGTGTTGGTGCGCTTTTCGAGCTTGCCGTCGAGATACCATTGCTGGCCGAGATCGTCGCCGCCGCGGATATGCGCGATCGCATAGGCGAAGCCGCGGTCGAGCAGGCTCATCCGGCCGGTCGAGAAGCCCGGCGGGATCGCATAGCCGTACGCGCCATAGGCGTAGAGGAAGAGCGGCGCGGATCCGTCGCGCTTGAAGCCTGCGGGATAGACGATCGAGACGGGAATCTCGGTGCCGTCGCGCGCGGTGATCTTGAGGCGTTCGGTGCCGTATCTGGCGGCGTCGTAGCCGCTCGGAATCTCCTGGACTTTCAGCAGCGTGCGCTCGCCGGTGTCGACGTCATAGTCGTAGACCGAGCCGGGGGTGACCATCGACTCGTAGCCAAGGCGCAGCACCGTCATGTCGTATTCGGGATTGTCGCCGAGGCCCGCGACGTAGCTCGCCTCTCGGAAGGCGATGCGGCGGCCTTGGGTGGGCGTCTCGTAGCGGTGGATCGCGATCTGATCGAGCCCGTCCTCGCGCCCGTAGACGACGAAGAAGTCCTGATAGCATTCGACGCCGGTCATGTAGAAATCGCGGCTTGGCGGGATCAGCTCGGTCCAGACGCCGGGTTCCTCCAATTGCGCGGTGCACAGGCGGAAATTGGGGTCGGTGTCGTTGGTGTGGATGAACAGCGTGTTGTCATGGTCGTCGACGTCATATTCGCGCCCGACCTGGCGTGCGGAGACGAGGATCGGGACCGCGAGCGGTTCGTGCGCGGGGAGGAGATAGATCTCGCTGGTGACGTGATCGCTGGTCGCGATCGTGATCCATTTGCGCGAACTGGTCTCGCCGACGCCGACGCGGAAGCCCTCGTCCTCTTCGTGGAACAGCACGACATCCTGCTCGATCGGCGTGCCGAGGCGGTGGAAGCGGGCATTGTCGGTGCGCCATTGCTCGTTGGCGAGGCCGTAGAGGAAGCCGGCGTCGTCCGCGGTCCAGACGATCTCCGACAGCATGCCCGGGATCACGTCGGGGAGGTGTTCGCCCGTCGACAGATCCTTGACGCGCACCTCGAAGCGTTCCGAGCCATTGTCGTCGATCGCATAGGCGAGATAGCGGCCGTCATTGCTGACCGAAAAGGCGCCGAGGCGGAAATATTCGTGGCCTTCGGCGAGCGCGGGTTCGTCTAGCAGCAGCTCGTCGGGGCCGCCCGCGACGGGCTTGCGCCACCATTTGCGGTACTCGCCGCCGGTTTCGTAGGCGGTCCAGTAGAGCCAGTCGCCGTCCTTCTGGGGAACCGACGATTCGTCTTCCTTGATGCGCGCCTTCATCTCTTCGTAAAGCGTGTCGACCAGCTTCGCGTGCGGCGCCATCGCTGCTTCGTAATAGGCGTTCTCCTCGGCGAGATAGGCGAGGATGTCGGGATCGGTGACCTCGGGATAGCCGGCGTCTTTCAGCCAGGCATAGGGATCGGCGATGGTGACGCCGTGCGTGGTGAAGCTGTGGTCGCGGCGTTGCGCGACGGGAGCGGCAAGATCGGAAGCGGAGGTGGGCGTGTTCGTCATGCGCCCATGTACCGCGGGTCTCCGGCCGGCGGAAGCGCGTGTTGATGCCCGGCCTTGCGCCGACAACAGACGCAACCCTGACCTATTGCGGCAGAATTGCAACAACGTAACATAACGTTAGCGATCGTCTCCGTTTTCGATTGTCAAAACGCAATAACTGTGGCGACTTACCGCGCAGTGGCGATGCATTCGTAACGACGTCGTCGCATTAATCGCAGGGCGCATAAATCAGCGGTCCGACGTCGATCATAATCGGCATCGAGATCTGGAACAGAGCGGAAAGGATTTTCGGAAAGTTACATCTCAAAGGGGCTTAGATGATGAGACACACGACTTCGAGCGCCGCGCTGGCGATCGCTTTTCTTTATGGATCTGCCGCCTATGGAGCAGAGCCTGATCTCGTAGCCTCACCCCAAGCGACGGCGGTACAGGATAGTTCGGCATCGTCCGGTATCACCGCCTCCGATGATCCGGGCAATGCCCCTGACAACGACATCATTGTGCTCGGCACACGCCGCACCGACCGGACTCTCACCAATTCGCCGTCGCCCGTCGACGTGATCAGCGCGGCCGACCTGGCCGTGCAGCCGGCCGCGAACATGATCGACCAGCTGAAGAACATCGTTCCGTCCTTCTATGCCGGGCAGAATTCGATCTCCGACGCGTCGACCTTCGTGCGATCGCCGTCGCTGCGCGGTCTGTCGGGTGATCAGGTGCTCGTGATGATCAACGGCAAGCGCTACAATCGCTCGGCGCTGGTGCAGGTCTATGGCGGAAGCGACACCGGCCTCGGGCGCGGCGCGCAGGGGCCCGACATCTCGGCGATCCCGTCGCTCGCGATCGGCAGCCTTCAGGTGCTGCGCGAAGGCGCGACCGCGCAATATGGATCTGACGCGATCGCCGGCGTGCTCAACTACGGGCTGCGCGAGGACCAGGGGATCGAACTGGTCGGCCGCGCCGGGCAATATTATGCGGGCGACGGCGAAAGCTATCAGATCGCGGGCAATGCTGGCGTGAAGGGCGATTGGGGATTTATCAACGTCACTGCCGAATATACTGACGATGGGCAGACCAGCAGGGGCCGTACGCGGCCGTCGGCGGCGAATTTCGCCAACAACTTCCCGGCGCTGGCGTCCCAGCTGCCCAATTATCCGCTGCCGGTGCAGATCTGGGGTAATTCTCCATCGCATGGTTTTAAATCCGTCTACAATTCGGCGATTAATGTTACTGATAACAGCAAGATCTATGTGTTTGCTAACTATGCGGAATCCAAGGGGAATCAGAGTTTCAACTATCGGGCTTCGGTTTCGAGTACCGCGGTGGATACCAATGGGGTGGTGCGGAATCAGGGGGCTAATGGGGCTTTCAACAACACCTTCTTTCTGACGCCGTGCCCGGCGGGGAACGCGACGTGCCCGGCAGGGGGATTCGTGCGGGACACGAATACCTTCCAGTTCTCCAAACTCTACCCGGCCGGGTTCACGCCGCGGTTCGTGGGGAAGACGCAGGAGGTGTACGGCGTGCTCGGTTACAAGGGGACGGCCGGCGCCTTCAGCTACGACCTGTCGGGCACGCTCGCGCGCAACACGCTCTCGCTGTCGATGTACAACTCCGCCAATTTCTCGTTCGGGCCCGCGACGCAGACCAGCTTCGACTTCGGCGACCTGATCCAGAAGGAGACCAACTTCAACGCCGACTTCACCTATGCCGCCGATGTCGGGTTCGCGGCGCCGCTGACGATCTCGGCGGGCGGCGAATATCGCAAGGAGACCTACGAACAGACCGCGGGCGACCTGCAGTCCTATGCCGCCGGCCCCTATGCGGTCGCGCAGCGGCTCTTCACCCAGACCGCGCCGGGCGTCTACGTCGCATCGGGCACCACCGCGGCGCAAGGCGTGGGCGCGAGCGGCTATGCCGGCACCAGCCCGCAGACCGCGGGGAAATTCAGCCAGACCGCCTATGCCGCCTATGTCGGGCTGGAAACCGACATCACCAAGGCGTTCACGGTCGGCGCCGCCGGCCGCTACGAACATTACAACACCTTCGGCGACGCCTGGGTCGGCAAGGTCAACGCGCTGTACAAGGTCGCCGACGCGCTTTCGATCCGCGGCAGCTTCGGCACCGGATTCCACGCGCCGTCGCCGGGCCAGTCGAACGTGTCGATCGTGACGACGTCGTTCAACAACGGCGTCGCGTTCCAGAGCGGCACCTATCCGACCAACACCGCGGTCGCGCAATATTATGGCGCCACCAATCTGCGCCCGGAGAAATCGACCAACTACGGCCTGGGCGTCATCCTAGAGCCGCTGCCGGGCTTCACGCTGACGGTCGACGGCTATCAGATCAATCTGCGCAACCGCATCGGGCTGACCTCACCGTTCATCGTCACCGCGGCGGACCTCGCGGCGCAGCCTTTGCTGCTGCCGGTCGGCGTCGACGGGCAGGTGCAGTATTTCACCAACGGCTTCAAGACGCGCACCCGCGGCATCGACGTGGTCAGCACCTGGCGCACGAGCTTGAGCGACGCGCAGCTCAACTTCTCGCTGGCGTACAACTACAACAACACCAAGGTCACCGATTACGACATCCGCATCATCGGGCTGGCGCAGCTGATCGATGCCGAGAATCTGGCGCCCAAGCACCGCGTGGTGTGGAACGGCAACTGGTCGCTCGGCAACCTCAGCTTCAACGTCCGCGAGAATTATTACAGCTCATGGACCAGCGCGCAGGATTACGGCGTCACCGTGACCAAGGCGGCAACCGCGACCACGCCCGCCGAAGGCTATGCCAACCAGCGGTTCGGCGGCAAGTTCACCACCGACCTGGAGCTGAGCTACACCTTTGCCGATCACTATACGCTGTCGGTGGGCGCGCAGAACTTCACCGACGAGAAGCCCGACCGGCTGGCGGCGACCTCGACGGTGCAGATCTATCCGCTGACCGGCGGCACGTCGGACGGGCAGGTGTATGCGCGCAACGGCGGACCGTTCGGGTTCAACGGCGGGTTTTATTACACGCGGCTGCGGGTGAAATATTGATGGGGTGAGGGGGCGCTTCGGCGCCCCCGGTTCCGTCTGGCATAGTCTTCAGATTTCTTGCGTGGAATTACGCAGTTCTGGCGTCATTCCACTACGGGCTAGATCGCCCAGCAGAACAATGCCTGTGGAAAATGCCCGCGTTGCCGAGGCCGAGGCGGAGGCGGAGGCAGCACGCGCTGCCAGCATACAGCGAACAACATCGTGTCGGCTTCTTGTCGGAGGATTATAAACGGGTCTCCATTGGATAAGTTGACGTGGCGTCCTTCACTGTATGTATTACCGGCTAGGATTAAATCGGGGAGATGGCGTGGTAACTGGAAAACAGCCAGACGGTACCCCGGTATATGCTCCAGCTCGCCCCTCCCTTGTGCTCGCATCGTTCCTCGGTGCAATACTCGGAGCGGCCTTTATCGCCTTTCTTTCCACCGGTGGTATTAAAGCGGACGGCATGACCTACGCCGACCTTGCTGCCATCCTGCTCTCGGCGGTGGGGGTGATAGTCGCCATTTTCGGCGGTGTTCTGGCAATCGCCGCGTTCTGGGGGTTCGAGCAGATGAAGCTCGAGGCGGTGCGTAGCGCCACTAACGCTGCGCTCGCCGAGACTCGTGAACAGATTGAGAACGGATCAATCCGACGCTATATACTGGAGGAAGTGGAAACGCGCATTTCTGAGATCGTGGCGTCCCCCGATTTCGATCGGCGCGTTAGAGCGCGGGTAGACCAGATCGTCCTCGGCAGACCGGACGATCGGCTGCTCGACGACGATGAAGATGGAGACGACCAATGAGCCCCGAATGGCGTAACCTAGGCGATCGCGTGCGCGCAACGATCGAAGAACACCAGGATACGGCACCTGTGCGGCTATCTCATCTTGCCCGAGCGCTTGGTGTTCCAGTTAAAGCGGCAACGCTTGCGCCCGGAATTTCCGGTGAGATCAGGCCTCAGGAAAACGGCTTTGTCATTAGGATAAACCGACACGATCCTTCGAAGCGCCAACGGTTCACGGTAGCTCACGAGCTCGCCCATTTCCTACTCCATGCTGACCAGATCGATGCTCGCGGCCTCTCAGACGACGTGCTCTATCGGTCTTCCTTGTCCGACAAGCGGGAAGCCCAAGCGAACCGATTAGCGGCTGACATTTTGATGCCCGACGACCTGGTTCTGGCCAGTGTTGACGAGGCGCGTGAAAAGGGGGTCGGCGACTTAATACTCTTCCTGGCCGAGCAGTTTTCTGCATCGGAAGGCGCAATGCGCATCAAGCTAGAACAGTTAGGAGTCGTCGATGCCGCTCAGGCCATGGGATAGCGTTTCCTACCTGCCTTTCCTCGCTCTCAAGCCTGCAGAAATGCGCGCCTTAGAAGAGTTGCCGGATCAGACTAAAGACCGCTTGCTTCCACTAGTTTCGCTGAGGCCGTGGGTCGGGTCGCATCGGTTGGACAGTTCGATAGATCGGATTGCTGTATCTTATGGCGATCGCCCAATCCTTGTCGAGGTTGGGGAGCGTGAGGTGCCAAAACCACGTCCGGTGTTTGGGGAGTTGGAAGCGCTTCGAGACCCAGACGATGGTTTCGACAACTGGTGCGAGTTCATCGAGCGGAACGAAACGTATATCCCCGTTGCGCAAGTCGGCACTGATCCAGCAGCAGAGCGCAACCAGATTGCCCGCCTCCACGCGCTGGACCGTGGACTGGCGGTTCGTGTGGAACGTAACGCCTTTGGTGGTCTAGGTCGGTTGGCCGTACAGATCAGTCAACTGACTGGAGGTGGACGCGATGTCTGCTTTGTTATCGATTATGGCGCTGTCCGTGCCGACCATCTGCTTGTTGCCGCTCAAACTGTAGGATTGATCAGAACGATTTGGGCGTCGGCGCCGTTGGCTACCGTCTCAGTATCCGCTTCGTCGTTCCCGGCGAGCTTCACGAACCTCCCTCGGCAGCTCATCTTTGAGCGACGTTTGTTCGACGAAGTCGCAGGCCAGCTTGGTCGCGATCGACTGATCTATGGCGATCGAGGCAGCGCACGGGCCGACCCACTCGGTGGAGGGAGCGGAGTGATCCCGGCTCGAATTGATTACCCTGATTTCGAGCAGTGGACGTTTTTTCGTTCTGAAGAGACGGGGCTCGACGGCTACATCGAGCAAGCCCAGATCCTAATGGCGCATGCCCTCTGGAATGGTGATCTGCGGGTTTGGGGCACGCAGATGATCGAACGAACGGCGAGAGGTGATGCTTCCGCTATCGATACGCAAAGTAAGGCCACCGCCGCGCGCATCAATCTACATCTGCAGTTGCAGACCTTTCACGACAACCCAGGGGCGGTTGAAGACACTGAGGATGACTGGGAAGACTAAACAGCGTGTAACGGCGTTTGCATCGCCTCGACCCAAGTCGCCCAACGCTCTGCTCGTTCTTGCTCGATTTCTCGCCGTTGCTGGCGTCCGGCATGATATCGGCTGAGCAGTTTTAGATCGTCGAGACGGATCGGCCGACCTCGAACGGCTTCCCAAAATCGAGCACTAGTCTCGCCATAGCGCTTGCAAAAGGCGCGTTCGAACTCACTCCGTCGCGCATGATCGATGTCGATAGCCGAGAGTTCAGCGGTCTGCCGTTCGATGGCGCGGGTCGCACGACGCTCGTCCTCAGCTGTCAGTAGATGGAGCAGCCACTGGCCGCTGATGCAACGTGACTTCCCCGGCGCGTGAAGCTGCCAGTCGTTCAAAACTTCGGCCCGCCACACTCTAGCTCCATGCAGGTCTATATCCCGTAAGCCATGGACATGCTTGGGGGCAACGATCAGCTCGGTTTGATCAAAATAACGGGCGTACCCCTCCATCTGGGATGGCAGGCGCTTTAACGTGTCTGATGCGCTCTTGATCTCGACCCCATAAAAGGTGCCACGGTCCAGCAACGCGAGATCGGCACGAATTCCAGTGCCGTTCAGCGAAAACTCACTTGTCACGATTGGCAAAACGCGCCCCCGAGCTTCCCGCCGGATGCGCGCTAGAGCTACTGCCTTGATGCCATTTTCGTCCATGTCACACTCGCTGGGTGGGCCGATGGCGGTGCATCGTCAGACTGTCAATGTATAGTCGGCTAGCTGCCGATCAGTTGAGCCTGAACGAAGGCAGCTTACACCGGCTTAATGCCCCAGAACGTCTGTTCCGGTTTCCACTAAATGCAGACATTAGGCATCGGATCATCCCGGACGGGGTTACAAGCCTGTTGTGTTGCCGGATCAACCAACAGCTGAGCCCGGAATAACCCATCTGGTACATTCCGCTTGACATCGTCACGCTCTCCAGGTACATAACAGGAACGCTGAGGAATTGCGGGTCGGGGAGATGAGCGTGGGAGCCGGGAGGCTTCCGCGCTTTTCGCGTTTGGGTCGGCGGGTTCGGGGGGTGGCATGACGAAAGAGAGCGGAAACGGGGCCGGGAACGCGGCCGTGCTGGTCTCGCCGTGCACGCGCGGTGGGGCGAAGGTGAAGCGGGCGTCGGCGACGTGGTGGACGCACGACAAGCGCGAACGCTTCCTCGATATGGTGGCCGCGACCGCCAATGTGCGGATGGCGGCGCAGGACGTCGGGATGAGCCTGACGGGCGCTTACGCGCTGCGGCGGCGCGACGCTGCGTTCGCGGCGCTGTGGGAGGAGGCGCTGGAACAGGGCTATGGGCGGCTCGAAGCCGAATTGCTGAGCAGTGCGCTGGGTGAAGCTGGGGGCGAGAACGGGGTCGAGAGCGAGAGCGCGGAGGGCCGCGTGAGCGCTCACGTCAACGCGATCGCGCCGGATGGCGATCGCGCCGCGATGGGGATGGGGATGGGGGCCGGGGCGGGGCCGATCGACCCGGCGCTGGGGCTGAACCTGCTGGCGCTGCGGCGCGCCGCGACCGGGCCGCGCAAGACGCAGAAGCGCAACTACAAGACGGTCCCGATCGCCGAGGTCGAACGCGCGGTGATGAAGCAGCTCGAGATCGCCGAGCGGCGGTTGCGGCGGGCGCTCGGCACGCGTCCGGGCGGTCGGGCGGGAGGCGGGTCTGATGGGGGTGCCGACGGGAGGACGAAGCCGTGAGCGATACGCTTGCCGCGTTGCGCGCGCGGCTGGTGGCGCTGCCCGCGGCCGAACGGCTGGGGGTGTTGCGGCGGCTGACCACGCCTGAGCTTCGCGCGCTGGCGGATCACTGGCCGCTATGGGCGCATGACGGGCAGGCAGTGGACCGCGACGACTGGCGGGTGTGGCTGATCCGCGCGGGGCGCGGGTTCGGCAAGACGCGCGCCGGGGCGGAATGGGTCAGCGCGATCGCGCGGGCGCGGCCGGAGGCGCGGATCGCGCTGGTGGGGGGCACGATGGACGATGTCCGCCGGGTGATGATCGAGGGAAAGAGCGGGCTGATCGCGGTGGCGCGCGCGCACGAACCCTATGCGTGGCGGCGGTATGACGGCGAGTTCCACTTTGCGAGCGGGGCGCGGGCGTACGCCTATTCGGCGGAGGTGCCGGAGTCGCTGCGCGGGCCCGAGCATGACGCGGCGTGGTGCGACGAGATCGGCAAATGGCGGCGCGGCGATGCGGCGTGGGACAATCTGCTGCTGGGCCTGCGGATCGGCGAGCGGCCGCAGGTGCTGGTGACGACGACGCCGCGGCCGACCCGGCTGATGCGGCGGGTGATGGCGATGAAGGACTGTATCGAGACGCGGGGGCGGACGCACGACAATCTGCACCTGGATGCGGGCTGGGTCGCGCAGATGGAGGATCTGTACGGCGGCACGCGGCTGGGGCGGCAGGAGCTCGACGGCGAGATGATCGACGAGGTGGTCGGCGCGCTGTGGACGCGGGCGGGGCTGGAGACGCGGCGGGTGCGGGCGATGCCGGTGGCGCGGACGCGCGTGGTGGTGGGGGTGGATCCGCCGGCGAGCATCGGGGGCGACGCGTGCGGGATCGTGGTGGTGGCGCGGGGTGCGGACGACCTCGCCTATGTGCTGGAGGATGCCAGCGTCTCGGGCCTGTCGCCCGAGGGATGGGCGCGCGCGGTGGCGGACTGCGTGGCGCGGCACGGCGCCGACCGGGTGATCGCGGAGAAGAACCAGGGCGGGGCGATGGTCGAGAGCGTGCTGCGCGGTGCCGACCGGGTGATGCCGCTGACGTTGGTGCATGCGGCGCTGGGCAAGGTGGCGCGGGCGGAGCCGGTGGCGGCGCTCTACGAAAGCGGGCGGGCGTGGCATGTCGGGGGGTTCCCGGCGCTGGAGGACGAGCTGTGCGGGCTGGTGGTCGGCGGGGGGTATGAGGGGCCGGGGCGGTCGCCGGACCGCGCGGATGCGCTGGTCTGGGCGATGACCGCGCTGATGCTGGGCGCGCGCGGGGTGGCGCGGGTGCGGACGGTGGGAGACGAACCATGAAATTGTTCGGGTGGAAGGGGCGCGAGGACTCGCGGCCGGCCTTGTCGCGCGCCGGCTACGGGCCGGCGGTGGGGGAGTGGCCGCGGTCCTATGAGGCGCAGGTGCGCGAGGCGTATCTGGGGAATGCGATCGCGCAGCGCGCGGTGAAGCTGGTGATGGAGACGATCGGCGGGGCGCCGCTGGAGGCGTCGGATCCGGCGTTGATCCGGCTGGCGACCCGGCGGTCGGGTGGGCAGACCCTGGTCGAGACGGTGGTCGCGCACCTCTTGTTGCACGGCAATGCCTTCATCCAGGTGCTGCGCGATGCCGACGGGGGTGCGGCGGAGCTGTTCGCGCTCAGGCCCGAGCGGGTCAGCGTCGAGGCGGATGCGGGCGGGTGGCCGGTCGCGTATCGCTACAAGGTGGGCGAGCGGGTGACGCGGCTGCACGCCGATGCGGTGCGGCCCGAGGTGATCCACCTGAAGAGCTTTCACCCGGTGGACGATCATTATGGGCTGGGGTGCCTGGGCGCGGCGGCGGGGGCGGTGGCGATCCACAATGCCGCGGCGCGGTGGAACAAGGCGCTGCTCGACAATGCGGCGCGACCGAGTGGCGCGCTCGTCTATGATCCGGGGGATGGATCGACGCTGTCGGCGGACCAGTTCGACCGGTTGAAGGGCGAGCTGGAGGCGTCGTTCGCGGGGTCGGGCAATGCGGGGCGGCCGATGCTGCTGGAGGGGGGGCTGAAGTGGCAGGCCTTGTCGCTGTCGCCCGCGGAGATGGATTTTGCCGGCACCAAGGCGGCGGCGGCGCGCGAGATCGCGCTGGCGTTCGGGGTGCCGCCGATGCTGCTCGGGCTGCCGGGCGACAACAGCTATGCGAACTACCGCGAGGCGAACCGGGCGCTGTGGCGGCTGGCGGTGCTGCCGATGGCGCATCACGTGCTCGACGGGATCGCGGAGGGGCTGCGCGGGTGGTTCGAGGGGGCGACGCTGGGGATCGATCTCGATCGGGTGCCGGCGCTGGTCGAGGATCGGTCGAAGCTGTGGGCGATGGTGTCCGCCGCCGATTTCCTGAGCGCGGAGGAGAAGCGGGCGATGCTGGACGTGAAGGCGGTGGCGTCGTGACGCTGGGGTTCGCGGGGTATGCGGCGGTGTTCGACGTGGTCGACCGGGCAGGGGACGTCGCGCGGGCCGGGGCGTTTGCGGGGGCGGGGCTGGTGCCGTTGCTGTGGCAGCATCGCGGGGGTCCGGTGGGGGTGCTGACGTCGGTTGCGGAGGATGCGCGGGGGCTAAGGGTCGCGGGGGTGATCGCGGATGCCGAGCTGGCGGCGGCGGTGCGGTCGGGTGCGGTGGCGGGGTTGTCGGTGGGGTATCGGGCGGTTTCGGTTCGGCTGGGGGCGCGGCGGGAGTTGCTTCGCGTGGCGCTGGTGGAGGTGAGCCTAGTGGCGGTGCCTATGCAGCGGTTGGCGCGGGTGGACTATTGTTCCCCGGCGGAGGCCGGGGCCCAGGTGGGATAGCCGGGGTAACTGGGCGCGGCGGTCTTCATGGTCGTCTCCCAACTGGGCCCCGGCCTTCGCCGGGGAACGGCTTATTCAACAAGGTTTTTTCGGCGTCCTGCGGGGCGCCTTTTTTGTGGGAGAGCGACATGGACGTGATCGACAGGCCGGTGCTGGAGGGTGCGGCGCCGTTGGGCAATGCGGCGTTCGAGGGGTTCGTGCGGAGCGGCGCGACGATCGAGATGAAGGCGTTCACCGGGGTGACCGGGGATGCCGGCGGTTTTGCCATCCCCAAGGAGATCGATGCCGAGATCGACCGGGTGCTGAAGGGCATCTCGCCGATCCGTTCGATCGCCAATGTGGTGAAGGTGGGCTCGGCGGGGTATCGGAAACTGGTGACGACCGGGGGCACGCCGTCGGGATGGGCGGCGGAAACCGATGCGCGGCCGGGGACGGCGTCGCCCGTGTTCGTCGAGATCGCGCCGCCGATGGGCGAGCTCTATGCCAATCCGTCGGCGAGCCAGGCGATGCTCGACGATGCGGCGTTCGATGTCGAGGCGTGGCTGGCGGGCGAGATCGCGATGGAGTTCGCCAAGGCGGAAGGCGCGGCGTTCGTGGCCGGGTCGGGCGTGTCGCGGCCGAAGGGCTTTCTGACGCAGGCGACCGCGGCGACCGGGGATGCGACGCGGCCGTTCGGGACGCTGCAATATCTGGCGAGCGGGGCAGCGGGGGATTTCGCGGCCAACCCGCAGGAGCGGCTGATCGACCTCGTCCAGTCGCTGCGCGCGCCGTATCGGCAGGGCGCGAGCTTCGTGATGAATGCGAGCACGCTGGCGCGGATCCGCAAGTTCAAGACGTCGGACGGCGCGTTCGTGTGGGCGCCCTCGCTGGCGGCGGGGCAGCCGGCGACACTGCTCGGCTATCCGGTGATCGAGGCAGAGGACATGCCGGATATCGCGGCGAATGCGCTGGGCATCGCGTTCGGCAACTTCAAGGCGGGGTACATCATCGCCGAGCGCACCGAGACGGTGATCCTGCGTGATCCCTATTCGAACAAGCCGTTCGTCAATTTCTACGCG
Organism: Sphingomonas rhamnosi; assembly: GCF_036663615.1. Lineage (NCBI taxonomy): Bacteria > Pseudomonadati > Pseudomonadota > Alphaproteobacteria > Sphingomonadales > Sphingomonadaceae > Sphingomonas > Sphingomonas rhamnosi. The sequence goes on from NZ_JAXOJJ010000001.1 coordinate 837,086, forward strand.
ACCAAGCGGGTCGGCGGGTGCGTGACGAATTCGGAGGCGATCAAGCTGATGAAGTTCGCGGTGTCGTAACTGCGATCCTCCCCCGCAAGGGGGAGGTGTCGCCGAAGGTGACGGAGGGGGAGGATACGGAACCGAGGTTGCGTGTCCGCCCCCTCCGTCAGGCTGCGCCTGCCACCTCCCCCTGGCGGGGGAGGATCGAGGTTTTGGGAGACTCCTGATGAGCGGATCGATTCCGCCGGGCGTGATCGCGGATGCGGTGGCGGCGGCGAAGCTTTGGTTGCGGGTGGATAGCGACGAGGGGGTGCTGGCGGGGCTGGCGGAGACTGCGATCCTGACGGCCGAGGCATTTACCGGGACCGTGCTGGTGCCGCGTGACGATCCGACCGCGAGTTGGGCCGCGGTGCCGGCGCCGATCGCGCAAGGGGTGGCAATGCTGGTCGCGTATCTGTTCGAGGCGCGGAGCGACGATGGTGCGCCGCCGGCTGCGGTGGCGGCGCTGTGGCGGCCGTATCGACAGGTGCGGCTGTGAGCGCGCGGACGAGGTTGCAGGCGGCGATCGTGACGCGGCTCGACGCGATCGCCGGGTTGCGGGTGTTCGATGCGCCGCCGGTGCGGGGCGGGCTGCCCTATGCGGTGGTCGAGGAACCGGTGCTGCAACAGGCGGACGCGGCGGGGATCGCGGGGCGGACCGGCGCGGTGACCGTGGTGTCCTATGATTCGGGCGAGCGGCCGGTGCGGTTGCGGGGGCTGGTCGGCGCGATCGAGGACGCGATGGAGGCGTTGTCGGGCGATGTCGGCGAGGGGTGGCGGCTGACGGCCACGCGGCTGGTGCGGAGCCGGCTGGCGCGCACGACCGAGGATCGCTGGCGAGGCGTGAGCGAGTTTGCGGTGCGGCTGTACCGGGAGAGCTGAGCGGGGCGAGGGGGTTCGCTGCGCCACCTCGCCCACTCCGTCATCCCAGCGAAGGCTGGGATCTCGTGAGGCGGCGCGGGGGCTGGAGCCGCAAGAGACCCCAGCCTTCGCTGGGGTGACGGAAAGTCTAGTTCGGATGTGGTTCGGACACCCAAGGGAGAATCGACATGGCGGTGGAGAAGGGAAGTGCGTTCCTGCTGAAGGTCGGGAACGGGGCGGCGCCGGTCGTGTACGCGACGGTGGCGGGGCTGCGAACGACGCAGTTGAGCGTCAACGGCGAAAGCGTCGTCGTGACCACCAAGGATTCGGGCGGGTGGCGGCAATTGCTGTCGGGGGCTGGCGTGCGGTCGGTCAGCGTGTCGGGGGCGGGGGTGTTCACCGGGTCGGCCGCGGAGACGCGGATCCGCGGGAATGCGCTGACCGGCGTGCTCGACGACTATCGGCTGGCGTTCGAGAGCGGCGAGACGATGACGGGCAAGTTCCTGGTGTCGCGGCTCGATTATGCCGGGGATTTCAACGGGGAGCGATCCTACACGCTGAGTCTGGAGAGTTCGGGCGCGGTGGTGGCGGCGTAAGGTGGGCGATGCCGCCGCGGTTTGCTCCCCTCCCTTCCAGGGAGGGGAGAACGGGCGGCGCTGGCGTACAGGAGGAGATCATCATGACGGACATGGCAAACCCCGTGCGCGGGGAAGCGTCGGTGCGGGTGGCGGGCGAGACGCTGGTGCTGCGGCCCAGTTTCGCCGCGCTGGTGGCGGCGGAGGAGGCGTTGGGGTCGCTGTTCGCGCTGGTCGAGCGCGCGGCGGAGGGCAAACTCGGGATCGGCGAGATGGTGACGCTGTTCTGGCATTGCCTGCGCGATCCGCCCGAGGGCGTCACCCGCGAGCAGCTGGGCGAGGCGGTGATCGAGGCGGGGATCGCCGCGGCGACTCCGGTGCTGCGCGTGCTGCTGCGGCAGATCCTGCAGGGGCGTTGACCTGTGGCAGAGATATTCGCCGACAGCGCGTTTTCGGAGAGGGCTGGGCGGCTGGCGGGGTTTGCGGGGGCGGTGCTGGGGTGGAGCCCGGACGCGTTCTGGCGGGCGACGCCGGCCGAGCTGGCGGCGGTGGCGGGGGCGCTGAACGGGGGGCAGGCGCCGCCGCCCGGTGCGGATGTGCTGGCGCGGTTGAGGGAGGCGTTTCCGGATGGATGACCTGATGAACGAGGGGGTGCTGGTCGGCGTGCGCGCCGATACCGCGGGGTTCTCGCGCGATCTCGGGATCATGCGGGGCGAGCTGGAGGGCGTGCTGGGCGCGGGGGCCGAGCGCGCGGCGGCGCGGATCGAGACCGCGCTGCTGCGTGCGGTGCGCAGCGGGAAACTCGGGTTCGAGGAGCTGAAGGCGGTCGCTCTGGCGGCGATGGATGCGATCGCCCGGCGGGCGCTGGAGGCGGGGGTGCAGTCGGTGCTGAGCAGCGTCGCGACGGAACCTGCCGTTACCGGTGGGCAGCCGGGACGGGCGACCGGGGGGCCGGTGTCGCCGGGGCGTGCCTATCTGGTCGGCGAGCGGGGGCCTGAGCTGTTCGTGCCGGTGTCGTCCGGGCGGGTCGAGGCGTCGGGTTCGGGCGTGCGTGAGGTTCGGGTGGCGATCACGGTGAACGCCAGCGGCGATGCGGCGCCGGCAATGCTGGCGCAGTCGAGCCGGCAGGTGGCGCGGGCGGTGAAGGCGGCACTGGCGGAGTAGAACGGTTTTCACGCAAAGGCGCGAAGCCTGCCCTGAGCTTCGCCGAAGGGGCGCGAAGAGAAGGAAGGTTTGTTCGCGCAGAGGCGCGGAGGACGCGGAGATGTATCGTCCGCGGCAGCGAACCGCTTCCCAACGGGGCCGAGAGGGAGGGCCGCTTCGCGGCGCATGCTGTCTCTCTGCGTCCTCTGCGCCTCTGCGCGAACCATTCTTCTTTCGGCAGTGGCGATCGGGCTGCGCGGGCAACGGACGTCGGATTGGCGGCACGGTGGACCCCGGACCAAGTCCGGGGTGACGAAGGGGGGCGGGGCGATGGGGCATTGGTTGTGTTCGCAGCGGACGGTGCAGGTCGAGGGGACGATCTCGCGGTTCGATCCGCGGTTCTGGACGGTGAATTTCCCGCGGCCGATGATGGCGGCCGTGGTGACGACCGGGCCGGATGCGCTGCGGGTGGATGCGGTGTTCTACCGCGCGGACGATCTGGCGGGGTTGATCTGGGAGGCGGAGGACCGCGTCGATCATCCGTTGCTGCGCTACGAGACGGTGCGGGATTTTCGGGATTGCCGGTTGTCGTTCCGGTGGCGGTCGGGTGGCGTGATGGCGCTGGATGCCATCAATGGCCCGACGCTGACGATCGAGGGGCGCGATGCGGCGGGGGTCGCGAAGGCCTGGTATGTGCGGCTGTGGAACTATGCGGTGGGCACGCCCGAGGATGCGCGGGTTTCGATCGATTTCGCCGATCTGGTCGGCGGGTTCGAGTTGCCCGAGGATGCGGATCCGGTGTGGGCGGGGGATATCGACCGGATGTTCGTGTCGCTGGTGCCGCCCGACTATACCGAAACCGACGCGCCGTTGGCGGGGAGCCGCGAGGGGTGGGTCGAGCTGACCGACATCGCGTGCGAGGGGCCGGGGGCGGTGATCGCGATCGGGGATGTGGTGGTGCCCGAGCACGGCATCGGAATCGCGAGCGGGTTCGACGACAGCTACAACCTGACGCCGGCGCGGTTGCTGCGCAATGCGCTGCATCTGGGGTATCGCGGCGACATCACGCATTATGTGGGGATGAGCCATTATTTCCGGCTCGAGGCGCTGGGCGGCGGGTTTTATGTGAGCCTGGCCGGCGGCGTGCTGAACGCGGCGTGTGCGGCGTGGCATCGCGACTTTGCGGTGCGGGCGAGGGCGCTGGGGTTCGGGGTGATCTGGTCGCTGAGCTACGAGCTGTTCGATGCGCATTGCTGGAACGACTGGAAGCAGCGCAGCAGCGATGGCGCGCCGGCGCTGACCGGGTGGGTGCCGCCGTCGACCTTGCTGTCGCCGGCGCATGGTGGCGCGATGGGGTATCTGCAGGCGGTGGCGCGGGCGTTCATGGGGATCGCGGTCGCGGCGGGGCTGGTGCCGAAGTTCCAGGTGGCGAGCCGTGGTGGTGGGTGATGCCGGACGGGCGGCCTTGCCTGTATGATGCGAGCGCGGTGGCGGCGTTCGCGCCGGTTGCCCTGCCGACGATCAAGGGCGCGATGAGCGCTGCGCAGACGGCGACGCTGGATCGGGCGGGGGCGTGCCTGGCGGCGTCTACGGCGGCTCTGGCGGGGGCGGCGAAGAGCGTGGCGCCGGGGTGTGTCACGCATCTGCTGACCTATTTGCCGACGGTGCTGGATGCGGCGGCGCCCGAGGCGAAGCGCGCGAACATGCCGGTCGGGTGGGCGTATCCCGCGTTCGATGTGCTGCAGCTCGAGGATTATGACTGGGTGACCGCGGGGGATGCGGGGTCGACCGCGCGCGGTATCGCGGCGGCGGAGGCGCGGCTGGGCTATCCGGTCGCGCGGCAGCATTATCTGTCGGGGTTCGTGCTGCGGTCGGACCAGGCGGCCGAGTGGCGGTTCATCGAGGCGGCGGCGGAGCGGGCGCGGGCGCGTGGGGTGGCGGCGACGTTCCTCTGGGCGCTGCCGCAGGTGATGCGCGACGGCTTCGTGCATTTCGATACGGAGGATGAGGCGATGGATGCGTTCGACGACGTGCTGTTTCCGCTGGCGCTGGGGCGCGAGGCTGCGGTGACGCCGGGGTTCTCGACGGCGATTTTGACCAGTGCGGGCGGGGTGGAGGCGCGCAGTGCGGCCTGGGCGGAGGCGCGGACGTCGTACGATGTCGGGCCGGGGGTGCGGAGTGCGGAGGATATCGGCGCGCTGCTGGCGTTCTTTCGCGCGCGGATGGGGCCGGCGCGGGCGTTCCGGTTGCGGGATCCGTTCGACAGCGTCGGTGTGGGCGAGCGGGTCGGGGTGGGGGACGGGGTGCTGCGCCGGTTCGCGCTGGTGAAGCATTACGGAGCGGCGGAGCGGCGGATCACGCGGCCGGTGGCGGGGAGTGTTTCTGTCGCGGTCGATGGGGTTTCGGTGGGGTTCTCGGTCGAGAGCGGGGGCTTTGTTGTTTTGGACGCGGCGCCGGTTGTGGGGGCTGTGGTGACGGCGGGGTTCGCGTTCGATGTGCCGGTGCGGTTTGCGGAGGATCGGTTGCGGGTGAATTTGGCGACGTTCCTGGCGGGGGAGGCGGGGTCTGTGCCTTTGGTCGAGGTTCGGGAAGGGTAGGTTGGTTCACGCGGAGGCGCGGAGACGCGGAGGGTTGATGCCGAGAGGCATCCTCTCAATCCGCGTCGTCGCAGTCGGTCGTGATGGAAGGACTGAAGCTGCCGCGGGCGCACTTCCTCCGCGTCTCCGCGCCTCCGCGTGAACCCACTTCTTCTGGGTTTTCAAGAGAAGGGTTTGTTCGCGCAGAGGCGCGGAGGCGCAGAGGGGATTCGTCTGCGGCAGCGTCGTGGACTGTCATCGGCCTGGGGTTGGCAGCCGCTTTGCGGCGGGATGTGTAGCTCTGCGTTCTCTGCGTTCTCTGCGCCTCTGCGCGAACCATTCTTCCGAGGGTGCCTTCCGTCTTCCTTCTCTTCGCGTCTTCGTGGCTTTGCGTGAAAATCCCTTCTTCCGGAGGTTCCTATGACGTGGCTGGCGCAAGAGCTCGCGACGATCGCTTTGTGTTGGCGGATCGAGCGGCGGGATGGGGTCGCGGTGGGGCTTACCGCGCATGACCGGGATCTGGTGGTGGACGGGCTGCTGCACCGGGCGGCGCCGGGGATGACGCCTTCGGCGATCCAGCGGTCGGGGGGACTCGAGGCGGATACGATGGACGTCGCGGGGGCGCTGACGAGCGGCGCGATCGGGGAGGCGGATCTGCTGGCGGGGCGCTGGGACGGGGCGCGGGTGGCGGTGTTCGCGGTGGACTGGACCGATGTCGCGAACCGGGTGGATCTGGGCGAGGGGACGATCGGCGCGGTCGAGCTGACCGCGGACGGATTTACCGCCGAGTTGCGCGGGGCGAGCGCGGCGCTGGACCGGACGGTGGTTGAGGAGACCTCGCCCGAATGTCGCGCGGCGATCGGCGATCGGCGGTGCCGGGTGGCGATGGCGGGGCGGCGGCGGTTCGCGCGGGTGGTGTCGTGCGAGGGGCGGGTGGTGACGGTGGATGCGGTCGAGGCGGTGGCGGATGCCTATGGCGGGGGGCTGCTGCGCTGGTTCGGCGGGGCGAATAGCGGGCTGGAGAGCGCGGTGGCGCGCTCCGACGGCGCGGTGGTGACGTTGCGGACGGTGCCGGGGTTTGCGGTTGTCGCGGGCGTGCTCGTCGAGATCATCGAGGGATGCGACAAGAGTCTCGCGACGTGTGGCACGCGCTTCGGGAATGTTCTGAATTTTCGCGGCGAGCCCTATCTGCCGGGGATCGACCTGCTGACGCGGTATCCGGGGTGAGTGCCGTCGCGAACGCTGCCCTGGCAGCGGTGGGCGCGCGGTTTCGGCTGCATGGGCGCGACGTGGCGCATGGGCTGGACTGCGTGGGCGTGGTGGCGGTGGCGCTGCGGGCTGGCGGATATTCTGGCGATGTGCCGAGTGGCTATGCCTTGCGCGGAGGTGATCCGGCGCGGTTGGCGGCTTTGCTGGATGCGGGGCTGGTGCGGGGTGACGGACGCATGCCGGGCGACGTGCTGCTGATGGCGACGGGGCCGGGGCAGCTGCATCTGGCGGTCCGGACGGCATTTGGGTTCGTGCATGCCGATGCGGGGTTGCGGCGGGTGGTGGAGCGGGCCTCGGCGCGTGGGGGGGCGGACTGGCCGGTGCTGGGCGCGTGGCGGTTACGGGAGGACGGACATGGCGACGTTGGTGCTGACGGTGGTCGGGACGGCGGTGGGGGGACCGGTGGGCGGCGCGATCGGTGCGCTGGTCGGGCAGGCGATCGACCATGCGGTGTTCCGGCCGAAACGGCGCGAGGGGCCCCGGCTGACCGAGCTGGCGGTGCAGACATCGTCCTATGGCAGCCAGATCCCGAAGCTGTTCGGGACGATGCGGGTGGCGGGGACAGTGATCTGGGCGACCGACCTGGTCGAGAGTCGCGGGACCGATCGGGGCGGCAAGGGGCAGCCGAACACGACGACGTACAGCTATTCGGCGTCGTTCGCGGTGCTGCTGTCGGCGCGTGCGATCCTGGGCGTCGGGCGGATCTGGGCGGAGGGGAAGTTGCTGCGGGGGAGCGCGGGGGACTTCAAGACGGCGACGGGGTTCCGGCTGCATCTGGGCGGTGAGGACCAGGCGGCCGACCCGTTGATCGCGTCGGCGGAAGCGGAGGCGCCGGCGCATCGCGGGTGCGCGTACGCGGTGTTCGAAGGGATGCAGCTGGCGGACTATGGCAACCGGATTCCGTCGCTGACGTTCGAGGTGACCGCCGATCCCGGCGCGGTGTCGGTGGGGCGAATCGCGCGGACGCTGGCGACCGAGCTGCGCGGTGACGCGGCGATGACGGTCGGCGGATTTGCCGCGTCGGGCGGCAGCGTGGGTGCGGTGCTGGCGACGTTGGGGCAGGCGAGCGGGGCGTGGTTCACCGCGGACGGCGCCGTGCTGGTGATGCGCGACGGTACGGGTGACGTCGTGACGGTTGCCGACGCGGGCTTTGGCGATCGCGGACGGAGGACTCGCGCGGTGGCGGCGATCGAGAGCGTGCCGCGGACGGTGAGTGTCGGCCATTATGATCCGGCGCGCGACTATCAGGCGGGGCTGCAGCGCGCGACGCGGACCGGCGCGGGCTCACGCGACGAGCGGGTCGAGGTCCCGGCGGTGCTGGACGCGGGGGCTGCCAAGACGGTGGCCGAGGCGATGCTGGCGCGGGCCGAGGCGGGGCGGGTGCGGCGGACGGTGACGTGCGGGTTCGAGGGGCTGGCGATCGCGCCGGGGGCGTGCGTCGCGATCGCGGGCGAGGCGGGCATCTGGCGGGTCGCGGAGGTGATGGTCGAGGGAATGGTGACGCGGCTGGCGCTGGTGCCGATCGAGCTGGCGTCGCTGCCGGCGCGGGCAACGAGCGGGCGGGTGGTCGGGGCTGCGGACGCGGCGATCGGCGCGACGGTTCTTGCGGCCTTCGAGACGCCGGGACTGGACGATGTGCCGCTGTCGGCGCCACGACTGACGATCGCGGCGGCGGGCACGGGGGCGGGGTGGCGGCGCGCGGCGTTGCTCTACAGTCTGGACGACGGCGCGAGCTGGACCGCGGCGGGGACGACCGCGGCGGCGGCGGCGATCGGGGTGGTCGAAGCCGCGGCAGCCCCCGCGCCTTCGACGCTGATCGACCTGCACGGCGCGATCGTCGTGGCGCTGGCGCATGACGCGATGGACCTGGGGGACGCGGATGCGGCGGCGCTCGACCGCGGCGTCAATCTGGCGGTGGTCGGGACCGAGCTGGTGCAGTTTGGATCGGCGGAACCGCTCGGCGGCGGACGCTGGCGACTGACGCGGTTGCTGCGCGGGCGCCGCGGGACCGAGGGCGCGACGCCGGTGGCCGGAGACCGGTTCGTCGTGTTGGAGGCCGCGGCGGCGCGGACGATCGCGCTGCCGGTCTCGGCGTTGGGGCGAACGGTGCGGGTGATGGCGTCCGGGGTCGGCGACGACGCGCCGGTCGAGGCGCGCTGCGTGATCGGCGGCGCTTCGGTGATGCCGCCGGCACCGGTGCATCTGCGCGCCGAGGGCGCCACCGTGCGCTGGGTGCGGCGGAGCCGGGCGGGCTGGGGCTGGATCGACGGAGTCGATGCACCGATCGGCGAGGAAATCGAGGCGTACCGGGTGACGGTGTCGGGCGCGGGCGGCACGCGAATCGTCGCCTGCACGACGCCCGAGATCGCGCTGACCGCGGCGGAACGCGCCGCGGGAGTAACGGTGAGTGTGCGGCAGGCAGGCGTGTTCGGCGAGTCGAACGCGGCGGCTCTGGTGGTTCCGGCAGCGGGAGGGATGGCATGAGCGAAACGAGTGTGCGGCTGGGGTTGCCGCTGATGATGCCGGGGCAGGCGCAGAAGGAATGGACCCATAATGAGGCGCTGACCCTGTTGGACCTGGCGGTGCAGACCAATGTGGTGGCGGTCGGCGTCAACGATCCGCCGGCGGCGCCGGTCATCGGGCAGGCGTGGGTGGTCGGCACCGCGCCCACGGGGGCGTGGGCCGCGTACGCCAACGCGCTTGCCGGCTGGACCACCGGCGGATGGCGGTTCGTCGCCGCGCGCGAGGGCATGGCGGTGTGGAGCATCGCAGCGGCACGTGACGCGCGGTTCACCGCAGGCGTATGGCGAGTCGGAATCGTCGCGGCGAGTCGGCTGGCGATCGACGGGGTGCCGGTCGTCGGGGCGCAGCGGCCCGCCATCGTCGATCCGACGGGCGGTTCGGTGGTCGATCCGGTCGCGCGCGCGTCGATCGTGGCCGTTCTGAACATCTTGCGCGGGCATGGCTTGATCGCGTCCTGAGCGCGGTTCACCGCAATTCGGTGGTTCCCTCACCGCGTCGGCGCGTTAATCCCGTCCTTGTCATCGTGGGCGCCATACCCCTGTCGGCGACGCGGTGAAGCGGTCGGCGCGAAACCCGGCCCCCGTACGACGCGGGTGGAAAAGTGATAGGCTTGCGACTGTGGCGGCAAAGCAACAGTTCTGGCTTTTGTTCGCTTGCGTGGAAACCAACCGCGGGATAGGGAGTTTGCGATGTCCGTGTGACACTCATGATAAGGGGATTTAGTATGCGGAAGCTTGCCGTCGTTCTGGCACTCGCCTCCACCGCACTCGCCACTCCCGCCCTCGCCCGCGACAAGTCGTGGTACGTTGGCGTCGAAGGCGGTGCGATGATCGTTGAAGATATCGATTACGACATCGCTGCACTGAAGAATGCAGCCACCGTCGACCATGACTATGGTTATGACGTCGACGCCGTGATGGGCTATGATTTCGGTGGCTTCCGCCTCGAAACCGAAGTCGGTTACCGCAAGGCAACCGTGGACGGCTATTCGTCGACCACGACCACGCCCGCCTTCACGGGCGCCGGCGTTCGTCGCAACGTAGCGGCCGGCAGCTATGACTATGCTGGTGGTTCGACCTCGGCGCTCAGCTTCATGCTGAACGGCCTGCTCGACTTCGGTCCGGATGATGGCATCCAGGGCTTCGTCGGCGGCGGCGTTGGTGTCGCTCGCGTCAAGGCACAGTACGCCCTGAACAACAACGGCGACCTGCTGAACGATTCGGACACCGTCTTCGCCTATCAGGGCCTCGCCGGTATCCGTGCACCGCTGACCGACCACATCGACGCGACGCTGAAGTATCGTTTCTTCAATGCCGACAACGTCAAGCTGGTCGACGTCTCCAACCGCACGTTCGACGGTCGCTACCGTTCGCACAGCATCCTGGGTGGCGTGACGTACAACTTCGGTACGCCGACCCCGCCGCCGGAGCCCGCTGCTCCTGCGCCGCTGCCGCCTGAGCCCGTCGCTCCCCCGGCACCGGTGGAAGTCGTCTGCTCGCCTGGTCCGTTCATCGTGTTCTTCGAATGGGACAAGTCGGATATCACGCCTGAGGCCGCGTCGATCCTCGACAACGCCGTCACGCAGTACCAGTCGTGCGGCAACGCACAGGTCATGCTGGCCGGTCACGCCGATAAGTCGGGTGGCGCGTCGTACAACGTCGGTCTGTCGCAGCGTCGCGCTGACGGCGTGAAGGCTTACCTGTCGTCGCATGCCATCCCTGACTCGGTCATCTCGACCGAAGCGTTCGGTGAGAGCCGTCCGCGCGTCGACACTGCCGATGGCGTCCGCGAAGTCCAGAACCGTCGCGTGGAAGTCACGTACGGTCCGGGTTCGGGCCAGTAAGCTTTCAAATCCTTCGGGACTTGAGCTGAAAGTTGAAGAGGGGGGTCGGCGCAAGCCGGCCCCCCTTTTTCGTGGTGCGGGGCTTGGCGGGCGTCGGAGAGCCACCTTGCGTTGGATCGGCGATCCGGCGCCGGCCTCGCCAGTCCGGCTTAGCGCGAGTCTCTTGCGGCTGCGTTTCGCGCGTGCGTCTGGAGATCCCAGCCTGCACTGGGATGACGGGTGTTGGGGGGCGGCCTTTAGGGCAGTGCTAATCCCGCAGTGCGGCGGCCAGCCAGTCGGGGATCCGCGCATTGCCGAGCGCATCGATGCGGCGGTGTTCGACCATCAGCCCTAGCTCGGGATAGCGCGACCGGGTGCGGTCGGTGGGGTCGCCGAGCGGCGCGACGACGAGGCGGCGGTTGACCTTCGAACGGTGGTGCATCCGCGCGGTGTTTTCCTGGCCGACATAGCACCCCTTGGTGAAGCTGACGCCGTTCAGCTCGCGCGCGTTGCATTCGAGCCAGAGCGTCTCGCCATTGCCCAACTCGCCGACCCCCTCGGTCACGCCCAGCGACAGGCGGTGCGCGAGCCAGCCGGACACGGGGGCGGTCGCGGGGGCGATCCACCGGGTGCCGAGCGCGGCCAGCCGCGGATCGGGCACGCCGGCCCCGCCGACTCGCGACCAGTGCACCGCCAGATCGGTGACCGCGATCGCGATCGCGCGGCGCAGGCGGTAGAGCGACAGGCGGCGCACCAGTGCGTCGGCCTGCGTCGCCTCGGCATCGATCAGCACGTCTTCGTCGTCCGCCCACAGGATGAAATCGAACAGCGCCTTGCCCTGCGGCGAGAGCAGCGCGCTCCAGGCGGGGGTGGTCGGCGTCAGCGCGGCGGTATCCGCGGTGACGAGGCCTTGCAGGAAGCCGCGGACGTCGGCGCCGGACACGCGGATCACCGCCCGATCGGTGAGGGTGGTTGCGGGCGCGGGCTGGTCCATCCTCCTCACCTAGTGCGCACCGCCCGATTTCCAAGCGTCGCGCGGCTGGCGCAGGGGAGCGCGCGGCGATAACAGGGCGGGATGACCGATAGCCTGACGATCCGCCGCCCCGACGACTGGCATCTCCATCTGCGCGACGGCGCGATGCTGGACGCGGTGGCACCGTACAGCGCGCGGCAGTTCGCGCGCGCGATCATCATGCCCAATCTGACGCCGCCGGTGACCAGCGTCGCGGCGGCCACGGCCTATCGCGCGCGGATCATGGCGGCGGTCGGCGCGGCGGACGGGGGGGCGGACTTCACCCCGCTGATGACCTGTTACCTGACCGACGGGATCGACCCGGCGGAGATCGAACGTGGCTATGCCGAGGGCGTGTTCGCCGCGTGCAAGCTGTACCCTGCGCACGCGACGACCAATTCGGCGCACGGCGTCACCGATATCCGCGCGCTGACGGGCGTGCTCGAGACGCTGCAGCGGATCGGGATGCCGCTGCTGATCCACGGCGAGGTGACCGCGCGCGATATCGACATCTTCGACCGCGAGGCGGTGTTCGTCGAGCGCATTCTGACGCCGCTGACGCGCGACTATCCCGCGCTGAAGATCGTACTCGAACACATCACCACGGCCGAGGCCGCGGCGTTCGTCACCGAGGCGGATCACCCGATCGCCGCGACGATCACGCCGCAGCACCTGATGATCAACCGCAACGCGCTGTTCGACGGGGGCCTGCGGCCGCACGCCTATTGCCTGCCGGTGCTGAAGCGCGAGGCGCATCGGCTGGCGGTGCGCGCCGCGGCGGTATCGGGCAGCCCGCGCTTCTTCCTCGGCACCGACAGCGCGCCGCATGTCGTCGGTGCGAAGGAATCGGGCTGCGGCTGCGCCGGGATCTTCAACGCGCCGTTCGCGCTCGAGGCGTATCTGAGCGTGTTCGACGAAGAGGGGGCGCTCGCGCATTTCGAAGGGTTCGCGTCCGAACATGGCGCGCGCTTCTATGGGCTGCCGCTCAACGAAGGCACCGTGACTCTGGTGCGCGAGGACGTCGTGGTGCCGGATCGGATCGGCGAGGGCGATTCGTCCGTGGTGCCGTTCCTGGCGGGAACGACGCTGGGGTGGCGGTTCACGGGCTAGTCCGTCAGGCGTTCGAGCCAGGCCTTCGCCTGTTTGGCTTCGCCGACTGCGCTGGCGGTGACGGGGCCGCGCGCCGCGAAGAACGCGCGGTGAAGCGCGAACGGCTCCATCAGCAGGCGTTCGCGCATCGAGTCGATCGTGTCGCCGAGCTCGGTGAGTGTGTCGATGGTGGGTGCGATGGCGGCGCGGACGCGGCGGTCGGTGCCGTGGCCGAACAGCCCGAGCGATCCGCGCGCGGTCTTCTCCAGCGCAGCGATCAACGTGTCGCGGTACTCGGATTCGAGATCCTCGCGCTGGGCGTCGAGGCGGGCGAGGCGGTCGGGTTTGGCCATGGGATGAGCCTAGGGGAGAAGTCGGAGGCCCGCCACGGGCAAAGCCCCCTTCGACTGCCTGCAAGGCAGGCGCTCAGGACAGGCGCGTCGTCGGACGGCTTTCAGCCGCCGGCCGGGCTTGCGCGAGTCAGCGGCGTAGCCGCTGCCGCGCTTCGCCTTAAAACGGCAACCAGCGGCTTTTATGCGTGATGTTCATATACCCCACATTGACGCCGGCCCGCCAACCCACACCAAGCCGGATCGGGATCAGTACGACGTTGCCGCGGCGCAGATAGGTCGCGGCGAATCCGCCGACCAGGTAGAGCCGCCCTTCGACCGCGGGGAAGCGCTTGTAGAGCTCTTCGGTGTCGTACAGGTTGTAGACGAGCACGAAGACCTTGTTGGCGTCGCCGCCGACGTCGAAGCCGACCGACGGCCCGGTCCAATAGACCGGCTGCTGCCCCTCGACCTTGTGGCTCATGATGCCCGAGCCGTAGCGGACGCCGAGGATGAACGCGCCCGACGCCTCGCGCCCGGCGATATAGGCGTTGGGCTGGCCTTGGTCCTTGAGGATGTTTTCGAGGATGCCGCCGAGTCCCGCCGCGCCCTGGCCGAACACGCCTTCGCCCGCCGCGAGCAGGTCGTCGCGCTGATAGGTATCGGCGGCCTGCGTCGTCGCCTCCGCGCGGGCCTCCTGCGATGCGCGGTCGGCCGGCACGGGAGTGGGCGCGGGCTGGACCGGCGTCTGTTCGGTCGGGTAACTCGGCGCCGGTTCGCGCTGTGGCACGCTAGCGCGTGGGCGCGGCGCGGGCGAGAGATCGGCGTCGATCGCCTGGTTGGGATCGATCGTGCGGACCTGCGCCGACGCGCTGCCGCTGCCCAAGGTCGCAAGGGCGGCGAGGCCCAGCCAGAAATGACGCATGTAACCTGTTCCCCAAACCGAATGCGCACTAAACCAAGCCGCGGGTTACGGCGCAATGAACGACTGAGGGGCGGCCGTCGAATTCGTGCCGAACCGTGTCCGCAAGGCGTTGATCGCACGCCCGACCCCGGCTATAGCCCGCGCTTGCCGCCGGGTCCGGAGACGTGGGTGAGTGGCTGAAACCAGCGGTTTGCTAAACCGCCGTACCGGGTTTACTGGTACCGAGGGTTCGAATCCCTCCGTCTCCGCCAACCGCCTGGCTAAGGGCTTGAAAAAACTCGGAATTATCTTGATCTTTGATCGGCAGCCCACAAGCTGCCCAACATACGATCTTGGTTCGATTTTTCCGCTTATCAAACGAATCGCTTGTGGTTTACGACGGGCTTTGAATTTGAAGACGGGAATTTGAGTTGGCAACGCGGCTGAGCGATAAGCCCTACGCATCGAGCGGAACCGAGGCGCCGTGGTACAAGGGGCGAGATATTGACGATCGAGAGCGCGCGCGTTTTCGGGATATCAGCCTTGCTTCGAAAGAGGCCAAAAAGCGCGCGGTTAGCGGTGAATGCCTCCAGCCGAAATATGAGATACCTACTCCGAATCTCAGTCCTTCGAGCTTGATGCCGCAGTTGCCGGAAAACAAGATACGCGCGCTAAGTCTGTTCAGCGGCGGCGGCGGTTTAGATATTGGTTTCGAGAGGGCAGGTTACCGGCACGTAGCGTCATATGAATTGCTATCGTTTGCCGGCGATCTCTTGAAGGCTGCGCGGCCGGACTGGAATATCTTCTCAGGTGACGATGGTGATGTTACTAAGGTTGACTGGAGCAAATATAAGGGTCGTGTAGACGTACTACATGGCGGACCGCCCTGCCAGCCATTTAGCCACGCAGGAAATCGTCAAGGTGCGGCGGACGCGCGTGATATGATCCCAGAATTCGTTCGGGCAGTTCTTGACGTAGAGCCCAAGGCATTTCTCTGTGAAAACGTTTCTGGGCTCGCAACGAAAAAGTTCGAACCGTACTTGAAGGAATATTTCTTCGACCCACTATCTCCCAAATATTCAATATTTATGTTTAAGCTAGAGGCTTCCGACTTCGGCGTTCCACAACGCCGCCGTCGGGTGTTTATGGTCGGATTTAAGACTAAGGCTGCGGCAAGGAGATTTGAACCGCCCCGTCCCACTCATCAATGGGAACTGGATACGGGCGTGCTGTCGAACCTTCCATTTACCATGGGTGCACGGTCCGCATTAGGTCTAGGCGATATTGGCGTAGACGCGCTCGCACCAACGTTGCGTAGTGGCCTAACTGGCCCCCGCCATACGACCAGTGTAGTCAATAGCGCTACCGCGGCAAAGCAATGGGCTCAATTAGCTATTTGGCCTAACGGCGTTGCGCCGACTCGGGAGGCAGCATCGGCATTTATTGCAAAAGACAATCATTTTAGGTTGTCAATCCTGGACTGTATGGTCTTGCAGGGTTTTCCGGCCGATTGGCCTATTGAACCACCGGTTTATAAGGCCTTGGGGCTTATCGGAAACTCCGTAGCGCCGCCCATGGGGTATGCAGTAGCAGCCGCCATCGCCGCCGCTCTCTAACAGCGATTGAAAGGAATTCCGGCTATGGCGGTTCAGGATGATTCGCGTGAAAACGTAATGGTCGCGATGTTCAATCTAAAGCAGGCCCCCGACCGCGCCCGTCACGATCCCGACGCCTTCCTCGATCATCAGGGCCATCGCTTCTTATTTGAACTTAAATCCACGACGAATAACAGCATATCGACTGTGCGTGACTTCGGTCCAGACCATATAAAAAAATGGTTAGAGATGCATTGGATCGTCGGCTTTTTTAAGTCAGGCGTTCAAGTTCCAACATATTGCTATTATTTAACCCCACTCGATATGAAGAAGTGGACTGACGAAATATGGGAATACGTTAAGGTAGATTTCGCCTTCGCTGACATAGCGGCAAAGCGTATAACCATAGACGATTTGTATGATTTGTTTGGGCAGAAGAACAGCTATTCAGTAAACGAAGCTAAATCGATTAATAAGAAGCAATACACGGCGTCTGAATATATCGAGAAATGCGATTTGTCGGGCGGGATATCCCCATCTGCGTTCAATCGTACGAGATGCCCGTTTGTTTCCGACGACTGGTTTGCCGAGAATATTGGATTCAAAGACGTTTATGCCGTCGAGGATATCCTCAAACTAGTAAATTATCAAAGTAATCTGGAGATTATCGCTGAACAGGTCTCCGGCCGGCATGTAGATGGCGATCAGATCGCGAACATACTTCCGCCTTCGATTATTGATCGAGAAGGCGTGAATATCACAGAAGGGATTAGCGCCAAGAAGGCGTCATCACTCATTAAAAGCATCGCGACAAAGAAGGGCTTACAGACTTTAGTCGATATCAGGGCGTCATATTCTCCGTCGGCGATGCTGGAGATTATCAGAGACCGTTGCAGATACCTGATTAACAGAGGGTCGACGCTAAACAATCCGCATATCAACGAGGAGTTCTTTGCGCGCTTCGACCAGATCGACGACGAGCACGCACAGCGGTTGCGGGAGAAGCTTTCGGCGTACCTTTTGGCCAATCCACCCAAGGAACTGCTCGGCGATGGTAACACAGACTCCGTCCCATCGTGAATCATGCTTGCGGCGGTTCTTATGGTCACCATACGAAGCGGTGCTTTGGCGGTGTGACAGGTTAGGTCGTTCCAGCGGTTGGCGGAGAAGCCCGCTAAAACGGTCGTGAAGATTTGCCGTGTGCATCGAAAACGGTCGATTCCGTGCCGTTCGGGTAGCCGTATCGAAATCTAGGGTACCGCACCGGACGCGCCCTGTTCATTGGGAGCGCCGATTGCGTACAGGTGGGCTGCGTCGTTGCCTCGCTGCGTTGCACTCGAGCGGGGGTAGCTTGAAGTTGGCGTGCAGAGCGGCACGTAGGGTGCCAGTGAGCACCGGCTCCCTCATTCCTATGGTCTCGGCTATCGTGATCAATTCCAGCACGTCCAGGCGGCGTTCAACCTGCTCAGCTTTGCAGACGGACGACGGTGGCTTGGGCAAACGTCGGGCAAGCTCGCGCTGCGATACCCCTAGGTCTTGCGATCGGCAGGGATAGCGGGGATTACAGCCCGATGATCGGGGGATACCACCCGTCCCCGCCTCATCGAACATTATTGTTAGACCGGTCTGGCTTGGCAACCCCCGGTGGAACCGCCATGTTGAGGTATTAGGGGGGCTTCGAATGCTGGTAGACAAGCGGCAAAGATATTTTAGACGTTACAATGTGCGTTGGAAGGGGAGGGAGTCGGGGTCGCCGGCACTTCCTTTGGTCACTCCGACGGGCCCTTACAGTATCGTAGCTGCGTTACGGCGAGCTATCGTCCTTGGTAAGGCAACGGCGTCCGAGGGCAAAGACACGATTGATTTGATCAAGGCAGATCACCTTGAAGCTAAGGGGGTCGTAGTTCTTCTATTCCACCGTACTAGTCCGAACGCCGCGGATCCAGCTTATCGACGCAAGATTAAAAACGAAGTTGTGCTCCGTCAGACCGCTAAGCAACTTGATGAGGATCAGGTGGTCTCGAGTCATTTTGTTATTAGTACGAGTCCCGGCGATGATGGCGGCTATCCCGCAGTATTAGAAGAAATACCGGGGCTAAGCGCAACGACCGTATTAGGGATTGTTCGTCGCGTGCTCCACGACTTCAAGTATCCATACACTCTTAAGAAGAAAAGCCTAGATACCAATACAACCTTTAAGGCGGAAGGTGTAAAGTCTGAGAATCTGGATGCCGCACTAAAAAACAAATCAGCGCTTCGATATCTTACGCTGACTCGTACGGCTGCCGTAGACGTGCCAGACGGCGCAGGTATTGTAGAGCCTAAATCAGAGCGGGCCCGATATAAGGTAGTAGGTGACCCGACGAGCGCGAGATGGAAAGCGAAGTTTAAAGATTTCGTGGAGGGGACGAAGGGCTCTTGGGATCAGGTTACCGTCGAAGTTCAGCTCGATGATGATAGACAGAGAACGGTAGTAATAGACCGCGATAACGCAGCGGCAGAAATTTTGTTCGTGAGATCGGAGTTGTTGACTTTCAAAGATGATTTGCCTTCCTGCTCTACTAGCGTGGTAACTAGAATTGTTAACGCCGCAATCAAGCTGATGCCGTAGAAATGAAGCTGCTATTTCCCCTTGATTATCTTGGCCTGCGTAGCTCGTCAGGTGCGAGGGTTATAAGGCGTGATATATGGGGATGGTTGCTGTTCTCATCGGCGCTTTCAGTTCCTTTCATTGTGTTCGATAAAGCCAATTACTTTCATAAAGACGGCCTCCTTGACAAAGTTGGTAGCTTTTCGTCCGTCCTGCTAGGATTCTACGTGGCTGCGCTTATCGCGGTAGCAACACTTAGTTCATCATTTGCGGACTTGGATAAAACAATACAGGTTGGAATTATTAGAAAGCCGCCGAAAGGCGCTGTCTTAGGCGAGAAGTTGAGCCGTCGAGAGTATATTTGCTATATGTTTGGCTATATGGCCCTGGTATCGCTAATGTTAGCGCTGGGATCAATGCTAATAACTGCTCTTGCACCCTTGCTTACGCCTTTTTCCGTTACCTTTAAAGCGTTTGATCATTACTCGACCTGGAGTCACAGATGGCTACGCGGTGCTGCTATCGTCGCAATCTCAATTCCGCTCGGTAGCTTAGCGGTAACTACACTGCGCGGGCTGTATTATCTTGTGGAGAGGCTCTACGAACAGGAGCCAGAGGTCGACCAAGCGCGTACAGTCAACTCGCCCGAGGAAAATTTGGGAGCCTAGGTTATGGTAGCTTGCGCAATCGACAAGGCTAAAGACCTCAATACCCTCCTAATGGGGTCATCCAGATCGAAGCGCTTCTGACGCTGCTTAAGCACTGAGGCATTCGGAGGGCGGATGATCATAATCCCCCTAGGGCGAACTCGTCACACAGGATGGCGACGGCGGCGGGGTCAAACACGGTGCTACCCAACGCGCCGCTTCCTGGACGGACAAAGCCAACTAACCCGGCGTTAGGTGCGTCGCCTGTGCGAGCCTCCCGAAGAGAGGCCTTCAAGTCAGTGCCATAATCAAAGCGATCCTGCTTCGAAGAGGCTGTTGGCGGATTTGTCGGTTCGGACCACAGGACAGCAACCTCTCGCGTCATCGATATCTCCTTTCGGCGATCGTAGACGTCCAAGCCAGAACTACAAAGCCGTCTGAATAGGGTAAACCTCTAGGGGACAAACGTGCGGTACAAGGGACTCGTACCGATAGGGTTGACTCCTGATCTTTGAGACACGTAAGAACGAATCTCTAAGAAGCTATTGGGACACTTCGCTGTGACAACGATCATTGGTTACGCGCGGGTTAGCAGCAACGATCAAAATTGCTCGGTGCAAGAGGATGCCCTTCGCGCTGCCGGCTGCACGCTCATTCGGTCCGAGAAGAAGAGCGGCACGACGACCGAAGGGCGGCACGAACTAGACACCCTGCTTTCCTTCATTCGTAACGGCGATACGCTCATGGTCACCCGGATAGATCGGCTTGCGAGGTCGGTAGCGGACTTGGAGAAGATCGTGGCGGCGTTGAGGGCGAAGGGTGCTTTTCTACGGGCGACCGAACAGTCCATCGACACCTCCACCCCCGCCGGCCTTGCCTTCCTTCAAATGCTCGGTGTGTTTGCGCAGTTCGAGACGGCGATCCGCAAAGAGCGCCAGCTAGAGGGCATCGCGAAGGCTAAGGCGAACGGGGCCTATAAGGGCCGAAAGCCTTCTGTAGACGTATCTGCGGTGCGTTCGCTGCGTAATGAGGGCGTAGGCCCTAGCGACATCGCTAAGCGCCTGGGGATCGGTAGAGCGAGTGTTTACCGGGCTTTGGAGGCGTAATATCGTTTAGCGTCCGTTGGAAACTGTGCATTTTAATGTTGGGAGTCGTTACAGCGCGAAGGCGTACGATGCCTTTATCCTCGTTGCGGTCCGATCAAGCGCGTAGCTGCGATCGAGTGCTCGGGTCCCGCTGAGCTGGTAGATCATCTTAAAGCTGGCGACGTTATGATTTGTAGCCGAGTGGGAGCAGCTTGGCCGTAACGCCTTTGATGTAGAACGACGGTTGTCCGCCCGGCCAGTGATGGCGTTCGCGTCCACTGCCTTGCGCTTGGCGGAGTCGATTTAACCAGCCTCTAGGAAAGATGACGACGGGCGTCATAGGCGCGGTTGCAGAGTTTGAGCGAGATTTGTTAGTCGAACGGACTAAAGCGGGCCTTGCCCGTGCAAAATCGGCAAACGCTGTAGCCTGCTTTTTCGGGCGCGCAACGGACACAAGTTTCAATCGATCGTGCGGTCGCGTCTCGCTGGGCCTACTAGCAAAGCGGTATGGCGTGAGCCGGGCCGCGATCAGGCGCGCGGAGAAGCACGTAAAATACACCCGCGGGGGGACCCAAGGGGGTATACCGCACAGCGCATACAATAGCGCTTTGAGCTCCCGCCCAAGTCAATACAAGTAGGCGCACCACGGTATTACGCCCACCCCCCGACCGGGCATCATGTGTGCGTACTATTGCCGCGGCGACGAAGCGGCGGCTCTCTGACCGATGTGTGTGTGGGGGGGGGGGGGGGCATCCCGTAGAGGCCTGGGATCGGTCCGCGGCTATCAAGCTGGGCAGATCAGTGGAATAGCCTTAGGCCAAAGGGGCACGAACAAGGGGATAGGGAAAAATGAAGTCGTTACGTTGGCTCTGGATCGCGGCAGTGCTGATATTGGGGATGCTTATCAGCACGTCGGTCGGCTGGGTAATGACCCTGATTGTGGTGCTTTGTCTGTATGAACCGCTGTGGGATCGCGTCGCAGGGAGTGGACGACCGTCGCTTAACCACCAGCGGAAGATCACCGCGATTGTCCTAAGCGTCTTAATGGTCTTCGGTAGCTGGAGTATGGCCAGTCATCGGGAGATGATGGAGGATACGAACAAGACCCTCGCCGAGAGCGAAGAGCTGCTTAAAAGTATCGATGCGCAGTATCCACGGGACAACGTGAACCAGAAGTGGGAATATGCTTCAACGGTTGATCCGCTGACAGATAAGAGGATCGAAACGGCATGTATCGCTTCGCGTGACACGGCACGCCTTAACTCACCTTATGAGGCTACTCGTGCCCGCCTGTGTCTGAGAAACAGCCCTCAACATGGGAGAGACGTTTTCGTAGCGCTGGAAAAAGACGGTCAGATCCTTTGTGAATACTCCGGTTGCCAAGTGCGGGTACGCTTTGACAAAAACAACGTAAGATCTATGGCGGCAGGTGGAGCCGACGACAACGCGAGCAACATCATATTTATCGCCGACCGCAAATCTATCGAACGCGGAATAAAAGGGGCGCAGCAGATGATTGTCCAGCTCCAGTTCTATCAAGCCGGAAACCAGCCTCTTACCTTTGACGTCAAGGGGCTCGCTTGGCCGAAGAGTTAAGCCAATTCGGCGAAGACACACACAAATTCAGTATTATTTGGTGAAGATAATAGCGACATTTGACTAGCGCAACGGACGAACGCCGCTAGGCAAGATTATCGTCGCGGATCACTGGAGTTTTTTCTCGCTGGCAGTTTGGCGTGGCTTACGCCGTCATAAACATGCCACCACGAACTGGGGGGAGCGTAAGTTATTAGTTGGCGGTAGAGCCGGTCATGAGGCAGCGCCGGACGCGGCGACTGCCTCAAACCTTATATGACTTCGCCGAACTACTCACTTGGAGAGCGTCCAACCCGCTGTGGTGATGCATCACGCCCAATGCGGCTAACGCTCAGTACTCTTGTTTTCGTAGTGCCGGGTTAACGACCGCGATCTAACCACGAGGAAGAACTCGTAAGGCAAACATCATGTGATAATTGCCCAGTAACCCGAATTATGACCTGACCAATACACGACGTGGGGGCTGCGTAGTGTTGTATCCCCCAAGCCGTGATGGAATGTGATGCGTGGTGAGTGATGATAAATCTTCGCTTACAAGATCAAAGTATTGTAGAACTTCGCTGTTGTCAAATGCATTACGGGGCAACCCGTAGCGCGTTGTCGGGGGGATATCCGATTGCGCACTCCGTAATACTTCGATACCGAAGCTCCGGCGGGCAACTCTATATCTCGCGGCGCCGTATAGAAGCGGCGAGACTGGTATTATTAGTTTAGTTTGCAGTTCAGGTCGTTGAGGGTGGAGGACAGTTGATCTAGACTCTTCTCGACAAGGTCGGTATGACGACGCATGGTACTGGAGTGAAAGTCGAAGGCCATGGTCAAAGATCCAAGACCGGCGGCAACAAGGTTCTGCTCCGCCACCCTTTTGCCAAAGCGGGAGACGATAAAATCAACGCTAGCATTGAAATAGTCTTCGCCGGTATTCAGAGCTTCAGCAAATAGGTCCTGCTTTGAGCTAGCCATCTCAGTGTACCTTCGTTGAAGTAAAGCTGGCGAGCCAATCCAGGACATCGTTTTGGCTCCAACGTGAAGCCGAGCCACCCGGCTTCAAAGGAGCGGGGAAGGTGCCGGATGCAACCATCGCGTAGATGTGGCTCTTTTTGAAGGCTACCAGTTCCATAACCTGGGACAGGCGAAGAAAGCGGTCAGGTGAAACGGGGAGCGCAGACGCAGCGGCTCCTCCGATAAAATCGGGGGTCATGAGTTCAGTCCTTTTTTGATGGATGCCCCGTATACACAATGTAAGTGACACTGTCAACAAGATTCGGATCGCTTTGGCCTGGTGTGCTCGCCCGCGCCCTTTTGTGGATGAGGGTCATTGAGGCTGCCGGAGGCCTCACAACCATGCTCTCTTCGGCTGGCTGAGAAAGCTCTATGTTCCTAAGCCTAGTCAAACAGGTGTTCCGGCTCACTGCTTCGGATTTTCGGGCGCCGGCCTCAGCGATAGAGGCGGCTATGCTCGTTTCCGCTGTTTCCTAGTTTTCTAGAACCCCTGGTCTGTCCCTAAGGTTATCTCATTCTGAATGATCTTAGCTTGTAGAAAAGATAGGAAAGTCAACAAACCGCACAACGCCTTGAGGTTGAGCACTCGGGATCGTGGTGGCCGCATCAAGCGAAGCCTGGGGGCGGGCCTGGGTTCTGTCGATCGGGTAGCGAATATCAGAGGTTCCGTTTGATAACGGCGACCACCCGGCCGAGCGCGGTGATCGAGGCCTGCTGGATCGCGATTGTCGCGTTCTTGCCCGTCGTGAGCATTACGGTGCCATCGCTGGTAGGGATGGCTTCGGCGCGCACAAGTGACGCCCCCGCGGGGGTTTCTAGGGCGTACAGACGGCCATCCGCTGTTATCACCGAGCCGCCCTTATCAACCAAGACGTAGTCTCCAACTTGTGCGCCCAGTGCACTGGCATCCACAGCCAGCCGCAGGTAATCTAGGCGCATTTCGCCTATCCCAAACTCCGCGATTAGCGACGGCGGCAGCGAGTACATGGCGGCGTTATTGTCTCTAGTCGCCCAATCGATTGCCATTGTTCTGGTGGTATCCATGATTGCAGACCTCAGTCCGCCGAAGATCAGGTACTCGGCGTCCACGCCGAGTACGTGAGAGAGGTCATACATCGTTTGAAACGATGGCGGATTAGCGCCCGACTCATATTGCGCAATCGCAGCACGCGTTCGCCGTCGCGTCTCAGGAACAATAGCGGACAGCTCATCGGCAACGCTCTGTTGGCTCTTGGTGCCACGAGCGGCTTTGATCCTGGCGCCCATCTCCTTCCAGCGCTCTTTGCGCTCGTCGTCAGTTTCGAGCGTGGGCGCGCAATTAGACTGATCCACAGGCGACTCACTCATTTTGCAATTCCTTCGTGCGCATCACTTTCAGAGTGATAGACGTGTGCGTGACACTTGACAAGTGTAAATCTTTCAGGTAGATCGAGGAAAGATTGGCCAGCTAGGTCTGTCTCAGTTCATTCAGAGCCCCCTTGTTCCATGGCCAAGCGCCGGACGTTGCCGAGCTCATCCAATAAGAAAGACAAAATGGAAAATTACGATCAGCCCGACCACGTCAGGCGCCTGGACGCGCTCCGGCGCCGTTTTGGAGGCAGTCTCCGCAAACCGGACGATTTTCAGGTCAACCGCCACTCCCGCCGAGCTGAAGCCGCTGAGGAGCGCAAATCGAAACATCTGCAGCCGAAGTGGATGGACACGGCGCATGCCCGCAATCTTACCGAGGACGAAAAAAAGCACCTGCCGGAACTGAACGAGCACTATGCAACCGGCCTTTTGGGAAGCTCGTTCCGGATCATTTTCGAACCCGGCAACGGCAAACCGGCCAAGTTCCTTTCTGCAGCGGATGCCGCCTTACGGGAATCGGCCCGCCTGATCTGGATGGAAGGCAGTACCAAAGGTTCCCTGAAGAAGATCAAGGCGTTCAAGCATTGGTTGGAGTGGGATGGTCACCGCGCCTATGATGAGATCAAGTTCGCCCCGGGCAACGATGATCCGCTCATCTATAACCTTTTCCGTGGTTTCCCGATTGAGCCGCGCGAGGGCGATTGGTCGATCCTTCACAGTCACATTCTCAACGTAATCTGTGCTGGCAAGCTCGACCAGTACGCCTGGTTCATGACTTGGCTGGCGCACATCTTTCAGTGTCCCGGGGAAAAGGGCTCCGTAGCGGTTGTTATCCGTGGTGAAAAAGGAACGGGAAAGTCGATCGTGTTCGACTTCGTTCATAAGCTCATGCCGAGCTACTTCTTCAAGGAGGCGAACGGTAAGCGCGTGGTTGGCAACTTCAATGCGCAGTATGAGCACACGCTTTTATTGCTCATGGAGGAAGCATTTTGGGCCGGAGATCAGGCTAACGAGTCTACTCTGAAGGATTTGATCACTAGCCCACTTATTCCGATCGAGCGCAAGGGTGTTGACAAGTACATGGCCGAAAACTTCATGCGTGTTGCCATGATTTCCAACGAGAAGTGGGTCGTCCCGGCAAGCGGCCGGGAGCGCCGCTTCGCCGTATTGGATGCCACGAACGCCCACATTAACGACATCGAATACTTCGGAAACATGAAGAGCCAGATGGGAAATGGTGGCCTTGAGGCAATGCTCTACGACTTGCTGAATTGGAAGCCTGAGAATGGCTGGAACATCCTCCGCACCCCGCCGGCAAGCTCGGGCCTCCGCGAGCAGGTTGTTGAGTCGCTCCGTGGTCTCGACCGCTTCATGTACGAACTGCTGTCTAATGGAATTTATGAGTGCGAAAAGTGCGCCGATGGGGCGATCACGCTGAATGAGGACGAAACCACGGAACATAGCATGACGGATATCCGGATTGCGGCTCAGGACTATCTCGCCGATCATTTTACGGGACAGAAGGCTGCGACGTTTGACATGATCCAGCCGCGCGTTGTTGAATGGTTCGGCGCAATCGTAGAGCGGAAGAAGGGTAAGATGAATAACGGACGGTGGGTCGCGTTTCCCCCGCTGAGCGAGTGCCGCGAGCATGTGCTCCGTACTAAGGGTATCAAGATCACTGGGTCAGACGACGGTAGCCCGCACGACAGTTCATCTACGCTGCACTGACCAACTGAAACACGGCCGCAACGGGCTCCCTCACGGGGGCCCGTTTTTGTTTGAGGGCCATCGACGTTCACGACGGCGCTCAGAAAGGCATGGTAACGGTGCTTTACGGCTGAGCCGTCATTGGGCGCTGACGAAATTCGCCCAATTATTCATAAGCTCTCGGCGCTTGTCGAAAAGATCCGACCGCGCGTATGCGGCCTCAGCTTTGTCCTGGATAACGTGTGCCAATGCGAACTCAATAACTTCCCGCGGGTGGTGAGTTGCTTCACCCGCCCAATCGCGAAATGATGACCGAAAGCCATGAGGCACGGCGGCAATGCCAAGTTCCTTTACAAGCTTGGACAGCGTCATGTCGGAAAGCGGCTTACCCTGCTTCGTACCGGGGAACACGAGGCCATCGTCTCGAAGCAGGAGCTTGGCCTCCTTTAAAATCTGTAGGCAACGAGGCGACAGCGGCACCCTGTGAGGCTTTTTCGCCTTCATGCGGCTGCCGGGGATCGTCCACACTCCCTTGTCTAGGTCAAACTCGGCCCATTTGGCCTCTCGCGCCTCGGCGGAGCGAGTAGCAGTAAGGACAAGGAACTCAAAGGCGAGCTTCGTCGCTTTACCTGCGCCGCTCCCCTTGATGCTGGCTAGGGCAGCGCCAACCCGATCGTAGGGCAGGGCTTCATGGTGTTTAATTGTAGAACGATCGTGCTTAGGAAGTGCCTTTGTAATAGCGTCGGCCGGATTGTCGCCGCGCCAACCCTGCGCCATGGCGTACTTCATAACCGTGCCAATACGCTGTTTTACGCGGCGGGCCGTTTCGGGTTTGGAATTCCACAATGGAGTTAGTGCTGTAAGGACATTAGCGCCCGTTACGTGGTCAACCCTTGTTGACCCAAAAAATGGATAAACATAGGTCTCTAGGGTATTTAGCCACTGTTGACCGTGCTTTTCATTGCGCCATGTTGGTGCTGAAAGGTCATGAACCCGTAAAGCGGTTTCCTTGAACGTCAGGATGCTCGTAGAGGCCCGTTTGAGGGCGACAGGGTCTTCACCTGCTCTAGCTTGCTTTCGCTGTTCCAGCGCGAGTTCCCGCGCTTCCGCGAGCGTCACGAGGCTGGCCGACCCCAATCCTATGTCGCGCCGCTTGCCATGAATGACAATCCGCTGAACCCATCGCTTTGCGCCGGATGCGTCCACTTTTAGATAGAGACCATGGCCATCAGCGTAAAAACCCGCTCCCTTGAGGTTTCGAATTGCGACTGCCGTAAGCCGCTTCTCTCGATGTTGCCCGTTAGGCTTGCTGCCACTCATGCGCCCTACATAGCGTCCAACATATCGATGTGGAAGGTGGCGGATTAGATCGGATTGGGGCGGAAGGAAGGCTGACCTAAGGTATTGATATACAACGTGACCATGGACCGATCCGGATCATTGCGGATATGAAGATGGCGGACTCCGTCTCCGCCACGGCCGTAAGTTAAACCGTTGAAATAGCGGACGTATAAGGAACGAGATGCTGTCGTTCCTACATTGGTTCGTACGTTGTGTTGATGCTGCGTGCAGCGTCAGTTTGTGGTATATCGGGCCGATCGTTCGGCAATCGACCATCGGATCATGTCGGCGGCACCCTTCGCAAACACAGAACTATTTCCGCGTGGTTAAATATAATTCGAAGAAGCAAGCCGGAGCGCTTCGCGCAGTTTCTCCGTTGCAGGGTGCCAGCCGCTGACGCGGTAGCGGGCGGACGCTATCATCGAGCACTTTCGGGAAACGGAGCCGAACCTCAATGTCGTCTATCGTGATCTTGTCGCCGAGCCGATCCCGCACCTGACGCTCGATGCCTTCCTGAAGCTGAATGCCAGACTGGCTGGAGCCAGGCGCGCGCCGGATCGGTGGGTAAACTATCCTGCTAGAAGATAAGGAATGCCCGCTAATGGCCGATCATAGGCGATTTAGCAGCGGCGCAACTTTAGTAGCGGTAAGGCAGCTGAGCTGAACGAGCGGCCGCTTACGGGAAGCGAGTCGAGAGGTTTCAACGTCCGCGACTGGGTCGAGAATAAGGAACGCCGCCGCGGATGATGGACTCGAAGGATGTCTATCATCAGAGTCTCACTTCGCAGGCCGGGGTAACAGCCAGCCGCCGTCGGCGAGCCAGTCGTTCAGGCGATCCGGCCAGTGCAGGATCGAGATCCGATCCGACTCATCGAGATTGAAGGCATGACCGCTGTCGGCATACATGTGCAGTTCGGCGGACACCCCGCTTTTGCGCAACTGTTCATAGAGTGTGACGGTGGGCGCCGCGCAGCAAGGGTCGAGGCTGCCGGCGACCAGGAATGCTGGCGGTGCGGTCTTGACCGCGGTCGCCGGGATGCCGCGTGGTCCGGGAAAGACGAGCACCTGGAAATCGGGGCGCGCGGATTGCATGTCGACTGCATCGACCGCGCTGCGACTTGCGGGCTCGGGGTTGTCGGCGATGAGCGACACGAGTTCGCCTCCGGCCGAAAAGCCCATCGCACCTACGCGCGCCGGATCGATCCCGTAGTCGGCGGCATGCGCACGGACCCAGCGCAGCGCGCGCCGCGCGTCATCCGCCGCGTCGCCCTCAATGGAATATTTCGAACCGGGCTCGTTCGCGAGCCGGTATTTAAGCACGAACGCGGTCACCCCCATCCGGTTGAGCGCGGTCGCGACCTTGGTGCCCTCGTTGGTCCAGACCAGCAACTTGTGGCCGCCCCCTGGAATGATCACGACCGCGGCGCCGTTGCGGTGCTTGGGAGCGGCGGGGAAGGCTATCAGCGACGGATCGTGGATGTTCCGGACCCAGTAATCGCGCGCGATTTCCGCTTCGCCGCGGCGCGTCGCCGAACCCGGCGCACCGTTCGGCCAGAGCTTGATCATGGTGTAGTGCGGTGGCTGCTCTGGCGCTGGATCCTGCGCGCCCAGCGGAGCCGCCGCCAGCAGCGCGACGGCGGCGAGCAATGCGCGGCGCATCACTTCGCCTCCGCGGTCGCGGCCATCGCTGCCCGTGCGGCGAGGATATAGGCCGACGTCGTGCTGACGGTGTATTCGTTCTCGAACCACAGGAACGGCCAGTCGGTCTTCAGCTCCGGAAAGTCGGGTTTGACGATCAGCACGCCCGGCACCATCCCACCGGGAATGAAGCTGTAGTCCGCCCGGTTGTGGCCATAGCCGACCAGCTTCGACGCCGTGCCGACGGTCGACACCAGTGACAGGTTGTTCGCCGGATGCCGCCCCAGCACATAATCGATCGCGTCGAGCGTGTACCGGGTTCCGACCAACTCCGGAAACGCCTTGTGCAGCAGGTACATCGTCGTGCCGAAGCTGACGACCTGGTTCGATCCCGCCCAGGCCCCGTCGCTGATCGGGACACCGAACGGGTTTTTCGCCTGATCCTGGTCGGCCTTGGCTTTCATGTCGCGGACCAGCGGTTCCAACCGTGAGCGGTACGCGTCATCCATATAGGGGATGGCACGCACGACCGGCCCCGCGACCCACCGAAAGTTCCGGCTTATGACCGGCAGCAGTGCGCGCAGGCGGTTGGCATAGAGCGGGTCGCCCTTGCTGGTGATCAGCAGTTCGACGGTCGCAGCCACGTTAGCCCCCTCAGCGGAGCGAGGCGAGGTGGAGTCGTCGCGCCCGTCGCCTGCTGCAACGACGCCGCTCTGCTGTCTGGTCCACATGGCCTTCGCGGCGGCCAGCGCTTCCGCGGCCATTTTCGGATCGCTTGCAGCAAGCGTACGCGCAGCGCCGGCGAGCGCGCCCGCGACCATCAGATTGATCGCGGGACGATCGGTGGTGAACGCCCAGCGGTCATCCTGCGCGCCCGAGGCACCAGGCTTGCGCTCGGTCGGTTTCAGCGATGGATCGAACCTCAGCCCGTCGGTTTGCGACCCCGCGTCGCCCAAATGGGCATATTGCCGCAGCGCCGGATCGACGATGCCGACGATCGCATGCCCGAACACCTTGTACTGCGCGAGCAGCTGCAGCGTGCCGTGACGGATTTGCTGCAGCGAATCCTCGACCCCGTCGGGCTTGCGGATTTCGACCGCGCGTGCGGCCTCGTCGATGCTCGTCTCGTCCCAGTCGAGCCCGAACAACTCGCGCGCCCACACAAGGTCGCGCAACACCGAGGCGTTCTCCGGCGTCTGGATGTCATAGTCGCCCGCATCTTGCCAGCCACCGACCGCTAGGCCCGGGATATGCTCGCCTGCCTTGAACGGTGAGTCGAGGTTCGCGCCCATCTTGTAGCCGTCGAAATGCACGATGTTCGGCGGAGCTTGACGCGCGTCGTCGAGATGCGAGGGGGCGGACCAGACGCGGTACTGCTCGCGAATCCCGACATGGTCCATCTGTCCGGCCATGAAGGTGTCGAGCGAGGTCTGCCAGATCCTGTCATAGGCGTCTGCCGAGATGCGAAACGGGTTTGTCGTCTGCCCCGCATAGGAGATCGCGTAGATTCCGGGCTCGCGCACGCTCGAGAAATCGAACGCGGCGTAATCATAGCGAGTCCAGTGTCCTCGCGGCTGGATTTTCGCGCGGAGCACGGATTGTTTTCCCCCGTCGGCCGTGAGCCGAACCAGCTCCGCTTCCGCCGGCGCCTTGAAGTTCGGATCGAGCTCGATCAGCGCGACCTTGGGACGGGCAGGGGTATAGCCGGCCTGGTTGAACGAGACGACCGGCTGACGCGTCCAGTTTTTTACCACGTTGGGGCGGACGTGCCAAACGACCGCGTTGTCCTTGGCGCCCGCCGCGATCATCGATCGCACGACGAACCAGCCATTCTGCGCGCGCGCACGCGCGTCATACAGCGCGAGCGGCCCCTGGTCGGACGTGATGGTGACGCGCGTCATCGGGTCTTCCGGCGCGAGCGTGATCGACTTGCCACCGGTCGCCAGCGGCAGCGGGTCGCCCGAGCCATCCTTCGCCATCGGCCCGGTTGGGTGGCGGGGGAACAATCCCGGCGCCCTATCCATCAGATACGTCTTGCCGAAATAGGCGGTCGGGAGAAAATCGAGGTTGAACCCGGCCTTGCCGACCAGTTCCGCGGGCAATGGGCGGTCTAGATCGACGGCGATACGGAACCCGTCACCTTCCGCGGTGACCTTGACGGCATAGTCGAGCTTTGCGGTCTTGTAGGCCGAGCGCACCACCAGCTGGTTGGGTTCGGTACCGCGCGTACGGCTGATAAAGGCTGGAACCTGCGCCCATTGCTCGGGCGTATTGTCGAGCCGCACCGCGCCGTCGGTGGCGATCCGGTCGCCGTGGAGCACGATCTGGATACCGGCATTCTTCTCGTCGAAGAAGATCGGGCTGAACTGGTTCTGGTCGACGATGACACTCAGTCCCTGAGTCTCCAGCGTTTCGCCCGGAGATACCGTCAGCGACTGTGCGTAGATCGCGCTGGAAAATGTACAAAGGCCCACCGAAGTGAGCAAGGTGGTGATGACCTTGCGTGGCACATATCTCTCCTGTTGGGTATCGTGGCCGGTGCGCGCCTGCATGCGCAGCTATCCAGCGGAAATGTCGTAGAACTCTAAATCGGCGTCGTTATTTCGCCGGCTTCAGCCAGCCGTGCATGTCCATCCAGCGCGCGAATTCCTCGAACCAGCCGGTGCTGGTGGTCGTTTTCGGGTACATGCCGAAGCCGTGGCCGCCCTGTTCGAACAGATGGAACTCTACCGGCCGCTTTGCCGCGCGCCAGCTGTCGATTAGCCCCAAGCCGCTATTGCCGACCAAGGGATCGTCCGCCGCCAGCGCGACGAACATCGGCGGTGCATCGGCCGGAACCGTCATCGCGGCGAGGGGACCGTAGATGTTGCCGATGAACGCCGGTTTCGCGTCCTGCGCTGGGTCTTGCACCGCGACGGTCGTTGCCATCGTCAACATCGCACCCGCCGAAAAGCCGACCATGCCGATGCGGTTGGGATCGACATGCCATTCGCCCGCGCGCTTGCGTACGATCGCGAACGCCGCACGCGCATCGGCGATCTGGGGCGCGAGGCCCGCCATCATCGCGGCAGGGTCACGGCGGGGTGGTTGGGAGCCCTGTGGCGCCGGGCGCGCGAACGTCGCCAGATCCTGCGGGGTCTGGTTCAGGCGGTATTTCAGCACGAATGCAGCGACGCCCTTGGCGGCAAGTGCGCGCGCCACGTCCCATCCCTCATTCTGCATCGACAATGTGCGGAACCCGCCACCCGGCGCCACGATCACTGCCGTGCCGGTTGCCTTGGCAGGCTCCGGCAGGAAGGGGGTCAGGGTCGCGACGGTGACGTTGCGCGCAAACACGCTGCCATATTGGGTGTGCCACGCTTCCGATGCGGTGGCTCCAGGGATTGTACCGGTACCAAGCACGATTGCATCGGGCTGAGCCGGTACGGCGATCGGCGCCATGACGTCGGTTTGCGCGAGCGCTGGCCCTGTGAGGGCGATCGTTAGGCCGGACAGGCCCACAAGACGGTGGCCAACCCATCGACGGGCTGAACACATTCGGAACCCGAATCTCACAATCGCTCTCCTGTCTTATCGTTCTTTTCTCCACGATATCGATAGCGCTACCATAGCACAATGTTTTCGAGTTCGTTCGGCAGCGAAGACTGCACCATGAACTAATGGCGGTTTCCGTCGCAGTCTCGAGCGTTGCCGCATCCGAGGAACCCGGTACCGCGCGCTCTTTCTTTAATTCGTCGACGGCGCTGGCAAGCTGATCGAGGGCGAAGGAGAGGCTGATACTGTCGGAGGGTACTCACTTGGCATGTCGCAGGAGGCATAGGCGTCCGCCGCCGCGGTTGCCCGCTCCCATTTGCGATAAGCAGGCTATAGGCCGAAACATATTCGAGCTTAACCTGCAACCGCTTCAGGTCGCCGAACGCGGGCTCTAACATGAAGAGCGCCTGACCACGCAACCGCCTGTTGATCTCGCTAGAAGCGAATGGTTCACAGTTGTTGCAGCTCGCTTCAAGGCCGGCGTTCTTGGAAGGCAGAGTCGCCGATGCAGCGAGGTGAGGGCTCATGCTGAACGCATCTGGCAGAGCGAAAGCGGCTTTTCTTACCAGCAATCATGCAGCGCGCCGCATGACCATCACGAACGTCGAATCTGCTTCATTTTCGAGTCTCAAACTGCCGCCCGCGCCCTCGATCAACGATAGGGCAATGGCAAGGCCGAGACCGGTGCCGCCGGTCGTGCGCTTGGTCGTGAAAAAGGCTTCGAACACGCGGTGCCGGTCGCCCGCGGCAATGCCGGAGCCGTCATCGCTGACGTATAAGGAAACCTCGGTGGGGGTGACCACCGCGCGCACATCGATCATGCGTGAGCCCGCCTGACGACTGTTCTCGAACAGCGTGGTTACGGCTGCCTCTAGCGTCGAGTCGGGCACCGCCAGTGAGGGGAGGTCCGCGGGCAGCGAAACGATTACGCCGGCATCGCGCAGCGTATCGGCCACACGACCGATGACGGCGAGGGGATCGGTCGTCGTTGTTGCACCGGGTTCCGCCATGTCGGCGCGGGCCAGGTCCATCAGGCGCGTGACGAGCAAAGCCAGGCGATTGGCATCGGCGTCGGCGTTGGAGAGGAACCGGCGACGGTCGGCTGCCGCCATATCGGGATGATCCTGCAGGAGTTCGATCGCGCCGCGGATGCCCGCGAGCGGCGTCTTGAATTCGTGGCTGACCGCATGCGCGAAGTCGCGCAGATAGTGCGAGCGACGGTCGATCGCTGCCGCCATCGCGGCGAAATCGGCGTAGAGGCCCTGGATCTCGATCGCCGCCGTGACCGGTGCGTCGGGCACACGGCCGCGACCGCTCGCCACCGCGCGTGTCGCGATCCCAAGCTGCTCGATCGGTCGCGTCACGCCGCGCGAGATGACGCCACTGAGCGCGACCAGCGCCAGGAAGATCGCGGCCACACCGATCAGGATCTTGCCGCGATCCTCGTACAGACCCTTGAACAACGCGCGGGCGGAACGGGATAGCAGCAGCACGCCGACCACGCGACCGTTCACGACGACGGGTCGAGCGTAATGGACGCGGATCGCGGCGGCGCGCGAGAGCCATTCGAACCGATAGGTCGCGCGGTAGGCGCCGTTGCGGCGCAGGATCGTCGTGGATCGTCCCGCAAGCGCGGCAGCGATCTCGGGCAGGGCTGCATAGCTGCCGCCGGCGGGCGTTGCGACGATGCGTCCGTTGCGATCGAGCAGGGTCATCCCCGCAAGCGTGGTCGCGCGGGTCGCATCGAGTACGGGCTGGAGCCGTGACATCGCTTTTGCCGCATCGGGCGAAACAGGTCCCGCGGGGGTGGGGGCGGGACGTTCGTCGAGGATCGGCGTGGTACTCAGGTCAACCCCCGAGGTGGTGGCGCTTGAGTCGTACGGGTCGATGGTCTTCGCCACGCCAAAAGGGACGCCACGGCCGGGCGGGCTCTCGGGCCAGACGAGCGCGGCGGTAGCCGCCAGTGCGGCGCCCTGCGCGACCAGTTCGGCCTCGGTCTGGCGGACCAGCGTGTTCTCGTAGACGCGCAGGAACACAGCACCGACGCCGGGCATCGCCGCCACGGCGAACAGCGTCGCGAACAGGATCGTGCGCAGCCGCAATTGTGGCCAGTGGCGTTTCGCCCAGTCTTTGACGGCAATCACGTCCCCGTACACGCGCCCAGGCGATAGCCGATTCCCGCCCGCGTCTCGATCAGATCCGCTGCATCGACACGTGCGAATTTCGCGCGGAGGTTGCGGATATGGCTGTCGATAGTCCTGTCCGTGACAGCGAAACCGGGGCCGTGAAGCCGATCAATGATCGCATCGCGGCTGAACACCTTGGCAGGCATCGAGACGAGCAGGCGGAGAATTTGGAACTCGGTCACGGTGAGCGGCACGTCGGCATGGTCCCACAGCGCACGCCAGCCATCGAGCTCCAGGCGCAGGCGGCCTTGGGTCAGGTCGCGCCCGGTATCAGTGGGGGGCGCCTGCGCTGCGGTGCGGCGCAGGATGGCCATGACACGCGCGACGATTTCACGCGGCGAGAAGGGTTTGATGACATAATCGTCGGCGCCGAGTTCGATGCCGAGCACACGGTCGATCTCGTCGTCACGACTGGACAGGAACAGGATGGGGACACCGCCGCCGGTATCGCCGCGCGCGCGCAGGCGGCGGCAGACTTCAAGCCCGTCCATCCGCGGCATGTTTATGTCGAGGATGACGAGGTCCGGCGACTGTGCGGCGGCCAGCGCCAGTGCCGCCTCGCCGTCCTGGGCCTCGATCGCGGCGAGTCCCGCCTTCTCGAGCGCGAAGACGAGGAGCTGGCGGATATGGGGATCGTCGTCGACGATCAGGATGGTGCGGGGCATGGGGCACAGGATCATCGTTCCGCCCCTGCCGTCAACGGGGTCGGCCGCGGGGTCGGGAGCGGGGTCGGCGTAACCCGGATGGCCGGGGGTGGTGGTTTCACGGATCCGTCGCAGTCTCGGCCGTTCGGGGCGGCGCGTACGACTGGCGGGCGGACGCCGACGAGCGTTTCGGCTGTGTCGAGCCTGCGCGCGGCGCGCGGTGTCCAGCTCCGCCACGTGGCTTGGGATTGCATCGTGTCGCGCTGCGCCTCCCACCGTAACCAGGCGATACGATCGCGAACCAATGGCTGCGGCGTATGCCGCTCGAGCGTCGCCAGCGGCACGAGCGCAGACGAGCCGAGGCGCGCCATGTAGCACAGGTCGAGCGGGGGCCCCGACGTGCCTGCCGTCAGCGCAGTCCGCGCATTCCACGCCGCCGCGGTCGCGCCCAGATCGATGACGCTTGCGAGCGTAAGCACCGTCGCCGCCGCAAGCGCATTTGCGTTGATCAGCCATGCCGTCGACCGCCCCGTCAGCAGACGCCAGCCGATCAGCGCTAACCCCGTCGCTACCAATGCCATCCACGCCAGTGCGGCAAGCCGAAGAACGGTCATCCCATAGGCATCGACATAATCGAGCGTGCGCAAACCACTGGAGGCGACAAGCAGCAAATTTTGCCCGATCCACACTGCTACGAGGCGGCGTACGATCGGCCGCGTCGCGCCGGCATTTCCCGGCCTGAATGCCACGAGTACGAACAGCGCGGCCAGCAACGCGGTGACGATCAGCGAATATGCCCCGCGATGCGCGTAGTCCGCCATCGTGACGTCGGCCGGCAGGCGCGCACCGCTCCATAGGAAGACGATGTCGAGCGCATTCTCGATCGCGAAGATCGCGTTGAAGGTCACGAGCGACAGCGTCAGCGTCGCCATGCCGGGATCGCGTGCGGCAATCGTCGGACGGTCGGCGTCGCGTGCCAATCGCGTTGCTGCCGCACTCGGCCGCAGGGTCGTCCATACGGCGACGACGACCAGCGCTGCGAGCAGGCTCCGCCAGACGATCGTCACGGTGTCGGGTAAGACGATGGTGGCAAGGGCACGATCGATCAGCGGGTTGGCGGACGCAAACAGCGCGAGAAAAATGGCGCCGCCGCCGATCGGGATGACGAGCATTCGAATCACGGCGCGGACACCGCCTGCCGTCCGCCCCTGGCGTTCGCGGACGATGGCGATACGTGCGGCATCCCGCACCGGTGACAGAATAGCGGTGAAGCCGAGCCACGCCACGCGCAATCCCCAAGCGAGCGCATCGTCGAACCCGCGGCGCGGCAAAAGGCTGGCGAGCGCCAACGAGATGCAGAACAGCAGCCAGGCGAGTAGGCTCGGATCGTCGACCAGCACCACGGCGAACAGGCTGGCGACGATCGCCGCGACGCGCGCGGTCGCGTCGCGTAGCACCGCGCGTCGGGTCGCCAGCATGAGGGCGAGCCAGAGGACAGCAAACCCACCGACGACCGCGCCCAAATCATTGCCGTCGACGACGAATTCGGCGATCGCCACCAGCGTCAGCACCGCCCCGATCTTGGAGATCATCCGGTCCGTCGGATTAGCGCGCGCGTCCATCATGGTCTCCCGATAGTGAGAAGCATTTATGGCGGACGTGCATCTGGATCGGATGCGGTACTCCCCGCAGAACACGATCTGATTCGATGCAGAACCTGTGCAGGAGCACGATCGGTTTACCTGACGGCCCCGGTTTATCGCGCCGAGGCCTCGACGTTCCACCGCGGTAGAGCGGCCTGGACGTCAACCTCCGAGATGCTCGCGTCATGACGCGCCCGAAGTTAACCCGATCGGCCGTTCCTACCCTGCCAATACGTTAGCCTCTCGTTGGTCACTTCGTGCAGGCGCTCGCTTCGCAGCGGTAACCACACGGACCAATTGCTCTCGGACGTTTGCTCATCGGCTGTTGAACGTCCGCTGCCGGCGGACCCTCAGCCGCCGCTAACATCTCCAGTACATACCGATGAGGGGGCGCAGACGTGGGGTGTGGTGAATTTGAGGGCGTTAACGACCGGGAACTGGATCTTCTGCCCCATCTTGGTCCCGACATCGCGGCATCACTACATCGGTAACACGGCATCAAATCCATCGTCGTTCGCCGCTAACTCGGTGAGTGCGGGTGTCGCATCGATGGCGCGCGCCGTATCCGCTCTGGAGTTTATGGACGGCCAGCAGGGTGTCACGCTGGTGAAACGTATGGCGCATAGCGCCTGCGGGTGAACTCATGGTCTCCGTCGTCGACAAACCGCTTCCCGGCCAGGCTATCGACGATCATGCCGGGCATCGCCGCGTTCTGCGTGTATTTTGCGATGTACGGGTTTCGCAAGCCGATCGCAGCGGCCGGGTTCGACGGCGTCCCGGCGGCGTTTGCGGGGCTCGATTACAAGACGGCGCTGATCCTGTCGCAGGCGGTCGGCTATGCGCTGTCGAAATTGATCGGCGTGCACGTCGTTTCTGTCCATCGGCCGGAGCATCGCACGCGGCTGATCCTGTCGCTGATCGGCGCGGCCTGGGCGGCGCTGCTGCTGCTCGCGCTGCTACCCGCCCGGTGGGGGCCGCTGGCGATGCTGCTGAACGGCCTGCCGCTCGGCATGATCTGGGGGCTGGTCTTCAGCTACCTGGAGGGGCGGCGCAATTCGGAGGTGCTGGCGTCGATCCTGACGGCGAGCTTCATCCTGTCGTCGGGCGCGAGCCGATCGGTCGGCAGCCTGTTGCTCGAGCACGGCGTCAGCCCCTTTTGGATGCCGGCGCTGACTGGGCTGGTCTTCACCCCGCTGCTGCTGGCGGGGATGGCCGCGCTGGCGCGATCGCCCCCGCCGGACGGGGCGGACGTTCGCGCGAGAGGCGCGCGGGGGCCGATGGATGCGGCAGCGCGACGCGATTATCTGCGGCGGCACTGGATGCCGATGGCCGCACTGATCGCAGGCTATACGATGCTCGCGGCGCTGCGCGATCTGCGCGACAATTTCGCGCCCGAATTATGGATCGGGCTCCACCATCCGGCAACGCCCGCGCTGTATGTGGCGACCGAAGTCCCGGTGACGGTGATCGTGCTGATCGGCCTGGCGATGCTGGGGCTGGTGCGCGACAACCGTCATGCGGTGATCACGATCCACGGCGTCATCATGGCGGGCGCCGCGATCCTGGCCGGATCGATGATCGCGCTGCGCGCCGGTTCGATCGGGCCCGTCACCGGCATGATCCTGACCGGAATCGGCATCTATCTCGCCTATGCGCCGTTCAGCGCGATCCTGTTCGACCGGATCATGGCGGCCAGCCCCTCGGCGGGTACGGCCGGATTCCTGATCTACCTGGCGGACGCGTTCGGCTATTCGGGCAGCATCGGACTGTTGCTGATGCGGAGCACGACCAGTCCGGGGCGTGACTGGCTCGGGCTGTTCCTCGATGCGGGCGTAGTTACCGGCGCCGTGTTGCTGGTGCTGACCTTCGTCTCGGCGATCTGGTTCGTCGGTCAGCCGCGGCCCAGGTAACGGCGCTCAGGCGGTATGCAGCCGGACGCCCGCGCGCGTCGCCGCATCGGCGATCGCGGGCGGCGCGGGCAGATCGGTGACGAGATCATGGACCTGCGCGAAGTCGGCGACGTGGACCGTGCCCGCGCGATCGAACTTTTCCGCATCGGCGACGACGATCACCCGCCGCGCGCCATCGAGCAGCGCGCTCTTGTACGCCGCCTCGTCGGGCTCGAAGTCCATGAAGCCGCGCTTCGCCTCGATCGCGCCCATCGACAAGATCGTCGCGTCGGGTGAGAACCGCCGCGAATATCGGATCGCCTCCGCATCGAAGGTCGCGCGGTAATCGACGTTGACCGCGCCGCCCGCGAAGAACACGCGGATCCCGTCGCGTCCCAGCATGTCTCCCGCCACCTCCAGATTGTTGGTGACGATCGTCAATTGCCGCCGATCGGCCAGCGCCCGCGCGACCCAGCACGAGGTGGTGCCCGAATCGATCAGCACGGTCATGCCGTCCTCGATCAGCGTCGCCGCACGGCGCGCGATCGCCTGCTTCGCGTCCGACTGCGCCTGCATCCGCAATCGGTACGGCGCCTCCAGCCGGTTGTCGGGAAGCTTGACCCCGCCATGGACCTTGTACGCCCGGCCGCTCGCTTCGAGCTGGCGGACATCACGCCTTATCGTCTCGTCCGACACCGCGAAATGCTCTGCGAGCATCGCGATCGAACATGATCCGCGCGCTTCGAGCAACGCGACCAGACTGGTAATGCGATCCGACTGCGTCACGCGGCTTCTCCCCTCCGGCCTGTTTCCCCATTACCGTGGTTCGGACAACCCACAAAATACCAACTATATCCACATAATGTCACACTGACGTCACACGATGCTTGCAGGGGCGTCGGGACGGTGAGGCCCGGCGACATTCGGACCGGGGCACGGGGAGACGACATGACCAAGTGGATGATGGGGGCCGCGATCATGG
This sequence comes from Sphingomonas rhamnosi, assembly GCF_036663615.1. Taxonomy (NCBI): domain Bacteria; kingdom Pseudomonadati; phylum Pseudomonadota; class Alphaproteobacteria; order Sphingomonadales; family Sphingomonadaceae; genus Sphingomonas; species Sphingomonas rhamnosi. The sequence continues at coordinate 876,651 of NZ_JAXOJJ010000001.1, forward strand.
CGATCGCGGCGACGACGAACGCACGTGCGCAATCGACGACGGAAACACCGGCCGCGACCGCCACGCCCCCTGCCGGCGATACGGATCAGGCGCGCAATGACGAGATCGTCGTGACGGGGCAATCCACCGCCTTTGCCAATACGCGCGTCACCGCCCCCATGATCGAACGCCAGTCGGCGCTCGCCAGCGTCAACGACGTCATCAACGAACTGCCCGGCGTGTTCGTGGCGGAGGGCGATGCATTCGGCTCGTCCGACTGGGTGACGTCGATCAGCATCCGCGGCTTCAACAGCGGCGGCGGCGGCGGACAGCAGATCGGATCGACCATCGACGGCCTGCCGAACGGCGGATCGGGCTATGGCGGCGGATCGCGCGCCAACCGCTATATCGACGTGCTCGACCTCAAGACCGTCAACGTGTCGCAGGGCACGGCCGACATCTCGTCGCGGTCGAACGAGGCGCTCGGTGCGACGCTCGATTACGTGACGTCCGATCCCACCACCGACAGCCGCCTGCGCTTCACCGCCGCGGGCGGAGACTTTGGCGCGCGGAAATTCTATGTGCGCGGCGACACCGGCACGATCGCGCCGAACACCACCGCCTATATCAGCGCATCGACCTCGCGGGTTCGCGACTGGATCGGCGGATCGGGCAAGACCAGCCGCGACCATGTCGATGCGAAGCTGCTCAGCCGGGTCGGTTCGGTCGACCTGACCGGCTTCGTCTCGTACGACGATGCCGACGAATCCGAATTCGGATCGGTATCGACCCAACAGTTCGCGAACGACCCGAACCACGACGCCTATACCGACAACTGGACGGGGCTGCCCTATGTCGATCAGGCCTATCGTTCGACCTCGCGCGCGTTGCGCAAGAACCTGTTCGGCTATCTGAAGGCGCGCACCGAGATCGGCGAGGTGAAGCTTCAGGCGGCGGGCTATTATCACCGGATGCGCGGCCGCGGCGATTTCGCGCCGCCGTATCTCGTCGACGTCACCAATGACGGCGCCGGTAAGCCGGAAAGCGAATATGCCGGCGGGTCCACGGTCCGCGGCAGCGACGCGCTGGGGATGATCTATTTCGTCACCCCGACGGGTGCCGCTGCGACGCCGACCCCGGGTTGCGTGGGAACCGCCGGCGTGCCCGCGCAATATTCGCCGAGCTGCTACGCCGCCAGCGCGACGGCGGTCATGTCCTACCGGCATACCCACTATAAGAACGACCGCATGGGCTTCACCAGCGATGTCGACTGGCAGCACGACTTCGGCGCGGTGCAGAACCAGTTCCGCGCCGGGTTCTGGTTCGAGCACAGCCGCGCGAACCAGCTTCGCGACTGGCACAAGGTCACCAATGCGGCGGTCGGCCCCGCCTTTGACGGCGCGCCCTATTACGTCCAGTTCAGCACCGATTATGGCCTCGACGAGGTGATGTATTACGCCGAGGACGCGCTGACCTACGGCCCGCTCACGGCGCGCCTGGGCGTCAAGCAGTTCTTCCTCGACCAAAGCCGGACCGAGCTGCTCGGCGATCTCAGCACGACATCGATCCAGTCGCATTCCGATCCGCTGATCAACGCCGGCCTGACCTATGCGACGCCGCTGCACGGCATGGAGCTGTTCGCGGGCTATTCGCAGAATTTCGCGGCGATCGGCAACGGCCCGCTCGGCCAGCCGCCCGAGACGATCCGCAACCTGCGCCCGGAAACCGCGAACAACATCGAGATCGGCGCCCGCTACAACACCGGCCGCATCCAGGCTTCGCTGACCGGCTACGACATCAAGTTCAAGAACCAGATCGTCTCGATCTCGTCGAACCTCGTGACCGGGATCGACTATCTGGAACAGCAGGACAGCGTCTATCTGAACGTCGGCGGGGTGAAGAGCCGCGGGATCGAGGCGGCGCTGGCCTATCGCGTCTCGGCGCCGCTGACGCTGTCGGGCAGCTACACCTACAATCACGCGACCTATATCGGCACGGGCAACGCCGCGCAGGATGCCGATGTCGGCGTGACGCCCGGGCAGCAGGTGATCAATTCGCCGCGCACCATGTGGGTGCTGTCGGCGGACTATAAGAAGTCGTTCTTCAAGGCGGGCGTCGCCACCAAGTTCGCCGGCGACCGCAATATCGACACGCAGGGCAAATCGCAGGCCGGCAGCTTCACGCTGGTCAGCGGCTATGTCGGCGCCGATCTGGAAGCGGTCAGCGCGCAGCTGAAGGGCGTGTCGTTCACGGTGCAGGCGACCAACCTGACCGACGAACGCTATCTCTCCAGCGCCGATGGCGGGTCCGCCTTCCTGGGCACGCCGCGGACGGTGACGGCGTCGCTGTCGCTCGACTTCTAACGCGATATGGGCATGGTTCGCCGACGTTGGCGGACCATGCCGTCCACCTTGGGATTGCCCGGATGACCGAAGTTTCGCGCCGTTCGCTGCTCGGTGCCAGCCTCACCGGGGTGGCATTGTCGACGTTTCCCGCCGCGATCGCGCGCGCGGCGGCGATCGCGCCCGATGTGAAGACGGGCTCGATCATGGACGTCGAACATGTCGTCATCCTGATGCAGGAAAATCGCGGCTTCGATCATTACTTCGGGTCGTTGCGCGGCGTGCGCGGGTTCGCCGACCGATTGCCGATCCCCGTGCCTGCGCAGACCGGTGCGGCGGACCCTGCGCCGATCTGGTACCAGCGCGACCGGACGACGCCCGGCGGCGCCCGTACCGTGCTGCCCTTCCACCTTGCGACGCGCGCGAATTTCGATCTGATGCGGATGGAGGGCACGCCGCACAGCTGGCCCGATGCGCAGCGGGGCTGGGACGAGGGGCGGATGGCGCATTGGCCCGAAGCCAAGAGCCAGCGCGCGATGGGGCATTACCGGCGCGAGGATATCCCGTTCCAGTTCGCGCTCGCCGAGGCGTTCACCGTGTGCGACGCCTATCATTGCTCGGTGCAGACGGGGACCAACACCAACCGGCTGTTCCTGTGGAGCGGGACCAACGATCCCGGCGGCACGCAAGGCGGTCCGGCGATCGGCAATTCGCACGACAGCTTTCCCAAGGATGGCGGCTATCCCGAACCCTATCGCTGGACGACGGTGGTCGAGCGGTTGCAGGAAAAGGGTGTCGACTGGCGCATCTATCAGGACATGGCCGACAATTTCACCGACAATCCGCTGGTCGGCTTCGCCGCGTTCCGCGACGCGCACCAGGGCAGCGGAGACCCGGCGTTGCGCGATCGCGCGCTGACGACACGCGGGCTCGACGTGCTGCGGGCTGACGTGCTGGCCGGGCGGCTGCCGCAGGTGTCGTACGTCATCGCCACGGCGAAAGGCTCCGAACATCCGGGGCCGTCGAGCCCCGCACAGGGGGCCGCCTATACCGCCGAGGTCCTCGACGCGCTGACGGCGGACCCGAAAATCTGGGCGCGGACCGCCTTGTTGATCATGTTCGACGAGAATGACGGGTTCTTCGATCATGTCCCCCCGCCGGCACCGCCGTCGCACGATGTCGACGGTACGATGCTCGGCGGGTCGACGGTCGATCTGACCGGCAGCTACCACACGAAACCCAGCAAGGGCGATGCTGCGCTCGACCAGCCCGCCTATCGCGGCCGTGCTTACGGTCTGGGGCCGCGCGTGCCGATGTACGTCGTGTCGCCGTGGAGCCGGGGCGGGTGGGTCAATTCGCAGGTGTTCGATCAAACCTCGGTGATCCGTTTCCTCGAACGGCGGTTCGGGTTTCACGAACCCAATATCGCGCCGTGGCGCCGTGCTGTGTGTGGCGACCTGACCTCGGCGTTCGACTTCACCGCCGCCGATCCGGCGCCGTTCGCCGCCATGCCCGATCCGCGAAGCGACGCCGCGCGCGCCGCGGCAATCCCGAAACAGCCCAGTCCCCAGGCGCCGGCAAGCTCTGCACTCCCGTGGCAGGAGCCCGGCATCCGCCGTGCCCGCCCGCTACCCTATGCATTGACCGTCGGCGAAGCGATCACCGAAGGCGCGATCACGCTGCGTTTCGCGGCCGAGGGCAGCCAGGCCGCCGTGTTCCACGTCTATGATCGGATCGACCTGTCGCACCCCCCGCGCCGTTTCACGGTCGAGCCGGGCCGTGCGTTGGACGGGCGCTGGGCGTTCGACGGAGAGGGGCGGTATGATCTTTGGGTGCTCGGCCCGAACGGGTTTCACCGCCATTTCATGGGGCATCGCGACGACCCGACGCTGGTGTCTGGGCTGGTCTGGCGCGCGACCGCGACCGAGATCACTTTGCTCCTTCCCGACGGGCACCGCAGCCATAAGCTGGTCGCGCGTGCCGAACGCGTCGGCACGACGCCCCTGATCACCGAGCTGACCGAAGCGCAGTGCCGTTGGCCCTTGAGCAAGAGCTATGGATGGTACGACATCACGGTCGGCGTAGCGACGGTCCCCAACTATCTGCGCCGGGTATCGGGACGGGTCGACGCGCCCGGGCGCATGACGTGCAGCGATCCGTTCCTCCCGTCGCGGCCGGTCTGAGTCTGGTCATCTCGTTTGCTGATCATCGGCCGCGGACGATATGCAGGCTCGCGCGGGAGGGTGCCACGCGCTATGGTGCAACATGCTGAGACATATCATTCTCGTGCTTGCGCTGTCGTCCGCGGGCGCTTCGGCCGAGCCAATCCGGCCTGGGAAATGGGCGATCACCTCTACGGTCGTCGATGTATCCCTGCCCGGAGTTCCGGGTTTCATCCAGCGTATGATCAAGGGCAAGTCGAAAGCCGAGCGTAAGCTCGTGTCGGCGGGGCAGGGGATCGAGGCGCTGTTGACGCCGGATCCCAAGGCGCATTGCAAGGTCGAGACGCAACACGTCGCATCCAGCCGGTATGCGCAGGCGCTCAGTTGCCCGCAGAAGGGCGGCGAGCCGATGCGGATCGTCCGCTCGGGCACCTACGACGCGTCGGGCTTCCGCGGGGAGGCCACGGTCGCTGGCAGCTCGCGCAAGGGGCCGGTGCACATGGTCCTGCAGCAGCGTGCTGCTCGCGTCAGCGACTAGCTGCGGAACGCTTGCTTCCAGTCTGCTTCGCGAGCGCGTAGGATCGGCACCATGTCTTCAGACCCAGGAACCGTTGCCTTTATCGTGGACCAGGCCGGCGGAGCGGCAAGCGGGATAACCGGTCGCGCCATGTTTGGTGAATATGGTCTATACTTGGACGGCAAACTCGTCGCGCTCGTGTGCGACGACCAGCTGTTCGTGAAGCCCACCAACGGGGGGCGAGCGTACGCACCGGACACCGGCACCGCGCCGCCTTACCCCGGGGCGAAGCCCTGCCTTGTGATCGATGCAGGACAATTGGAAGACCGCGAGTGGCTGGGCGAACTGTTCCGCCGCACCGCGGCCGAGCTGCCCATGCCCAAACCGAAAAACAAGAAAAAGCTTCAGCCAGGCGCCGATCGTTCCACATGAATGCGCGTCCGCTTCAGGGGTCCGGTTGCACTGCGCTGGGCGGCCGGAAGTGGGTCGTCACCGCCGTCAGCCGAGTGATCCAGCCACCTCGATTCCGCTGACGTAGGTCGCTTCATCGTCGAAACGGGCCGCAGCGGCGCGGCCTATGCCAAGTGCAACGCGGTGGCGGTCATGTCGGGATGGATTGATTATGGATGCGAACGCGCATGGGTAACGTGTTGACGAGAGAGGTCGTTACAGCCGAAACCCGCTGAATGGTGTCGGCGATCATGGAATGGCCGGATGTGGCTGATACCGATCGTCGCAGGCGCATGCGTTTGCCTCCTGCCACACTGTGCCACCGGCCGCCCGTGGTTCTCGCGGGAAGCGGACGGGCTTGGTGTTTCGCCCGCATCAGCACCCGCCTCGGCCTCTCGACCATCTTGCTAGCTTGGTCGGTGACGGGTTTCGGCCAGTCTCAAATGCCCGTCAAAATCGATGCGACTCCGCCACCCGGCCAGTCCAAAGAACCGGGCGGCGACGCGGAGATCGTGATCGTCGGTCGGCGTGGCGCGGTGGACACCGTGTTCCAGCCGCTGGCGACGCTGGATGCGCAGGCGATATCCGCCACCGGCGCCACCGGGATCGGCGAGCTGCTCCGCACCATCCGCGGCGTGACACAATCGGGCGACGGGCAGGAGCCGATCTTCCTCCTCAACGCGCAGCGCGTGTCGGGGTATCAGGAGATCGGAAACCTGCCGCCGGAAGCGATCGAGAAGGTTGAGGTTTTTCCGGAGCCGGTGGCGCTCCAATACGGCTATCCCCCGACTCGGCGGATCGTCAACTTCGTTACGAAGCGCCGGTTTCACCAGCTCGCACTGAAACAGGCCGTCGGGACGTCGACGCGCGGCGGCGCCGACAACGCCAATGCGCATTCCGATTTCACGCGGCTTCACGACGATAGTCGGCTGACGCTGTCGCTCGACGCGCGGCATACCGATGCGTTGTTGCAATCGCGGCGTCGTGTCCGGCCGGATCCCGACGTACCGTTCGATGCGCGGGGGAACATCACGGGGCTGGGCCCGGGGGGTGAGATCGACCCGGCCTTGTCCGCGCTGGCGGGCCAGGTCGTGGCCATCGTACCCGTGCCGATCGCATCGCCGTCTGTCGGCAGCGTCGGGCTCGGTAGCTTCGTCACGCAGGCCAATCAGCCGCGACTGTTCGACCTGTCGCCGTTTCATGCGCTGGCGCCGTCCAACGACACCTTTCACGGCGAGGCGGTGATCGCCGACCGGATCGGGCCGAGGCTCTCAGGCGCGTTGACGCTGACCGCCGATCATAGCCGCGAAGTCACGGTGTTCGGTCCCGCCAGCGCGACGCTCGTCGTTCCTGCGGGCAATCCCTATTCGCCGTTCGCTCAGGACGTACTGCTCCAGCGCTATCTCGTCGAGGCGCCGCCGCTGCGTCAGCGTACCGATACCACCACGCTGCACGCCGGCGGGGTCGCGCGCGGTGCCTGGCGCGGGTGGCAATGGGACCTGACCGGCACGCTCGATACGCTGCGCAAGAATGGCGTCGTCGCAAAGGCGATCGACGTGACGCGCGCCAACGCTGCGATCGCCGCCGGAGCCAATCCGTTCCGACCGCTCGACCCCGACCTCGTCGCTGGCCGGCTCGTCGATCGTACGATCCAATCCACCTACGGCGCGGGTGCCAAGTTCGTCGCGACCAACGCCCCGCTGCGCCTGCCCGCCGGTCGCGTCACGCTGACGGCGACCGTCGAGGCGGAAAAAATCGGCACCGACAGCAGGACACGGGGCGCTACCATTGCCTCGATCGCGTTCGGACGCGGCCGGATCGAAAGTGCAGTGGCGCTGGATCTGCCGATCACCTCGCGCCGCGAGGACGTGTGGCCGTGGGCTGGCGAAGTGTCGGCCAACGCTTCCGCCGCCGTGCGCCAAATCGAAGGGTTCGGGACTCTGTCGGACAGGACGCTGGGCCTGAACTGGGCGCCGTTCACCGGGCTTCAGCTGTTGGCGCAGTATAATCGCTCGGCCGCCGCGCCGACGCTCGACCAACTCGCCGCGCCGCAGATTTCGGCGCCGCAGCTGTCGCTGTTCGATTTCGCGACCGGCCGCTCGACGCTGGTCACACTGTTCCTCGGCGGCAATCCTGCGCTGGCCGCCGAGCTTCGCCGCACGCGGTCGATTGGCGCGACCGTGAAACCCTTCGCCAAGAGCGAGATCCGGATCGGTGCCACCTACGAGGTCGCGGACATACGCAACGGCGTCCAGACCATCTACGCGCTGACCCCGGTGACCCAGGCGGTGCTGCCCGACCTGTTCGTCCGGGACGCGAGCGGCACGCTCGTATCGGTGGCCTTCCGTCCGACCAATATCTTCCGCGAGCGTCGGCGGACGCTGAATCTCACGCTCGCCGCCAACGGCCAGCTCGGCCGTGCCAAACCGCCGGCGACCCCAGGTGGACGATTGCCCGATCGGCCCAGCTTTTATGGCGGGATCGGGCCGACGGTGCGGTTTTCCGACCGGCTCGAGCTGCGGCCGGGGGCGCCGACACTGGACCTGCTGGCTGGCGATACGGTGACGGGCGGTACGACACAGCGACTGTCCGGCTATGGTTATGGCGGGCTGAGCTATCTCGGAAATGGCGGCACCTTCGACTTCTACTGCACCGGCAGCGCGCGCGTTCGCGGCGCGGTTGCTGCGTCGACTCTCCGGTTCGAGCCCCTGTGCAAGGTCAACGTCACCGGCTCGCTCAGCGTCCATCATTTCCTGCCGCACCAGGATTGGGCAAGGCATCTCGGCTTCAAGCTCGAAATCGCCAACATCACCGATGCGCGCCAACGCGTGCGCGATGCCAATGGCGTGGTGCCCTACCGGTACCAGCCCGACCTGCTCGATGCGGTCGGGCGCAGCGTCATCCTGTCGCTCCGCAAACTCTTTTGATCGGTGTCCAGTCGCCACTGGTCCTCCACCGACAACCGCAACCCAGAATAGCCGATATGACCCAGCGAACCACGCCGACCGCGCGCGCCCACTACGGTTTCGACGCGCCGGGCATGACGGTCGTGCAGTCCAAGCCTGCGTTCGGCGTTGCCCTCTCGCTGATGTGGATCGTCGTTGCCGACAAGCCGCTTACGTCCACGGAAGGAATCGCCTGATCACCGTTGCCACGGGCAGTGGCGCCGACATTACATCCCGGGAGCGTAAGGTCGCTGCGCATGGGCTTTCAGATCGTCGGGGTAAAAATAGACCGGGCGTAGCCGGCCTTGCGCGTAGCGGGACATCTGGTCGGCGAAATGTGGTGACCGGACATCGCCGCTCTGGCCGCCGGCCATGATCGCCATTGCCTTTACCCGCGGGCCGAACTCGACCACCGCGACGAAGCTGTTGCCGCTGGTGCCATAATATCGCTTCGTCCCCGGCCACGGCTTGGCGCCGAACGACGCGAGGCTGCCCCATTGGGCGGAGGTGAACGGTACCGGGACCGACGCGCGGGCGTCGTCGAAATGCGGCGCGATCGCGTCGTCCAGTCGCTGGAAGCGGTTGACCTCTTTCCACGGCGTCCGCCAATCGCCGAAGTCCTGCGTCAGCCGGGCAACGGCGGCGGTGAGCGCGGCGAGCTTCGCGTCCGGGCCGACGCGGGTGGCGATATAGTCCGGCACGTTCAGCCGTTCGGCCTGGGCAAAGCTGCCGACCTCGCGCCACAACTGATCGCCCCAAAATACCGCGAGGCTGGTCGCGGTGGAGTCATAGGCCCAGCGATGGTCCCAGCCCTTGAGCAACGCGATCGGTGCCGCGAGCGACCGGTGCCGTGGATCGGCGGCGGGAAGCGCGCTCCACGCCTCGACCAGTCCGGGCAGCAACTGCGCGAAGGCGGGAAGGTAGGGATCGAACGCGGCGGCGCGCAGCGTGTCGGGCGTCCAGCCGGTCTTGCCCGTCAGCAACAGATCCGCATGCACGCCGCGCGCGTTGCCGCCGACCTGATCCATGTAGCGCGGATAGTCCGCCGCCTTGGGGCTGTCGGGTCCGGCTGCGCTCCACGGCCAGTCATTGGTGTTGTGCGCCCATCCGACGCGCGGGTTGAGCACGCTCGGCAAGCTTGCGAGCGTGTGGAGGCCCTTCCAGTCGGTCGCCGGGTCGCTGCCGTCGACCGGACGGGTATAGTCGAAGCGGTCGTCGCGAACCGGCATGAACTGCGGCATCAGAAACGCGATCGCGCCCTTGCTGTCGGCGAACAGCGTGTCGTTCGAAGAATTGGCCTTCAGCGATGCGACCTTCATATAGCCCGCGAGATCGGTCGCCTTGGTTCGCAGATAGCTTTGCTCGAGTGCGGGTACCGGTCGCCACATCAGCGCGGTGGCGATCCATTTCCCGCCCTTGCTGGCGACGATCGGACCGTGATGCGTGCGATAGGTGGTGAAGCGACGCTCGGTCATCGTACCGTCGGGCTGGCGAACGCGGAGCATGAGGGTGCGCGCCACCACCGGCCGGCTGGCTCCGCCAATTCCCTTACCCCCGTACCGATAGGCATAGCCGTCGCCACGCCGCGTGATCCGCTCGGCGAACTCGTCGACGTTGTCGACCGTGGCCGAGGTGTGCATCCACCCGGCGTTCGCGTTGAAGCCCTGGTAGATGAAGAACTGGCCCCATGTGCTCGCGCCGTAGGCGTTCAGGCCTTCGTCGCTGGTCATCTGCGCTTCGGAGCGGAAATAGAAGCTGGTGTGCGGATTGATGAGCAGCAAGGCATGGCCGTTCGCGGTCAGTCGCGGGGCGATGGCGATACCGTTGGATCCGGACGGCTCGCGCGGGATCATGCCGAGCTCTTCCGGGGTCGGCGGAGTCGGCTGACCGTAGAAAGTCTTCAGGTCGCTCAGCGAAATCCGTTCGATATCGCCGCCGATGCTCCCTTCGGTGAAGCTGAGCGCCATCCACGGCTCGAAGCGGCTCAACACTTTGGGCTTCGTCTGGGAATGCGTCGCCAGATAATAGTTCAGCCCATCCGCCCAGGCCTGCATCAACGTGCGCAGCCAGGGTGGGCTCGCGGCATAGTCCGCCTTCAGCGCGACGGGGTCGACGAACAACCGCTGGCGGAGGTCCGCCCACACCGCATCCTCGCCATCCGCTTCGGCGGTACGGCCGAGCGCGGTCAGGTAATTCGCCTCGATCCGCGGAAAATCGTCTTCCGCCTGCGCATAGATCATCCCGAACACCGCATCGGCATCGGATCGGCCTTTGATATGCGGAATGCCCCAGTCGTCGCGCGTGATCGCAACCCGCCTCGCCTGGGCCTGCCACCGCGCGAGATCGGTCGGGCCACTGCGTGCGACGGCGCCGAGCGGCGTCGACAGCAGGGCCAACAGGATCACCGGATTGCGCGCGCGCCGAAGGACCGTATTCATGCGCGCAGCGTAAAGCGGCAATAGGGGAAAGACCATGCGTTGGCTGGCGATCGTGGCGGCGATGGTGATGATGGGTCCGTCCGGGGGCGCGACAGGGGCGGCGCCAGCGGCGGAACCCGTTTCGGTCCTGCTGAAGCCTGCCGGGGTCTTCGACGGCGTCGATCCGGCGGTCCATGCCGGCTGGCAGGTGCTGGTCACCGGCGACAGGATCGTCGCGGTCGGGCCCGATCTGTCGGTTCCCGTGGGTACGCGCGTGATCGAACTCGCGGGCGATACGCTGATGCCCGGGATGATCGAGGGGCACGGCCACCTGTTCCTGCATCCCTATGACGAGACGAGCTGGGACGATCAGGTGCTGCACGAGCCGCTGGCGTTGCGCACCGCGCGGGCGGTGGCGAACGCCAAGGCGACTCTGCTCGCGGGGTTCACCAGCGAACGCGATTTGGGCACTGAAGGCGCCGGCTACGCCGATGTCGGGCTGAAGGCGGCGATCGACCAGAATATCGTGCCGGGGCCCCGCCTGTCGGTAGCGACCCGCGCGATCGTCGCGCTCGGCGCGTACGGCCCAAAGGGGTTCGAGCCCGGCGTCGTGATCCCCCAGGGCGCCGAGGAGGTTTCCGGCGTCGATCAGATCGTCGCGGCGGTGCGGCGCCAGATTGCAGCGGGCGCCGACTGGATCAAACTCTATGCGGATTATCGCTGGCGGGCGGGCGAGGACAGCCGAGCGACGCTGAGCCTTGACGAGATGACGGCGGCGGTCGCAGCTGCGCATGATGCGGGCCGGCCGGTCGCGGTTCACGCCGCGACGCCCGAGGGAATGCGGCGTGCGATCGCCGCGGGAGTCGATACGATCGAGCATGGCTATGGCGGCACCGCGGCAATCTTCGCGAGCATGGCCAAGGCGGGGATCACGTTGTGCCCGACGCTCGCCGCGTCGGACGCGACGGCGCGGTATCGTGGCTGGAACGGCAGCGAGCCTGCACCGCCCGCGGTAGACCTTAGCCGCAAGAGCGTCCGCCTGGCGATCAAGATGGGCGTGCCGATCTGCATGGGCGGCGATGTCGGGGTGTTCGCGCATGGCAGCAACGCGCGTGAAATGGAATTGCTGGCCGCCGCAGGCTTGAATCCGGCGCAAGTGTTGATCGCGGCGACCTCCGGCAACGCGCACTGGCTAAGGATGTCCGACAGGCTGGGCGCGGTAAAGCCCGGGCTGCTGGCCGATCTGGTTGCGGTGGCGGGTGATCCGACGGTCGACATCACCGACGTCCGCCGGATTCGCTTGGTCATGAAAGGCGGGACGATCGTGGAGGATCGCTAGAGGCTGCGTATCACCGGTGCCAACCGATCCCGATAGGCGGGACCGGTTGGCAAGCATCTCATCGGGTCAATATGCGGCCGACAGGGTGAGGAACCACTGGCGCGGAGCGATCGGATAGGCCGAATAGCTGTTCGTTGCCGACCCGATCGACACCGTCGATACGCCCTTCTTGTCGGTCAAGTTCGTCACGTTGAGCGCGAGTTCTACCTTCCGCAGCGGCAGCACGTCGTCGGGCACGCGGGCGGCAACGCGCAGCGAGGTCAGGAAATAGGACCGTACGCTCGCATCGTTGGTAAAGGTCGCGAAGCGACGACCGACATAATCGCCGATCAACTGCGTGTCGAACGGGCCGACGGTGAGAGTCGCCACGGTCTTGTTCATCCATTTCGGCGTGCCGGGCAGTTGCTTGCCGCAGGTCGGCACCACGCCGTTGGTGACGAGGAAGCCGCCGATGCAGCTATCGGTCGCGCCGCCGATCCCGGTCGCCGCCGAGGTGTAGTCGCTTTGGTATTTGGACAGGTTGTACGACGTCGCATTGTAGAGCGAGAAGGTTCGACCGAAGCGTAGCGTGAAGGCTGCATCGACGCCGTCCGTCTTCACGTCGCCGACATTGACCAGGATCGACGTGCCGCCGGTGATACCGCTGCCGGCGATACCGCCCGGGTTGGTCGAGATGGCCAGAAGCCGATCGTTGAACACGACGTGATAGTAGTTGATCTGCGCGTCGAGCCCGATGTCGCCGTCGAAGGTACGGCGCGTGCGCAGGCCGGCTTCGTAGGTCCAGCTGCTCTCGGGCTTGCCCTCGTCGGCAAAGGCATCGAACGCAGCCTGGCTGCCGGTGAACCACGGCCCCCCACCGCCCGCGAGATAGGCCTGATACTGACGCAGGTTCTTCTGAACGTTGAAGTACAGCTGTTCGTGATCGTTGAGCTCGTAGCTTGCTCCGACCGCCGGCAGGAACCAGCGCAAGGTGTTGATCCTCCCCTCGGGCAGGCCGCCCGACAGCCCCGACAACGATCCCGCCTTCGGTTGGACGGGAAACCACCCGTTGGCCCACTGCGCGCTGGTCTTGAAGCCGGCGTTGACGAGCAGCGGCTCTGACACCTGCCAGCTATCCTGGATGTGCAGTTGCAACTGGTTGATCCGTGCCTCGCCCTGATACTGCGTGAACAAGGGTTGGGCGGCCTCGAGCGGGCGGATATAGGGCGTGCTCGAACCGGGATTGTTGACGTCCACGCCGTACCAGCGGCGCCACTGTGTCGTGCTGTTATGCTCGAACCAGCCGCCGAGTTCGACCTTGTGATTGCCGAGGTCGAGAGTGAGCGCGGAGATGACGCCGCCGCGATCGATGCGGTATTCCGTCGTGCGGGTGATCAGGCCGGATCCGCCGGTCGCGGCGACCAGCGCGGCGCCGGCCGCTGCGGCCTGGGCACTCGTGAGCGCGGTACAGGCTGCCGGGCGCACGCCGTTGTTGTTGCCGGTGAAGCGGCAATTGGCCGGCAGCGTCGCATAGGCCGGATCCAGATAAGGCTGCGCCGTGGTGATCGACTGGCCGAGCGGGCCGGCGACGACGCCGGCGCCATCGTTGTGATGGAAATAGCCGGTCGTCGACCAGGTAATCTTGTCCGACAGACGCGCGTCGTAGCGGGCATAGCCGAGATAGTCGGTGCGCTGCGCATCCGAATAATAGTTGCGGTAGTTGCTGCCCGCGGATGCGGGAGAGTTGCCGAGCGCGCTCAAGTAGGCGGTCCGGTAGCCGGTGAAATCGGGATAGAAGAACGGCTTGGTGTAGGGCGTGTAGAGCTGGACCGCGGTCGCGGTGCCGCCGGCCGAGGGCTTGAAGAAGACGGTCGCATCCTCGTTCGGCTGGGTCATGTCGTTGTAGTCGGCATAGAGTGTCAGCTTGCCCGCGCTGTCGTCGTGCACGAACTTGGCATTGGCCTGCCAACCGCCCTGGATGCCATCGAAATCCCACGCGCGGGCGCGCTGCCGGGCGGCCGAGACATAGCCCGAATTGTTGCCGCCGAAGGTGCCGCTATCGACGCGGACGTAGCTGCGCGATGTGCCATAGCTGCCGACCGTCTGCGCGGCCTGGACACCGAGCTTGTCGAGCGGATTCGACGAGAAGGTCTCGACCGTCCCGCCCAGATTGCTGTTGGACGCGGTGGCGAGATCGCCGGCACCGGTGGAGACGACCACGCGCCCGACATTTTCCGAGATCACCGCACGCTGCGGCGACAGGCCGTTGTAGTTGCCGTAGCTCTGGTCGCCCAGCGGTATGCCGTCCATCGTGTAGCCAAGCTGGTTGGCGGCAAAGCCGTGGATGAAAATCTGCGCGTTCTGCTCGTTGTAGCCCCACGGGTCTGCCGTGATGTAAAGCACGCCTGGCAGGGTCTGGATCGCCTTGAGCGGCGAGACACCCGGCAGGATCTTTTGAATCTCGCTCTGCGCGATGGCCGTCGAGGACCGCGTCGATTTCGCCGTGACGACGATCATGGGGGCGTCGCCCAAAGATGCCTCGCCGGTCTCGTTCGCCGTCTGGGCGGAAGCGGCGTCGGCGCACAGAAGCCCTGCGGCCAGAGCGAAAAGGCTAGTAGCAGATCGGATCATGACGTTCCCCCAAGCGCGGCCGTTCTTGCGGTCCCGCGAGGCGCGATGTGCCTTCCGATCGTGCCAATTTTGCGAAGCTTCGGTTGCAAAGACATGACAGCCAACGGCGATGCCGCACCGATAGGCCGGCTCAGTCTCGGCAGCGGCACCCGTTTGGACGCGTTCGCCAGCCGGCCGGCGACAAGGTCAGAGGCCGCCTCGAAACGCGAAGGTAAAGCGATACGGAAACTGCCTGTTGCCCCGCTTCCCGACCTTCCGAGCCGGCGTTGCGTCGATCAGCGTCAGACTGCCGTCCGCGACGTTTTCGGGTACGCCAAGCGTAAGATCGATCCGCTTCGACCATCCACCGCCTAGGACAAGCGTGCGCACGATGAGGCGACCGGCCCAAATGCACTGCGCGTCGCTTGGACATCGGCTGTCTTCAATCACCCTCTCTGCACGTACACGCGGTCCGTTGACCGAAGCGGTCTGCCCCAACCGTACCGGTCCCTCGACCGGGCTGACTGAGGCGCAGCTAGCGACCAACGCTGAAAGGCAAGCTAGGCAAGCAGATCGCGCCGTCGCCGCCGCATGGGTCTGCATCGTCGTACCCCTGTCAAACCTCTATCTGCGCTACAGTAACAGGGCGAACCTGAACCGTTCTCGTCACGCTTGGTGGCGCTCAGGAGCGGAGGAAAGAACGTCCGTCCTCGGAAATGCGCTCTAGCGACTGAGCGCCTGGAAGTCCTCGACGTGGCGACGTGAGTGCGAACAGGATCAACGCGGTGTTCGCGCCTCGCGCCGAAACCGCGTCGACGATACGGTGCGAGAGCGACCGCGCAGCACCGTCGTCGCGGATCCGCGCGGATGTGGGATTGATGGTTGCGACCGGGGGTAAAAGCTGTGCTTTATGTCGGTCATTGGGTCGCACGAGCTGCTCATCGGCCGGGCATTCGGTCGCATATCGGCTGGAAAAAGGGCTTCGGCTTGAGCAACACCCCGCAGCGGATGGCGATGATCGGTGGCGTGCCGGCAATTGGTTCCGAGCGCAAAGATGGCCACGGGGCCGCCTCCGCCGACGGGCGGACGGCACAGCGGTTCTGTATCATGTATGACTGCCTCTATCCGTGGACGATCGGCGGGGCGGAGCGCTGGTACCGCAATCTCGCGCTGGCGCTGGCGCGGGCGGGCCATGACGTCACCTATCTGACCCTGACCCAATGGGCCCCCGGGAACGAACCGGAACTGGCCGGCGTGCGCGTGGTGGCGGTCGGGCCTCGCCTGCCGCTCTACAGCAACGGCAAAAGGCGGGTCTGGCCGCCGATACGGTTCGGGATCGGTGTGTTTTTCCATCTGCTGCGACATGGGCGATGCTACGACCGGGTCCACACCGCATCGTTCCCGTTCTTCTCGCTGCTGGCGGCCGCGCTGGTGCGACCATTTGCCCGGTTCACGATCGCGGTCGACTGGTTCGAGGTTTGGAGCCGGCCCTACTGGGCGGAGTATCTGGGGCCGCTCGGTGCGGTCGGCTGGTGGGTACAGGCGCTGTGCGCGAAGGTGCCGCAAACCGCGTACAGCTTCAGCACGGTGCACCAATCACGGCTTCAGGCGATCGGCTTCAAGGGCCAGTCCGCGTTGCTTCCCGGTCTCTACGCGAGCGACGCGCATCACGACCTGCTCGAGAGTTCGACGCCCCCGACCGTCGTCTATGCGGGACGGTTCATCCCAGAAAAGCGGCTGTCGCTGCTGATCGACGCGCTGGCGATCGCGATGCACGAGCGTCCCGCGCTTCGGGCCACGCTGTTCGGCCAGGGTCCCGATCACGCCGCCGTGTCCGCAAAGATCACGCAGCTGGGGCTCGGCGACCGCATCGCGCTGCCCGGGTTCGTCGACGAGCCCGTCATGGAAAAGGCGATGGCTGGCGCAATCGCGATCGTTCAGCCCTCGGCACGCGAGGGCTATGGAATGGTCGTCGTCGAGGCGGCGGCGCGCGGCGTTCCGGTCGTCGTCGTCCCCGGACCCGACAATGCCGCGGTCGAGCTGGTCCAGTCCGGCGAGAACGGCTTCGTCGCGGCAGACGCGACGCCGGCCGCGCTTGCCGAGGCGATCCTCGCCTGCGACCGGGCAGGCGCGGTGCTGCGAACGTCGACGCGCGAATGGTATGCGCGCAACCGGACCCGGCTCTCGATCGAGACGTCGATCGAGAGCGTGCTGTCCGACGCGGCCGGACAGCGAACGCCGTCCTAGCGTCGACCGGTGACGAGCAAGCAGGATTGGCGGTTCGTGACGGAATGCTCGGCCATGTTCATCTTGACGACGTTGGCGACGGCAGAGGCGATCGGGCGCGGGATCCGCATCGTGTTCTGGAGCTGCCGGACCTTCAATTTACGCTGAAGCTCGATCGGTCGATCCTTGCCACCGGCCAGTGTGTGGAGCAGCCCACCCGTCATGTTCGACAGCGTTTCCCATCGCCGCGTCTCGGGATAGTCGAGATAGCCGTCGGTGGTCTCTACCGTAAGCCCGTGGCGGCCGCACATCTCGTGCCAGTCCGATGCCGACAGATAATGGAAATGCGCCAGCCGCCGATCGAGCTTCTCGAGATAGCGGCTGCGCGCCTGGCCCTTGAGGTCGACCGACAGATTGTCGCGGAATTCTGCCGACGGGACCGTGAAGAAGAACCGCCCGCCCGGCCGGAGCACGCGGCCCACCTCGGCGATCACGCCGTTGAGATCGGGAATGTGTTCGAGGACCGAGTTGGAAACGACATAGTCAATGTTGGCGTCGGGCTCGGGGATTGCCTGCGCGGGGGCGGTGTGGATGCGGCGATAAAAGGAATAGGCCGCGGCCGCCTCGGTTTCGAGCGGGTCGATGTCGATCCCGATCAGGTCGGGACGTTCGCCGATTTCCTGGAACAGGATATCGGTCAGGATTCCGTCGCCGCAGCCAAGGTCGAGCCCGATGCCATCCGTGTGGCCGCGCATCGCCCGCGCCAGGACGGCAATCTCGATCGAACGGAAGAAGGCGGTCGCCGGCTGGGCCGGATAACGCGCGACGAAGTCCGTGAGCAGGCCGGTGGGAATGGTCATGAGCGTCCTCGGTGGAAGGTGGCGAGCGGTCTGCCGTGCTGTCGTGCGATCGACCAGCGCGCCGCGAAGAAGTTGAAGCAGAACAGCACGATCGTGACGATCGGGGCGACGGCCACCATCGGCAGCCGCACCCAATCGTGCAGCAGCAGCACGAGCAGCGCCGACGCGGGCAGGTTCAGCAACGCAACCGCGGCGTATCGCACGAAGCCCGCGCTTTCGGCGACGGTGGCAAAGGTCCACCGCGTGTGCAGGATATAGGCCAGCGGAATCATCACGATCGCGGAAACCAGTACGCAGCCGAGCGCGCCCAGGCCCGCCGAATCCAGGCCGATCAGCAGGGCGTTGTTCACCAGCGCGCAGCAGCCCGACACGCCGACGTAGCGCAGCTCGCGTCTGGGCAAAATTGGCATTACGCCGCGTCGACGAGCGGCAGGGCGGCCAGCGGCGGGGCGGGCATGAACTTGGCCTCATGCCCGGCGATGATTGCCAGCAGGAATCCGCCGAGCACGTTCTGCGCGCCGACCGCGCCCAACAGTGCCGCGAGCACTAGCGGCAGCGTGTTGGGCAACGCCGCAAAGCCGCTGCTCCGCCAATAGGAGCCGATCCCCAACAGGCCGATCAGCGACAGCAGAATCATCGCCGCCCCGGCGGCCAGCATCGTTTCGAGCGTCAGCGCACGCGCGTGACGCGTCAGCACGCGTCCCAGCCGGCGATACCCCTGCCGGACACTCGACAAATGCGTCGCGAGCGCCAGGATCGCTGCCAGATGCCCGGTCGTGAACAGGAACCCTGCGGCGATGGTCCAGCTGGTGCCGAACGGGGTTTCGCCGTGCAACGCGCCCAGCAGATGCGCGAGCGCCACGAGCAGCACGCAGGCGGCGATCCCCATCGCGGCGACCCCCGGGACCGCGAACAGCCAGGTCGGGCTCAGCATGAACAGATACCGCAGATGCCGCCAACCGTCGCGCCACGGGCGCAGATGCGGCGGGCGATCGCGCAGATCGGCGAGCAGCTTGGCCGGTGCCTGGGTGATCGTCAGCTGCTTGAGCGCAGCCTTGATCACCATTTCGCTGGCGAATTCCATGCCGGTGCCGGTCAGGCCGAGACCGAGGAAGGCGTCCTTTCGGATCGCGCGCAGGCCACAATGGGCATCGTCGATCCGCGCGCGGAACAGGATGTTGAGGATGCCGGTCAACACCGGGTTGCCGATATGGCGGTTCTTCCACGGCATCGCGCCCGGCGCGATCCCGCCCTTGAAGCGGGAGCCCATGCACAGTTCGGCGCCGTCGTGCAGCGACCGGATCATGGCGATGCCGTCGGTGAAATCGTAGCTGCCGTCGGCATCGCCCATCAGCACATAGCGACCGAACGCAGCATTCGCCCCGCCGATCAGCGCCGCGCCATACCCGCGCTGCGGCACCGCGACCACCCGCGCACCGAGCGACGCGGCCAGCGCCTGGCTGCCGTCGGTCGACCCGTTGTCGGCAATGACGATCTCTCCGCAAAGGCCGAGCTGGGTCTGGATCGCCGCCAGCGCGTCTTGGGCATTGGCAATGCAGTGCGGCAGGCAGTCGAACTCGTTGAGGCACGGCATGACGATCGTCACGTCGATCGATCGACCGGCTTTGATCGCTAAGCGGAAATCGGCAATCCGTTCGTTGCGCATTGAAACCTCCGCTGTGACCGATCGAACCTACCGCGCTGGCGCTAAGACTTGGTTAACGATGATCGGCGCGGCCGCGCGGGTCACCCCGGCTGCGCGCTCGCCCATGCGGCAGGGCGAACCACCCGGCAGCCGATCGCCTCCAGCGTGCGGCGGTGATCCGGTAGGTCGGCGGGGGGATCGCCGGGTATGCCAGCGATCGCGGCCTCGCGGCGTGCGAACAGCGCGATCGGATAGCGCGCGCACAGCGCGCGCAGCTGTGCGGTGCCGAGCTGACCGAGGTCCAGGGTCAGCGGCCGGTTGTGAAGATCGGGCGCGTTGCGCACCAGATCCTGCGCGGTCATCGATCCGGCCGGGTCGACGAGCACGATCGGTGTCGCCGCGCCCTGGATCATGGCATGCGCGGTTCGATAGGGGCGCACCAGCCGATAGGCCGCGGTGACGTCGAGCGGCAGCAGGACGAACAGCGTGAACCCGGTCGCCATCAGCATGGCGGTGCGCAGCCGAGCCGCGTCGGCCGCCTTTGCCACGGCCTGCCAGCCATAGACCGCCAGCAGGCACAAATTGCCGAGCAGTCCGTGCTGGTAGCGATAGCCCCAGCCATTGCCCTGATCGGCCATCAGCACCAGCGCGACCGCGAGGGTCAGCACGATTCCGCCGGCGAGCGGACGGGCGATCCCGTCGCCACGCCGCACCGCAGGCCAGGCCAGCAGCGCCAGAGGAATGATCAGGATATGCTGCCATGCGATCAGCCTGAGTAGGTTGAGCAGCATGAGGATGATGCTGCCCAGGTCGAACTGGCTGGCCAGCGTCATGACGACCTGGCCGAGCCGCACGACGCCGCTCGCCGCAGCGCCACCACCGTCATCGACGATGCCGTTGAGCGCATAGGCGACATGCCAATAGCTGATCCAGAACAGGCCGATCGCTGCGTAACCGACGCCGTATGCGGCGGCGCGCGCCCAGCGTTTGGTGATCAGCAACTCGATCACGAACGGCAGCACGAACAGGGGGTGGAAGACAAGCTGATGCAGCCCGGTGGCCAGAAACCCGACCGCCAGGCCGCCCGCTACGCCGCGCCGGTCATCGCGGAGGAAGCACCACAGCCACACCATGTTGAGCGCGAGATGCGCGGTCATCGCAAAGGGCGTCATCGCGGTGACGAGGAATTGGGGGGAGGTTGCGAGGAGCACCAGCGCGAGCAGCGGCGCCAGTGTCGGCGCGGCCGGCGCCTGCGGCCACAGACGGCGTGCGACCCGGTACAACGCGAACGCCGCGAGCGCTGCCAGCAACGGGCTGGCATAGGTCCGGCCGACCGTCCGGTCGGCAAGCGCGCGCAGCAGCGCGTTGCCGGGGAGATAGTCCGACATCCAGGCCACGTTCCCCGGCACCTCGTGGCGGAACAGCGGGATGAGCGCATCGGTATAGCCGATCCAGCCCGGCGCCGCGCGTACCATCAACCGGCCGGTGCGCAGGATATCGGCATCGAACTCCGCCATGACTTCGTCGCGGGAAAAGGCGTAGTTGCCGAACACCAGCCAGGCGCCGAGCGCGCACAGCACGACGATCAGGGCGATGATCAGCCCGGGAACGAACCGGTGGGGTACGACCGGAGGGGGTATGATGCGACCGCGCCCCAGCGTTACCGCGATCCCGACCAGCATGGCCGCGATCAGCACCAAGCTCGTCAGATCCTGGCTCCGGAAGAGATAGAGCGGCGTGCCGTTGCCGGGAAACCCCAGCCGCAAAAACGCCGTCACGATGACGATATAGACGGCGTACCGCATCAGGACCGGCGGCAACGCGGGATCGGACCGTGGCTCGGGCATCGGGGCTCCTGAATGCGCAGGGAAGTGGCTCGGCTGCTGCCGGTATGCCGGTCGTAGAAGAGAGAGGTAAAAAAGCTACGCGGGCGCGAAGGGCTCTCCGCAGCCGTCGGCGGCTCCGATCCTATCCGGGCAATGTGTAGACCGGACCGCAGCTTTAACGATACGCCGTTGATCGACCCCGTCTGATCCCGCCGCCACGCATCTTCGCGATCAGGGTTGTCGCTATGACGACGGTTTTGACGCGCCCGTCCTCGATGGGCGCACTAGGGCCGCCGTCGGCGCGCGTCTCCCCGGTCGTTACGCGATCGCTGCAAGAATCGCGCGGCCATAGGCGGTCTTGCTGAACATCTGTCCGCGCGCTTCGGCCTGATCACGCGTGATGAAGCCATTTTCGTACGCGATTTCTTCCAGACAGGCGACCTGGATGCCCTGGCGATGCTGGATCGTGCGGACGAATTCGCTCGCTTCAAGCAGGCTGTCGTGCGTGCCGGTGTCCAGCCATGCATAGCCGCGACCCATTTGCTCGACGTACAGGTCGCCCGCCTCCATGTAGAGGCGGTTGAGATCGGTTATCTCGAGCTCGCCGCGCGCCGACGGTTGCAGGTTGGCGGCATAGTCCACGACCTTGTTGTCGTAGAAATACAGCCCGGTCACCGCGCAGTTCGATTTTGGCGATGCGGGTTTCTCTTCCAGGCTCAGCGCCTTGCCGTCCTTGCCCAGTTCGACGACGCCGTAGCGCTCGGGATCATCGACACGGTAGCTGAACACGGTCGCCCCCTCGGTCCGGGCCACCGCGCTGGCGAGCAGGTTGGTCAGATGCGCGCCGAAGAAGATGTTGTCGCCAAGGATCAGCGCGACATTGTCGCTGCCGATGAAATCGCGGCCGATCGTGAACGCCTGGGCCAGCCCGTCGGGGCTCGGCTGCTCGGCATAGGATACCGTCAGGCCGAACGCGCTGCCGTCCCCGAACAAGCGTTCGTAATTGCCGATGAATTCGGGCGATGAGATGATCAGGATATCGCGGATGCCGGCGAGCATCAGCACCGACAGCGGATAATAGATCATCGGCTTGTCGTAGACGGGCAGCAGCTGCTTGTTCACCGCGAGCGTCGCTGGATGAAGCCGGGTACCGGATCCGCCGGCCAGAATGATGCCCTTCACTGTGGTGTTCCGATCAGTTCGTCGAGGATGTTAGCGAGCCCGGTCTGCCATGCCGCCGGGCGAATGCCATAGTCGCGGATGATCGCGGCGTGGCTCAACAGCGAATTGGCGGGACGCGTGGCAGGGGTCGGATAGTCGCTGGTCGGAATCCCGACCACCGCCGCGCTCGGGCCGCCGCGCGCCGCGCTCTGCGCGAAGATCTCGCGGGCGAAACCGGCCCAGGTCACCGCGCCTGCGTTGCTGAAATGATAGGTTCCGGTCGGCGCGGCGGGATCGTCTGCCAGGCGTACCGCAATGGTGGCCAGCGCCGCCGCGAGATCGGCCGCCGCGGTCGGGCTGCCGCGCTGGTCGTCGACCACGCGCAGCGGCGAGGTGGTCGCACCGACGCGCAGCATCGTCTTGACGAAGTTGCTGCCATGCGCGCTGACGACCCACGCGGTCCGCACGATCACGTGGCGCGCGCCGCTGGTCCGCACCGCGAGCTCGCCGCCGAGCTTCGATGCGCCGTAGACGCCGAGCGGGGCGACCGGGTCGTCAACCTCCCACGCGCCATCGCGCGCGCCGTCGAACACATAGTCGGTCGAGACCTGGACGATCGGAATGCTGGCCTTGGCGCAGGCGGTGGCAAACGCGGCCGGCGCCAGCGCGTTCACCGCCCAGGCGGTGACGCTGTCGGTCTCGGCCTTGTCGACCGCGGTATAGGCGCCGGCGGAGATGATGGCGTCCCACGGCTGCGATTCGACCATTGCGGTGATCGCCGCGGGATCGCGCAGGTCGAGCGCGTCGATGTCGATCGCGGTCACCGTCCAGCCGTCGGGCCAGTGATGGCGACGCAATTCGGTGCCGAGCTGTCCGTTGCCGCCGGTGACCAGGACGCGTTTCATGCGGCAAGCCCGCGACGCTGGTCGGCCTGATGCCGGTCGACGATCGCGCGCCACCACGATTCGTTCCCGAGATACCAGGTGACGGTCTTCTCGATGCCGCTTTCGAACGTTTCGGCCGGGGCCCAGCCGAGTTCGTCGTGGATGCGCCCGGCGTCGATCGCGTAGCGCTTGTCGTGGCCCGGACGGTCGGCGACATAGCCGATCTGGGTCGCATAGGATGCGCCGTCGGCGCGCGGCCGCAACCGATCGAGGATCGTGCAGATCGTCTCGACGACCTCCAGGTTGCGCTTTTCGTTGTGGCCGCCGACATTGTAGGTGCGCCCCACCTTGCCGGTCTCGAACACCGCCTGCAGCGCGCGGACGTGATCCTCGACGTACAGCCAGTCGCGGATCTGATCGCCCTTGCCGTAGATCGGCAGCGTTTCGCCAGCGAGCGCCTTGACGATCACCAGCGGGATCAGCTTCTCGGGGAAGTGGTACGGCCCGTAATTGTTCGAGCAGTTGGTGATCAGAACCGGCAGGCCATAGGTATGGCCCCAGGCACTGACCAGATGATCGGACCCGGCCTTCGACGCCGAATAGGGCGAGCGCGGATCATAGGGCGTCTCTTCGGTAAACAGGCCGTCGTCGCCCAGCGAGCCGTAAACTTCATCGGTCGAGATGTGATGGAACCGGAAGCGCGCCTTGGCGTCGTCGTCGAGCCCGAGCCAATAGGCGCGCGCTTCGGACAGCATCGTGAAGGTGCCGACGATGTTGGTATGGACGAAGGCGCCGGGGCCGTCGATCGACCGATCGACATGGCTTTCCGCGGCGAGATGCGTGATCACGTCGGGCCTGAATTCCGCAATCGCGGCGCGGACCGCCTGCGCGTCGCAGATGTCGCCGTGCACGAAACGGTATCGATCGCTGTCCGCGACGCTCTCGACGGTCGACAGCGTTCCGGCATAGGTGAGCGCATCGAAGTTCAGAACGTCGTGCGCGGTGTTCTCGATCAGGTGACGGACCAATGCCGAGCCGATGAAGCCGGCGCCGCCGGTGACGAAGATCCGCATGAGAGTGGCCCCTATTCCAGGTCGAGAAGTGGCCGGCCGTCATAGACGAACGGCGAGTTGAATGCCGACAGTGCCGGCAATGCAGCATCCTTGGCCGACAGTTCGGGTTTCGTACCCGCCGGCAGCGGCCAGTCGATCCCGATCGTCGCATCGTCCCACCGTACGCCGCCGTCGCAATCGGGCGCGTAGAGATCGGAGCATTTGTACGACACCTCGCAGTCCGGCTCGAGCGTGACGAACGCGTGCGCGAACCCCACCGGCACGAACAGCTGGTGCCCGTTGTCGGCGGACAGTTCGGTGCCGACCCATTTGCCATAGGTCGGGGATTCGGCCCGAAGATCGACCGCGACGTCGAAGATGCGGCCGCGAATGCACCGGACCAGCTTGTCCTGTCCGTGCGGCGGGGTCTGAAAGTGCAGGCCGCGCAGCGTGAACGCCGGGACCGACAGCGAATGATTGTCCTGGACGAACCGACAATCGATGCCGATCGCGGCAAAGGTCTCGACGTTGTACACTTCAGTAAACCAGCCACGCGCATCGCCGTGGCGACGTGGACGGATCAGTTTCACGGGGCTGTCGATCATGGCGGATATTGATAGACAAAGCCCGGTCGACGGGCAACTGCGCGGCTCTGCCGACGCGGTCACCCGATGTTTCGCCTCGCTGGCGGGGACGGAGGCGATCGTCGGTGTCGCGGGGCAGCGCGTCATGCCGCGGCCGCGCGATCCGCAAGATGCAGCGCTGCGAAGAACGCGCTAAGCGCGCGGTCGATTTCCGCGGCACTGGTTTCCAACGCCGAGGCATCGCGTTTGACGCCCGTCGCCAGGCCGTCGACGCCCGCCGCGGCGGAGGCGACCTCGGCGACGCTCTGGTCGACGACGTCGAGGTCGCGCGCCGCGCCGGCGATGTTGCGGTCGATGACCTGGCCGCTTTCGATCTGTTCGTCGATGCTGGCGGCAAGCGTGTCCGAGCTCTGCGCCATCTCGGCGATCATCGCGGCGATCGCCGCCAGGCTGTCGGCGGCATCGTGCGCCGCGCTCTGCAATTCGGCGATCTGCCCGGCGACCTCGTCGGTCGCGCGCGCGGTGCGCCCTGCCAGCGCCTTGATCTCGCCCGCCACGACCGCAAAGCCGACCCCGACCTCGCCGGCGCGCGCCGCCTCGATCGTCGCGTTGAGCGACAGCAGGTTGGTCTGCTTGGCGATCCCCGCGATCAGCTCGGCGACCGTCCCGATCGTCAGCGCATGCGCGCGGACCCGCGCCATGCGATCGGCGACCGCGGCCGATTGTTCGGCGGCCTGCGCGCTTAGCACCGCCGAGCGCCGCGTGCCGACGCTGGCCTGCTGGATCGCGGTCATGAACTGGTGCGTCGCGGTGGCGATGTCGGCGGCGCCGCCCGCCGCGCGCGTGACCGCGGCTTCGACGTCGGCGATCACGGTGATCGCGGAGCGCGAATGCCCGGCAAGCTCGACGGAAGTCGCCGACAGGTCGCCTGCCGCGCTGCGCAGCCGGCTGAGCACCTCGGCGATCTGCGCCTCGAAACTGCGGGCCGCCGCTGCGATCGCCTCGCTCCGCGCGGCATCGCGTGCCTCGCCGGCGCGCCGCAGCTCATGCTGGTGCGCCTCTGCCGCCATATCCGCGGCGCGGCGCCGTTCCTGGTCGCCGCGCAGCCGTTCGCGGTCGGCGATCGAGCTGCGGAACACATCGATCGCGCGCGCCATGCGGCCCAGCTCGTCCTGGCGATCGACGTGCGGCGTGCCGCCATCGGTCTCGCCGCGCGCCACCCGGGCCATCTCGTGTTCGATATCGGTCAGCGGGCGGACCACCCATCGCCGCGCGATCAGGAACGTGGCGATCGCCGCGGCCAGAAACAGCGACAGGCTCGCCACCAGGTTGATGACGAGCTCCTCGTGCTCGACCGCCTGCGTGCGCCGGGTCAGCCGCGCGACCGCGGCGTCCTGCGCGGCGATCAGGCGATCCGCGATCGTCGACGCTTCGCGTTCGTTGGGCCGCACGTCGGTGCGGAAGGTCTGCAGCGCCTGTCTCGGTGCGCCCCGCCGGACCTCGCGCGCCACCGCCGCCAGCCGGTCGAGAACGCGATACTGCGTCTGCATGTACCGCCGCGCTTCGGGCGCGTGCGCGAAATCGGGCGACGCCGCGAGCATCCGCAGTCGCGCGCGCATGTCATGCGATCGCCCGGTGAACTTGCCGTGGAGAACGCGCAGTTCGGCGGCATCGGCCTCGATCAGGAAATTGAGCGCGTCGCGCTGCAACGACCGGCTCAGCGAGCGGACTTCGGTCAGGTCGTTGCGGACCAGCTCGGTCCGCGCGAGATCGGCATAGGACCGGTGCAGCCGCGACCGCGTGCCTATCCCCACCAGCCCGAGCAGACACACGAGCACCAGCATCAGCACGACCGGGATCATCATCCGCGCAACGATGCTGCGCGACCATTTCGTTAGCGAACCAATATCCATGATACGCGGCTAGGCGTCGTATCTGAAACCTTTGTGACACGACGCAACCACGGCGCGGGTGGGGGCAGGGTGCGGCGGGCGGCGCGCGCCTACGCGGTCGCCGCCGTGAACGCGTCGATCACGGCCGCCAGCGCCGGGTCGGCAATGCGGCCCGCGGCGTGCGGCGCGTGGGTCAGCAGCCCATTCGGGCAATAGCGGTCGTCGTCCCAGCCGGGATGGTCGAGCACCGGGTACAGGCACACCCCCTCGACCGGCACGCCCATCGCGATCGCCGCCTGCACCTCTGTCAGGATCGACTGCAGCCATGGTGCGCGCGCGTCGCCCTCGATTCCCGTTTCCGCGACGAAGATCGGGCGGCCATAGCGCGCATAGGTGTCCGCCAGGATCTCTCGGAACGGCCGGCCGCGGGAATCGCCGTACGCGAGCGGCGGCCCGCCGTGGATCCACTGGTTGTTGTGGTAGAAATTGACGCCGACGATATCGAGCAGCTCCGGCCGCCCGCCGATCTGCGGCCAGGCACGCCCTGCGATCATGTCCCAGCCCTGGAACTGCGCGAGCCTATGGCCTTCGGCGGCCGGGGCATCGTGCGGGCGTGAGCGATCGGTGACGACGTTGATCACCGGGTCGGCGTGGACGAACCGCGCGGCGGGGTCGACCGCGAGGATCGCCTCCATCGACGCGATCGAGGCGCGCGCCAGTTGGACCTTGAGCTCATGCCCGCGTCCACGTGCGAACGGGTTGAGATAGGCCGCGTCGCCGCCGCCCCAGGCGAGGAACGAGATTTCGTTGACCGGTGCGTAGAAGCGGCGCGCGCTCGGCTCCGCCGGCCCCAAATGCCGCGCGGCGGCGGCGGCAAAGGCGGCAAAGCGCGTGACGAAGGCGGGGGTCCAGACATCGATATCGTCCGGCCAGCCATAATGGAGCAGGTCCCAGATCACTTCGGTCCCCACCGCAGCGGCGGCGGCGCGCTGGCGTTCGAGGCTCGACCAGTCGTAGCGGCCGGGTTCGCGCTCGATGAGGTGCCAGCGCAGGCCGTCGCGGACGGTCAGGATGCCGTGGCCCGCGAGGGCGCGATAATCATGCTCGGCGTGGACGTCGTGATGACTGGCGGCGATCACGTCGACACGCGCATGGTCGTGCGCGCGGCGGTGCGTCGAGCATTCGAACCCGCCCTGGATGACGCTGCGGAACAGGCCGGTCGGGCGGGGCAGCGGTGGACGTTCGGCCAGGACCGCGGCAAACAGCGTCTCCCATTGCGGCACGACGACGTCGACCCCGTATTCGCGGACGATCTTCGCGTGCAGCGCTTCGCCCAGTCGCGCGGCATAGGCCGGGTCGGCGATCAGCCGCAGAAGCGCGGCCGCGACGGCCGGTGGTTCCTCATGCGGCACGAACAGCCCACTGACGCCGTCGACGATCTGTTCGGCCGACCCGTTGTCACAGGTCGCAACGACCGGAAGCGAGGCTGCGCCCGCTTCGGCGATGACATGCGGCATGCCCTCGCCGCGCGACAGCCACACGAACGCGTCGAGTGCCGACAGCAAGGCCGGCACGTCGGCGCGGTCGCCGAGGAAGGTCAGGACTCGGTCGAGGCCGAGGGCCGTCGCCCGCGTGCGCAACGCGACCGCATAGTCCGGCAGGAACGCGTCGGGGCCGCCGATCACGACGAAGCGTGCGTCGGGGCGTCGCGCATGAACCAACGCGGCGGCGTCGATGAAATCCTCGACGCGCTTCTTCGGGTCGAGCCGTCCGAGCCAGCCGATCAGCGGGACGCCATCGGCGATGCCGAGCGCGGCGCGCGTCGGTGCGCGCATCGCCGGATCGAACGCGGCGGTATCGACCATCGACGGGATCTCGACCGCATGATGCGGACGGTCGGGCATCCGACTTGCGGCGGCATCGCGGATCGACGCGCACACGCCGACATAGCGCGCGGTGAAATGCTTGGGACCCGCCAGCGCCTCGGACACCAGCCCGCCATGCTCGATCAGCGGCGGGCGTAGGTGCAGCCGCTCCAGTGCCGGATAGATGTCGGCGACGTTCTGGCACGATACGATCAGATCGTACGCCGGGATCTTGCTGGCCAGATACGCGACGGTCTCGTCATAGCCGAGCGCGTACGGCGTGCGGTCGACGGGGACGCCGGCCGCCTCCAGCTGCGCATGCGTCTGTTCGGGCATGCCCTCCTTGCGGAAGCAGGCGACGACGTCGAGCGTGTAGCGCGCCGGGTCTAGCGTCTGTGCAAGCAGCCGCACCTCGGTCTCCTCGCCGCCGACCACCAGCCAGGCGAAGACGAACAAGATACGGATCGGGCGTTCAGCGTCGTGTGGAGCGTGTGGAAGCAGTGGTTTTCTCTTCGGTGCGAGACGTACGAATGAACCCGTCACCCCGGGCTCGACCCGGGGTCCCGCTTCTGTGCGACGAAGAAGAAGCGGGACCCCGGCTCAAGGCCGGGGTGACGGGTACGGGCGGCTAGTCGGCGACCTTGAAGACGATCTGCAGGAATTCCGGCCGCTCGCCGACCAGCCGCGCGATAAAGCCGGGCGCGTCGTGATAGGGCACGACGTGCGTGATCAGCTGCGCGCGGATCTCGGCGCCGCGCGCCATCAACAGCTTGACGGTCTCGTTGGCCAGCCGCCGCTTGTCCCATTGCTGCGCCAGCCCGCGCGGTACGCGGTTGATCTGCGCGCACCGCAGGTTGAGCCCGTTGTGATGGAACTCCTCGCCGAGCCGCAGCCGGTCGGCGCCGCCATGGTAGAACGCCAGGTCGATCACCGTGCCCTGCGGCCTGAGCGCGCGCATCGCGGCATGCAGGCTCGCCGCATCCGCGCGTGTCTGGAACACGACGTCGGCGCCACGATCGTCGCCGCCATGATGCCAGCGCGACTTGGCGTAGTTCCACGCCTGGTCCTCGGTCATCGCGGTCAGCCCCAGGCATTCGGCGCGGAGGCGGCGGAAAGGGGAGGGATCGGCGATCACGACCTCGCTCGCGCCGGCGCCTTGCGCGAACAGCGCGGTCAGCATGCCGACCACGCCCGCGCCGATCACCAGCACGGGGCGGCCGCGGATGCCGTCGCCGAGGCCGACGACGTTGGGGCCGAGCAGTTCGGCGTCGGCGTGGAGGATGCCGTTGGCGGCGATCGGCCCCATTTGCCCGACATAAATTCCCAGGATCGGGTCCATCCCCGCCGGCAGTTTCACCAGCAGGTCGTTGAACGGATCGGCGGTGTGCCCGGTCTTGTGCCCGAACACGGCGCCGACGACGTCACCCTGCGAAAAGTCGTCGACCCGACTGTCGCTGACGCGCGCGCATTCCATGTAGCCGAGGAACGGCACCGGATAGTGCGCGCTCGCCTCGCCCTCGACGAACACGCCCCGCCCCGCGTCCCAGCGCGAATGCAGATACGGGTTGCTGTTCTTGACGAAGGTGAGTTCGGTCCCGGCGGAAAACCCGGTGTAGAGCAGGTCGAGCCGGACCTGACCCTCGGCGGGCGGGGCCTCGTCATAGCCGAAGAAATAGGCCTGGCCCGGGCGTTCGACGCCAAGCGAGCGGACGTGGCGCCACTCAGACATAGGCCACCGCCTGGGTCGGGGCGAGCGTGATCGCCCGGCCTTCGGCGGCCGATTGTTCGATCGCCAGCGCAAGCCGAAGCGTGTCCAGCGCGGCGGGGTAGGGGCAGCGAATCCGGTTTTCCTTGCCCTGAACCGCATCGATGAAGTCGCGGTCCTCCAGCATCACCGGATCGGCGCCGTTGCCACGCACCGGGCGGCCGCGACCGATGTCGATCATCACGTCGCGGTCGGTCAGCTCGATCGCGAGCCCCTCGCCGTAAAGGTGCAGCCCGACCTTGTGGTTCCAGTTGAGCAGGCAGGTCGAGGCGAAATTGGCGATCGCGCCGCTCGCAAAGGTGATCATCGCCGTGCTGGTCGTCGCGACGTCGAGCCCGGGGAAGGCGGCGCGGTCGACATGCCCTGACTGGCCATAGACACGCACCACGTCGCCGACGAGATAGCGCGCGAGATCGACCAGATGCGTGGTCTGTTCGAGCATCTGCCCGCCCGACGCGTCCTTCTTCCACCACCAGCGCGGCGGCGGGGTCGAATCGAGCCAATAGCCCGATAGCAACCGCGCCGGCGTCGCCGCGAGCAGCGCGCGGACTTCGTCGACGGTGTCGAGATAACGCCAGTGATAGCCGACCGCGGTGACCAGCCCGAGCCGCTCAACCGACGCCGCGACGTCCTCCGCGGTGCCGAGGTCGAGCGCGACCGGCTTCTCGACGAAGAAGGGCAGACCGGCGTCGATTGCGAGACGCTCGGGTTCGCCATGCGCGAACGGCGGCACGCAGATGAACAGCGCGTCGAGTTCGACGTCCGCGAGCATCGCCGCGGCATCGTCGAACGCCCGCGCGCCGAACCGCGCGGCGGCGTCGGTCGCGCGGGCAAAATCGACATCGGCGACCGCTACGATCGTCACGTCGTCAAACTGTTCGAGCACGCCGAAGTGGCGATGCGCGATCCCGCCCGCGCCGATGAATCCTATCCGTGTCCGCTCCACGCGTGTTCCCTGTGTTGTATCTTGAGTGGCGGCATAGACCGCGCGGGTATCGGCGATCATGCGATCGGCGGTGAAAAGCTGCGCGTGCCGGTCGCGCGCGGCATCGCCCATCGCAGCCAGCGCGGCGCGGTCGTCGAGCGTCGCCACCACGGCTGCGGCGAAGCTCGCGGGATCGGCGGCGCTCAGCCGTCCGGTGACGCCGTCCTCGATCGCCTCGGCATTGCCCGGCGCGTCGGTCGCGACGATCGGCAGCCCTGCCGCCATCGCCTCGAGCGCGGCGAGCGACAGACCCTCGAACGCGGAAGGCAACAGCAGCAGATCGGCCATCGCCATCAGGTCGGCGACGTCGCGGCGGTTGCCGAGCATCCGCACCGTGCCCGCCAGTCCGTTGGCGGCAACCGCGCGCGCGATCGGCGTCAACAGCGGCCCGTCGCCCGCCAAGAGGACGATACAGTCCGGATGCGCGGCGCGGATCGCCGGCAGCGCGTCGAGCAGGCGACGGTGGCCCTTCTGTTCGGCGAACCGCGCGATCATCAGCAATACGGGCGCGTCGCCGACGCCCCATTCGGCGCGCAGCGCTTCACGCGACCGGGTCGGCGTGCGCGCAGGAACGCCGTTGTGGATCGTCTGGACCAGACCCGCGTCGATCCCGGCATCGTGATGGCTCGCGGCGACCGCATCCGAAACGCAGATCAGCCTTGCGAGGCCGGTCGCGGCGTCGCGGTGGTCGGCGCGCTGCGCGTCGTCGGTCAGCAGATAGGGGAGATGCTCGGTGCGGATCACGGGAACGCCGGCCTCGGCGGCGGCGCGTACCGCGGCATTGCCCTCCCAGCCGATCCCGGCATGGACATGGACGAGGTCGGGGGCTGTCCGCTTCAGCCACCGCGTCAGCGCGGCGTGATCGTCGTCCAGCGCCTTGACCGCCAGCCCGTCCGCCGCGGCGCGATCGAGCAGTCCGGTGCCCGCACGCCCGGCAACGACGATGTCGAGATCGCGCATCCCCGCCGCCAGCGTCAGCATGTGTTCGCCGACGCCCGACGGCGCGGCGCTGTCGGTCAGCAGACAGAGCCGCGTCATTCGGCGGCTTCGCGGATCTGACCTACGGTCATGCGGTCGCGCATCCGGCGATAGGTCGCCAGCGCCTGCCCGACCACCTGGTCCATGTTGTAATAACGATAGGTCGCCAGCCGCCCGACGAACGTCACGCCCGGTTCTGCATCCGCCAGCGCCTCGTAGCGTTTGAACAGCGCCTGATTCTCGGGCCGCGGGATCGGGTAATAGGGGTCCCCCTCAGCGCTCGGAATCTCATAGGTGATGCTGGTCTGCGGATGCACCTGACCGGTCAGATGCTTGTATTCGGTGATCCGCGTGTGCGGCACCGCTTCATGCGGGTAGTTGACCACCGCGACCGGCTGGAACTGCGCGACGTCGTGCGTCTCGTGAACGAATTCCAGGCTGCGATAGGGCAGCTTGCCGAAGCGGAAATC
Organism: Sphingomonas rhamnosi; assembly: GCF_036663615.1. NCBI lineage: Bacteria > Pseudomonadati > Pseudomonadota > Alphaproteobacteria > Sphingomonadales > Sphingomonadaceae > Sphingomonas > Sphingomonas rhamnosi. Next base: position 909,584 of record NZ_JAXOJJ010000001.1, read on the forward strand.
GAAATATTCGTCGATCGGCCCGGTGAAGACGATGTGGTCGCAATCCACGCGCGCGATGACGTCGCGATATTCGACGCCCAGCTCGGTCGCGATGCCGGGATGATCGAGCATCGCTTCGAACATCTTGGTATAGCCTTGCGCCGGCATCGCCTGGAACCGGTCGGCGAAATAGCGATCGTCGGTCGAGGTCCGCGTCGGCACGCGCGCCGTCACCGCGCGGTCGAGTTCGGACGGGTCGAGCCCCCATTGCTTCCGGGTATATCCGCGGAAGAACGTCTCGTAGAGCTCGCGCCCCACCGCGGAGACGACGACGTCCTCCGACGTGCGGATCTCGGCCACCGGTTCCGCGCGGGTGGCGAGGAACGCCGCGGCGGCTTCGTCGGTCTCGAGCGACAGGCCGTACAGCTGGTTGAGCGTGGTGCGGTTGATCGGGATCGGCACCAGGTCACCGGCCACGTCCGCCAGCACGCGGTGCTGGTACGGCCGCCACTGTGTGAAGTTCGACAGATAGGCGAACACGTCCTGCGAATTGGTGTGGAAGATGTGCGGGCCATAGCGGTGGACCAGCACGCCGGCGGCGTCATGCTCGTCATAGGCGTTGCCTCCGATATGCGGGCGCCGGTCGATCACCAGCACGCGCTGGCCCGAGTCCGCGGCCAGTCGCTCGGCGAGCACCGCGCCGGCAAACCCCGCGCCGACGATCAGCGTGTCGTAATGCGGGCGCGGGGCGGTGCGCGCCTCGCCGCGCAGGACGCGGCCGATCTCGCGCGCCATCGCTCCTTGCGTATCGTCCCACGACTGGCCCGCGAGGACGACGTCGGCCTGGTCGCGCCACGCCCCTTCGGCGGGCAGCGCCAACGCAGCCTCGCACGCCGTGACGAAGCCTGCCGCGTCGCGTGCGATCGCGACCGCGTCGAGATCGCCATAATGGCGCACCACGTCGACGATCGGCGTCGACACCACCGGCAAGCCGCCCGCCAGATATTCGGGCGTCTTGGTCGGGCTGATGAACCGCGTCGCGGCGTTGATCGCGAACGGCATCAGCGCGACGTCCCAGCCAGACAGATAGGCAGGCAACTCGCCATACCCGCGCGATCCCAGCCAATGGATGTTCGCGCGCCGCGGCAGATCGGCGGGGTCGATCTTCACCACCGGGCCGATCATCACCAGCGACCAGTCGGGCCGCGCCACCGCGATCGCGTCGATCAGCGCCAGGTCGATCCGCTCGTCGATCACGCCGTAGAAACCGAGCTTCGGCCCCGCGATGGCGCGCTGGTCGTCGGGTTCGGCAACCGTCGCGCGGGCTTGCGCGAAATGCGCGACATCGACCGCGGAGGGGAAGGGGTGGACGTCGGGATGCCGGTCGCGCTTCGCCTCGTACAGGCTGTAGCCGCCGGTAAAGACCAGATCCGCGCGCGCCAGCAGCCGCGCTTCCTGGTCGAGCAGCGCCGGGTCGGCGAAGCGGAACGCCGACAGCTCGTCCATACAGTCGTACACCACCGCGGCGGCGTCGACGTCGCGCGCGACGTCGATCATCGCCGGCGTGTAGAACCACAAGATCGGCTTCCCCGCCACGCTGGAGCCGACCAGCATGTCGAGCAGATCGCGCAGACCCGCCTCGACCTGTTCGCGCGACCACCAGTGCGGCAGCCGCGGACGCAGCGCGATCACGCCGTTGGCGGGGAAGGGATGATATTCGAGGAACGGCAGCGGATGATCGCAGGGAATATGCTCTTCCCAATAGAACACCGGCGCGGTCGCCGCGAAGCGGGTCATCAGATGCTGCGGCCGCTGGGTGACGAAATCCCAGCGCAGGTGCGAAAAGCAGATCAGCGGCGGCCGCGACTGGGGGTCGGTTTGGGTGGGGAATGGGGCAGTCCCGGTCACGTCGGTCCGATCCGCGAGAGTGAGCGGTCGCCCGCGATTCGCGCTTCGGGTACGGCGACGTTCCCCGCCTGTCCTTGCTCTATGTCATGATGGTTTCGATAACGCGCGACAGCCGGGCCACGCTGTGGGGCCAGGTCCAGCGGTCGAGCACGACCGCGCGGGGGGCGTATTCGGATGCGGTCGCGCGCAGCTGCATGATCGCCTCGGCAAACTCCGTCGCGGTGGCGGTGATCCCGGTTTCAGGCAGGATATATTGCAGCCCGCACGACAGATCGGCGTTGGCGAGCACCGGCAACCCGGCCAGCATATATTCGGTCAGGATCGCCGGCGCGCCGTCGTCGACGCCGCAGACCACGCCGAACCGCGCGCGGTTCATCAGCCGGTTGACCGCCTCGATCGCCACCCCGGGCGGCCCGACGAACTCGACCGACAGCTGTTGCTCGGCGGCGCGGTGGCGCAAGTCGTCCGCCATCTCGCCGTATCCGAACACGCAGAGCGCGCGGACGTCGCGCGGTAGTTTGGCCAACGCGTCGAACAGGATGTCGTGCCGCTTATAGGCCTGCGCCGCCGCGACGTAGATCAGGTCGACGTCCTTCGCCGTGCCGAGCGGGCGGAACTGGTCGACGGCGGCGAACTCGGGCCCGACCGGCAGGATCGCGGTGGCGATGCCGGGGTGGCGCGCTCCGACCACGTCCGACTGCCACGGCGCGCCGGTCAGCACGAGATCGAAATGCGCGCTGCACTCGGGCGGGACGCGCAACGCGGGCGCGTCGATCGAATTGTAGATGATGACGCTGTTCGCGCACAGCGCGAGCAGCGCGGGTGCCACCCCCAGCCCATAGACGACCAGGATATGCGGCGCGCCGTAGCGGCGGACGAAATCCTCCATCGCGGCGGAGGCGAACGGCGCTGCGTCATGGTCGAGGCGGAACGCGCGGCGCGCAAGGACGTCGGAGTCGCGCTCGTAAGGCGCCGGTCCGTCGCCGCACCAGTGATGCCAGATCTCGGCCTGCTCGACGATACCGGTGGCGACGAGCGCGAGCGGCAGGCGTTCGAGATAGCTGCCCGCCACCGCGACGGGGCCGCCGTCCTGCCGCCGCACGGGCTCAGCGTAGCGTGGCGGCGGCGTGTCGCCCGATGCGGTGCGCCCGTCTTCGACCCGGTCGCTGATGACCACGACGGACGGACGGGCGGTCAGAGGCGGGGGCCGAAGGCTCATGGCGCGGTCTCGAAACGGTCGAGCCGATCGCCCGCGCGCCCTCATGTCGGGCGCGGCGAGCAAGTGCAACGGGGTCTAAGCCCCTGTCTTCACGAGGTTGCGTGCGCCACCATCAGTCGTGCGCACCGCAGTGCTCAGGCGGCGCGGGCGGCCGACACGGCGTGGGTGTCGTTACCGGCGCGGACGGGGACCGGTGCCACGGTGGCCGCGGTCGAGGCGACAGGCTGGCGGCGATAGGTCAGGTAAAGAGCGATCAGGCTGAACATCGAAAATCTCGCATGGTTTTGCTGCAACCCAGCACATGCCGTCTTCTGAACCCCACGCCCGATCGCCGCAAACGCAAGGACTGCGCGTGCGAATGCACAAAACGCAATCGGGCAGCCGACGGGCCGACCATCGTTGCGTCGGAAGGGGAAAATGGTGCTGCCGGTGAGGATTGAACTCACGACCTCAGCCTTACCAAGGATGCGCTCTACCACTGAGCTACGGCAGCACTCGCCGGCATCGCTGCCGGCGGAGTGGCGCTAAGAGACGAGGGCGGCGCGGTTGTCAAGCGATGTCGGCGGCTGGTAGGCCGATCGGCATGACCGATGCCGAGAAAAAGGCCGCCGACAAGGCCGCGAAGATGGCCGCCGCGCTGCGCGCCAACCTGCGCAAGCGCAAGGTTCAGGCACGCGGCGAAGCGTCCGCGGCGACATCCGACCCCGTCCCCGAACCGGTCCCCGACCGCTAGCCGATCGGCGCGCATTTCGCGCGCAGCCAGGCGAGATCGTCGCCCTCCATTTGCGGGCCCAGTACCGCCAGCACCTGCGTGTGATAGGCGTTCAACCATGCCAGTTCGGACGGGGTGAGCAGCGCCGGTTCGATCAGCGTGCGCTCGATCGGGCAGAAGGTCAGCGTCTCGAATCCCAGCATCGCGCGGTCCGCGCCGGGAATCGCGCGCTCCTCGATCAGCAGCAGGTTCTCGATGCGGATGCCGTATTCGCCCGCCTTGTAATAGCCGGGCTCATTCGACAGCATCATGCCGGCGCGTAAGGGTTCCATCGCCGCGCCCCCGGGGTAATTGGGCGCGGCGATCCGTTGCGGCCCTTCGTGCACCGACAGGTACGCGCCGATGCCGTGGCCGGTGCCGTGCGCGAAATCGAGTCCGGCCTCCCATAACGGCCGCCTGGCGAATGCGTCGATCTGGCCGCCCATCGTGCCATCGGGAAATGTCGCGGTGGCGATCGCGATATGGCCCTTCAGCACGCGGGTGAAGCGGTCGCGCATTTCGTCGGTCGGCTCGCCGATCGGCATGACTCGGGTCACGTCGGTGGTGCCGTCGGCATATTGCCCGCCCGAATCGACCAGATAGAGCTGGCCGCGCTCGATCGGCACGTTCGATTCTTCGGTGCAGTGGTAATGCGGGCTCGCGCCATGCGCGCCGGTCGCAGAGATGGTGTCGAACGACGTGTCCAACAGCCGCCCGGTGGCCTGGCGGAACTGAAGCAGTTTCGCGGCGGCGGACAATTCGGTCTGCCCGCCCTTCACGCATTCGATCTCGACCCAGCGCAGGAAGCGCGCGAGCGCGGCGCCGTCGCGCGCCGAGGCCGCGCGGTGCCCGGCGATCTCGACCGGGTTCTTCAACGCCTTGGCGAGCACCACGGGATCCCGCAGCGCCAGCACCTTGGCGCCGCCCGCCTCCAGCGCCTGCGTGATCGCGGCGACCGCACGTTCGGGGTCGGCGGCGATGCGCTTGCCGGCATGGCCCCCGAGCGCCTCGGCAAAGGCGCTGCGATCGTGCACGCGCACCGCGTTGCCGAGATGCTGGCGGACCGTATCGTCGAGCTTCTCGGTCGCGACGAACAGGTCGGTGGTGCCGTCGGCGTTGACGATCGCATAGGACAGCGCGACCGGCGTGTGCGCGACGTCCTCCCCGCGCACGTTCAGCGCCCAGGCGATCGAATCGAGCGCGGACAGCACCACCGCGTCGGCGCGGTGCTGGCCAAGCCATTCGGCGATCGCCGCGCGCTTGGCGGACGACGACTCGCCCGCCAGCGCATCGTCCTGTACCGTCAGCATCGCGTCGGACGGGGCGGGACGGTCGGGCCAGATCGCGTCGATCGGATTGGCCTGGACCGCGACCAGCGTGGCGCCGCGATCGGCCAGCGCGGCGGTCGCCTCCGCGACCCAGGCGCCGGTGTGCAGCCAGGGATCATAGCCGATCCGCCCGCCTTCGGGCGCGTAGGTCCCGAGCCAGGCCGACACGCTGGTCTGCGGCACCGGCGCGTATTCCCAGTCCGCGCCGTCGACCTGTTCGCGGACCTGGATCGTGTAGCGGCCGTCGGTGAAGATCGCGGCGCGGTCGGCGAGCACCGCGGCGCTGCCCGCCGAGCCCTCGAACCCGGTCAGCCAGCCGAGCCGCTGCGCATAGCCGCCGACATATTCGCTCATATGCTCGTCGGTCAGCGGTACGACGAAGCCGTCGAGGTCTTGGCGGGCGAGTTGGTCGCGCAATGCGGCGAGGCGGTCTGTGTGGGTCATCGCGCGGTACTGCCAGATCGATGCCGTCGGTGCCACAAGAGCGTCATGCGACGGAACACCGCCCTGCGCCGCGGGGTTGAGTCGCTATAACGGAGGATAGCATGGCCGACGACCGCGTGACGATCGATTCCCGAACCCTCGACGACAATGTCGACCGGCGGCAGGTCGAGTTCGAGGGCGAGGTGAGCGGCACACGCTACACGTTCGCGGTGCAGTATGACGTGCTCGAAGCGCTCAGCACGGTGGTGCCCGATTCGGGTGCGCTCGCGATTGTCCGCCAGCACGCCGACACCATCGCGCGCCTTGCCGTCACCGCGCTTGCGCGCGATCCGGATCAGGACCTGGTGGTGATCAGCGAGAACGATCTGGACTGACGGCCCGCGAGGCGCGATCATCGTTCCTATGGCCTGGCGTCGTGTCCGAGGCCGTTTGGGAGACGGACGATGAAGGCATGTTCGAGTCTGATCGCGCTCGCGGTCGTGGCCACCAGCGGCGTGACCACCAGCGGTATGGCCAGCGCGCAGACCGCGTCGCCGGCGGTGACCAAGGCGCTCGCCAACCCCGCGCGCGCCGACCAGCAGGGCGACGACGCCAAGCGCAAGGCAGCCGCGGTGCTCGCGTTTTCGGGCGTGAAGCCCGGCGACACGGTGATCGATTTCCTGCCCGGCGCGAAATATTACTGGACGCGGATCTTCACCGGGATCGTCGGGCCGAAGGGCCATGTCGATGCGGTGTGGCCCGCCGCGATGAGCGAGCGCGCGATCAAGACGATGCCCGCCTTCAATGCGATGATGACAGCGAATATGCGCTTCGTCGCCACGCCCACCAACCTGCCCACGTCGACCCGCCCGGTTGACCTGTTCTGGACCGTGCAGAATTATCACGACATCCCGAACAAGGGTGCGGGCGAGCCTGCGTTGCGCGCGCTCGACGCCGCAGTGTTCAAGCTGCTGAAAAAGGGCGGCACCTATGTGGTGATCGACCATGCCGACGCCGCGGGCACCGGGCTCGCCGGCACCGAGACGCGCCACCGGATCGATCCGACGGTCGTGAAGAGCCAGATCGAATCGGTCGGCTTCCGGTTCGTGGGCCAATCGAGCGTGCTCGCCAATCCGGCGGACGACCATAGCAAGCCGGTGTTCGACCCGGCAATCCGCGGGCGGACCGATCAGTTCGTGTATAAGTTCCGGAAGCCCTAGCCGCTCCTGTCCACCGTCGGTGCAGACGGCGCCGTACCCCCCAACCCGTTCGTGCTGAGCGAAGTCGAAGCACCCGACACGAACACGGGCCCTTCGACTGCGCTCAGGGCGAAACGGAATTGGGGGCAAGAGCGCGGGGGCGAAGCCGGACCCAGTCCACGCCTCCTCAGTCCCGGTAGTCCAACGCCGCCTCGACCTCCGCCTCGCTCAGCCCGAACGCCGCGGCGATTCCCGCCACCGACACCCCGCGCCCGGCAAACGCCCGGATGCGCTCGGGTTCAACGACCGTCCGATAGGCCGAGGTGTCGCGCTCCTCGTGCCGTCCGGTACCCTTCTCCTCCTTGCCGGTCCGCCGCCGCCGTCCGGTGGTCAGCTTGACGCCGGTGTCGATCCCGAGTTGCGACGCGCGCAGGCCGAGTACCGCGGTCTCCGCCACGGCGCGCTCCTGCCGCGCGCGTTCGCGGTCCTCGACCTGCGCCTGCCGTTGCGCCGCCCGTTCCTCGGCACGGGCCAGCGCCGCCTCGGCGCGTGCCTGTGCGCTCTCGGCGCGCGCGGCCTCCCGCAACCGCGCGCGTTCGGTACGCCCGGCGGCGGGGGGCAGGGTGCCGCCGAGCAGCGACGGCCAGCCTCGCGAATCGGTCATCGGCTCGGTCCGCTCACCGGGTCGGCACGGGCTCGGCACCCGAATAATCGTAGAAGCCGCGCTTGGTCTTGCGCCCGAACCAGCCCGCCTCGACATATTTCACCAGCACCGGCGCCGGCCGGAATTTCGGATCGCCGGTTCCCTCGAACAGCACGCGCGTGATTTCGAGGCAGGTGTCGAGCCCGATGAAGTCGGCGAGCGTCAGAGGCCCCATCGGATGGTTGAGCCCAAGCTGGCAGGCCAGATCGATGTCCTGCACCGTCGCGACACCCTCACCGAGCGCGAAACACGCCTCGTTGATCATCGGCATCAGCACGCGGTTGACGATGAAGCCGGGCGCGTCGTTGGCGTGCACCACCTGCTTGCCGAGCGTCTGCGCATAGGCCTCGACCGCGGCGACGGTGGCGTCCGACGTGGCGAGGCCACGGATCAGTTCGATCGGCCGCATCACGGGGACAGGGTTGAAGAAATGCACCCCCATGAACCGCGCCGGGTCATGGGCCGCCTGGGCGAGGCGGGTGATCGGGATCGACGAGGTGTTCGACGCCAGGATTGCGTCCGGCCCCAGCACCTTGGCGACCTCGGCGAAGATCGCGCGCTTGATCGCCTCCCGCTCGGTCGCCGCCTCGACGACGATGGCGCAGGCGCCCATCGCCGCGACGCCATCGACCGGTTCGATGTTGGCCAGCGTCGCGTCGCGCGCGGCGGCGGTGATCTTCTCCTTCTCGATCAGCCGCGCCAGCGCCTTGGCGATTCCCGCCTTGCCGGCCTCGGCGCGCTCGCGCGAGACGTCGGCGAGCAGCACCCGGTAGCCCGCCTGCGCCGACACCTGCGCGATCCCCGCGCCCATCTGCCCCGCCCCGATCACGCCTATCGTCTGCATTTCGATCCTCTCGATTTATCGTGTGCGGCTCCGATAGCGGGTTTGGCGCGGCTGTGCAGTCCGCTAAAAGGGGTGTCATGATCCGTTTCGCTCTGCCGCTCCTGCTATCCGTCGCCGCCTGCTCGCCGCCGAGCGCGGACATCGTGCCCGATCCGAAGCCGACGCCGTCGCCCACACCCGTGGCGACGCCCCCGGCCGAATCCACGCCAGCCGAGACGTCGATGGAGAATGCGACCGATCCCATGCTGGTGTCCGAACCCGGTCCCGTCGTCACGGATACCGGCGCGGTGCCCAAGCAGGGCGTGTTGAAGACGTTCGGCGACTGGACGGTGGGCTGCGACAACGGGCTGCGCTGCACGTTCGCATCGCTGCTGCCCGAACAGGGCGAGGCCGACAACGTCACGCTCAACATCGTCCGCGAAGGCGACGGCGAGACCAAGGTCTATATCGATTCGCGCGACGAGGCGATCCGCCCCGCGAGCCTGTGGGTCGACGGCAAGCAGATCGCGACCAAGCTGACCCGCGAATCGTCGCTGGCGATCGCGCAGGCGCTGCCCACGGGGCGCCGGCTCGAACTGCGCGGCCGCGAGGACAAGGCGGTCGCGACGATTTCGCTCAAAGGTGCGGCGGCGGCGATGCGCTATGCCGATGCGGTGCAGGGCCGCGCCGGAACCCCCGACGCGCTGGTCGCCAAGGGCAGGGCGACCCGCGTCGTCGAAGCGCCGCCGCTGCCGGTCATCGTCGCGCCCGCGATCACGGGGGATGCCGCGAAACCGACCGCGGCGCAGCTGGCGACGATGCGCAAACAGGCCAAATGCGACCTGCTCGACGACAAGACTGGCGTGTTCTCGCCCGAGGCGCATGCGGTCGGCGGCGGCAAGACGCTGGTGATCCTGCCGTGCTCGACCGGCGCGTATAACATGACCGGCGCGCTGTTCGTGATCGACGGGAAATCCGTCTTGCCCGCCAAGGTCGACGCACCATCGGGGTTCGACGAAAGCGGCGCGGAGTCGCCGGCTGCGGTGCGCAGCGTCGTCAACGGCAGCTTCGCGGACGGCGTGCTGGGCAGCTACGCCAAGGGCCGCGGCATCGGCGATTGCGGCGTGCAGCAGAGCTTCGTCTGGGACGGCACCAAGCTTCGGCTGTCGGAACAGAGCGCGATGGGCGAGTGCCGTGGCAATCCCAACTACATCATGACCTGGCGGGCGCAGGTGGTGCGGCGGTAATCTTTCACATCGTCACCCCGGGTCAGGCCCGGGTTGACGAGCAGCTCGGGGCGTCGGCCGCTCCAATGTCGTCATGCCAGCGAAGGCTGGCATCTCGCGCGGTAAGGGCGCCGCGCTGCAACGGGAGACCCCAGCCTGCGCTGGGGTGACGGGATCCTGTTACGGCGCCGGCCGCTCCGCCTGCGCCTCGGCCAGATACAGCGAGAACAACCCATCCGGATCGCTCCACTCCGCGATCGGCGTCCATCCGCCCGATCGCAACAGGATCTTTGCATCGCGCAGCCCGTATTTGTGGCTGTTCTCGGTGTGGATGCTCTCGCCCGCGGCGATCGAAAACGGTCGCCCGTCGATCGTGAAATCGGCGTCGCGCGTCGCTTCCAGATGCATCTCGATCCGCGCGCGGTCGTCGTTCCAGATCGCGCGGTGGCGGAACGCGTCGACCGGAATTGTGCCGCGCAGCTCGCGGTTGATCCGCGCGAGTAGATTGAGGTTGAACGCCGCGGTCACCCCCGCCGCGTCGTCATAGGCCGGCACGAGGATGTCGGGATCCTTGATCCGGTCCATCCCCACTAGCAGCATGGCGCCAAGCCCGAGCGACGTGCGCATCGTCCGCAACAGGTCGACCGCCATCAGCGGGATCATGTTGCCGATCGTGGAGCCCGGAAAGAACCCCAGCTTGGGCGTCTCGGCGATCGTCTTGGGCAGGCTCAGCGGCCGCATGAAATCCGCCTCGAACGGCAGCACCAGCAGATCAGGGAACTGCGCCGACAGCACCCGCGATGAATCGCGCAGGAAATCGCCCGAAATGTCGATCGGCACATAGACTGACGGCGCCACCGCATCGAGCAGGATCGGCGTCTTGGTCGACGATCCCGATCCAAATTCGACCACCGCGCGGCCCGCGCCGGCGATCTGGGCGACCTCGGGCGACGCGGTGCGCAGGATGCCCGCCTCGGTCCGCGTCGGATAATATTCGGGCAGGTCGGTGATCGCCTCGAACAGTTCCGATCCGCGCCGGTCGTAGAACCAGCGAGCGGGAATCGCGCGCGGGCGGCGGGTGAGCCCGTCGAGCACGTCGGCACGGAACTGCGGGTCGGCGAGCGTCTGTTCGCCGTCCTCGATCTCGGGCTTCAGCATCAGATGTCCTTTGCGAGCCGAACGCCGGTGAACTGCCAGCGCTGGTGCGGATAGAAGAAATTGCGATAGCTGGCGCGCGCATGGCCACGGGGCGTCGCGCAGCTGCCGCCACGGAGCACGAACTGCCCGCTCATGAACTTGCCGTTATACTCGCCGACGGCGCCTTCGGCCGCCTTGAAGCCGGGGTAGGGCCGGTACGCGCTGCCGGTCCATTCCCAGACATCGCCGAAAAAGCCGCCTGCAGGTCGCGGTTCGCACGGGCCCGCGACGTCGAGCTGGTTGCCGCCGTTCGAATCGTGCGCGGACGCCGCTGCCTCCCACTCGAACTCGGTTGGCAGCCGCGCGCCGGCCCATGCAGCATAGGCGTCGGCCTCGAAGAAGCTGACATGCGTCACCGGCGCCGCCGGGTCGATCGCGCGCCGTCCGTCGAGCCCGAACCGTGTCCAGCTCCCGTCACGCTCTTCCCAATACATCGGCGCGGTGATGCCTTCGGCCTTCACCCACGCCCAGCCGTCGGCGAGCCAGTGCCGTGCCTCGGCATAGCCGCCATCGGCGATGAACGCGGCCCATTCGCCGTTGGTAACGGTGCAGTCGGCGATCGCGTGGGGCGCCAGCAGCGCGTCGTGCCGCGGCCCCTCGCAATCGAACGCGAAGCCGTCTCCGTCATGCCCGACCTGCACGATGCCGCCGGGATGCGCGATCCAGCCGATCGGACCCGGCATCGCGACCGGCACTTTCCGCGCCGCTGGCCACATCGCTGGCTCGAGCGGGTTTTCCGAGAGCAGGTGGCAAATGTCGGTGATCAGCAACTCCTGATGCTGCTCCTCGTGATGGCAGCCGAGCGCGACCAGGTCTCGCACCTCGGGTGCGAGCGACGGCAGCGCTGCGACCAGCGCGGCATCCACCGCGGCACGGTAGGCGCGCACCTCGTCCAAAGTCGGCCGCGTCACCATCCCGCGCCGGTCGCGCGCATGACGGCGCCCCTCGGCCTCGTAATAGCTGTTGAACAGGAACGGGAAGCGCGCGTCGTGCAACTGGTATCCCGGCACGTGATCACGCAGCACGAACGTCTCGAAGAACCAGCTGGTATGCGCCAGATGCCACTTCGTCGGCGACGCATCGGGCATCGACTGGACGGTCGCATCGGCATCCGACAGCGGTGCCGCGAGTGCCAGCGACAGGTCGCGAACAGCGGTGAAGCGGGCGGCCAGATCGGACGGGCGATCTGGCGCTAGGCGGGGGTGGTCGGACATCCGGGCTCCTTCAAGCTCGACCGGCGGCCTAGCCCCGGGTTGCCCCCGGCTGCCACAGAACGTCGCCGGCACCGCTTTGGTTCACATGCCGCGCGGCGACGAACAGGAAGTCCGACAGCCGGTTGATATAGCGCAGCGCCGCCGGGTTGACCGGCTCGGGAATCGCCACCGCGGCGCGCTCCGCCCGCCGCGTGATCGCGCGTGCCAGATGCAGCGCCGCCGCGCCCGCCGACCCGCCGGGCAGGATGAAGCTGCGCAGCGGCGCCATCTGCGCAGTCATCGCATCGATCGCGCGTTCCAGCCGCTCGACCTGCGCGGGGACGATCCGCAGCACCATCTCGGACGGTTCGAACTCGGTGCCCGGCGTGGCGAGGTCGGCGCCCAGGTCGAACAGGTCGTTCTGGATCCGCTGAAGCTCGGCGGCGATCGGGTGGTCGGCGAGCGCCACGCTCGCGATCCCCAGCGCGCTGTTCGCCTCGTCGACGTCGCCGATCGCCTGCATCCGCGGATCGGTCTTCGACACGCGCGATCCGTCGACCAGGCCGGTGGTGCCGTCGTCGCCGGTCCGCGTGTAGATGCTGTTGAGCTTGACCAATTTACGTCCGGCCGGCGGCGAACAGGATCACCACGACGATCAGGATCGCCAGCGCCTGGAAGAAGATGCGTTGCTGCATCATCCGGTTCGATTTCAGCTGCGCGGTGCTGGGCCCGTTGCCGTCTTTCACCGCCTGCGTCCCCTCCTGCAGGAACGACACGATCCCGCGCACGAGGGCCACGAGGGTCGCGATCATCGCCGCGACCAGGAGGATGATGAGGAAGGTGTTCATGGCCATAATCTAGGCGCGGCGGGGTGGGGTAGCAATGGGGGTGGGCGCCCATGAACAGTTCCCCCGCGAAAGCGGGGACCCAGGGTTACAGACGGCGCCGTCCGAGACTCCTGGGCTCCCACTTTCGCGGGAGAACAACAGGTCAGCCCTTCTTCACCGCGCACAATTTCCGCAGCTGCTGATATTCCATCTGGCTCTCGTACAGCGCCGCGTTGCCCTCGGCATAGACGAAGGGCTGGAACCCCATATACTCGCGCTTCACGTTCTTGCTGTTGACCATGCCGTAATAGCCATTGCCCGACGGACACGGCTTCACGTCGCGAAACTGCGCGGAGGGAGATTCGATCACCTCGCCGCGCACCGCGTCGATCGCGTCGTCGACGCCCGGCTGGCCGCAACCGACGAGACACAGAAGCGGGCAGAGGAGCAGGATACGCATCCGGGCTATGTAGCGGCTGCGCCCGGCCGCGCAATCGTCGCGCGACATCCTCCCCTGCAAGGGGAGGTGGCAGTCCGAAGGACTGACGAGGGGTGTCGCCCGTCACTTGGTGTGGACACCCCTCCGTCTGGCTGCGCCAGCCACCTCCCCTGCCAGGGGAGGATGAAGCACCCGGAGGTCCTCGGCGAGCGACAGCCCATCCTCCCCAGCCAGCCGCCGCGCCTCTAGCGTCGGCGCGCCGTCGCGCTTCGCGAGCCGCCGGCCGTCAGGCCCGGTCACCAGCGGATGGTGGTGATAGGCTGGCACCGGCAACCCCAGCAGCGCCTGCAGTACGCGGTGGACATGGGTCGCCGCGAACAGGTCGACGCCGCGAACCACGTCGGTCACGCCTTGCGCGGCATCGTCCAGCGTCACCGCGAGATGATAGCTCGACGGCGCATCCTTGCGCGCGAGCACGATGTCGCCCTGCGGTCGCGGATCGGCGACGACGGTCCCCGCGGTCGCGTCATGCCACGTCACGGGGCCAGTCGCCGCCAGCGCCGCCGCCATATCGAGCCGCCAGCAATGGGGCTTGTCGAGCGCGGGCGGGGCGATCCGGCAGCTCCCCGGATAGGCCTGCGGCATGTCGCCCTGCGGTGCCGACGCACTCGCGGCGATTTCGGCGCGGGTGCACACGCACGGATAGACCAGCCCCATCGCGCGCAACCGTTCCAGTGCGTCGGCATAGGTCGCCAGCCGTTCCGACTGGATCACCAGTTCGTCCCAGTCGAGCCCCAGCCAGCGCAGATCCTCCAAAATCCCCGCGACATGTTCCGGTCTGCTCCGCGTCCCGTCGATATCCTCGATCCGCAGCACGAACCGCCCGCCGCACGTCCGCGCGAAATCATGCGCACGGATCGCCGAGACCGCATGGCCAAGATGCAGCCGTCCGGTCGGGCTCGGCGCGAACCGCGTGACGACCCCACGTCCAAAGGGTTGACCCCGACTCCCGCTCCGTGCTGTCATGCTCCTGTCATCGCGGTGCGTCATTGGCGCGTCCAGCGAAGCCTGAGTGGGAGAAGCCGTGTTTCACCCCGACCTTATGCGCCATCCGGATGGGTGTCCGGCGCTTGTGCTCAACGCCGATTACACGCCGCTCTCCTATTATCCGCTCAGCGTGTGGCCCTGGCAGACTGCGGTCAAGGCGGTGTTCCTCGACCGCGTCGACATCGTCGCCAATTATGAGCGCGAGGTGCGCAGCTCCAACTTCTCGCTGAAGCTGCCCTCGGTGATCGCGCTCAAGCAATTCGTGCGTCCGTCGCAATTTCCCGCCTTCACCCGCTTCAACCTGTTCCTGCGCGACAAGTTCGCCTGCCAATATTGCGGCAAGCCCAAGGACCTGACCTTCGACCATGTCGTCCCCCGCGCGCAAGGCGGCCGCACCACCTGGGAAAACGTGGTTACCGCGTGCGCGCCGTGCAACCTAAAAAAGGGCGGGAGGACGCCGAAACAGGCGGCGATGCCGCTGCATATCGAGCCGATCCGGCCGACCAATTGGCACCTGCAGGAACATGGTCGCCGCTTCCCGCCCAATTATTTGCACCAAACCTGGCACGACTGGCTCTATTGGGACGTCGAGCTGGAGGCGTAACCGCCTGCTTCGGGAGAACGAAACATGCGGGTGATGATAGGAACGGCGCTGGCCGCGGGGCTGGCGCTGATGGGCTGCACCGACAAACAGGCGGCGCGCGAACAGGCCGATGCGCGTGCGGCGGGATTCGTGCCGCCGTCGGTCACGTCGCGGCTCGATTACGGCGGCGCGATGGAGCGCCGCTTCCGCGCGCTCGACCGCGACGGCGACGAGAAGATCGGCAAGGACGAGCTCCCCGCCAAGACCGCGCCACGCCTCCAGGGCTATGACCGCAACAAGGACGGCTTCATCTCCGCGATCGAATTCAGCGAGGGCAGCCTCGCGCGGTTCGACGCGATGGACCTCAACCATGACGGCACCGTCACCACCGAGGAACGCCAGGCCTCGCGCCAGCGCTGACGGCGTCTCCCCCTGCAACCCGTCATCCCAGTGCAGGCTGGCATCTCGTGTGGTGAGGGCGGGGCGCTGCAACCGTCACCCAGCCTGCGCTGGGGTGACGGTTGGGGGGCAAGGGAAGCGCGATAGATCGGCATCGCCCGGTTGACCTCACAGCTACCGCAGCGCAGCATCCGACCATGGCCAGTCTTCCCCACATCGCGAATACCTCCGACATCCGCTTCCTCGGCACGCTGCTCGGCGATGTCATCCGCGCCTATGGCGGCGAGCCGCTGTTCGCTGCGACCGAGGCGATCCGCAAGGCGTCGGTCGAGCGCCACCGCGGCAACGGCTCCGACGAGGCGGTCGATCTCAGCCTCGAAAAGCTCGATCTCGACGAGACGCTCGATTTCGTCCGCGGCTTCATGCTGTTCAGCATGCTCGCCAATCTGGCCGAGGACCGCCAGGGTATCACTGCCGAACAGGGCGCCGATCTCGCCTCCGCGCTCGCGCAGCTCGAAGCCGAGGGGATCGACCGCGCGCAGGTCCGCGCGCTGCTCGACCACGCATTGATCGCCCCCGTGCTCACCGCACACCCGACCGAGGTGCGCCGGAAAAGCATGATCGACCACCGCAACCGCATCGCCGAGCTGATGCTGATGCGCGATGCCGGCCGCGAGACCACGCCGGACGGCGACGGCGTCGAGGACGGTATCCGTCGCCAGATCGCGCTGCTGTGGCAGACCCGCGTGCTGCGCCGCGACCGGCTCTATGTGGCCAACGAGGTCGACACCGCGCTCAGCTATCTGCGCGACGTGTTCCTGCCCGCGTTGCCCGCGCTCTATCAGCGCTGGGACCGCGCACTCGGGGCGCGCGTACCGAGCTTCCTGCGGCCCGGCAGCTGGATCGGCGGCGACCGCGACGGCAACCCCTATGTCACCGCCGACTCGCTCAAGGCCGCGCTCGGCAAGGCGAGCGAAGCCGTGCTCGTCTATTATCTCGACGCGGTCCACGCACTCGGCGCCGAACTGTCGATCTCGACCGAACACACCCTCGCCGACGCCGCAGTCGCCGCACTGGCCGAGGCGAGCGGCGACACCGCCGCCAGCCGTGCAGACGAACCCTATCGCCGCGCGCTCAGCGGCATCTACGCGCGCCTCGCCGCGACGCACCGCGCGCTGATCGGCAAGCCCGCGCCGCGCCCGGGCAGCCTGGCCGGCGCGGCCTATCCCGACCCGCAGGCGCTGCGCGCCGATCTCGTCGCGATCGCGCACGGCCTTGCCGCGGTCGGCAGCGGCACGCTCGCCAGCGGGGGCGCGCTTGGCCGGCTGATCCGCGCGGTCGAGACGTTCGGCTTCCACCTCGCCACGCTCGACATGCGCCAGAACAGCGCGGTCCACGAACGCGTCGTCGCCGAACTGCTCCAGGTCGCGGGCGTCGAGCCCGACTATCTGTCGCTCGACGAGGCGGCACGGATCGCGTTGCTCCGCCGCGAACTCGCCAACGCCCGCCCGCTGACCTCGCGCTTCGCCACCTACAGCGACGAAACCGCCGGCGAACTCGCGATCGTCCAGGCCGCCGCCGATGCGCACGCGACCTACGGCCCGGCGTGCATCGTCAACTATATCGTCTCGATGGCGCAGTCGGTCAGCGACCTGCTCGAAGTCAATCTGTTGCTCAAGGAGGCCGGGCTCTACCGGCCAGGCGAAGTGCCGTCCGCAGCGATCATGGCGGTGCCGCTGTTCGAGACGATCGGCGATCTGGAAGCCGCCCCCGCGGTGATGACCGAGTGGTTCGCGCTCCCCGAAATCGCCGCGATCGCGCGCCATCGCGGGCATCAGGAGGTGATGATCGGCTATTCGGACAGCAACAAGGACGGGGGCTATCTGACCTCGACCTGGTCGCTGTCGAAGGCGTCGACCGCGCTGAAGCCGGTGTTCGCCGGCGCCGGTGTCGGCATGCAGCTGTTCCACGGCCGCGGCGGCGCGGTCGGGCGTGGTGGCGGTTCGGCGTTCACCGCGATCCGCGCGCAGCCGCCCGGCACCGTGCAGGGCCGCATCCGCATCACCGAACAGGGCGAGGTGATCGCCGCCAAATACGGCACGCGCGACGCGGCGATGACGAATCTCGAGGCCATCGCCTCGGCGACGTTGCTCGCCAGCCTCGAACCCGACCGTCTGTCCAACGCCGACAACGCGCAATTCTCCGCCGCGATGGACGCGCTCAGCGACACCGCGTTCAAGAGTTATCGCGACCTGGTTTACGGCACCGAAGGCTTCCGCACGTTCTTCCGCCAGATGACCCCGATCGCCGAGATCGCGGGCCTGAAGATCGGCAGCCGCCCCGCCAGCCGCACCAAGTCCGACCGCATCGAGGATCTGCGCGCGATCCCCTGGGTGTTCAGCTGGGCGCAGGCGCGCGTGATGCTGCCGGGCTGGTACGGCGTCGGGCAGGCGATCGCCGCCTATCCCGACAAGGCGCTGCTCGCCGAGATGGCGCAGGGCTGGCCGCTGTTCGCCTCCGCGCTCGCCAATCTCGAAATGGTGCTCGCGAAATCCGACATCGGTATCGCCGCGCGCTATGCCGAGCTGGTCGAGGACCCTGCGCTCCGCGGCATCTTCGACACGATCCGCGACGGCTGGCACCAGACGCATGACGGGCTGCTGCAGGTCACCGGCCAGTCGCATTTGCTGGAAAAACACCCCGCGCTCGACGCCTCGATCCGCCTCCGGCTGCCGTATATCGAGCCGCTCAACCTGCTCCAGATCGAGCTCATCAAGCGCCGCCGCGCTGGCGAGGAGGATCCGCGGATCGGCGAGGGCATCCTGCTGTCGATCAACGCGATCGCCACCGCGCTCCGCAACAGCGGATGACGCGCGCGGAACGACTGGCTAAAGCGCGGCCATGACCGATCACGCCCCCGATCCCGCCCTGCTCGCCAAGGCGGAGACGCTGACCGAAGCGCTCCCCTATCTTCAGCGCTACGCCGGCAAGACCTTCGTCGTGAAATATGGCGGCCACGCGATGGGCGACCCCGAGCTGCAGCGCGATTTCGCCGAGGACATGGTGCTGCTGAAGGCGGTCGGCATCAACGTCGTCGTGGTGCATGGCGGCGGTCCGCAGATCGGCGCGATGCTCAAGCGCCTCGGCGTCGAATCGCGCTTCGTCGACGGCCTGCGCGTGACCGATGCGGAGACCGCGCAGATCGCCGAAATGGTGCTCGCGGGATCGATCAACAAGGAAATCGTCGGCTGGATCGGCCAGGCCGGCGGCCGCGCGGTCGGCATCTCAGGCAAGGATGCAGGGCTCGTCCTCGCGCAGAAGGTGGGTAGCGCGCGCGAGCCGGACCGGCTGCAGGGTATCGAGCGCCATGTCGACCTGGGCTTCGTTGGCGAGCCGATCGCAGTCGACCGCAAGATTCTCGATACGCTGCTGAAGGCGGACATGATCCCCGTGGTCGCCCCGATCGGGATCGGCGCCGACGGCCAGACCTACAACATCAACGCCGACACCATGGCGGGCGCGATCGCCTCGGCGATGGGCGCGGCACGCTTCTTTCTGCTCACCGACATCGTCGGCGTGCTCGACAAGCAGGGCGAGCTGCTCACCGATCTCGATCCGGCCCGCGTCGCCGAACTGCGTGCCGACGGCACGATCACCGGCGGCATGATCCCCAAACTCGAAACCTGCGTCGCCGCGGTCCAGTCCGGCGTCGACGCCGCGGTGATCATCGACGGCCGCGTGCCGCATGCGATGCTGCTCGAGATCTTCACCAGGCAGGGGGCCGGGACACTGGTCAGCTGCAAGCCCCGGCCGCGCTAGGCTCCGCCCCCTTATCTTCACCCCAGCGCAGGCTGGGGTCTCCCGTTGCAGCGTCCCGCGCTCGCCGCGAGAGATGCCAGCCTGCGCTGGCATGACGGATGGGGAGGGGAGGGGACGGTGCCTCGCTCCCCCCGTCACCCCGGACTTGTTCCGGGGCCCATCGTGCCGCACACTCCCCGGCCCGAGAGTTTGCCTGACGGTGGATGCCGGACCAAGCCCGGCATGACGAAGGCGAGGGTCTTCTCCCAACCTCCTCCGCACCCTATACTCTATCTAAGCACTCGCGGAGACCGCACTTGATCTACCTGCTCCAGATCGCCCAAATCCTACTGAACGTCGTCTGGTGGATTATCATCGTGCAGGCCATCTTGTCCTGGCTGATCGCGTTCAACGTCATCAACACGCACAGCGATTTCGTCCGCACCATATGGACCGCCCTGCAGCGGATGACTGACCCGCTTTACAATCCTATTCGTCGCATCCTGCCCGACTTCGGCGCACTCGACCTGTCTCCGTTCGTTGTCCTGCTCGCGGTGGGCATCTTGACGCGTTTGGTGGACACTGCGCTGCTCCAGCAGCAGATCGGCCCCGTGGGATACTGACGCGATACTGGCGAAAGCCGAAGCCGCGCTCTATGGAATGCGGCCATGACTGCGACCATCATCGACGGCAAGGCGTTCGCCGCCGGCCTCCGCGACCGCATCGCCACGGGCGTTGCCGAATTCACCACCCGCGCGGGCCGCGCGCCGGGCCTGGCCGTGGTACTGGTCGGCGAAGACCCCGCCTCGTCGGTCTACGTCCGGTCCAAGGGCAAGGCGACGCGCGAAGCCGGCATGGAGAGCATCGAGCATCGCCTGCCCGCGGACGTTTCCGCCGACACGCTGCTCGCGCTGGTCGCCGATCTCAACGCCGATCCCGCAATCGACGGCATCCTCGTCCAGCTCCCGCTCCCGCCGCATATCGATGCGCAGGCGGTGATTTCGGCGATCGACCCCGACAAGGACGTCGACGGCTTCCATCCGATCAACGCCGGACGCCTCGCCACCGGGCTGCCGGGGTTCGTGCCCTGCACCCCGCTCGGCTGCATCATGCTGCTCAAAAGCATCCACCCGAACCTGTCCGGCCTCGAAGCGGTCGTCGTCGGCCGTTCGAACATCGTCGGCAAGCCGATGGCGCAGCTGCTGCTCGCCGAGAGCTGCACCGTCACGATCGTCCACAGCCGCACCCGCGACGCGAAGGCGCATGTCCGCGCCGCCGACATCGTCGTCGCCGCGGTCGGCATTCCCCAGATGATCAAGCGCGACTGGATCAAGCCAGGCGCGACCGTGATCGACGTCGGCATCAACCGCACCGATGCGGGGCTGGTCGGCGACGTCGACTTCGCGGGCGCGGTCGACGTGGCGGGCGCGATCACCCCGGTACCGGGCGGCGTCGGCCCGATGACGATCGCCTGCCTGCTGCGCAACACGCTCGTCTCCGCCGGCCGTCGCGAAAACCTCCAGATCGACGAAGCCGCGCTGTGATCGAACTCTTCATCTCGTCGCTGATCACCTTCTTCGTGGTGATCGATCCGCTGGGCTGCGCGCCGATCTATGCCGGCCTGTCCTCCGCCGCTCCTCCGGTGCAGAAGCGCGCGATGGCGATCCGCGCGGTCGGCGTCTCGGCGGCGATCCTGCTCGTGTTCGCGCTGTTCGGCGAGGATCTGCTGCGCGGCCTCGGCATCAGCCTGGCCAGCTTCCGCATCGCCGGCGGCATCATGCTGTTCCTGATCGCGCTGGAAATGGTGTTCGAAAAGCGCACCCAGCGCCGCGAGGATCGCGCCGCCAAGGTCGCCGAGGATCCCGAGGCCGACGACGTCTCGATCTTCCCGATGGCGATGCCGATGATCGCCGGCCCCGGATCGATCGCGTCGGTGATGCTGCTGATGAGCCGCAACGACGGGTGGGAGCGCACCGCCGTGGTGCTCGCGGCGATGCTGTCGATCCTGCTGCTGACGCTGGTCGCCCTGCTTGCCGCGGGCCCGATCATGCGCATTTTGGGCGCGAAGATCGAAGCCGTGATCACGCGCCTGCTCGGCGTCCTGCTCGCGGCGTTGGCCGTCCAGTTCGTGATCGACGGCCTGTCGCAGGTCCTGCGCTAAGCCGCGCACACCACCCCGGCGAAGGCCGGGGCCCAAATGGGAAGGCCGCTGTAATGTAGGGCCGCCCTCAGTTACCACTGTCCCCCAATTGGGCCCCGGCCTCCGCCGGGGTGGTTACGTGCAGGAACTTACGCGAACGCCTTCGCGCCCTTGAGCTGCTGATACGCCGCGATCACCTTCTGCAATTCCCCTTCATGCGCGCGGTCGCCGCCGTTGCGATCGGGGTGAAACCGCCGCACCAGCTCGCTGTAGCGTTTGCGCAATCCCGTCCGGTCGACATCCGTCCCTAACCCCAGCACGCGCAGCGCCCGACGCTCGCCATCGCTCAGCGCCCGTCCGTCCTTGCGTGCAGCAACCCGCTCCCCGAACCGCGCCCCGATCGCATCGATCGGATCCGAAAAATCCGCCCATTTCGGCGGCGCATCGCCGCCTGCGTGCGCAAACGCGCGCGTCTCGCGCTCCCATCCCGCCATCGGGCGCTGCGCATGATGGATTTCGTCCGCGGTCATTCCCTCGAAGAAATTATACCGAGAATTGAACGCGCGGACATGCTCCAGGCAGAACCAGCGGAACTGCGGCGGGCCACCCTCGCTCGCACCCTCCAGCGGCGGCGCGCGGAATTCGCCCGGCTCCTCGCAGCCGCCATACATGCACGCCCGGCCGGTATTCTCGACGCGCCCGTGAAATCTCGGGCTAGGTCTGTCTTTGTTCGCCACCGGCTCCCCGCGCTTGCCAAACGGGCTATATAGGAAGGATGACCACGCTCGCCACCGGCTCCGTCCAGGACCAGATCACCGCCCGCCTCACCGCGGCGCTCAGCCCAACCCGCCTCGTCGTGCTCAACGAAAGCGCCAGCCACGCCGGCCATATGGGCGACGACGGCACCGGCGAATCGCATTTCCGCGTCGAGGTCGAGAGCCCCGCCTTCACCGGCCTCAGCCGCGTCGCGCGCCAGCGCCTCGTGAACCAAGCGCTCGCCGATCTGTTGAGGGACCGGATCCACGCGCTCGCCATCCAGGCCCGCGCCCCGGGAGAGTAATCGATGGCCTATGACCTCTGGTACTGGCCCTCGCTCCAGGGCCGCGGCGAGTTCGTCCGCCTCGCGCTCGAAGCCGCGGAGATTCCCTATGTCGACCGCGCGCGTGACGTCGGCGAAGAGGGCCTGCTCGCCGATCTCAACGCGCGCGCGGGCCGCACGCCGTTCGCGCCGCCCTATCTCGCGCTCGACGGCATCGTCATCGCGCAGGTCGCCAACATCCTCATGTATCTGGGCGAGCGCCACGATATCGCGCCGTCGAACATGGCCGACCGGCTGTGGCTCAACCAGCTGCAGCTGACGATCGCCGACGTGGTCGCAGAGGTTCACAACGTCCACCACCCCGTCGCGATGATGGACTATTACGACGACCAGAAACCCGAGGCCGCGCGCGCCGCCAAGCAGTTCCGCGAAGACCGCATGCCAAAATTCCTCGGCCATTTCGAGGACGCGGTTCAGGCCAATCCCGGCGAATGGCTGATCGATCATCGCTGGACCTATTGCGACACCTCGCTGTTCCAGCTGGTCGAGGGCCTGCGCTACATGTTCCCGCGCCGGATGAAGACGCTGGAACCCGATTATCCCAACCTGATCCGCATCCACGACCAGGTCGCCGACCTGCCCGGCATCCGCGCCTATCTGAAGAGCGACCGGCGGATCCCGTTCAACACCGACGGCATCTTCCGGCACTATCCGGAGCTGGACGGCGAATGAGGCCGCGCGCGTCAAAACTCTCCCGTCATGCCGGACTTGGTCCGGCATCCATGGTGCCGCAAACTCCCCGGCCGTTGATCTCGCGGCGCGATGGACCCCGGACCAAGTCCGGGGTGACGGAGTGGGTGGGTATGCGATGAGAACCCCGCGCCCCGCCGCGCGCATCCTCCTCGTCGACGGACAGGGCAGGGCGCTGCTGTTCCGCTTCACCCCCGACGACCGCCCGCCCTTGTGGTGCACCCCCGGCGGCGCGGTCGATCCCGGCGAGAGCTATGCCGCCGCCGCGCGCCGCGAATTATGGGAGGAGGTCGGCCTCGACATCGACTGCGGCCCCGAAGTCGCGCAGCGAACCATCGACTTCCGCACCTTCGAGGGCACCGAAGTGACCGCCGACGAACGCTATTTCCGCGTCGACGTCGACACGCTCGACGTCGCGGCGGGCAGGCTCACCGAACAGGAACAGCAGTTGCTCGTCGGTCACCGCTGGTTTTCCAGATCCGATATCGTCGCCCATGACGAAGTGATCTATCCCGCGGACCTGGTCGAACTCCTCGACGCCACGGAGCCGCACTGATGCTCGATGATTTCGTCCTCCAGACGATCCTGCCCTCCACGCACGATCTCGGCGGCTTCAAGGTCCACCGCACGCTTCCCAACAAGGCGCGCACGATGGTCGGCCCGTTCCTGTTCTTCGACCAGATGGGCCCCGCGCACCTGCCGGTCGGCGGCGGCATCGACGTGCGCCCGCATCCGCACATCAACCTTTCGACCGTGACCTATCTGTTCGACGGCGCGATCGACCACCGCGATTCGCTCGGGACCAAGGCACGGATCGAACCCGGCGCGGTCAACCTGATGACCGCGGGCCACGGCATCGTCCATTCCGAACGTTCGCCCGGCGACGAGCGCGCGCAGGGTCCCGATCTGTCGGGCATCCAGACCTGGCTCGCCATGCCCGAACGCTACGAGGAAATGGACCCCGCGTTCGAACACGTCACCAAGGCGCAGCTGCCGATGATCGAAGCGCACGGCGCGCGCTCGCGGATCATCATGGGGTCGCTCTGGGGGCAGAGCGCACCGACCACCACCTATTCGGGGACGATTTACGCCGACATCGCGCTCGATCCCGGCGCCAGCGTCCCGATCGACGCCGCCGCCGAGGAACGCGCGATCTATCTCGCGATGGGGGAGGCGACGCTGGAGGGCGTGAGCCTAGAGCCGCAGGTTCTCTACGTTCTGCGCCCCGGCATCGCCGCGACGCTGCGCTCGGCCAGCGGCGGCCGCGCAATGCTGTGCGGCGGCGACGCCTTCACCACCCCCCGCCACGTCTGGTGGAATTTCGTCAGCTCGCGCCGCGACCGCATCGACGAAGCCAAGCGGGCGTGGATGGCGGGCGAGTTTCCGACGGTGCCCGGCGACGAGAAGGAGCGGATCGAGATTCCGGCGATTCCGAAGACGGTGAGCTATCCATAGGCCGGTCGAAAAACGCCACGAAGGGGAATAAGAGCCTCCCCCGGCGAAGGCCGGGGAAGCGACGTGAGAAGCAACAGGAGAAGAGCATGGACGACCTGCACAGCATCGCGCTTCCCACCGGGGTAACCCTCGACGTCCAGGTCGCCGGCAACCCCTCCCACCCGCCGATAGTCCTTCTCCACGGCTTCCCCGAATCGCACCGCACCTGGCGCCACATCGTTCCCGATCTCGCGCAGGACCATTTCGTCCTCGCCCCCGACCAGCGCGGCTACGCAAGCTCGTCCAAACCCGAAGGCGTCGCAGAATACACCCCCGACAAGATCGTCGCCGATCTGCTCGCGCTCGCCGACCATTTCGGCCTGACCCGCTTCACGCTGGTCGGTCACGACTGGGGCGGCGCGGTGGCGTGGATGGCGGCGCTGAAACATCCCGACCGCATCGCGCGGCTCGTGATCATCAATGCGCCGCACCCCTTCGTCTTCCAGCGCAGCCTGTTCGACGACCCCGCGCAGCGCGCCGCCAGCCAGTATATCACCGCGTTCCGCAATCCCGAGATCGAACGGCATGTCGATCGCATCGGCCTCGAAACCTTCTTCGACACCAGCTTTGCCGCCCACGTCCCCCGGGAAGCGATCGCCGACGAAAAAACCATCTATCTCGACCAATGGTCCCAGCCGGGCGCGCTGACCGCGATGCTCAACTGGTACCGCGCCAGCGCGATCGTCGTCCCGCCGATGGACGCCTCGACGGATGGGGCGCCCGAACGCCCCGCCTTTCTCGACGCCCCGTTCCCGCAAACGCAAAGGCCGGTGCTCGTGATCTGGGGCCTGCACGACAAGGCGCTGCTGCCGATCCAGCTCGACGGCCTCGCGGCGCATGTCCCCGACCTGACCATCGAACGCGTCGACGCCGGCCATTTCGTCCCCTGGGAGAATCCGCGGGCGGTGATCGCGGCGTTGCGGCGAAACCTGTCGGTTTCCTGACCGCGCCATTCCGGCATCGTTCAGCGCGGCGGGTCGAAAAGGGGGCCATGCCGCTGACCCGGCGTCGAATAGAGGAGAGCAATCATGAAGATGATGATCATTGCAGCACTTGCCGCCACCGTCCTGACCCCGGTCGCTGCGCAGGCGCAGAGTGCTGGCGAAGTCCGCCGTGACAACCGCGAAGTGCGCGAGAGCCAGCGCGACCTGCGCCAGGCGCAACGCTACGGCGACCGCGGCGACGTCCGCGACGCGCGCCGCGAACTGCGCGAGGATCGCCAGGAGCGTCGCGAGGATTGGCGCGATTACCGCCAGTCGCATCAGAACGTCTATCGCCGCGGCAACTATGCCGGTCCGCGCGGCTATCGCTATCGCCCGGTGAGCGTCGGCTATCGCTTCGCGCCCGAATATTACGGCCGCAACTACTGGATCAACGACTACCAGACCTATCGCCTGCCGCGTCCGGGCTTCGGCTATCAGCGCTGGATCCGCTACGGCCGCGACGTCGTGCTGGTCGACACCCGGTCGGGCCGCACCGTGCAGGTCTACAACAGCTTCTTCTACTGAGCTGAGATTCGCACAAATCCGTCATGCCAGCGCAGGCTGGCATCTCCCGGTTCGGGCCACAGCACCCGCCCCAGGGAGACCCCAGCCTTCGCTGGGGTGACGGGTGGGGCGGGGCAGGGGCGGTAAGTCTCTGGCAGCGTCGCAGAGTAATGCAGTGTTGTTGCACGCGCTCGACCGGCCCCGTAAAGCCGCGACGTGTCCGAACCCCTCATCATCGCGGTCCCCAAGGGCCGCATCCTCGCCGAAGCCCTGCCGCTGCTGGCACGCGCCGGCATTGTCCCCGAAGCCGCGTTCTCCGACGAAGACAGCCGCGCGCTTCGCTTCGCCACCGACGACCCCGGCATCTCGCTCATCCGCGTCCGCGCGTTCGACGTCGCCACCTTCGTCGCGCACGGCGCCGCGCAGCTCGGCATCGTCGGCTCCGACGTGATCGCCGAATTCGGCTATTCCGAACTTTATGCGCCGGTCGACCTCGGCATCGGCCATTGCCGCCTGTCGGTCGCCGAGCCCGTCGAAATGGCCGAGCATGACGACCCGCGCGGCTGGAGCCATGTCCGCGTCGCCACCAAATACCCGCACGTCACCGCCGCGCATTTCGCTGCGCGCGGGGTCCAGGCCGAATGCGTCAAGCTCAACGGCGCGATGGAACTCGCCCCGACGCTTGGTCTCGCGCCGCGCATCGTCGACCTGGTCTCGTCGGGCCGCACGCTCAAGGAAAACGGGCTCGTCGAGGTCGAGGAAATCATGCAGGTCACCAGCCGCCTCATCGTCAACCGCGCCGCGATGAAGACCCGCCCGCAGGTCGTACCCCTCGTCGAAGCCTTCCGCCGCGCCGTGGAGCTGGCCGCATGATCCGCCTTACCACCACCGACGCATCCTTCGCCGACGCGTTCGACACCCTCGTCAACGCGCGCCGCGAATCCTCCGCCGACGTCACCCGCGACGTCGCCGCGATCATCGCCGACGTCCGCACCCGCGGCGAGGCGGGTCTGCGCGACCTCACGCTCCGCCTCGACCGCCACGACCTGGAACAAACCGGCTGGCGCATCGACCCCGCGGTCTGCGCGGCAGCGTTCGAGGCGCTCGACCCCGATCTGCGCACCGCGCTCGAACTCGCCGCCGCGCGGATCCGGGCGTATCACGAAAAGCAGAAGCCGCTCGACACCGACGGCGTCGATTCCGCCGGCGTCCGTCTCGGCGCGCGCTGGACCCCGGTGGATGCCGCCGGCCTCTACGTCCCCGGCGGCCGCGCGGCCTATCCGTCGTCGTTGCTGATGAACGCGATCCCCGCCAAGGTCGCGGGCGTGAAGCGCCTCGCGATGGTCACGCCAACCCCCGACGGCGCGATCAACGACCTCGTCCTCGCCGCCGCGCACCTCGCCGGCATCGACGAGATCTGGCGCGTCGGCGGCGCGCAGGGCGTCGCGGCGCTCGCGTACGGGGCAGGGCGGATCGCCCCGGTCGACGTCATCACCGGCCCCGGCAACGCCTGGGTCGCGGAGGCCAAGCGCCAGCTGTTCGGCGTCGTCGGCATCGACATGGTCGCCGGGCCATCCGAGATCGTCGTCGTCGCCGATGCGCAGAACGACCCCGAATGGACCGCCGCCGACCTGCTCAGCCAGGCCGAGCACGACACCACGACGCAGTCGATCCTGTTCACCGACGACGCCGCCTATGCCGACGCGGTCACCGCCGCGGTCGAGCGCCAGCTGTCCACGCTCGCCACCGAAGCCGTCGCCCGCGTCGCCTGGGACACCAACGGCGCGATCATCGTCGTCGAACGTCTGGAGGACGCAGTCCCGCTGGTCGACCGCCTCGCGCCGGAACACCTTCAACTCGCGATCGACGATCCGCAGGCGTTCTTCGACCGCATCCGCCACGCCGGCTCGGTCTTCCTCGGCCGCTACACGCCGGAAGCGATCGGCGATTACGTCGCCGGCCCCAACCACGTCCTCCCCACAGGCCGCCGCGCCCGCTTCGCCAGCGGCCTCTCGGTGCTCGACTTCATGAAGCGCACCAGCTTCCTGCAACTCAACGAGGACAGCTTGCGCGAACTCGGCCCGGCGACGGTGGCGCTGGCCAAGGCGGAGGGGCTGCCCGCCCACGCCCGCTCGGTCGCGCTCCGCCTTCGCCTCAACACCTGATAGGATTCACGCAAAGCCGCGAAGACGCGAAGAGAAGAAGAAGGGGGGGCGCGCAGAGGCGCAGAGGACGCAGAGATGTAGCGCCTGCCGCGCAGCGGCCTCCCATCTCGACCGTCCCGCACGCACCGGCCGATCGAGTCAAAGCGGCTGCGCCGCACGCGACATCTCAGCGTCTCCGCGCCTCTGCGCGAACCAAACTCCTTCTCTTCGCGCCTTAGCGTCTTAGCGTGAAAACCCCCTTCCCCCTTCAAAGGGCTGACACGCGCCCCCCCAGAGCCTAAGGGCAACCGCTTATGTCTCGCACAGCCCCCCGCACCAAGGCGCGCGCCGCCGCCCGACTCGCCGCCGTCCAGGCGATGTACCAGCACGAGATGGAGGGCACCGCCATCCCCGTGCTGCTCAATGAATTCCACCAGCATCGCCTCGGCGCCACAATCGAGGACGTCGAATATGCCGAGGCCGACGTCGATTTCTTCGACGATCTGGTCAGTGGCGCGCAGGCTCGCGCCGACGAGATCGACACCCTCGTCGCCGCCAAGCTCGCCAAAGGCTGGAGCCTCGCACGCCTCGACAAGCCGATGAAGGCGATCCTCCGCGTCGGCACCTACGAACTGCTCGCGCGCGCGGACGTCCCCGTCGGCGCGGTCATCAGCGAATATGTCGACGTCGCGCACGCCTTCTACGACAAGCGCGAATCGGGCTTCGTCAACGGCCTGCTCGACGCGATCGCCAAGGACGTGCGCGGCTGACGCGCATGGCGGAGATCGTCAACCTCCGCCGCGCCCGCAAGGCCAAGGCCCGCGCCACCGCGGAAACCACCGCCGACGCCAACCGCGCCGCGTTCGGCCGCACCAAGGCCGAGAAGGACGTCGCCAAGGCCGAGGCCGCCCGCCACGACCGCACGCTCGACGGCGCCAAGCGCGACATTTGAGGCGCTGCACGAAATTCGGTGCGCATCCAAACGCTTGCATAGGGCGATCCCGCGCGGTCTGTCCGCCGGGTTAACCGCTTTTATCCCTTCCCATACCCTATCGCGTCTCATACGCCGGGCGCGGTAACCAGGGGAGGGATACCGAATAATGGCCACCAGGGACCCACCGTCGCCGATCGACCAGCGCAAGTCGCAGCGCTATCCGACTCACATCGACGGCACCGCCATCGTCCACAGCATGCGCTATCCGATCGTCATCGCCGACATCTCGGCGGAGGGCGCGATGATCCGCGGGTTGCCATCGTTGGCGAAGGGGCAGGAGTTCGTCGTCCAGGCACGCTCGCTCGATGTCGTCGCGATCGTCGTGCGCGCCGCGGCGCGCGGCGTCGGGGTGCGGTTCCTCCGCGCGGTCAATCCGCTCGCGGTGGTGCGCGAGAATTATGCCGGGCTCGAACATCTGCGCACCGCCGGCTCCCGGCCGGCGACCAAGCCCGATCCCTGGCGACCGCTCGACTAGACGCGACACGCGCCGCGTCGCGCGCTACCCGATCGGGGTGACCGAAGACCAATTCCTCGCCGCGCTGCGCACGCTTCCGCTCCATCCCGGCGCGCACGGGCTTGGCGACGACACCGCGACCCTCGGCGGCCACGTCGTCACCACCGACACGCTGGTCGAGGGCGTGCATTTCCTGTCCTCGGACGCGCCGGCAGACGTCGCA
This sequence comes from Sphingomonas rhamnosi, assembly GCF_036663615.1. Taxonomy (NCBI): domain Bacteria; kingdom Pseudomonadati; phylum Pseudomonadota; class Alphaproteobacteria; order Sphingomonadales; family Sphingomonadaceae; genus Sphingomonas; species Sphingomonas rhamnosi. The sequence continues at coordinate 939,351 of NZ_JAXOJJ010000001.1, forward strand.
TGGAAGCTGGTCGCGACCAACCTGTCGGATCTCGCCGCCAAGGGCGCGGTCCCGGCAGGCATCCTGCTCAACTACCCGCTCGGCAACGACGACTGGGACGCCGCGTTCCTCGAGGGCCTGCGCGCCGTGCTGGCCGCGTTCGACACCCCGCTGCTCGGCGGCGACACCGTCACGCTGCCGCCGCGGGCGCCGCGGATCCTGACCGTCACCGCGTTCGGCAGCGACGCCGCCGCCCCGCCGCGCAGCGGAGCGCGGGCAGGGGACGCGCTGTGGGTCACCGGTACGATCGGCGACGGGGGAGCTGGATTGGCGATCGCGCAGCGATTGGCCGGCGATCCCGCAGGCCTCGTGATCGCGCTCGGCGCGACCGGCCCGGCCGAGCTTCTCGCCGCCTATCGCCGTCCGCAGCCGCGTCTCGCCGAGGGCCGGGCGATCGCCCGCCACGCCCATGCGATGATGGACGTGTCCGACGGCTTGCTCATCGACACGCAGCGCATGGCCGCCGCGAGCAGCCTCAGCGTCACCATAAACCTGGACCAAATCCCCCTCTCGCCAGCCTGTCGCGCCTTTTCGGACGACATCCTCGCCGCCGCGACCGCGGGCGACGATTACGAGCTCCTGTTCGCCGCTCCCGCCGATGGCGATTTCCCCGCGAGCCGGATCGGCGGCTTCGCCCCCGGAGGCGGCCTCACGCTCACCCGCAACGGCGCGCCCGTCCCGCTTCCCGCGCGCCTCGGTTACGCCCACGCGCGATAACTTGCGCAACCGCGACAGGCTGTTACGCTCGCCCCCGTGACCCGACAAAGCGCGGGCGCGAGAGGAACTGGAAAAGGGATCGCGGGCCTATGACGACCGTCTATCTGTCGATGCTCTGCGGCGTCATCGCCGTGCTGTACGGGTTCATCACCAGCAGACAGGTCCTCGCCGCCAGCCCCGGCAACGCCAAGATGCAGGACATCGCCGCCGCCATCCAGGAAGGCGCAAAGGCCTATCTCGGCCGCCAGTACACCACCATCGCGATCGTCGGCGTCATCGTCGCCGCGATCCTCGCCGTCACCCTGGGCCTGACCTCGACGATCGGCTTCGTCATCGGCGCGGTGCTCTCGGGGGTAGCCGGCTATGTCGGCATGAACATCTCGGTCCGCGCCAACGTCCGCACCGCAGAGGCCGCGCGCACCTCGCTGCAGGCCGGCCTCACCATGGCGTTCCGCTCGGGCGCGGTCACCGGCATGCTCGTCGCGGGACTCGGCCTGCTCGCGATCGCGTCCTTCTTCTGGTACCTCACCGGTCCCGCCGGCCACGCCCCCAACGACCGCATCATCGTCGAGGCGCTCACCGCGCTCGCGTTCGGCGCGTCGCTGATCTCGATCTTCGCGCGTCTCGGCGGCGGCATCTTCACCAAGGCGGCGGACGTCGGCGCCGACCTCGTCGGCAAGGTCGAGGCCGGCATCCCCGAGGACGACCCCCGCAACCCCGCGGTCATCGCCGATAACGTCGGCGACAATGTCGGCGACTGCGCCGGCATGGCTGCCGACCTGTTCGAGACCTACGTCGTGACGCTGGGCGTGACGATGATCTCGATCGCGCTGCTGATCCAGGCGAACCCCGCCGACCTCATGCGCCTGATGAGCCTCCCCCTGCTCGTCGGCGGCGTCTGCATCGTCACCAGCATCATCGGCACCTATATGGTCCGGCTTGGTCGCGGCAGCATCATGGGCGCGCTCTACAAGGGCTTCTTCACCTCGGCGATCCTCTCGATCCCCGGCATCTGGCTCGCCACCAAATATGTGCTCGGCGACCTGAACGCGACGATCGGCGGCGCCGGCTTCCTCGACCCCGCCACCGACGACCTGACCACGCAAACCGCTCCCTCGCTGACGCAGAGCTTCACCGGCATGGACCTGTTCTGGTCGATGATGATCGGCCTGGTCGTCACCGCGTTGCTGGTCTGGATCACCGAATATTACACCGGCACCAACCACCGCCCGGTCCAGAGCATCGCCAAGGCGTCGGAGACCGGCCACGGCACCAACGTCATCCAGGGGCTGGCGATCAGCCTCGAATCGACCGCGCTCCCCACCCTCGTCATCGTCGTCGCGGTGATCGTCGCCTATCAGCTCGCCGGCATTATCGGCATCGCCTTTGCCGCCACCGCGATGCTCGCCCAGGCCGGCATGGTCGTCGCGCTGGATGCTTATGGTCCTGTCACCGACAATGCCGGCGGCATCGCCGAGATGGCGGGCCTCCCCGACGACGTCCGCTTGCGCACCGACGCGCTGGACGCGGTCGGCAACACCACCAAGGCGGTGACCAAGGGTTATGCGATCGGCTCGGCCGGGCTCGCAGCCCTCGTGCTGTTCGGCGCCTACACCACCGATCTCGCCACCTATTTCCCCGACGTGACGGTCGATTTCAGCCTCTCCAACCCCTATGTCATCGTCGGGCTGCTCCTGGGCGCGCTGCTCCCCTACCTCTTTGGCGCGTTCGGCATGACCGCCGTCGGCCGCGCCGCCGGCGCGGTGGTGGAGGAAGTCCGCACCCAGTTCCGCGAAAACCCCGGCATCATGCTCGGCACCAGCCGCCCCAATTACGGCCGCACCGTCGACCTCGTCACCAAGGCCGCGATCCGCGAGATGATCGTGCCCAGCCTGCTGCCGGTGCTCAGCCCGATCGCGGTCTATTTTATCATCACTGCGGTCGCCGGCCAGGCAAGCGGCTTCGCCAGCCTCGGCGCGATGCTCTTGGGCGTGATCGTCTCGGGGCTCTTCGTCGCGATCTCGATGACCAGCGGCGGCGGCGCCTGGGACAATGCGAAGAAATACATCGAGGACGGCCATCACGGCGGCAAGGGATCCGAAGCGCACAAGGCCGCGGTGACCGGCGACACCGTCGGCGACCCGTACAAGGACACCGCCGGCCCGGCGGTGAACCCGATGATCAAGATCACGAATATCGTCGCGCTGCTGCTGCTCGCAGCACTGGCCGGGGCAGGGGTAGGCTGATTCGCCCCCACATCCGTCATCCCAGCGAAAGCCGGGACCCATGGTTGCGGGCGGTCAGGGGAGTATGCTGACCTCGCTTTCGCCAAGTCCATGGGTCCCGGCTTTCGCCGGGATGACGAGGACTAGGCGAACCGCCGACCTCAGCTCCCCTCCCTGAAAGGGAGGGGTCGGGGGTGGGTCGACGCCCGCGCAACGCCGGCGAGTATCACCTCGAACACCCCATCGATATTCTCCCGAACATCACCATTCCAGAACCGCATGACCGTCCAGCCGCAACGCTCCAGATACGCCGTCCGGATAGCATCCTCCTCCACCTGCACCGCATGATGCCCACCATCCAGCTCGACCCCCAGCCGCAAGCTCCGACACGCGAAATCGAGAATGTACCGATCAACGACGAACTGCCGCGTGAACCGCGGCCGCACCGCCTTCAGCACGCCCCAGAGATCGCGTTCCTCCTGCGTAGCCTCACGCCGAAGCCGTCGCGCGTTCAAGGTCAGCTCGGGCGGAATGCGCTGCATCGATCGCCACCATAATTGGCGGTTCGCAAGCGTCCACCCACCCCCAACCCCTCCCTTTCAGGGAGGGGAGCGAATAGCGGCAGAGGTGTCGCCCAAAACTCTGGTTCCCGACGCTCGTCAGGAAGACGCCACCTAGTGGAAAGCGGACCCTCAGCTCCCCTCCCTGAAAGGGAGGGGTCGGGGGTGGGTCGACGCCCGCGCACCGGCGTATGCGGCCAGGCGGGGTCGGGGCTGGTAAGCTGTCGTCGAGGGGTAATGGCAGCTCAGCTTGTGATATCGTTCAGGTCAGCGATACTCATAAGCATGGCGAACGTTAAAGGGCGGTGTGTTGTTTGCGGGGCGGGGCCCACCGTAAAGTCGCACTTGTTTCCGCGCGCACTTATGCTCGCAATGCGAGGAGATGCAAGATCACTGGTCCAAGGCGATCGGTTTGAAGACGGCATTCGCCTGCCGCAGAACGGAGATTGGGATGACCTGATTCTCTGTGATGCGCACGAGAAGCAAGTTGGGCTTGGCGATGACTACGCCGTAAAGCTTCTCAAGCGCGCGCCCGAAGCCCCTATCATAATGAATGGGCGGGCAGTTAAGGTGAATAATCCTCACCCAAATCTTCTTCTCCATTTCATCTACGGTACGGTATGGCGCCATGTCGTAAGTGGCGCACGTCGCGGCGAGCCTTTGAAGCTCGGGCCCTATCGGGACGAATTACAAGCTCGGCTAATGAACAGCGGGCCTTATGATTTTCAGGCCATCGTGGCGCGATCCGGCATGATGCTGCGAGAGCTTGGACCGATCAACATGGCCCTGAACCCATACCGTGTGAAATTCATGGGGTTAACGGCATGGCGTTTTGTGCTGCACGAGTTCGAATTTTACCTTCTTACTGATCGACGAAGATTGCCCGCCAAGTGGAAAGGATATGTCGCGAACGACAATCGTGATTTGATCGCGGCGAACGAACACGAGGTGGACATCCGTGGCATGCCTTCGCTGCGTCCGATAATCGATCGTATGGCTGGCGTGGGAATTAACTCGACATCTGCAAGCTAAGTGAGCGGCATTATTCCGAACGCATGACGCTTCTGGTAATGTCGCGGCCATTCGGATCACGGAGATTGGACCACAGCCGACCGGGAGCTTACACAAAGGCAGCATCGCAACTCTGGGTCACATAAATCCCTGTCCTACAAACCTCGTTCGCACTATGTTCCCGCCCGACTCGCTCTTTGAAACGTCCACATCCGGCTCGCGATCGCGCGACACCGCCACTGAGCGGCCATCGTCGAAAGTTGAGACTCCCGCAAAATCGCGCCAGCGTCTCAACATTCACAACATTCGCCCCACCCCGCCGCCCCCAAAAACACCCTCTCGGGCACGACCTTCGTGACCTTCCACCCCGCTGGAAACCCGCGCCTCCACGCCCCATATCCGGGCAACGCTTCCCTTTTCGCCGCTTTGCGGCTAAGGGCCCGCGTTCGCTAATCCCAAAAGATCAGAGGTTTTGTTTGGCCAAGGAAGAACTGCTCGAGATGCGCGGCCGCGTGGTGGAATTGCTCCCCAACGCGATGTTCCGGGTCCAGCTCGAAAACGACCACGAGATCCTCGGCCACACCGCCGGCAAGATGCGCAAGAACCGCATCCGCGTGCTCGTCGGCGACGAAGTGCTGTGCGAACTCACGCCCTACGACCTGACCAAGGGTCGCATCACCTACCGCTTCAAGTAACCCGTTCGAATCTCGAGGCAGTCATGCTCGTACTCGCCTCTTCCTCGCCCCGCCGCCGCGACCTGCTCGCCCGGCTCGGGGTCGTGCCGACCCGCGTCGCCGCCCCCGCCATCGACGAGACCCCCCGCAAGGCCGAGCCGCCCCGCGACTATGCGCTGCGCCTGGCGGTCGAAAAGGCGCAAGCGGTGGAGCGTGGCGCGGGCGAGATCGTCCTCGCCGGCGACACCTGCATCGCGCTGGGTCGCCGCATCCTGCCCCCGGCAGAGACCGAGGCGGTGCAGCGCGACCTGCTGGCCAAACTCTCGGGCCGCCGCCACCACGCGCTGTCCGCGGTCTGCGTGATCGACACGACCGGCAAGGCCCGCACCCGCATCGCCGACACCATCGTCGCGTTCAAGCCGCTCTCCGAAGCCGAGATCGACGCGTACATCGAATGCGGCGAAGGCCTCGGCAAAGCCGGCGGCTACGCGATCCAGGGCAGGGCAGAGGCGTTCGTCCGCTTCCTGTCGGGCAGTCATTCGGGCGTCATCGGCCTCCCCCTGTTCGAAACCCGCGCGCTTCTGAAGACCGCAGGCGTGCCGCTTGCCTGAATGGCTCTACGAAGCCGGTATCGGCGAGGCCCGCGCGGCGCTGGTCGATAACGACCGCATCATCGAAGCCGCGATCGAACTGGCCGACGCCACCCTCCGCGTCGGCACAGTCGCCAGAGCCCGCCTCGTCGCCCTGCTCCCCGGTCGCCGCGGCCGCGTGGCCCTGGAGGGCGGCGAGGCGCTGATGCAACTCCCCGCCGGCATCACCGAAGGCGCGGCGCTCACCGTCGAGATCGTCCGCGAAGCCATCCCCGAATCCGGCCGCGCGAAACTCGCCAAGGCCGTCGCCACCGACGCAGTACCCGCCGCCGCCCCCGACCTGCTCGCCCGCCTCGCCGCCACCGGCCACCCAGTGCGCAAGCTCCGCCCCCACGAACCCGACGCGCTAGAGGCCGCCGGCTGGTCCGAACTGCTCGACGAGGCGCTGACCGGCGAGATCCTCTTCCCCGCTGGCGCGCTGCGGATGTCGCCGACCCCGGCGATGACGCTGTTCGACGTCGACGGCGCCCCCCCGCTCGACGCGCTTGCCATCGCCGCGGCGCACGAAGTCGCCGCCGCGATCCGCCGCCACGGCATCGGCGGCTCGATCGGCATCGACTTCCCGACGCTGCAGGGCAAGGCGCAGCGCCAGGCCGTCGCCACCGCGATCGACGACGCGCTGCCGCCGCCGTTCGAGCGCACCGCGATGAACGGCTTCGGCTTCCTCCAGATCGTCCGCCCCCGCCCGCGCGCCTCGCTGCCCGAACAGCTCCGCGCCGATCCGGTCGGCGCCTCCGCCCGCGCTGCGCTGCGCAGCCTCGAGCGCACGCCCCCCACCGCCTCGCGCCGCCACCGCGTGACCGCGGCGGTCCACGCCCGCCTGATGGCGCAGCCGGACTGGCTGGCGGAGCTCGCCCGGCGTACGGGCGTCGTCCACGAACTGGAGAGCGCATAATGCCTGTCAAATGCCCGATCTGCGGCAAGCCCGCCGCGCCCGACACCACTCCCTTCTGCACTAGCCGCCACCGCGACCGCGACCTGCTGCAATGGCTCGGCGAAGGCTATCGCATTCCCGGCCGACCGATTTCGCCAAGCGGGCTGGACAGCGACGAGGACGCCGACTAAACGCGCACCTCCGGTCGAAAGATCGGCGCTGTTCCGACCCCGGTCGGACGATGCCCGGATAGCTCAGTTGGTAGAGCATGCGACTGAAAATCGCAGTGTCGGCGGTTCGACCCCGTCTCCGGGCACCATTCCCTCAACCTCGCGTTAGACGTCGCCTATTGCCGCAATGCGTGATCGTCGCCGGCCCGATCAGCGGTCGGAATCCGCGATCGCCGATATCTCATTGTTCGATAGACCCGCGCTTTCCTCATGCAGGAAGCGCAGCAGCTCGTCGATCTCGCCAGGACCGAAGCGGAGGTCCAACTCGTCCATGACGATACTCGCGGAGGCCCGCTTGGCGTCAGGCAAACCCTGGAGGATCTCCACGCAGTCGGCCAACGTGCCGCGCCCGGACGCGCCGTCCTGCGCGTCGCCACCATGGATCGTCGCCGGCTCGCTCAATGGATATGTCGTCATGGCCGTTCCCTCCTTTTATCTGCAACGCGCAAACGTGCGGGCGCCGATATCGGGCGCACGTGAAAGGCATGGGAGCGGTTCGTGACGGGCGTCAGCGCATGACCCGCGTGACATGGCCCATCTTGCGCCCCGGCCGCGAATCGCCCTTGCCGTAGAGGTGCAGGTGCGCGCCCGGTTCGGCGAGCAGTTGCGGCCAGGCATCGGCCTCGTCGCCGATCAGGTTCTGCATCGTCACGCGGCTCCCGGTGAGCGCGGTGGACCCCAGCGGCAGCCCGCAGATCGCGCGGATATGGTTCTCGAACTGCGAGCATTCGGCGCCCTGGATCGTCCAATGCCCCGAATTGTGCACCCGCGGCGCGATCTCGTTGAACACCGGTCCGTCCGCCGTCGCGAAAAACTCCGCCGCCATCACGCCGACATAGTCGAGCCGTTCGGCGATCTGGCGCGCTACGCCGATCGCCTCGGCGGCCTGCTCGACGATCACGCCACGCGCCGGCACCGTCGAGGTCGCGAGGATGCCGTCATGGTGCACGTTCTCGGGCGTATCCCAGGCCACCGTCTGGCCATCGCGCCCGCGCGCGAGAAGCACCGAGAATTCGGCGAGGAAGTCGACCCGACCCTCGACGATCGCCGGCACCGCGCCGGCGGACAGGGCAGGGGGCTTGCCCAGCGCGTCCCACGCCGCCTCGGCATCGCCCGCGTCGTCGATCCGCACCTGGCCTTTGCCGTCATAGCCGAACAGGGTCGTCTTCAGGATCGCCGGCGCGCCGATCTCGCCAAGCGCACGCGCCAGGTCCGCGGCGCTCGCGACTTCGCGGTACGGTGCGGTCCGGCCGCCGAGTTCGACGACCAGCGCCTTCTCGTTCGGGCGATAGCGCGCGACGTCCAGCGCGCGGACCGGCGGATGCACCGCGACCCGGCCCGACAGGAACGCGACCGCAGCAGGGTCGATATTCTCGAACTCATAGGTCGCGATGTCGACGCGCGCGGCGAATGTGCGCATCGCATCGGCGTCTTCGAACCGCCCTTGCGTCCACTCCGCGGCGACCTCGGTCGCGGGGCCGGTCGCCTCGGGCGCATAGACATGGCTGCGATAGCCGAGCTGCGCCGCTGCGATCGCCAGCATCCTGCCGAGCTGTCCGCCCCCCAGAATACCGATCGTCGAGCCGGGGGGGAGCATCATGTGGGTTCGTCCGTGACGGCGTCGGTCTGCGCCGCGCGCCACGCCTTCAGCCGCTCGGCCAGCGCATCGTCCGACGTCGCGAGAATCGCCGCGGCCAACAGCCCCGCATTGATCGCCCCGGGCTTGCCGATCGCCAGCGTGCCGACCGGAATACCGCCTGGCATCTGCACGATCGAGAGCAGGCTATCCATGCCCTTCAGCGCTTTGGATTCGACGGGCACCCCCAGCACCGGCAGATGCGTCATCGCGGCGGCCATGCCGGGCAGATGCGCGGCGCCGCCCGCGCCCGCGATCACGACCTTCAGGCCACGGTCCGCAGCGGTGGTGGCATAGTCGTAGAGCCGCTGCGGTGTGCGGTGCGCGGACACCACTTTGGTCTCGTACGCCACGCCCAGCGCGTCGAGCGTCTCGGCGGCGTGGCGCATCGTCTCCCAGTCGGAGGTGCTACCCATGATGATGCCGACCAGCGCCATTTCGCCCCCTGAAGTCGAGAAACGCCCGTGCCTAGCGAGGCGAGGGAGGGAGGGCAACGCCTGTTGCGTCCGCAGCGTCTCCACCCCGGCGAAGGCCGGGGCCCAATTGGGAAGGTCGCAGTAGCAGAGGGGCGTCGGTCGTCACTGCCGTCCCCCAGTTGGGCCCCGGCCTTCGCCGGGGTGGTGGAAGGCTTAGCGCTCGCTCAGATAATAGCGATCGAGCGCCTTCAAATCCTGATCCAGCTCGTACACGATCGGCTGCCCGGTCGGGATCTCAAGCCCGGTGATCTCGTCGTCCGGAATCCCCGACAGATGCTTGACCAGCGCGCGCAGCGAATTGCCGTGCGCGGAAATCAGCACGCGCTGCCCGTCCTTCAGCGCCGGCGCGATCCGCGCGTCCCAATAGGGCAGGACGCGGGCGATCGTGTCCTTCAGGCTTTCGGTCTTGGGGATCGCGATCCCCGCATAGCGCCGGTCCTGCGACAGATCGAACGCCGACCCGTCCTCCATCACCGGCGGCGGGATGTCGAAGCTGCGCCGCCAGGTATGGACCTGCGCTTCGCCGTGCTTGGCCGCGGTCTCGGCCTTGTCGAGCCCGGTCAGCCCGCCATAATGCCGCTCGTTCAGCCGCCAGTCCTTCTCGACCGGCAGCCACAGCCGGCCCATCGCCTCCAGCGCGATGTTCAGCGTCTTGATCGCGCGCGTCTGCAGGCTGACGAAGCTCTGGTCGAAATCCAGGCCCTTGGCGGCCATCAGCTCGCCAGCGGCCTTGGCCTCGGCCTCGCCTTTGGCGGTCATGTCGACGTCCCACCATCCGGTGAAACGGTTCTCGAGGTTCCAGGTGGACTGGCCGTGGCGAATCAGGACGAGCTTGGGCATCGGAACTCCAGGAAAATCAGAAGGTGTCGATCATGTCGGCGAGCGTCTCGAGCATCGCATGCGCGAGCTGCTTCGAGCGTTCGGGTGACCAGCCGAATTCGGGATCGGGGTTGGGATCGTGATCCTTGAACGGCATTTCCAGCGTCATCGATACCGCGCCGAAGCGTTCGGCGAGCTGGTTGGTCGACATCGACAGATTGGCGGTGCCGGGCGCGGACTTGGGATAGCCCTTCTCGGTCTGGAAGTCGGGCGTGTGCGCCGCGAGCCGCCGGCCATACTCGTAATATTTCTCGCCGAGCGCGTCGGTCCAGGACGGGATCCCCTCGAACCCCGCCAGGAAGTTCGCCGGGATCGCCTCGTCGCCGTGCACGTCCATCGCCACAGTGACTCCGGTCGCGTCCATCGCATTGCGCACGCACAGCACTTCGGGGCTGCGCTCGGCGGTCGGCGTATGCCATTCGCGGTTGAGGTTCACGCCCGCCGCATTGGTGCGCAGATGCCCGCGCCGCGTGCCGTCGGGATTCATGTTCGGCACGACGTGGAAGGTCGCCTTCTCCAGCAACATCGCGGTGACTGCATCGGACGTGTCGGTCAGCCGCTCCAGCGCGCCTTCCATCCACCATTCGGTCATCGATTCGCCGGGATGCTGGCGGCCATAGATCCAGACCTGCTTGGGGCCCGATCCGATCGTGAAGCAATCGATCGCCTGCCCGTCGAGCGAGGTGCCCAGTTCGCGGTGCGTGGCTACCGGCGACAGCGCGGTGCGCGCGACGAGCGCCTCGTGCATCTCCATCGTGTAGGGCGCGAAATAGGCGAACCAGACCAGGTCCGTGCTGCCGGTCCACTCGAACTCCAGCACGCCGTCGACATAGCGCGTGGGTATCATTCGCCAGTCGAGCCGATCGGCGCTTGCTCGCACCCGATAGCCCGGCCAGCCGAAGGGATAGGCCGAGCTGCCCGCATTGACGATCCGGTAGGTGACCGATCGCCCGACCGCACCCGCGACGCGGAAATAGAACCACTGGAAAAAGTCCGAATCGCGGTCGCGCACGATCTCGAGATCGACGGCATCGCCGTCGATCTTGAGCAGTCGGATGTTGCCGCTGTCGAACGCGGCGTTGAGCGTGATGGTCATTTCACCTGGATAGTGCGCCCGGACTCGCCGGGGAACCCCGTGAACAGCGCGCGCGCCAGCTTTCCGGCCTGGATATCGGTCGTGGCGTCGGCCTTGCGCGCATCGGCGAAGCTCTGGGCGCGGCCTTCCCATACCGGCGACTGATCGGCGGCGCGCTTGATCGTCACCGATAGCTCGGTGACGAGGATCGCACTGCGCCCGCCGCCGCCGATCGGGAAGCCGACCCCGCCCCCCAGGCCCACGCCGCCGCCGCGCCGCCCGCCGCTGAACCCGCCGCCGCCGATGCCGATGCTGATCGGCGACTGGCGCGGCGGGCCGGCCTGCGTCGTCCGCGTGAACGCGACCGTCGCGATGAACTGCGGCTTGGCGCCGGTGGCAGGCACGCCGTAGCCCGACTTGAGCAACTCGCCCTGCACCGCGGCGGCATAGCTCTTGAACTCCAGGCTCGCCGGACCCGCCGACAGGGGCTGCACCGCCACCGTGCCGCGGTCGATCGGGTTGCCCAGATGATAGCGCAGCACCTCGGTCGGCGGCAGCGATACGGTTGAGCAAGCCGCCAGACCGGCTCCGGTCAGGGCCAGAGCGAGGATTGAACGCATGGTCATCGGGCGGTTCCCATTCTATTGTTGCGCATCGGTAACGCTCGAATCGCCGCGGAGGGTTCCGTTGGCGGCTCTCGCGTCCGTTTGCTTGACTTGAACACCCCCCGCCATTAGGCGATCCCGTCTTTCCGCACACCTAGAATTGAAAAGAAGCGAATCGATCATGAAGATCCGCAATTCCCTGAAGTCGCTCAAGGATCGTCACCGCGATAACCGCGTGATCCGTCGTCGTGGCCGTACCTACGTCATCAACAAGACGAACCGTCGCTTCAAGGCGCGCCAGGGCTGAGCAGCCCCGCGCCGACCGCCGTCGTCTTCGACGTCGGTCGCGTCCTGTACGACTGGGATCCGCGGATTCTCTACGAGCGCCTGATCGAGGACGATCGGGCGCTCGATGCGTTCCTGCGCGATGTCGTCACGGTCGACTGGCATTTCCAGCATGATGCTGGTCGCGACTTCGCCGAGACCTCGGCGGAGCTGGCCGCGTTGTATCCACAGCATGCCGATCTGATCGCCCTATGGGGCCCGCGCTTCGTCGACAGCATCGGCGGGGCGGTGCCCGGCATGCAGGAGATCGTCCGCGAGCTGGACGCGGCCGGCGTACCGCTGTTCGCGATCACCAATTTCAGCCACGAATTCTGGCCACCGTTCCGCGCGCGCGAAGCCGCGCTGTTCGACCGGTTCCGCGACGTCGTCGTGTCGGGCGAAGAGAAGATGGTGAAGCCGGATGCGGCGATCTACCATCTCGCGCTGGACCGATTCGGGTTGCGGGCCGAGCACGCGGTGTTCGTCGACGACAATGCGGACAATGTCGCGGGCGCCGACGCCGTGGGGATGCACGCGATCCTGTTCACCGATGCCACCGCCTTTCGTGCGCGCCTGGTGGAGCTTGGCCTGCCGATCGCGGCTGCCCCGTCAGCCTGACGGGCCCACCCACGGCACGTCCGCCCCGGCTGGACGATCTTCGAAATCGTTCGTCACGGTCACGGGCGTGCCCAGCCCGGTCACCGCAAACAACTTCTTCGCAAACGCCGCCGGCACGCGGATGCATCCGTGCGAATCGGGAAACCCCGGATTGTTGCCCGCATGGATCGCGATCCCGTCCCAGGTCAGCCGCTGCATGTACGGCATCGACGACCCGTAGATCGTGGAGCGATGCACGGCATTCTTCTGCAGGATGGGATAGGTGCCGAGCGGCGTGACCTTGCCGTCCCGGCCGCTGGAGATGGTGGTAGCGCCGATCATCTGCGCCCCGCGATAAACGAACGCGCGCTGTGCCGACAGGCTGATGACGATGCTCAGCGGCTCGCCGGTGCCGGTGTCGTTCCAGACGAACCGGTTGCGGGGCAGCGCGGTCGCGTCCTCCTCGATCGTCTCCGACACAGCAGCCGGTGGCGCGGCGGCCACGAGCATCAATGCGAAGGCGAAAGACGTTGCGCGATTCATGGAATCTCCGGTTCCGGCGGCTGAGGCGGGTATGATCGTCAAAGGAGCCGGTGCTGTCGAGTCTCGACGAACCGGGCGGGACTCGCGCCGGAACGACACGTGGCGGCCGGAACTGGTAGAGATGGTTGCGGAATTTTCATCAAAAACACGCTATACGAAGACGTGAGGGCAGGGGCTTTTCGGGAATTTCGATGAACGACGAGTATGACACCACACGCGACCGCCGCGCGATGTTGAAGAACGGTCTGATCCTTGCCGGTGCCCTCGTGATCCCCGGCGTCGTCTCGGCAACCCCGCGCCTCACCTCGCGCGATCTGCGCCCGCTGACCCAGCCGCCGCTGCCGCGTGTTGCCGCCGAACCGATCGTTTCCTCGCGGGTCGTCCGCCCCGAACTGCTTCGTCAGGCGCTGGCCTCGCTGAGCCGCCATGGCAGCCGCGTCGCCCGGCATGACCGGATCGCGATCGCCGATTTCTCCGCCTCGTCCTCCCAACCGCGCTTCCACTTCGTCGATCTCGTCAGCGGCCGCAGCACGTCGCTGCTGGTCTCGCACGGCAGCGGGTCCGATCCTGCTCACAGCGGCTATCTGCGCCGCTTCTCGAACGATTTCGGCTCGAACGCCTCGTCGCAGGGCGCGTTCGTCACCGACGATTATTATGTCGGCAAGCATGGCCGGTCGCAGCGATTGATCGGGCTCGATCCGACCAACGACAACGCACTCGGCCGTGCGATCGTCGTGCATGCGGCGTGGTATGCCAACAAGGACATGATCGCGACGCACGGCATGCTCGGCCGCAGCCAGGGCTGTTTCGCGGTCGGCGAGCGTGACCTCGATCAGGTCTTCGCGCGACTGGGACCGGGCCGGATGATCTTCGCCGCCAAGGTCTGAGCACCCAACCGCCGCGCGCCGCCGACCAGCCCCGACCACATCAGCGCCTCGACCCCGGCATAGCCGAGCCCGAGATGCTCGGGCCGCACCGCGACCACGTCGGCAACGCCGATCGTCCCGGCCCGCAGCGCGGTCCGCCCGACCTGCGCCCAGCGCCGCGCGGTTTCCCATTTGATCAGTCGCCGATCCTGCGCGTCGCAGTCATGGGTGGCGAGGTAATTGGCCTGCAGCGCGGCGAGTGCCTGGCCCAGCGCGGCGAGCGTGGCGCGGTCCGGGACCGGCCGCTTCGCCATCATATGCTGCGCGATCAATGCCGCGGTCGCACCCGCCCGGTCGCCGAACAGCGGCGCATAGGCGTCGGTGAGCACACGCAGCGTGTTCGCCTCCATCGTGTCCATGAAGCGCTTCGAGATGCCACCGGGATGGCTGCGATAGACGATCAGCGGCGTGTCGAGTCGCGCGATCCGGCCGAGCGGCTGGATGCGGTGGTAGAGATCGAAGTCCTCGGCATAGAGAATGTCGGGCCGGGTGAACGGATCGAGCCGCCGCGCGGCGTCCGCGCGGACCATCACCGACGACCAGACCAGCGGGTTCTCGATCCGGGTCAGCCAGGCGATCAGATGCGGCGTGGTCACCGGCGCATAACTCGACGGCGTGGTGACGCCATCCTCCAGGATGTCGGCGGCGGTGCCGAGCAGGACGGTGTCGGGATGGGCGTCGAGATACGCGAGCTGCCGCGCGAACCGCTGCGGGTGGCATAGATCGTCATGGTCGAGCGCGGCGATATAGCGCCCGCGCGCCTCGGCAACCGCCCGGTTGCGCGCGCGGACCGGGCCGCCATTCTGTTCGAGCGCGACCAGCCGGACGCGCGGATCGGGCCAGGCCGCGACCACTTCGCGCGTCGTATCGGTTGAACAATCGTCGACGACGATCACTTCGAAATCGGCGAACGTCTGTGCGTCAAGCGTCGCCAGCGTCTCGCGGATCAGGGCAGCGCCGTTGTACGCGGCGATGATAACGCTGATGGTCGGGGCGGTCACGCCGCCGCTCGTGCCTCCTGCGCCAGCACTTGGTCAACGATCATCTGTCCGACATCGTTCTGCCAGAGCCACAAGCCATTGGCCTGCCCCGAAAAACTCGTCTCACCGCCAAGCGCGCCCCACGGTACGAACCCCGCCGCCAGCCCGATCCCGAACAGCCCGGGGATCGCGGTGCCCTCGGCATCGACGACTCGGCAGTGCCGGTCGACCATCGGCAGGCCCTGGTCCGCGGCGAGCACCAGCGGGGCGCCGGCGGCGTCGAGGATCGGCAACGCGCGCGGGCGGTAGCCGAGCGCCGCGATCACCAGATCGGCGTCGCGGATGATCGCGCGTGCCGCGGGATCGTCGTCGCCCACGATCCGGTGCAGCGCGACCCGCGGATCGGGAACGCGCCCGTCGATCCCCAGCATCCGCACCACCAGATCGCGCGCCTCGAGCCGGAATCCCGCGAGCCGATACACGAACCCCGAGACCGGGCAGATATCGTCGGGTCCGAAGTCGGTGAACCCCTCTGCGTGCGCGGCCTCGACCGAGGGGTAGAACGGCCGCAGCGGCCGGCGGTGCAGCAGGGTGACCGCGCCGGCGCCGAGCGGCAGGGCAGGGCGGCTCTTCAGCAACAGCGCGATCGTCGTCAGCGCGCTGGTCGATCCGCCGACCACCGCGATGCGCGGCGCGCGCGTGGTCGCCAGCAGATCGGTGACGCGCTCGAACCCGCCCAGCGTCAGCACTTCGTCCGACTGCAGCAGCCGTCCCTCGGCCAGTTCGGCCAGCACGCCGCCGCCGACCTGCTGCGCGGCGAGCCGATCGATCGGCTGGTGCCCGCCCGTCGCGACGACGACATGATGCGCGATCTGGTCGAAGACATGGTCGTCGGACAATCGCCGCAGCTGCACGCTCCACAAGCCGCCGACACGCCGCGCCGCGATCGCCTCGTGGCCGGTGAGCACGGTCCCGCCGTTCGCGCGGACGATATCGGCGAGCCGGTCGCCCGTCGCGCGCAGCAACGGCCCGACCTCGGTCAGCGGCACGCCGAGCGAATCGGCGTGTGCCATGACCGCGCGCCCGGCCGGATGCTCGACCAGCCCTGCGAGTTCGGGATGTGCATTGTCGCGAACCGCGGTGAGGAAGGTCTGCGCGGTGGAATCGGAGGTGATCGCGTAGCGGCCGAGCTGCCCGCCGCCGATCGCATCGCCGCGCTCGACCATGACGAGTCCCGACGCGGCGAGCGCGGGCAACTGACCGCGTTTGGTCGCTGACGTAAGCATCGCCGTGCCCGCGGGCCCGCCGCCGATGACGATCACCGAGGCGATGCCCGGTGCTGCCGCGCGCGCCGGAGCGCGGCCCTCCACCATGCGGCAGGCTCGCTGCAGCGTCTCGGCGGCGCGCACGGCGTCGTCGATCGTCATCGCGTCGGTGATCGGCAGCGACATCATCCGCGCGCTGACCGCATCCGCGACCGGCGTAGGATCGATCGTCGCGGTAGCCTTGAACCACGGCTGTTCGCCGAGATGCGGACTGAAATACCGGCCGGTCGCCACGCCCTCGTCGTCCATCCGCGCCGCGACCGCGTCGCGCGCGTGCGCCAGGTGCGGCGGCAGCAGCACCGCCATGAACTGAGTCGCGCGGCGCGTGCCCGCTACACGCTGCAGTTGCAGGCCATCCAGCGCCGCACGATACGCGACCTCCAGCGCGGCGCGATGGTCGGCCACACGTTCGATCTCGGCGAGCTTGGCCTGCGCCATCACCGCCAACACTTCGGGCAGCTTGGCGTTGATCCCGGGCAGGGCCGCGCTGCGGTTGCCGTCGAACCCGAAATTCGCCATCGCGCGCAGCGTCGCGATCAGTGCTTCGTCGCCGCTGTGGATCAGCCCGCCCTCGGCGACCGCGAAGGTCTTCGTAGCGTGCATCGAATGGACCACCGCGAACGGCGCGCGTGCGCCGAACCCCTCGCCCGCGGCGTCGCGCGTGCCGAGCGACGAAGCCGCGTCGACCACCACGCCGACCCCGAACCGCCGCCGATAGTCCGCATAGCGCTCCAGGTCGATCGCGTTGCCGAACGTCGCATAGGGAACGACGACGCCGATGCGGTCGCCATGCGCCTGCAACAGCCGTTCCTCGGCGGCGGCGCAGACGCCCCAGTCGTCGGAGTCGATGTCGCAGATCAGCGGCGTCAGCCCCGCCCAGGCGGCGGCATGCGCGGTCGCGGCAAAGGTCATTGCGGGCATCAGCGCCAGCGTTCCCGGCTTCGGGTTCATCCCCGCCGCTGCACGGATCGCGATCATCAGCCCCAGCGTGGCATTGCCCACCGCCAGGCTCGCACCATGCCCGCCGAACAGGTCGCGCGTCGCCTCCGCCTCGAACCGCTGGACTTCGGGGCCGTTGTTGCTGAACGTGCCCGATGCCTCGACGCGCCGCAACGCATTCAAATGCTCGCTCAGTCGCGGCGGGTTCGGGGCAATCAAGGGAAGATGGTTCATCGGGCGATCCAAATCTTGTGATCGCCGTCTTAAGTCAACGCATCCTAAAAACCCGTTACGGGTCTATGGACATGCAAAAGGCCCGCCCTCGGATCGAGAGGACGAGCCTTTTGTAACTATCCGTCATGTCGGACGGACGACAAGCTTACGCTTGGCGCGTCCCCGACATCGGGAAGCTGCCGAACGCGCCGGCGCCGACGGTGCCTGTCAGCACGTCGCCCTCGGCGCTCGCCTGGCAGTCGAGCGTCATCGGCATCGGCACGGTCATGCTCTGCTTCCAGCTGATCGTCTCGCCATCGACGTCGCCATGCACGTCCATCGAGCCCATCGCGCCCGAATTGGTGCCGGTAAAAGTCGTGCCGTCGGTCTTGATCGTCAGCACGGTCTTCTGGTCACCCAGCGGCGACTTGACCACGCAATCCCAGCTGCCATCGATGTTTGCCATCATGTCTCTCCTGAATCAGTTCTCGCCGGCTACCGACGCGGCTGGGATCACCTCGACCGGCAGGCCCAGGCTGTCAAGCTGCGGCCGCACCGACTTCGCATCGCCCACCACGACCCAGATCGCCTTGGCCGGATCGATCGCCGCCTGGATCGCGGTGTTCAGCTGCGGCAAGGTCATGCCCTGGTAGCGCTGCGTGATCTTGGCATAGTAGTCGTCAGGCCGCTTGAGCAGGTCGTTCTGCTGCATCGCCGCCAGCACCGCGTCCGACGTTTCGAACTGCCCCGGCAAAGCCCGGATCGCGCCGGTGATCGCGCGGTCGAATTCGGGCTGGGTCATCGGCTGCGTCGACAGGAACGCCTTCACATCGTCGCGCAGCGCCACCACCGACGGGCCGGTCTTGTCGGCCTGGACGGGTGCGTTGATCAGGTACGGCGCGGCGAATTCGCTTTGCGCCAGCCGTCCCTGCACGCCGTAGGACCAATGCTTGCTCTCGCGCAGGTCCATGTTGATCCGGCCCAGGAAGCTGCCGCCGAGCGCATCGTTCGCGGTCGCCACCGGCAAGAGGTCCTGCGTGCCCTTCAGCGCGGTGGGGAAGCCGACCGAGATCAGCGACTGCGGCGAATCCGGGCGGTCGATCAGCAGGATCTTAGCGGTCGACGGCGTGCCGCTGACGAAGCTCTTGGTGCCGGCCGGGCCGACCGGCTTCCAGTCGCCGAACCCACGGTCCAGTGCGGCGCGCACGTCGGCTAGCGGACGATCCGAGGTGATGAAGATCGTCGCCTTGTCGGGGCGGAACCAGGCCTGCTGGTACGCCACCAGATCGGCACGGGTCAGCGCCGCGACCGCCTTCGGGTCGCCGCCGCCGATCGCCTTGGCATAGGGCGAACTCGGACCATAGACGAGCTTGGGCATCACCCGCCCCGCCAGCCCCTGCGGGTTGGTCAGCTCCTGCTGGATCTGCGCGAGCTGCTGGTTCTTGACCCGCGCCACTTCCGCCTCCGCATAGGCCGGGTTGCGCACGACGTCGGCGAGCAGGTCTATCCCCGGCGCCAGGTTCACGCTCGGCAGCTGGAACGACACATAGGAGCGGTCGGCGCTCGACCCGCCACCGATCTGCGCACCGAGCCGTTCGCGCGCCTCGGCGATCGCGATCGAATCGCGTGTCGTCGTGCCCTCGTCGAGCATGGCCAGCGCGATGCCCTGCGTACCGAGCTTGGTCGGCACGTCGGCAGCGATGCCGGCATCGAAGCTCATCACCATCTGCGTCACCGGCACCGCGGTGCGCTGCGCATAGACCAGACGGATCCCGTTGGAGAGAGTCGCGCGCTCGACCGCCGGGAAGGTCAGCCCCGCGACGGTCCCGACGCCCGGCAGCGGCCCGCGCGTGCCCTTGGGCGCCACCTCGGGAGCAGGGGGCACAACCGTCTTCGGCGGCACCACCGCCTCGGCATAGGCGCCACGCGGGCCCGGCACGACGGTCAGCGTATAGGCGGGGCGCGTCAGCCACTTGTCCGCCGCCGCCTTGACGCTCGCGGGGGTCTGCGCGGCGAGCGCGACCAGCTGCTTCTTGTAGAAGCCCGGATCGTTCGAATAGAGCGCGCCCTCGGCCAAGGTCACCGCCTTGCCGCCGAATCCGCCGACCGATTCGAGCCCCGCGATCGTCGCCGCCGCGCTGGTCGTGGCGACTCGCGTCACCTCGTCCGCGGTCGGGCCGGTCTTCAGGAACTCGGCGAGGATCTCGTCGATCCGCCGCGACACGATCGCGGGGTCGACCCCCGGCCGCACGATCGCGCGGATCCCGAACATGCCCAGCTGACTGAAGCTGCCGTTGTTGGCGGAGACGTTGACCGCCAGCTTTTCCTTCTTGACCAACGCGGTGTCGAGCCGGCTGCTGGCCAGCCCGCCCAGCACCCCGGCCGCCACGTCCAGCGCGGTACCGTCCTTGTCGTTCAGCCCCGGCACGACCCAGTTCTTGCTGATCATGACGGCGGCGACGCGGTCCTGCATCGTCTCGTTGACCGGCGCCTTCAGCGTCGGGATCGGCGCGTTGGGCAGAGTCCCCTGCGCGCCGCGCGGAATGCCGCCGAAATACTTCTCCGCCAGCGTCTTCGCGCGCCCGACGTCGATGTCGCCCGCCAGCACCAGCACCGCGTTGTTGGGGCCATAATGGTCCTTGAACCAGCCCTTCACGGTGTCGAGGCTCGCCGCATCGAGATCGGCCATCGATCCGATCGTGGTGTGGCCGTACGGATGCTCGGGCGCGAACAGCCCCTCGGTGATCTTGTAGCGGACCAGGCCGTAAGGCTGGGTGTCGCCCTGACGCTTCTCGTTCTGGACGACGCCGCGCTGCTCGTCGAGCACGCTCTGCGTGATCGCGCCGGTCAGATAGCCCATCCGGTCGGATTCGAGGAACAGCGCGCGGTCGAGCGCGGCGGTCGGCACCGTCTCGAAATAATTGGTACGGTCGAAATAGGTGGTGCCGTTGAAGTCGGTCGCGCCGACCTGTTTCAGCGGCTCGAAGAAATCGCCCGGCGCGTTCTCCGATCCGTTGAACATCAGATGCTCGAACAGATGCGCGAAGCCCGTCTTGCCCTTGGGTTCGTGCTTCGATCCGACGTCGTACCACACCGACACCGCGACGATCGGCGCCTTCCGGTCGGTGGTGACGACCACGCGCAGCCCGTTCTTCAGCGTGAACTGCTGGTACGGGATGTCGACGGACTTCACGAGCGCCGCGACAGGGGCGGGCCTGGCGTCCTGTGCGAACGCGGGTGCGACGAGCGCAGCGGTGGCGACCCCGGATAGAGCGAGCAGTTTCAACGACATATGGCGCGTGTTCCTTGCGGTGTTATAGCCGAGCATAGCAGTGCAGCGATCAGGCGCAACGGCGCCTTTTCTCCCCTCCCTGGAAGGGAGGGGTTGGGGGTGGGTTGGTCCACGCGGGAACGCCGTTAGTGCCCCAGGCCGACCCACCCCCGCCCCCTCCCTTCCAGGGAGGGGAGAAGCTACTCCGCTGCCTCGTCCAGCCCCCCCGCCACCTCGTCCGGCAGCGCCCAGATCAGGTCCCCCTTGCCGAGCACCCGCCCGTCATGCGCCTGCACCGACACCGGCAGCAGCGGCCGGCGATCGCGCGCGTCGACCAGGATCGGGAACGCCGTTACCCCCGTCTCCCAGCGCTCGCCCCATTGCCGGAGCGCGACCATCGTCGGCAGCAGGGCATGCCCCTTGTCGGTCAGGCGATAGGCGATCTTGCGGCGATCTTCCGGGATCGGTTGCCGCGCCAGGATTCCGTGATCGACCAGCCGCGCCAGCCGGTTCGCCAGGATGTTGCGCGCGATGCCCAGCTGCGACTGGAATTCCTCGAAATGGTGCAACCCGTTGAACGACCCGCGCAGGATCAGGAACGACCAGCGCTCGCCCATCGCCTCCAGCGCCGCGGCCAGGCTGCATTCCCTCAATGGTTCGCGCGTTTCTGCCATGATCGCATCCTCTTGTGGCGCGAACCTATCGCAGAACGATCGGTTCGCACAGCACAATAGATTTTCAGTTGCAACTCGAAATCTTTTCGATACGTATCGATCTGCAACTAAAAAGGGAGGCCGTCATGACCCGTATTTTCCGTGTGACTTTCGCGACCATCGGCATGGCGATCGCGGCGTCTGCCGCGGCGCAGACCGGCTATTACGTCGCCGTCCCCGTCACGCCGCCGAGCGCACCGACCCTGGTCACGCACCTCACCACCTGGAAGCTCGACGGCGCCGCCTATGTGGCGCCGCGCGCGGCGGATCGGCATCAGCTGCTATGCCGTCAGCTGGCGGATCAGGTCGGCCAGCTCGGCAGCTTCACCGTCCGCGGCCAGGCGTATGACGCCGATGCGCTGGCGCAGTGTAACGCCCACGCCAGGCCGGTCGCGACCGCGGCTGCGCGCTGAACGCCAACAAGCTATTGCAATATGGCAGCACGCGGCCCCATCAGGGTCGCGTGTTGCGTCAATATGAACTGGTCGATCGCGTCCTCGACTACGATCCCGATGCCGATGAGGCGTTGCTCAACCGCGCCTATGTCTTCTCGATGCAGGCGCACGGCTCGCAGAAACGCGCGAGCGGCGATCCCTATTTCAGCCACCCGATCGAAGTCGCGGGGATCCTGACCGACCTCCACCTCGATGCCGAGACGATCGCCACCGCGATCCTCCACGACACGATCGAGGACACCGTCGCCACCCCCGAGGAGATCACGCGCCTCTTCGGCCCGTCGGTCGCGCGCCTCGTCGACGGCGTCACCAAGCTCAGCAAGATCGAGGCGCAGACCGAGAACGAGCGCGCCGCCGAAAACCTCCGCAAGTTCCTGCTGGCGATGTCCGACGACATCCGCGTGCTGCTCGTGAAGCTGGCCGACCGGCTACACAACATGCGCACGCTGCATCACATCGCCAAGCCCGAGAAGCGCCGTCGCATCGCCAAGGAGACGATGGACATTTACGCGCCGCTCGCCGAGCGGATCGGCATGTACGAGTTCATGCGCGAGATGCAGACTCTCGCGTTCGAACAGCTCGAACCCGAGGCGGCAGAGTCGATCGGTCGCCGCCTGGAACAGCTCAAGAGCGGCGACGGCGACCGCATCGCCAAGATCGCGTCGGGGCTGAAGCTGGTGCTCTCGCGCGCCGGCGTCGACGCCGAGATTTCGGGGCGCGAGAAGCACCCCTATTCGATCTTCCGCAAGATGGCCGAGCGCCACATCAGCTTCGAGCAATTGTCGGACGTGATGGCGTTCCGCGCGATCGTCCCGACCGAGGAGGACTGCTACCGCGCGCTCGGCATCATCCACCGCCGCTGGCCGATGGTCCCGGGGCGGTTCAAGGACTATATCTCGACGCCCAAGCGCAACGGCTATCGCTCGCTGCACACCAGCGTGATCCATGCCGAGAACATGCGCATCGAGATCCAGATCCGCACCGCGGCGATGCACGCGCAGGCCGAATACGGGCTCGCCGCGCACTGGGCGTACAAGCAGACCATCGGCACCGACAGCCAGGTCAGCTGGATCCGTGACCTGGTCGAGATCCTCGACACGGCGGAAAGCCCGGAGGAGCTGCTCGAACACACCCGGATGGCGATGTATGCCGACCGCATCTTCGCGTTCACGCCGAAGGGCGAGCTGATCCAGCTGCCCAAGGGCGCGACGCCGATCGACTTCGCCTATGCGGTCCACACCGATCTCGGCGACCAGGCGGTCGGTGCGAAGGTCAACGGCCGCGTCGTGCCGCTGTCGACGGTGATCGAGAATGGCGATCAGGTGCAGATCCTGCGCTCCAAGGGACAGAGCCCGCAGGCGCAATGGCTGAACGTCGCGACCACGGGCAAGGCGCTCGCGGCGATCCGGCGGCATCTGCGGCATACCGAGCGGGTCGAGCAGGAAAAGCTCGGCCGCAAACTCTATGAAGACATCGTCACGCGCCTGCCCGCGCCGATCGGCGGCGAGGCGCTGGGCCACGCGCTGAAGCGACTGAAGCTGTCCGACGAATCGGCGCTGATGGTCGCAATCGCCCGGCGGACGCTGTCCGACCGCGCGGTGATGGAAGCGCTGATGCCCGGCTCCGCCGGCGCCGACGAGGTCCACGCGCTGGCCCCGCAGTCGAGCGCGATCTCGATCCGCGGGCTGACGCCGGGTGTTGCCTACGACCTGGCGACCTGCTGCCACCCGGTGCCCGGCGACCGGATCGTCGGCCTGCGCCGGCCCGACGCGGGGATCGAAGTCCACGCGATCGACTGCAGCGTGCTGACCGACCTCGCCGAACGCTCGGAGAATGAAACCGACTGGGTCGACGTGTCCTGGGGCGACAAGACTGAGGGTGCGGTCGCGCGAATCTCGGTGATGGTGAGGAACGAGCCCGGTTCGCTTGGCGTGGTCTCGACGATCATCGGCGGGCACAAGGCCAACATCATCAACCTGCGCCTCGACACGCGCGATACCAATTTCCACACCAACGAAATTGACGTCGAAGTGCATGACGTCCAGCAACTCATGCGCCTCATGGCCGCGCTCCGCGCGGCGGATGCGGTGAACATGGTGGAGCGGGTCTAGGCAGATCCAATGGCCCTGCCGTCCCCACCCGTTCTGGGGGTGGGGGGGCGTAACGCTTTTCCCCTCCGCCGTTCGTGCTGAGTAGAGACCGAGTAGCCCCGAAGGGGCGTATCGAGGTCTCGTATCGAAGCACAGGTTCCGCGCGTGAAGCTGTCCTTCGATACGCCGCTTCGACTTCGCTCAGCAGCTACTCAGGACGAACGGATGGGGTATAGTCCGACCGTCATAACGTTCTGCGTCGGCGCTACCGGCTCCAGCGCGCCCAGATCGCGGTCGGCAGCACCAGCCCGCGCGCTTCCTCGCGCACGCCGAGCTCTCCGGCCTCCACCGTCCCCGGCAGATCGGCGAACAACTGCGCGAGCATCTCGCCGATCGCCAGCGCCGACATTCTCACCGCATAGACCGTCAGGAACAGGAACCGCGACTCCGCGTCGAGCAGCTGCCGGCAATTGGCGATCAGCTTCGGCAGGTCCTCCTCGAGCCGCCACACCTCGCCCTCGGGGCCACGGCCATATTTGGGCGGGTCCAGCAGGATGCC
This sequence comes from Sphingomonas rhamnosi, assembly GCF_036663615.1. NCBI lineage: Bacteria > Pseudomonadati > Pseudomonadota > Alphaproteobacteria > Sphingomonadales > Sphingomonadaceae > Sphingomonas > Sphingomonas rhamnosi. The sequence goes on from NZ_JAXOJJ010000001.1 coordinate 963,937, forward strand.
GTCATAGCGCCGTGCGCGGCGAACCTCGCGTGCGACGAACTTGGCGGCATCGTCGACGATCCAGCGCACCGGCGAGTCGGCCATCCCCGACAGCTTCGCGTTCGCCTTGGCCGCCTCGACCGACTTCTTCGAGGCATCGACATGCACCATCTTTGCACCGCTCGCCGCCATCGCCAGCGTGCCGACGCCGGTATAGCCGAACAGGTTCATGCAGTCCGGCGTCTCAAGCCCCGCCGTCTGCGCCCGCATCCAGCTCCACACCGGCGCCATGTCGGGGAAGAACCCCAGATGGCGGAACGGCGTGGTCTGCGCGGTGAACTGCACCTCGTTCCAGCGCAGCGGCCAGCCTTCGCGCGGAACAGCCTCGTTGAATTCCCAGCGCCCGCCGCCGTCCTCGTCGGACCCGGGCACGAACTCGCCATGCGCCTGCCAGTCGTCGGAGGCGGGCGCCCACATCGCCTGCGGCTCGGGCCGGATGAAGCGGAAGCGGCCGTATCGCTCCAGCTTCTTGCCGTGCCCCGAATCGACCAGCCCGTAATCCGCCCAGGGTTCGCCGATCAGCGTGTCGAGCTTCATGCTGCCCCCGCACGCGCTGGCGTCGCGCGTTCTGCAATGTATGCCGTCACCGCCTCGAACGTCGCCGGCAGCGTCGCAAGCCGTTCCTCGCGCTCGAACAGGTCGCCGAGGCGCGAGGGCAGGGAGGGGCGCAACCCGATCGCGCGCTCGACCGCATCGCCGAATTTCGCCGGGTGCGCGGTGGCCAGAGTCACCATCGGTACGTCGGCCGGCGCCCGCCGCGCCGCCGCCAGCGCGATCGCGGTGTGCGGGTCGATCACCTGACCGGCATTCTCATGCGCCCAGCGCATCGCCAGCGCCATGTCGTCGAAATCGACCCGGTCGCTCGCGAACAGCGCCGCGGCGCCCTGCGACTGCGCATTGCTCAGCCGCATCGCGCCCGATGATTCGAAGCCCGCCATCTGCGCCGCCTGCGCCGTGCCGTCGCGCCCGCCCAGGTCGAACAGCAGCCGTTCGAAGTTCGAACTCACCTGGATATCCATCGACGGCGTCGGCGTGTGCGTCACGCCTTTCTGCGAATAGTCGCCGGACGACAGCGCGCGGTGGAGGATGTCGTTGACGTTGGTCGCGACGATCAGCTTGGCGACCGGCAGCCCCATCTTGGCCGCGACATAGCCGGCGAACACGTCGCCGAAATTGCCCGTCGGCACCGAGAAGGCGACTTCGCGTTCGGGCGCGCCCAGCCGCACGGCGGCGTAGAAGAAATACACCACCTGCGCCATCAGCCGGGCCCAGTTGATCGAGTTGACCGCCGACAGCGTGAACCGGCCGGCGAAGTCGCGATCGTTGAACATCGCCTTCACCAGCGCCTGCGCCTGGTCGAAGCTGCCATCGATCGCGATGTTGTGGATGTTGGGGCTCAGCACCGTCGTCATCTGCCGGCGCTGCACCTCGGAGATGCGACCCGCCGGATGAAGCATGAACACGTCGATCCCGGCGCGTCCCGCCAACGCGTCGATCGCGGCGGATCCGGTGTCGCCGCTGGTCGCGCCGACGATCGTCACATGCTTGGTGCTGCCGGTCAGGAACCGCTCGAACAACAGCCCAAGCAGCTGCAACGCGACGTCCTTGAACGCGAGCGTCGGGCCGTGGAACAGCTCCAGCAGCCACTGGTCGTGATCGAGCTGGACCAGCGGAGTCACTGCGGCGTGCGAGAAACGGCCATAGGCCTGCTCGCACAGCGCATGCAGTTCCTCGCGCGTCATCGCGTCGCCGACGAACGGCAGCATCACCGCGACCGCGGTGTCGACATAGGAAAGGCCGGCGAGCCCCGCGATCGCGTCGCGCGACAAGGTTGGCCACGTCTCGGGGATGTAGAGCCCGCCGTCCGAAGCGAGGCCGGCGAGCGTAACCGCTTCGAATCCGAGAACGGGCGCGTTTCCGCGGGTACTGACATAGCGCATGGGTGACGCGGTTACCCGCGCGGGCTCCGCCGCACAACCGCGAGGACGTAGATCACGCCGGCAATCGCCGCGAACAGGAACCATTGCACGCCATAGGCGAGGTGGTTGTTCGGGACCGAGCTGATGTCCGGTCGGCCATTGGGCGCAAGGCCGGGGGGCGGGGTGTCGGCGACGAGCATCATGGCTTGCGCGCGGTGGTCGAACAGCGACCCGATCAGTGAACGGCCGTCGGGCGCGTGGCTGATGAAGCCGCTGACCGCGCCGCCGGTCCACGCGACCTTCGCGTTGGGATCCCGGGTGGTGCCGAGCTGGACGATCATCCCCGGCGCCTCGGTTCCCGCGCGGCAAGAGGCGATCGCGCGGTAGCCCGAAGCCCCCGCACCAGCGAGTTTGACGCTGACCGGTGGCTGGCAGTCGCCGCGCGTCCGCCGAAACAGCAATGTGTCGTCGGGAATGCGCGGAAAGGCGATCGGCGACCGCGCCGGGTTGGCGGCGAGTTGCGCCAGGAACGCCTCCTTCTTGGGCATCCGGTCGACCAGCTGCCAGACTCCGAGTGCGATCATGATCGCGATCGCGAGCGCTACGATGATGGTGGGCACGACGGGGACGCGCTTCACGGCTGGATCCGCCCCTCGCGCGCCGCGTTGCGGAACTCGGCGGCGATCAGCGCGCCCTTGGCGCCACGGAGCATCACGACGACGCCCGCGGCGGTGACCGGAATCCAGATCAGCATGTGCAGCCAGAGCGGCGGATGCAGGGTCAGCTCGAGCGTGATCGCCGCCGCGACGACGATCGTGCCCAGGATAAGCGTCAGGAACGCCGCCGGCCCGTCGCCGACGTTGAAGCTGCTGAAATCGAGCGCGCAGGCCGAACAGCGATCGGCAAAGCGGGCATAGCCCGCGAAGAGCGTCTTCTTCCCGCAGCGCGGGCAGAGCCCCTTCAACGCGACATCGACGATCGAAGGCGCGTTGGCCAGGGGATCGGGGGTGTCGGTCATCGTCTCACCTTTTCGTCATCCCGGGCTTGTCCCGGGATCCAGGGCCAAACACGCTGTGCCCTGTAACCCTGGATCCCGGGACAAACCCGGGATGACGACGCTATCACCCCCCGTGGACGGGCGCGCCCCAGCCGCCCCAGACATAGACGGTGACGAAAAGGAACAGCCACACGACGTCGACGAAATGCCAATACCAGGCCGCCGCCTCGAACCCGAAATGCTGGCGCGGGGTGAAGTCGCCGCGGTACGCACGGACGAGGCAGACGATCAGGAAAATCGTCCCGATCAGCACGTGGAAGCCGTGGAAGCCGGTCGCCATGAAGAACGACGCGCCATAGTTGATCCCCTTGAACGGGAACGGCGCGTGGACATACTCGTACGCCTGGATCGAGCTGAACAGCAGCCCCAGGATCACGGTGAGCCACAGCCCCTTGAGCACGCCGTCGCGATTGCCGACGCCGATCAGGCCCCACAGGCCGGTCTTCGCGCCGCCGCGCTCGTTATGGATCAGCGCGTGGTGCGCCCAGGTCACCGTGGTGCCGCTGGTCAGCAGGATCAGCGTGTTGAGCAGCGGCAGCTCGAACGGGTTGATGACCGTCAGCCCCTTGGGCGGCCACTGCGCGGCGACCGCCGCTGCGCCCTCGACCGCGCGTTCGACCTGGCCATCGGCGAAGGTCATCGCGGTCGGGAACAGCGAAAAGTCGAAGAACGCCCAGAACCAGCCGACGAAGAACATCACTTCGGAGGCGATGAACAGGATCATGCCATAGCGGAAATGCAGCTGCACCACCGGGGTGTGATCACCGTGATGCGCCTCGCGCACGACATCGGCCCACCAGCTGTACATCGTGAACAGCACCCCCGCGAGGCCCGTGAAGAACAGCCAGCCGCCGTTCGCCGCCTCGTGCATCCACATGATTCCGCCGGATGCCATCGCCAGCGCCGACATCGATCCGATGAACGGCCAGATGCTCGGTGGTAGAATATGATAGTCGTGGTTCTTCGCGCCGGCCATCGTGTGTCCCTGTTCCTCTATCCTGCGATTGTCCTAGCTCGCGACCTTCGCCGAATCCACCGGGTAAAACGTGTAGCTGAGCGTGATCGTCTGGATATCCGCCGCGTCGGAGTCGGTCAGGATCTTCGGGTCGACGAAGAAGATCACCGGCATCCGCACCGTCTCGCGTGCTTTGAGCGTCTGCTGCGTGAAGCAGAAACACTGGATCTTGGTGAAATATTTGCCGGCCTGCGCGGGCGTGACGTTGAACGTCGCGGTGCCGGTCAGCGGCTTGTCCGACGTGTTGGTCGCGGTGAAGAACACCATGTCGCGCGCACCGACGTCGATCGTCTCCGACGGATTCTCGGGCGCGAATTTCCACGGCAGCTTGGCGCTGACGTTGGTGTCGAAATCGATCCGGATCTTGCGGTCGACCGCGCCCGGCGCGACGAGCCCGCGCTGCGTGGTACCATTCAACCCGGTCACCTGACAGAACAGCCGATACAGCGGCACGCTGGCCCAGGCGAGCCCGGTCATGAAACAGATGAAGAGCACCGCGAACAACGCGGTCCGGTTGGTCCGCGAGATCGCCATCAGTGCGGCATCCCCGCCTGGATCTTGGCGATCGAGACCGCGAAGGTCAGTAGCACGAACGCGCCGAGCAGCACGGCCATGACACGCGCACGGCCGCGCTGGCGGCGGCGGATCTCATCGGCGTCGGGATCGATCATGCGAGCCACCGGTCGAGCACGAGCGCGCCGAAGGTCGCGAACAGATACAGGATCGAATATTTGAACAAGGCCTTCTCCGGCTTCATCGCGTCGTCGATATGGGTGGTGCGGGTCGCGACGCGAAACGCGAGCCATCCGAACCAGGCGGTCAGCGCGGTCGCCGCGACGCCGTAGATCGGCCCCGTCAGGCCCAGCGGCCACGGCAGAACGGCGGCCGCCGCCATGGGAATGGTGTAGAGCCCGATCTGCGTCCGCGTGACGCGCTCGCCCGCCACCACCGGCAGCATCGGCACGCCGGCATTGGCGTAATCGATCTTCACGAACAGCGCGAGCGCCCAGAAATGCGGGGGGGTCCATAGGAACACAAGCATGAACAACATTACCGGCAACAGCGCGACGTCGCCGGTCGCCGCCGCCCAGCCGATCAGCGGCGGAAACGCGCCCGCGGCACCGCCGATGACGATGTTCTGCGGGGTCCGACGCTTCAGCCACACGGTGTAGACGAACACGTAGAACAGGATCGACACCGCCAGGATGGCAGCGGCGATCAGGTTTACCGCAAAGCCCATGAACAGCACGGAGAAGGCGCTGAGCCCCACGCCGAAATGCAGCGCCGACTGGCGGTCCATCCGGCCACCGGGCAGCGGTCGCTTCTGCGTCCGCCGCATGATCGCATCGATGTCCGCCTCATACCATTGGTTCAGCGCGCCTGCCGCGCCGGCACCCAGCGCGATGCACAGAATCGCCGCAAAGCCGATCACCGGGTGGATCGCCACCGGCGCCGCCAGCATCCCGCACAGTCCGGTGAAGACGACCAAAGTCATCACGCGCGGCTTGGTCAACGCCAGGAAGTCGCGCCATTCGGCCGGGGGGAGCAGGGGGGCAGCGGATGTCATGATCGCGGGGCTATACGCTTCGCAAGGGGCGGGGGAAAGGCGGGGTTTGCCGCATCATCGACCTGTAAGCCACCGTTCTCCTGAAAGCAGGAGCCCAGGACTCACAAACGCGGTCTCTTGTAACCCTGGTCTCCTGCTCCGCAGGAACACGGGGTGGACGGCAACGAAAAACGCCCCGGGTTTCCCCGGGGCGCTTCGCTTAGTCGATCTTCGGCAACGTCTCGAACTGGTGATACGGCGGCGGCGAGGACAGCGTCCACTCCAGCGTCGTCGCACCGTCGCCCCAAGGGCTGTCGCCAGCGGGCTTGCCGGCCGCCAGGCTCCAGATCAGGTTGATGAAGAATACCACCATCGACGCGGCCATGATCTCATAGCCGTGCGTCGCGACCGCATTCCACATCGCGTACGCGTCCGGATAATCCGGGTAACGCCGCGGCATGCCCTGCAGGCCCAGGAAGTGCATCGGGAAGAACATCACGTTCACACCGATGAAGAAGATCCAAAAGTGCAACTGCCCCAGGAACTCGTTGTACATCTTCCCCGACATCTTCGGGAACCAATAATAGAACCCTGCGAACAGCGAGAACACCGCACCGAGGCTCAGCACATAGTGGAAATGCGCCACCACATAATAGGTGTCCTGCATGTAATCGTCGATGCCGCCGTTCGCGAGCACCACGCCGGTCACGCCACCGACGGTGAACATGAAGATGAAGCCGATCGCCCAGACCATCGGGGTCTTGAACGTCATCGATCCGCCCCACATCGTCGCGATCCACGAGAAGATCTTGATGCCGGTCGGCACCGCGATGATCATCGTCGCCGCGGTGAAGTACATCTTGGTGTTCACGCTGAGGCCGGTCGTGAACATGTGGTGCGCCCACACCACGAACCCGACCACGCCGATCGCGACCATCGCATAGGCCATGCCGAGATAGCCGAACACCGGCTTGCGGCTGAACGTCGAGATGATCTGGCTGACGATGCCGAAGCCCGGCAAGATCATGATGTACACTTCGGGGTGGCCGAAGAACCAGAACAGATGCTGGTACAGCACAGGATCGCCGCCGCCCGCCGGATCGAAGAAGGTCGTCCCGAAATTACGGTCGGTCAGCAGCATCGTGATCGCGGCCGCGAGCACCGGCAGCGCCAGTAGCAGAAGGAACGCGGTGACGAGCATCGACCACACGAACAGCGGCATCTTGTGCAGCGTCATGCCCGGCGCGCGCATGTTGAAGATCGTGGTGATGAAGTTGATCGCGCCCAGGATCGACGATGCGCCCGCCAGATGGAGCGCGAGGATCGCCATGTCGGTCGACGGCCCCGGCTCACCATAGGTCGAGAGCGGCGCGTACAGCGTCCAGCCATTGCCCGCGCCGCCGAAGAAGGGCGAGGCGAGCAGCAGCGTGAAGGCCGGAATCAGCAACCAGAACGACACGTTGTTCATCCGCGGGAACGCCATGTCGGGCGCGCCGATCATCAGCGGCACGAACCAGTTGCCGAACCCGCCGACCATCGCCGGCATGACCATGAAGAACACCATGATCAGCCCGTGCGCGGTGATCAGCACGTTCCAGAGGTGAAGCGACTGGTCGAGGCTCTGCGGCCCGCCGTGGAGCAGCGACGCCCAGGTGCCGAGATACTGGATCCCGGGCTGCGCGAGCTCCGCGCGCATCAGGCCGGAAATGCCGCCCCCGATGATCCCCGCGACGATCGCGAAGATCAGGTACAGCGTGCCGATGTCCTTGTGGTTGGTCGACATGAACCAGCGCGCGAAGAACGCCGGCTTGTGATCGGCGTCGTGCGCGTGCCCATGGTCATGGGCGACGAACGCGGAGGGGTGGAGGGCCGTATCGGTCATATCACTGTCCAGCTGTGCCGGCGCCGGCCGGGTTGGAGGTCGCACCCTGCGTCGTCGCGGGTGCTGCAGTCGTCACGTTCTCGACCGGGCCGGTGGCGTTCGCGGCGGCATCCGCCTCGCTCACCTTGGCCGCGGAGCCGTCGGCACCCGGCTGCGGAATGACCTTGTCAGAGGCCTTGCCCGGGGTCGGCATCGTGCCGCCCTTGGCGCGGACCCAGGCGGCGAACTGCGCCGGCGGGACCGCCTCGACTGCGATCGGCATAAACGCGTGACGCGCGCCGCACAGCTCGGAGCACTGGCCGAAATAGAGGCCCGGCTTGTCGATCGTGAAGCTCGTCTCGTTGAGGCGGCCAGGGATCGCATCGAGCTTGATCCAGAAGGCAGGAACCGCCCAGCTGTGGATCACGTCGTTGGCGGTGGTGATCAGCCGAATCGGCACGCCCACCGGCAGCACGATGCGGTTGTCCGCGGCGAGCAGGCGGGGACCGTCGGCGTCGGTGCGCGCACGCTCGCCGGGGCCGACCTGATCCTTTTCCTTCAGCATGTTGGCGGTGACTTCGAAGCCACCGTTATCCGGATATTGGTACGTCCAATACCATTGATTGCCGATCGCCTTCAGCGTCACCGCGCCGGCGGGCGCCGGTTTGAACTGCGCCTGCAGCAGCCCGATCGACGGCACCGCGATCAGCACCAGGATGACCACCGGAGCCAGCGTCCAGATGATCTCGATCAGCGTGTTGTGGCTGGTCTTCGACGGCACCGGGTTCGCCGCGCGGCGATAGCGGAACATCACCCAGAACAGCAGCACCAGCACCAGCAGGCACACCGCGGTGATCGTCGGCATCAGGATCGAATCGTGCATCCAGTGCGCGAACACGCCGTTCTTGGTCACCTGCGTCTGCAGGCCGATGCGGCCGGCGGTCGGCTGGCCGACATGCGCGATCGGGGACATGGCGGGCGCGCCGTCCATCGCCAGGTCCGGGCTGGCCGGATTCGCCGTCGCGGGTGCCGCCGCCGTGGTGGGGGCCGCGGCGGATACACCGGCCGGCCCTGCGGCGGCGGTCGGTGCCGGCTGTGGTGTCGGCTGGGCCGCCTGGCCCGCGACGCTGCCCAGACCCGCTAGTGCGAGCCCCGCAACCATCGCAATTCCTCTCATCCCCGATATGCGCATCGTTATCCTTGATCCCGTTTGCGATGGCAGAAAACCCATTTGCCATGGGTTGGCCGGCACCTACATGCCCTTTGACCGTGGCCTATACGCGGGGGGGGCACCAGCCTCAAGCGCCGTCGCCGACGAATTTTACCGCGCCGTCCCCGCTCGCGTTGCACAGGGGACGGGGCGCTCCTATCAGCGGCGCGTTGCGCTTGGGAGTTCCCGATGACCGATCCGATGATGACCGAAGACGCCGTGCTGGCCGAGTTCCGCGCCGCGGATGCGTTGCTGGAGGGGCATTTCATCCTGTCGTCGGGCTTGCGCAGTTCGCGCTACCTGCAATGCGCCCGCGTCCTGATGGACCCGGCGCGCGGCGCGCGGCTGTCTGAAGCGCTGGCCGCGCAAATCCCGGCCGAGCTGCGCACCCGGATCGCCGCGGTCGTGTCGCCGGCGATGGGCGGGGTGATCGCGGGCCATGAAATGGCGCGCGCGCTGGGGGTCGAGGCGATGTTCCTCGAACGGCCGGACGGCGTGTTCGAACTCCGCCGCGGGTTCCGGCTCGAACCGGGGCAGCACGTGTTGATGATGGAGGACGTCGTCACCACCGGGCTCAGCTCGCGCGAGGCGATCGCAGCGATCGGCCGCGCCGGCGGGGTGACCGTGGCCGCCGCGGCGCTGGTCGACCGGTCGAACGGGTCGGCTGATCTGGGCGTGCCGTTCTTCCCGCTGATCCGGCTCGACGTGCCGACCTATGCCGCCGACGCGCTGCCGCCCGAACTCGCGGCGATCCCCGCAATCAAGCCGGGGAGTCGGGCGGCATGAGCGCTACCTTGCGGCTCGGCGTCAACATCGATCACGTCGCGACGGTACGCAACGCGCGCGGCGTCGGCTATCCCGATCCGGTCCGCGCGGCGATGATCGCGGCGGCGGCGGGCGCCGACGGCATCACCGCCCATCTGCGCGAGGACCGTCGGCACATCACCGACGACGACATCGCGCGGCTGTCGGATCAGCTTACCATCCCGCTCAACCTCGAAATGGCGGCGACCGACGAGATGCTCGCGATCGCGCTGCGCCATCGCCCCCACGCCGCGTGCATCGTTCCCGAAAAGCGCGAGGAGCTGACCACCGAGGGCGGGCTCGACGCGGCGGGCCTGTATGACCGGCTCGCGCCGATGGTGGCGGCACTGGCCGCGGCGGGAATACGCGTATCGTTGTTCGTCGAGCCGTCCGCGCAGCAGATCGAAGCCGCGATCCGGCTTGGTGCGCCGGTCGTCGAACTGCACACCGGGCGTTATGCCGAGCTCGACGGCGACGCGCAGGCGACGGAACTGCGCCGGCTGGCCGACGCGGCAGCGCTCGCCGCGAAGAACGGGATCGAAGTGCATGCTGGCCACGGTCTGACCTATGCCAACGTCGCGCCGATCGCCGCCATCCCGCAGGTCCGCGAACTGAACATCGGCCATTTCCTGGTCGGCGAAGCGCTGTTCGTCGGCCTCGGCGAAGCGGTGCGCCAGATGCGCGACGCGATGGACGCCGCGCGGTGATCCTGCCGGTCCGTCACCCCAGCGAAGACTGGGGTCTCCCGGGTATCGAGCGCGCGCTTGCCGCACGAGACCCCAGCCTTCGCTGGGGTGACGGACACCATCGGTCATGATCCTCGGCCTCGGTTCCGACCTCTGCAACATCGAGCGGATCCAGTCCTCGCTCGACCGCTTCGGCGACCGTTTCGAAACCCGCGTCTTCACGGCGGTCGAGCGCGCCAAGGCCGCCCGGCGCCCGTTCACGAAGGCGGGCACCCTCGCCAAGCGCTTCGCTGCCAAGGAAGCCTTTTCCAAGGCCGTCGGCACCGGTTTTCGCGACGGCGTGTTCATGAAGGACATCGGCGTCGTCAACGCAGCGTCCGGCGCGCCCACGCTCGCGTTGACCGGCGGGGCGAAGGCGAGGCTTGACGCGTTGGTACCGCCGGGCCACGTCGCCCGCGTACATTTGACCATGACCGACGATCATCCTTGGGCCCAGGCCTTCGTGATCATCGAGGCCATCGCTGCACCGGACGAGACTCGATGAAGGACGCGCTGTTGGACGGCACCGAAACGCCCCAGGCCGACGCGGCATCGCCCGCCAAGCGCCGCGGCACCGACTGGTGGGGCGAGGTCAAGGGCATCTTCTGGCTGATCCTGGTCGTGCTTGGCTTCCACAGCTTCATCGCCAAGCCGTTCTACATACCCTCCGAATCGATGCTGCCCGGCTTGCGCATCGGCGACCGGCTGGTGGTGACGAAGTTCGCCTATGGCTGGTCGTTCGTCTCGCCGACGATCCCCAACCCGGTCGCGATCTTCAAGGGGCTCGTGCTGCACCAGCCCGAGGAGAGCTGGAGCGTCGCGGTGCCGTTCATGAAGGGGCGTCTGCTCGGCTCGCTGCCGACGCGGGGTGATGTCGTGATCGTGACGCCGCCGGGCACGCACAACGACTATATCAAGCGCGTCATCGGCCTGCCTGGCGACCGGCTCGAGGTGCGCGGCGGGGTCGTGATCCTCAACGGCAAGCCGGTGCAGCGCGGGCCCGTCCACGACACGCTGATCCCGGTCGATACCAACAGTCCGTGCGCCGAGATCGACTATCCCGGCGCGCGCGAGACGCTGGGCGATGGGCGGATGATATGCCGCCTGCCGACGATCACCGAGACGCTACCGAACGGCCGCCATTACGAGACGGTCGAACTCGGCTGGAGCCCCGGCGACGATTACGGCCCGATCACCATTCCGGCGAACCATGTGTTTTTGATGGGCGATAACCGCGATCGCAGCGCCGACAGCCGCTTCGCCTTGACGCAGCTCGGGCTCGGCGGGCCGGTGCCGTATGAGAATCTCGGTGGACGTGCGGAGTTCATCACCTTCAGCCTCGACGGCGACGCGACCTACAACCCGCTGACCTGGTGGGGATCGCTGCGCGGCGGCCGCGCCGGCACGTCGCTCCATCCTGCAACGGACAAGTGACGTGAGCGACCCCGGCTTCGTCGAGCAGGAGGCGAGCCCCAACGAAATGCGCGATCCGCTGGTGCGCGCGGAGCTGAAGCGCGCGTCGATCTGGCTGGGCCTCGCCTGCGGAATCGCGCTGGCGGTCGTGCTGGTCCAGCCACTGCTGATCATCTTCGCCGGGATCGTCTTCGCCGCGTTGCTCGACGGCGGAGTGCGGCTGCTGGGGCGGGTGTTGCCGATCGGTCGCGGCTGGCGGCTGCTGATCGTGGTGGTGCTGACCATCGCGTTCCTGATGGGGACCTTCTACCTCACGGGCGTCCAGGTCGCCGACCAGTTCAACCAGCTCCGCTCGACGCTGGAAACCCAGGCGACCCGCTTCAGCGGCTGGCTGACCGGGCTGGGGCTGATGCCCGGTGCGTCGGACATGAACGGGCTTGTTCGCCAAGCGATGGGATCGGTCGGCAAGCTGACCACCTGGGTCAGCGGCGCGGTCGGCGCGATCACCAGCCTGTTCATGATCATGGTCATCGGCCTCTTCATCGCGATGGAGCCCGGCATCTACGCGCGCGGCCTGACGTGGCTGGTGCCGACCGATCTCCGCGGCGAATTCGCCAGGACGCTCGACACGATGGGCGACACGCTGCGGCGCCTGCTCGCCGGACGCCTGCTCGGCATGCTGGCGGAAGGAATCCTGACCTGGTTCGTGCTGATGATCGGCGGCGTGCCGATGGCGATGATCCTCGGCATCCTGACCGGCCTGCTCGCCTTCATCCCCAATATCGGCGCGTTCGTGTCGGGCGCGCTGATGGTAGCGGTGGGCTATTCGGCCGGCGCGGATACCGGGTTGTGGGCGATCGGCACCTATCTGGTGGTGCAGACCTTCGACGGCTACGTGCTGCTGCCGATCGTCGCCAAGAAGACGGTCGATTTGCCGCCCGCGCTGACTCTCGGCGCGCAGATCCTCGCGAGCGCGCTGTTCGGGATTCTCGGGCTGGCGCTGGCCGATCCGATGACCGCGATGATCAAGACCGCGCTCGAGCGTCGGTCCGAACGCGAGGAAGAGCGCGCGACTAGCTGACGAGGCGGTCGAACAGCGCCAGATAGCTAGCGGCGGAGTCGGCGCCGGGCTGCGGCACTGGGACGGGGCGCGGGGTGACCAGCCAGTGGTCGAGCGCGGCCACCAAAGCCCGCCGATCCTCCAGCGGCACGATCGTACCGAGCGCGGCGTCCTCGACGATCTCCGCGACCGCGCGGCTCGATGCGGTCGAGACCACCGGCGTACCCACCGACAACGCCTCGCGCAGCACCCCCGGCACGCCTTCGAAGTCGGAGGTCAGCGCGAGCACTGCGGCGCCCGCCATCGCCGGAAACGGGTCGGCGACGTGACCGAGCAGGTGCACGCGGTCGCCAAGACCGAGCGCCGCGACGTGCGCGGTCAGAGCCGACCGCGCGGTCCCTTCGCCGAGGATGACGAGCGGAATCGGCGCCGCCAGCGCCGGCATCGCCGCGATCAGCCGGTCCCAGCGCTTCTGGGGTTCGAGCCGTCCGACGCCTAGGATGTAGCGGTCGGGAAGCGCCGGCTGCGCGCTGCCGGCGATCGCCGCGGCGGGCGGGTTCGGAATGACGCTGACCCGTCCCGTCATCCGTAACGCGGCGGCTGCTTGTGCCGCCGTGTTGGGCGTCATCGCGACCAGGTGATCGAGGAACAGCCCATGGGTCGCGAGCCAGGCGGCATGGACCCGGCGCATCGCCCGGCCATGATCGCCGCGGACCGGCGCGTTGGACATCTTGCCAACGATCGGCGGACACGCCGCACCCAGCCGCAGCCGGGTCCAGGCGGCAAGCCCGGTATAGTGATTGCCCGGACAGAAGATGATGTCAGGCGCCGCATCGCGGACCATGCCGGGCAGTGTCCGCCAGGTCATGCCCGTCACCACCGCAACGCCAGGCGGCAGTTCCGCGGCGAGCGGCCCCGCGTCCGACCCGAGCAGCAGCGTGACGTGCCGTCCGGCGGCGATCCAGGCGCGGATCAGGCGCAATTGCGCGCGCTCGACCCCGCCGCCGCGCAGGTCCTCCGCATAGCTCAGGATGTGATCGGCGGTCGGCATCGCAAGGCGGGTAGAGCCGAGAATGCGACCGATTGGAACTATGTTCATGCGGGTGCCATAAACTGCGTGCTTAAGGGCCGGGCGGCGCAGCTGGCCGCCCGGGCGAACGAGGACGAACGATTGGCTAGCCGCGTGGCGGACACTGGACGGGGACCGGCGGACATTGCCGGGCTCGAGCCGCTCAAGACGATTCGCAGCCGCTGGCCCGCCATCATCGGCGGCGTGCTGACGCTCGCGATGATCGCGGGGCTGGCGCGCGAGCTGTTCGGGCAGGGGCTGGCCGGGCTCAGCCGTTCGCTGCCGCACGATCCGCGCTTCTATCTCTGCTTCGCCGCGCTCTACATGTCGCTGCCGACCGGCGACTACATCATCTTCCGGCGGCTCTGGGGAATCCCGATCGGCGGCTTGGTCGCGCTGATCAAGAAGCGGATCGCGAACGAAGTCGTGTTCGGCTATTCGGGCGAGGCCTATTTCTATTCCTGGGCGCGGTCGCGCGCGCGGATGGTGGCGGCGCCGTTCGGCGCGGTGAAGGACGTCAGCATCCTCTCGGCGATCGCCGGCAACGCGATCACACTGGCGATGATCGCGGTCGCGCTCCCGCTCGGCCGCAGCCTGCTCAACCCCGACCAGTTCCGCATCGTGCTCGGGTCGGCGGCGATCACGCTGGGGATGTCGCTGCCCTTCCTGCTGTTCTCGCGCCGCGTCTTCTCGCTGCCGCGGACCAGCCTGTGGTGGGTGTTCGGCGTGCACTGCGTCCGGCTGGTGGTGGGATCGGTGCTGATTGCGCTGGCCTGGCATTTCGCGCTGCCGGGGGTGTCGGTGGGGATGTGGCTGTTCCTCGCGGCCGGCCGCCTGCTGGTGTCGCGCCTGCCACTGGTGCCCAACAAGGACCTGTTGTTCGCCAATTTTGCGATCCTGCTGATCGGGCAGGACCGGACGTTGTCCGAATTGATCGCGTTCACCGCCGCGCTGACCTTGCTCGTCCATGTCGTGCTGATCGCGCTGTTCAGCCTCCACGCGCTCGCCACCCGGAAGTCCGCATGAAGCGCCTCGGTCTGTGTCTATTGCTGGCGTCCGGACCGGCCGCGACTCAAGGTATCCTCGGTCCCGACGCCGCGGCCTGTCGCGCCAGCGAAGGGCCCGCGATCCAGGTCGATGCGACCGGGTTGAAGGACCGCACCGGCGACCTGAAGCTCGAGCTCTATCCCGCCAACGAAACCGATTTCCTGAAACCCGACAAGGATCTGCTGGCCGCCGGCAAGACGTTTCGACGGATCAGCGTAACGACGCCGGCCGCGGGCGCGATCGCGCTATGCCTGCGGGTGCCGCGGCCCGGTCGCTATGCGTTGCTGCTGGTCCACAATCGCGACGGCAAGAACAAGTTCAGCTTCTGGAGCGACGGCGCGGGCTTCCCCGGCAACGTGAAGCTCGGTCGCGCGCGCCCGAAGGTCGGGCAGGCGCTGATCGATGTCGGGTCGGGGATCACCGTCACGCATATCCGGTTGCAATATCTGCGCGGACTGGGCGGTTTCGGCCCGGTCGATCCGGGTTGAACGGCGATGCGGATCGTCGACGTCAACGAATTCTACTCGCCCGCCGGCGGCGGGGTGCGGACCTATATCGACCGCAAGATGGGGATCCTGGCCGATCTGGGGCACGAGCTGATCGTCGTCGCGCCGGGCCGCGAGGACCGGATCGAGGACAGGCCC
Source organism: Sphingomonas rhamnosi (assembly GCF_036663615.1). Taxonomy (NCBI): domain Bacteria; kingdom Pseudomonadati; phylum Pseudomonadota; class Alphaproteobacteria; order Sphingomonadales; family Sphingomonadaceae; genus Sphingomonas; species Sphingomonas rhamnosi. The sequence continues at coordinate 979,346 of NZ_JAXOJJ010000001.1, forward strand.
GGCGGCGGGCGGATCATCTACCTCAAGTCACCGGCGATGCCGTTCGACAGCAATTACGGCCTGTTCTGGGATGCCGGTGCGATCCACGACGTGCTCGACGATCTCGACCCCGACGTCGTCGAATGCTGTTCGCCGTGGCGCCCCGCCTGGTTCGTCGGCGACTGGCAGGGCGGCTGGGACCGTAACGCCGTGAAGGTCTTCTTCATGCACAACGACAATATCGCGGCATACGCCCAGCGCTGGTTCTCGGGAATCGCCAGCCACGACCGGATCGAACAGGGTTTCGCCTGGTACAGCCGCTACATGAGCCGCTTCCTCGCCAAATACGATGCGGTGGTCACCAACGGCCCCGCGCTGGAGAAACGGCTCCGCGCGCGTGGGCTGCGGATCGACGCGGCGATGCCGCTGGGGATCGAGCGCGGCCATTTCTCGCCGACCTTGCGCGATCCCCGTCTGCGCCGCTCGCTGCTCGCGCAATGCGGGTTGCCCGAGGATGCGATGCTTCTGCTCGGGCTCGGCCGGCACCACGGCGAGAAGCGTTGGCCGCTGGTGGTCGACGCCGCGACGCGCGCGGGAACGACGCTGCCGATCGGGCTGATCCTGATCGGCACCGGCGCGCAGAGCCGCGCGATCGAGCGGCGGATCGGCGGATCGCCGCACATCCGCATGTTCGCGCCGGTCTATGACCGCGAACGGCTCGCGCGGATCATGGCGAGCTGCGACGCGCTGATCCACGGATCGGAGGCCGAGCCGTTCGGGCTGGTCGCGTCGGAGGCGATGGCGTCGGGCCTGCCGCTGATCGTCCCCGACAGCGGCGGTTGCGCCGAGGTCGCCGATCCGCTGACCAGCGAACTCTACGCGGCGCGCGATGCCGGTGCGGCGGCGGACGCGATCGGGCGGCTGTACGCGCGCGATTCGGTGATGCTGCGCCGCGCGGCATGCGTCGCGGCGGGCAAGGTGCGCAGCGACCGCGAACACGCCGTCGAGCTCATGGACTATTATGCCGGACTGGTGGCGGCGAAGCGGACGTCACGTACAGGCTGAACCGGTCCGACACGCGGATTCGTCGACCGCGCGCCATCGCCGCGTCGAGCGCAGGGTCGCCTGCGGTCGCTTCGGATTCGCCGCCGGTGAGGATGACGGTTCCGGGCGCGAACCCCGCACGGTCGCGCGACATCAGGTGCAGGCGGCGTTCGGCAGCCGGATCGAGCAGGCCGTGGCTGCGGAAGTAGAACGGACCGGCGGCGAAGCGGGGATCGGGCAGCCGCCCGGTCATCGGCAAGATCTCGGGCGAGAGCGTCGCGATCGGGCCGGGCAGGGCATTGGCGTCGAGCGTACGCTTCACCGCGCGGCCTTCGCGCAGCGCCGCGGCGAGCGAGAGCCGACCGGACTCCGCGACCGCCACGATCGACGGGATCACGCCGATGAGAGCGAACGTTGCGAACAGCATGGCGGTACGGCGGGTCGGTGGCCGCTCCGCCCAGGCTAACCCCAAGCCGACGAACAGCGGCGAAAGCACGGGCAGCAGATATTGCCGCCAAGTCGGGAACGGCAGCAGCGCGGCGACCGCCCCCGCGACGATCAGCCAGTCATACACCCCAGCCTTTCGCCGTGCCCATGCCGCGCGCGCGACGACGAACAGCGCCGGTAATGCGGTGCCGAGCGCGAGGAATTTGAGCGTATCGACGGCCTTGGCCGCCCAGGACAGTTTCCACGGGCGCGACGCGTAGAATTCGGCGGGCGCGCGTGCGGGAAAGTGCACCGTGCCGAACAGGAATCCCTCGGCGCTGAGCGCATAGGTCCCGGCGACGAACGCGAGCACCGGCGCCGCGCCTAGCGCGACCAGCGGCCAGCGATGCCCGCGGTGCGTCAGCGCGTACAAACCATAGGCTGCGGCCGGGAGCGCATAAGAGATCTTCGCCGCCGCCGCCGCCGCTAGGCAGGCGCCGATCAGCAGCGGTGCGTTCCCCCGCGCGTGTCCCCAGATCGCCGCGGCCAGAAGCGCGGCGGGCAGCGCGTCGTTGCGCGCGGTGCCGATCCCGAACAGCAGGATGTCGCAGCTCGCGAACAACGCGGCGACCGCAAGCGCTGTGGCAGGGCGGACGCCAGCAGCGCGCAGCGCGGTGTGGACGAAGCCGACCGCTGCGAGGCCGAGCAATGCGTTGGCGATCCGCAATGCAGGCCAAGTCCACGGCCCCGCAGCCCACGCGATCGGCGCGAACAGGAACGGCTGCAGCGGCGTCTGCAGATAGGCGAAGTCGCGGTACGGCAGCAGCCCGTGTGCGGTCAGGACCGTGGCGGCGACATATTGGCTCTCGTCATGGTCGACCGGGCGGAGCAACGCGAACGCGATGAAAAGGACCGCGAGTGCTGCCCACCCCGCCATGTGTCCCCGCAAAGGCGGGGACCCAGACTGGACCCCCGCCTTCGCGGGGGAACAATCTTGGCAAACGCGGGGCTGCATCATGCCACCCCGGCGAAGGCCGGGGCCCAATTGGCAAGGCCTGTGCAATGAAGCGCAGCGCTCCGTTGGCAACGTTCCCCAATTGGGCCCCGGCCTTCGCCGGGGTGGGGCCGACGGTGAAGCACAGCCGGAGCCTACGCCTTCACCGCCGTGATAAAGTAATCGAGCGCGGTCGACGCGCCCAACGCAAACCCGGTCGCCGGCGAAAACACCAGCCCGCGCGTATCCGTCACCCGCAGCCCGGCATCCGCCAGCAACGCGGTCAGCTCGTCGGGCGTCAGGAACCGGTTCCAGTCATGCGTGCCGCGCGGGATCCGCCCGGTTCCCTCCGCCACCGATATCAGCGCCAGCCGCGACAGCGGCGTCCGGTTCGGCGTCGACAGGATCAGCAGCCCGCCCGGCGCGATCGTTCCTGCCAGTCCGCGCACGAACCCCGCCGGATCGCTGACATGCTCGATAACCTCCAGGCTGGTGACCAGGTCGAACTGGCCGGTCATCGTCTCGACCCCGCAGGCGCGATAGTCGATCGCGAGCCCGCTCTGCGCCGCATGCGCCTCCGCCACCGCGATATTCTCGGGCGCCGCATCGATCCCGGTGACCGCCGCCCCCAGCCGCGCCAGCGGCTCGCACAGCAACCCCGCACCACATCCGACATCCAGTGCGCGACGCCCAGCAAGCGGCGTGAAGCCGACCGCATCGCCGCCCCAATGCGCGTCCACCTGCTCGCGGATATAGCGCAGCCGCGCCGGGTTCAGCTTGTGCAGCATCGCCGACGAGCCCTTGGGGTCCCACCAGTCCTGCGCCATCGCGCCGAAATGCGCGGCTTCCCGCGCGTCGATCGTCGTACTTGCCACCGTCATGCCCGCTTCCTATCAGGGCCGCCGCTTCGACCCAAAGGGATTTGCGCTGTCCATGGCCCGTATCGTGATGAAGTTCGGCGGCACGTCGATGGCCGGGATCGAACGGATCCGCAACGTCGCCGCGCGCGTCAAGCGCGAGGTCGATGCGGGCAACCAGGTCGCCGTCGTCGTCTCGGCGATGGCCGGCGAGACCGACCGGCTCGTCAATTTCTGCCGCGAAGCCTCGTCGCTGTACGATGCCAAGGAATATGACGTTGTCGTCTCGGCGGGCGAACAGGTGACGAGTGGCCTGCTCGCGATCGCCTTGCAGGCCGCCGGCGTGCCCGCGCGCAGCTGGCTCGGCTGGCAGCTCCCGATCAACACGTCCGACGCCCACGCCTCTGCGCGTATCGGCGAGATCGACACCGCCGCGCTCGACGCCAGCCTCGCCGACGGCGTGGTCGCGGTAATCCCGGGTTTCCAGGGCGTCGCCGACGGCCAGCGCGTCACCACGCTCGGCCGCGGCGGCTCCGACACCTCGGCCGTCGCGATGGCCGCGGCGATGAAGGCCGATCGCTGCGACATCTATACCGACGTCGACGGCGTCTACACCACCGACCCGCGCATCGTGCCGCGGGCGCGCAAATTGTCGAAGGTGACGTACGAAGAGATGCTGGAACTCGCCAGCGTCGGCGCCAAGGTGCTGCAGACCCGCTCTGTCGGCCTGGCGATGAAGGAAAACGTGCGCGTGCGCGTGCTGTCCTCGTTCGAGGATGGCGATACGACCGACGGTCATCGCGGCACATTGATCGTGAGCGAAGAGGAAATCGACGACATGGAACGCCAGCTCATCACCGGCATCGCGCACGACAAGAACGAGGCGAAGATCACGCTGACGCAGGTCAGCGACCGGCCCGGATCGGTCGCCGCGATCTTCGCGCCGCTCGCCGATGCCGGCATCAACGTCGACATGATCGTGCAGAACGTCGCGCATGCGACCGGCGGGGCCAAGTCGACCGACGTGACCTTTACCGTCCCTGCGGCGGACCTGGCGCGCTCGCTCGACGTGCTCGACAAGGCCAAGGACTCGATCGGCTATGCCACCGTGGTCCACGACACGCGCGTGGCGAAGGTCTCGGTGGTCGGCGTCGGCATGCGCAGCCACGCCGGCGTCGCCGCGACGATGTTCACCACGCTCGGCGAGCGCGGCATCAACATCCAGGCGATCGCGACGTCGGAGATCAAGGTCAGCGTGCTGATCGAAGAGGATTACACCGAACTCGCCGTCCGCGTGCTGCATACGGCGTACGGTCTCGATGCAGAGGATGCGGCTTGACGTCCGCCTCCCTCGTTACCCCAGCCCCCTCCGTCACCCCAGCGAAGGCTGGGATCTCGTGCGGCGAGGGCGCGCTATGTTACCGGGAGATCCCAGCCTTCGCTGGGATGACGGAATTTTATCAGTCAGGATTGTGCGCATGAGCATCGGCACCGATCGCCTCGCCCGCCGGATGGCGCGCGGCGCCGCGTTCCTCGGGTCCGAGGTCGCGATCCTCGGCGGCGCGATGTCGTGGGTCAGCGAGCGCAACCTAGTCTCCGCCATCTCCAACGCAGGCGGCTTCGGCGTGATCGCGTGCGGCGCGATGACCCCGGCGTTGCTCGACACCGAGATCGCCGCCACGAAAGCGCTTACGGACAAGCCGTTCGGCGTGAACCTGATCACCATGCACCCCGATCTGTTCGCGCTGATCGATGTCTGCGCGAAGCACCAGGTCACGCATACCGTCCTCGCCGGCGGCCTGCCGCCCAAGGGCAGCATCGATGCGATCAAGGCGACGGGCGCGAAAGTCATCGCCTTCGCCCCCGCGCTGGCGCTCGCCAAGAAGCTCATCCGCAGCGGCGTCGACGCGCTGGTGATCGAGGGGATGGAGGCCGGCGGCCATATCGGCCCGGTCTCGACCAGCGTGCTGGTGCAGGAGATGCTGCCCGAGATCGCCGAGCAGGTTCCGGTGTTCGTCGCCGGCGGGATCGGCCGTGGCGAGGCGATCGCCGGCTATCTCGATCAGGGCGCGGCGGGTGTACAGCTCGGCACGCGGTTCGTCTGCGGCACCGAATCGATCGCGCACCCCAATTTCAAGAAGGCGTTCATCAGCGCCTCAGCGCGCGATGCGGTGGCCAGCGTCCAGCTCGATCCGCGCCTGCCCGTGATCCCGGTGCGCGCCCTCAAGAATGCCGGCGGCGAACTCTTCACTGCCAAGCAGCGCGAGGTCGCCGGGCATCTCGATGCCGGCCGCGTCGAGATGATGGAGGCGCAGCTGCAGATCGAGCATTACTGGGCCGGCGCGCTGCGCCGCGCGGTGATCGACGGCGATATCGAACATGGCTCGGTGATGGCCGGCCAGTCGGTCGGCATGGTCAAGAAGGAAGAGCCGGTCGCCGACATCATTGCGACGCTGATGGCCGAAGCCGCCAGCGCGCTGGAGGCGCGCGCCGCCTGACTAGACTGGCGTCTTCTTGACGATCCCCAGCGCGCGATAGTGGAGGTGAAGCCGGTTCAGCGCCGGCGTCACCAGCACGCCGTGCATCAGGATCGACCCCGCGATGATCAACCCCAACGTACCCCACAGGCTGAACTCGTACGCGAACTCGGCATGGTTGAACCCGTAGCTGAGATAATAGACCGACCCCAGCCCGCGGATCCCGAAGAACGCGATGATCGCGCGCTCGAGCCTGGGGCGCTCGACCCCGATCAGGCTGATCCACCCCGCGAGCGGCCGGATCACCAGCAGCATGATCGCCGCGAACAGCATTTCGCGCCAGCCGAGCCCGTCGAGCAGCCCCGCCGCCAGCATCCCGCCGAACATCAGCAGCAACAGCATCATCAGCAGCCGCTCCGATTCGTCGGCGAAATCGTGCAATCGCTTGTTGAAATCATGCCCCTGGGCGGCGCGGCGGATCATCAGACCGGCGACGAACACCGCGAGAAAGCCGTATCCGTGCGCGAATTCGGTCGCGGTGTAGACGAACAGCGTCGCGCCAAGCGCAATGAAGCCATCGCCCGTCTTCGACAGCCGCGTACCCGACGGCAAATGGTACAGGATGAAGCCGACCACCCAGCCGAGCGCACCGCCGACGACAAGACCGGCGGATAGCTTCCACAGCACGTCGCTGACCACCCAGTCGGACAGCACCGCGCTCGTCAGGCCGCCCGCCGCCGAGATCGCGATCGCGAGATGGATGAAGGGAAAGGCGAGCGCGTCGTTCAGCCCCGCCTCGCTGGTCAGCGCGAACTTCGCCTCGGCCTGCTCCTCGTTCTCGTCATGCGCGATCTGCACGTCGCCCGCGAGCACCGGGTCGGTCGGTGCCAGCGACCCTGCGAACAGCAGCGCGGTCGCCAGTCCGAGTCCCAGGAGTTCGTGCCCGAGCCACATCACCAGCACGATTGTCAGCGGCATGGCGATCCCCAGCAGCCGCCAGGTGACGTTCCAGCTTTTCCACGCCATCACGCGTTCGATCTTGAGGCCGCCGCCCATCAGCGAGACGATTACGATCAGCTCGGTGGCGCGTTCGACCAGCCCCGGCATCTTGTCGGGATGCGGCGCCCAGGCCGAGAACGGCGCGACCGAGAACACCGCGTATCCGATCAGCACGCAGATGATCGGCAGCGACAAGGGCAGCTTCTTGAGCGCGATCGGCGCCCAGGCGACGAGCAGGATCATCGTGCCCAGCCCGAACAGAATCCCGAAATAATGCTCCTGCAGCACAGGTGCCTGCGCGGCGAGGGTCGTGGCTTCGGACATGATGAACGGTGGCTCCAATCCGGGGGCTTGCTCCACGGACGGTGAAGGCGGCTTCGCGCACAACGGGCGGCTGGTAAAATCGTGCCGTTGTTCTGCGGGCTTACCCGCTGTTAACCTTGTCCTGTCACCAGTATCGGGCCGGGGGGCCAGTGAGGTGATGTCGATGAATCGTGTTGTGCTGTCCGTTTCCGTCACCGCGACCGCCGCTGCGCTCCTCGCGGGATGTTCGCCACGTGAAGTCGCGCTGGTCACGCCGCCGCCGATCATGGTCCCGGTTCCCGCGCCGGCGATGCCCAAGGGCGCGTTCCCGGGGATGGTCATTCCCGTCGCGCTTCCCGATGGCTCGTATCCGACCCCCAACCGCAATCTGACCTCCGCGGCCAAGATCTGGCACCTGCGCGCCGCGCTCAACGTTGCCGCGCTGGCCTGCCGCGGGCCGCAGGAGGCGGTGATCGTCGCCGGTTACAATGCGATGCTGGCCGCGCAGAAGCCGGTGCTCACCACCGCCGAGGCGACCTATTCCAAGGAATACAAGGCGGGCGGCGGCGACTGGCAGGATCGCTACGACGATTCGATGACGCGGCTCTACAATTTCTTCTCGCAGAGCCCGGCGCGCGATGCCTTCTGCACGGCGGCCAGCGGCGTACTCGCCGACGGCGCCAGCGTGACGCCCGACCGGATGCCCGCCTTCGCGGCCGAGCGGCTGCCGCAGCTGGAGGCGCCGTTCACCGACTTCTACCGCGCCTATGATGCATGGCGTGGTCGGGCAGCGCCGGCGCGGCCGGTGCCCGCTCCGCTGGTGGCGGCGCGCCAATATGCGGCGAACACCTCAACACTGACGGTCACCCAGGCACGCCTGCAGCCGGTCTCGCAGCCGAGCGTGCCAGCCGCGCCGCGTCCGCAGCTGAAGCTCGATCCGAGCGTGTTTCAATAAGCCACCGGGCTCCTGCCGTCGCAGGGGCACGACACCGCGCGAAATCCTGCCCAATCGCTTTGATCCGCGGCGCGGTTCGGTTAACGGGTCGCCGATGGGACAGGACATGCCGACGGGAGGCCGCTTCGACGGACGCGAGCACCGCTTTCCAGTGCGCGTGTATTTCGAGGATACCGACCTGTCGGGCGTGGTCTATCACGCCAATTATCTGCGCTACATGGAGCGCGCGCGCTCCGACATGCTGCGCGTCGCGGGCATCGACCAGCGCGCCACCCATGAAGCAGGCGAGGGCGCCTATGCCGTCGCCAGCCTCAACATCCGCTATGCGGCGCCGGCCAGGCTCGACGATGACCTCGTCGTCATCACCCGGCTGACGCAATCGCGCGCGGCCAGCGTCGCCATTCATCAACGAGTCATGCGCGAGGCGCTTCTTCTCGCCGAAGCGGACATCGTCGTGGCGCTGGTTGCGCCCGGCGGTCGTCCGAAACGGCAACCGCGCGCCTGGACCGACATCTACGAACGCCTCGTTTGGCAGGGGGAATCATGAATCCGGTGTTCAATATGGACGGGGCGACGCTGTCGCCGGTCGCGCTGTTCCTCCAGGCCGACTGGGTGGTGAAGTTCGTCATGGCGGGGCTGTTGCTCGCCAGCATCTGGACCTGGGCGCTGATCATCGCGTTCTGGCGGCGGATCGGCCGGACGCGCAAGGCGATGGTCCGGTTCGAGCGCGACTTCTGGAAGGCCGAGGACATCGACGCCTTCTACAAGGCCGAAGGCGAGAACGATCTGCCATCGGCGCGCGTCTTCGCCGCTGGTGTCACCGAATGGCGGCGCTCGACCGCGGGCGGCACGATCGACAAGAACGGCACGCGCGAACGGCTCGCAACGACGATGGGCGCCGCGGCCGCGGGCGAGATCGACAAATTGTCCGATCGGCTCAACATCCTGGCGACGGTCGGCTCGGTGGCACCGTTCGTCGGGCTGTTCGGGACCGTCTGGGGCATCATGCGCAGCTTCACGAGCATCGCATCGGCGCAGAATTCGTCGCTGGCGGTGGTCGCACCGGGGATCGCCGAAGCGCTGTTCGCGACCGCGATCGGCCTGTTCGCCGCAATTCCCGCGGTGATCGCGTACAACCGCTTCAGCCACGGCATCAACCGCATCGAAGCCGCGCTCAACCGCTTCGCCGACGGTTTCCACACCACGCTCTCGCGCCAGCTGGATGGCAGCCGGTGAGGGGCCTGGAAATCCTCCCCGGTACGGGGAGGGGGACCGCGACGCGTAGCGGCGGGGTGGAGGGGGCTCTCCACGTAGCGCTCCGCCTGCCGACCGCCCCCTCTACCAGCTTCGCTGGTCCCGCTCCCCGTGCCGGGGAGGATTGCTGATGGCGATGAACCTTCCCTCCAACCGGGGTCGGGGACGGCGCGCGCCGATGGCGGACATCAACGTCACGCCCTTGGTCGACGTCATGCTGGTGCTGCTGATCATCTTCATGGTCACCGCGCCGCTGCTGACCGCCGGCGTGCCGGTGAACCTGCCCGATGCTCGCGCGAAGGCGCTCGATCAGGAGCAGAAACCGGTCGAGATCTCGCTCGACGAGAGCGGCCGCGTGTTCATCGACAAGGACGAGATCGGCGAGGATGTCCTGCCGGTCCGGCTCGCCGCGATCGCCGCCAGCCGTGCGGTCGGGCAGGAGCCGCAGGTGTTCCTGCGCGCCGATCGGAAACTCGATTACGGCCGCGTGATGCGCGTGATGGGCGAGCTCAACCGCGCCGGGCTCAACCGCGTCGCGCTGGTGACGGTCGAAGGCGGCGGGGACGCCGCAAACTAATGGTCGTGCGCTGATGGACCGTACCGAAAAGATCGGCCTTGGCGTCGCGATCGTCGGCCATGCGGTGCTGTTCGGGCTGTTGTCGGTCGGCTTCCTGGCGACGCCCAACCCCGCCAAGCTGCAGCAGCAGCCGATCGAGATCAGCCTGGTGCCCGACGTCGCGCTGGAGGCGACCGCACCGCAGAGCGTGAGCCCGCCCGCCGAATCAGTCGCGCCCGACGTCGGCGCGCCCGAGGACGCCGCGCCACCCGAGCCGCAGGAGGCCGAGCCCGAGCCGACCCCGCAGGCGCCGCCGCCTGCGCCGGCCCCCGAGCCCCAGCCAAAACCCAAGCCGGCGCCGCCCAAGCCTGCGCCTGCGAAGCCGGCCAAGCCCACGCCGCCGAAACCGGAGCCCAAGCCCGTGCCGAAACCGGCGCCCGCCGCCAAGCCCAAGCCGGTCCGCAAGCCCGAGCCCGCCAAGGCTGCACCGGCAAAACCGACGCCGGCCAAATCGGCGCCGACCAAAGCGGCCACGCCGGCCAAGTCCGCGACGTCCAAATCGGCGGCGAAGCCGTCGGCGTCCACGTCGGCGACCGGCAAGGCGTCGACATCCGCATCGTCGTCCAAGGCCAAGCCCGCCGCGGCCAAGGGCAGCGGATCGACCGCGACCGCCACCAATGCGCGGCCACGCGGATCGCGGCTCGGCGACAATTTCCTGAAAGGGCTGTCAGACCAGCCGTCGCCGAGCAAATCCGAGGCGCCGCGCGCGGCCAAGATCGACGCGCGCGCGATGGCCTCGATCGTCCAGGCGATCGCGCGGCAGATCCAGCCCTGCGCGGATCGCCAGGTCAATCCGGGCCCCGGCGCGAACCAGATCGTGACCAAGCTCAACCTGCGCCTGAACAAGGACGGCACGCTCGCCGCGACACCGCGGCAGGTGGGGCAAACGGGCGTCGACGACGAGAACCGTCGCTATGCGCAGCGCGTCGCCGATCTCGGCGTCGCCGCGTTCAAGGGCTGTTCGCCGCTGAAGCTGCCGGCGGAGTTCTACTCGACCGCGAATGGCGGGTGGAACAACATCAATTACAGCTGGCAGCTGCGGTGATGATGGCGGCGCCGGACACGGCCACCACCCCGGCGGAGGCCGGGGCCCAATTGGGTGACGTTTGTAACGGAGCCTGCGTAACGTTACTTCGACCTTCCCATTTGGGCCCTGGCCTACGCCGGGGTGGTGCTTGCTAAGCGTGCAGCGACGCACGTGGTCGAACGGTATGATAAAGGGATGCGTATGATTCGTTTCAGCATGATCGCCGCCCTCGCGGGTCTCTCGCTCTCGGCGCCCGCCTTCGCGCAGGACGCCGCGCCGCCGCCGCTCGACCCGCAAGCCGCACCCACCGATGCCGCCGCCGCGCAAGGTTCGGCGCCGCTCGAAGTGTCGGTCACCGGCGGCATCTCCGCGCCGATGCCGATCGCGATCCCGGCGATGCCGACCACGGCAGTGGTCTCGACCCCCGCCGGGTCGACCGACGTTCTCGGGCGCCAGCTCGCCGAGATCGTCAACACCGACCTGCGCAATTCCGGGTTGTTCACGCCGCTCAGCCCCGGGCAGCTGCGCCCGATCGCCTATCCCGAAGTCACCGCCCCCGGGTTCGACTATTGGGGCGGCACCGGCGCGCAGGCGCTGGTCCAGGGATTCGTCCGCGCCAATGGCGACGGCAACCTCACCGTCGGCTGCTATCTGTACGACGTGTTCTCGAAGGTCGAACTGACCCGCCAGGGCTTCGTCGTCTCGCCGTCCGACTGGCGCCGCGCCGGGCATAAATGCGCCGACATGGTCTATACGCGGCTGACCGGCGAGGGCGCCTATTTCGACAGCCGCGTGGTCTACGTCTCCGAAACCGGCCCCAAGGGACGCCGGATCAAGCGGCTCGCGATCATGGACCAGGACGCGGCCAACCACCGCTTCCTGACCAACGGCCAGTCGATCGTGCTGACCCCGCGCTTCGCGCCGAACCAGCAGTCGATCGTGTACATGAGCTACGTCAACGATCGCCCGGCGATCTATGTCTACGACATCGGCTCGGGCAAGCAGCGGCTCGTCGTCGCCAATGCGAGCCTGACCTTCGCGCCGCGCTTCTCGCCCGACGGGCGCAACATCCTGTTCTCGATGGCGCAGGGCGGCAACACCGATGTCTACCGCGTGTCGTCGCAAGGGGGCGCGCCGCAGCGCCTGACCAACTCGCCCGGCATCGACACTGGCGGCAGCTATTCGCCCGACGGCTCCAGAATCGTGTTCGAGAGCGATCGCTCGGGCGGGCAGCAGCTGTATGTGATGAACGCCGACGGCTCGAACCAGCAGCGGATCAGCTTCGGCGGCGGCCGCTATGCGACCCCGGTGTGGAGCCCGCGCGGCGATCTGATCGCGTTCACCAAGCTCGGCGGCGGCTTCCGCATCGGCATCATGAGCCCCAGCGGCGGCGGCGAGAAGCTGCTGACCGACGACTGGCAGGACGAGGGGCCGAGCTGGTCGCCCAATGGCCGCGTGATCAACTTCTACCGTTCGGGTCGCGGCAGCGGCGGCAAGGCGGATCTCTGGTCGGTCGATCTGACCGGGGTCAACGAACGCAAGATTCCGACCCCGCTCGACGGATCGGATCCGGCCTGGGGTCCGCTGCGCCCGTAAATCTGTTACCGGGGGTGCGAACGGGGCCATCACTACGGGAGAATGCGAATGTCCAGATTTACCAACACGCTGCTCGCGGCGACTGCGCTGCTCGCGGTTGCCGGCTGCGCCAAGAAGCGCCCGCCGGTGCTGCCGCCGGCACCCGTCGACAGCGGCGCGACGGATCAGGGCAACGGTAGCGGTATGGGCGATTCGGCGAACGGTGCGGTCGTGCCGGGCTCGAACGCCGACTTCCAGCGCTCGGTCCAGTCGAACACGGTCAATTTCGCGCTCGACATGTACGACATCGATTCGACCGCCCGCGCGATCCTCGACAGCCAGGCGCAGTGGCTGGCGCGCTATCCGAACGTGCGGATCACGATCGAGGGCCATGCCGACGAGCGCGGCACGCGCGAATACAACCTCGCTTTGGGCGACCGCCGTGCCAATGCGACCAAGAACTATCTCGCCGCCAAGGGCGTGCCGTCGGAGCGGATGACGACGATCAGCTACGGCAAGGAACGCCCGGTGGCGATGGGCTCGGACGATCAGAGCTGGGCGGCGAACCGCCGCGCCGTGACGGTGGTGCTGAACTAGTTCGTCGTCGCCGTTCCCCCGCGCAGGCGCGGGTCCAGGAGTCACGCGCGATATCGCATGTGGCCCCGGGCTCCCGCTTTCGTGGGAGGACGGCGCCGCGTTACCCCAGCGCTTCGTCGAGCAGCTTCGCCAGCCGAATCCCGCCGCGACGGACCTCTTCGCGCGACACCGGCGCCATCTTCGCGATCGTCGTCTCGTCCAGCTTCGCGCGCGCCGGCACCGGCCCGCAGCCGTCGCCGCCGATCGCCGCCGCATAGGCGGTGCGCGAGACCTGCCAGCCTTCGCGGCTCCAGTCGGTGACATTCCCCTTGCCGACCCGCGCGCGCTCGGCCGCGGGATAGCGTCGCACCAACGACGGCGGCGTCGAGATCGCGCGCTCGGCGAGCGGCCCGTCCCAGATCGAATGCAGGTTGAACCGCGGCGGGCCATAGATGCCGTAATCCGCCTTCAGGTCGTTGCCGCCCTTGTCGTTGCGGTCCCCGGCGTGGAGCGGCTGGTGCAGATCGCCGACGAAGTGGATCAGGAACGCCAGCGCCTCGACGCGCGCCTTGGGGGCCGTGGCCTTGTTGCGCAGCAGCTTTACGTCGCGCTCGATCTGCACCGACACGCAGTCGCCGTCCTTGCAACTCGGCGTCAGGTCGAACGGCGCGCAGACGTCGGCGTCCTGGAAGTGCCAGTTATACGCATAGCCGAAGCGCGGCTTGCCCGCGGCGTTCTTCAGCGGCTTGATGCAGTCGGCCCAGACGCTGGCGTCCTCGATGGTGCCGGCGGGGCATTCGGGGGTTTCGAGCAGCGCCTGTTTTGCCAGGATCCGCCGGATCGCGGTCTTGGTGCGCGGCGTGACGTTGGCATAGGCGATCTGCGCGATCGTCTGGTGGCCATATTCCCAATAGGCCCGGGCCGGGCTGGTGGCGACGAGCGCGAGCAGCGCGGCGGGCAAAACGATACGGAGCATGGGTGGGCCCTAGCGTGCTAATATCTCTACGTCATGCCGGACTTGTTCCGGCATCCATGGTGCCGCGAATCCCCAGCGTTCGATTACGCGGCACGATGGACCCCGGAACAAGTCCGGGGTGACGGTGTACGTCACTAATCGTCTCCGTAGATCGCGACCTCGCGCACGCCGCGCGAATCGGCCCGCCCACGGTTCATCCCCGGCGTCGTGAAGTGCCACGCCGCGCTCCCGTCCGTGCCTGCGACGATCACCCCGCCGGTACCGCCGAGGTCGGTCACCTCCGCCATCACCGCCGCCGCCGCGGTGGCGATGTCCTCGCCCAGCAACCGCACCTGTGCCGCGATCGCATGGCCGACGCCGACGCGCAGGAAGAACTCGCCCGACCCGGTGCACGACACCGCGCAGGCCTCGTCCGCCCAGGTCCCCGCACCGATCATCGGCGAATCGCCGATCCGGCCCCAGCGCTTGCCGGTTACGCCACCGGTCGAGGTCGCGGCGGCGACATGGCCGTCGGCGTCGCAGGCCACCGCGCCGACCGTGCCGTATTTCATGCCGACGTCGAACGTGTCGCCGCTCGCCTGCAGCTCGGCGAACTGGCGGCGGCGCTCGTCGGTCGCGAACCAGTCCTGGTCCGCCTGTTCGACACCCCGCTCCAGCGAAAACGCATCCGCGCCCTTGCCCGCGAGCAGCACGTGCCGCCCGTCCTCCATCACCGCGCGGGCGAGCGCCACCGGATTGCGCGTAGCGCTGACCTGCGCCACCGCGCCCGCCGCGCGCGTCGCGCCGTCCATGATCGCGGCGTCGAGCTCGATTCCGCCGTCATGCGTGAACACCGCGCCGCGCCCCGAATTGAAGTGCGGATCGTCCTCCAGCGTCTTCACCGCCGCCTCGACCGCGTCCACCGCGGAGCCCCCCGCGGCAAGCACTGCCGACCCCGCATCGAGCGCCCGCGCAAGGCCTTCGCATGCGCCGGCATGTTGCGCCGGGGTTAGCGTCTCGCGCGTCAGGCGGCCGGCGCCGCCATGGATCATCAGCGTCCAGGTCATGGTCATGCTTTCACAGGATGGTGGGGGATCGGCGCAGATGCCGCCGCAACCCGATCAGCGGGCGGCCCAGCGGGATCCGTCGGCCGATCCGATAGAACAGGACGCAGCCGATCACCGTCGTTGCCAGGATCAGCGCGAACTCCGCCCACCCCGGCAGCCCGGCGCCGAGCAGCGCGTACATCGCCAGCACGATGATCGTCTGGTGGACGATGTAGAAGGGAAACACCGCCTCGGTCAGCATCGGTCGCAGCCGGTGGTCGCGGTTCCAGTAGATCTCGGCGATCCCGATCAGTGCGACGATCGCGCCCCATTGCTCCAGCGCATGCGCGACGCCGTAGGGCGCATAGGCCCAGCGCGGCGGGCCGCTGTCGGCGGGCCAGTACAGCTCGACCCCGATGACGACGCCATAGCCGAGCACCGCGACCACCGCCGCGACCTTCCACCAGCGCGCGATCGCCGCCATCGCCGGTTCCGACCGCGCGAGGCCGAAGCCGAACAGGAAGGCGGGGAAATAGGTGACGTGCGCGACCCAGTCGCCGAACAGCGCCTGGCTCTCGCCGACCATCCGGAACCACCAGCCATGGACGAACACGAGCCACGCGGCGGGCAGCACCAGCACCAGGACGCCGCCGAACACCCGGTCGAACGCGCGCTGCAGCCAGGGCCCGCGCACCACCGCCACGCCGATCGTCAGCGCGACCGTGTAGACCCACAGATAGACCACGAACCACAGATGGTTCCAGCTCGGCAGCGCCAGCCCGCCGAGCGTTCCGAAGCGGAAATAGTCGCGCGTCCAGAACGTCCAGTAATCGGCGGTATAGCCGTGCTTGGTGACCAGCTCGACCCAGGGCTGCGGCGGTACGATCACCACGATTCCGAACGCCAGCGGCACCAGCAGCCGGTAACAGCGGTTGCCGAAGAACCGCGCGACGCTCGATCGCGCCAACAGCGCGCGGCTCGCATAGCCCGACACCACGAACAGCAACGTCAGCCGCCACGCATTGGTCGCGAGCATCGGCAGCGTCGCCCAGTCCTCGACATGGAGCGACTTCACGTGGAAATTCCACGGCACGAACACCATCCCGACATGATAGACGATCAGCAGCGCGAACGCGCCGATCCGCAGCCAGTCCATGCCGAAATGCCGGTGGCGCGCCGGGCGGAGGGGGACGGGGGCCGCAATCATCGCGCGATCGGTAGCGTCCTGACTTTGAACCGCAACCCGCGACTGCTATATGGCGGCCATGTCCATTCGTCCCTGGCGCGACATCGTCCGCCGCAAGAGCCGCCAGATCATGGTGGGGAACGTCCCCGTCGGCGGCGACGCGCCGGTCACCGTGCAGACGATGACCAACACCCCGACCGACGACGTCAAGGCGACGGTCGACCAGATCCGTCGCTGCGAAGACGCGGGTGTCGACATCATCCGGGTGTCCTGCCCCGACATCGAATCCACCGCGGCGCTGAAGCAGATCGTCCGCGCGAGCCGCGTGCCGATCGTCGCCGACATCCATTTCCACTACAAGCGCGCCCTCGAAGCTGCCGACGCCGGTGCCGCCTGCCTGCGCATCAACCCCGGCAATATCGGCTCGGCAAGCCGCGTGAAGGAAGTCGTCGACGCCGCCAAGGCGAATGGCTGCGCGATCCGCATCGGCGTCAACGGCGGCAGCCTAGAGCGCCACCTGCTCGAAAAATACGGCGAGCCATGCCCCGACGCGCTGGTCGAATCCGCGATGGATCATATCAAGCTGTTGCAGGACCATGACTTCCACGAGTTCAAGGTCGCGGTGAAGGCGTCCGACCTGTTCCTCGCGGTCGCCGCCTATCAGCAGCTCGCCGAACAGGTCGATTGCCCGCTGCACCTGGGCATCACCGAAGCCGGCGGGTTCGTCGGCGGCACGGTGAAGTCAGCGATCGGCATGGGCAGCCTGCTCTGGTACGGCATCGGCGACACCATCCGCGTGTCGCTGTCGGCCGAGCCCGAGGACGAGGTCCGCGTCGGCTTCGAGATCCTCAAGGCGCTCGGCATCCGCAATCGCGGCGTCCGCGTCGTCAGCTGCCCGAGCTGCGCGCGCCAGGGCTTCGACGTGATCCGCACCGTCCAGGCGCTGGAGGAACGCCTCCAGCACATCCGCACGCCGATGAGCCTCAGCGTGCTCGGCTGCGTCGTCAACGGCCCCGGCGAAGCGCGCGAGACCGATATCGGCATCACCGGCGGCGGCGCGGGCAAGCACATGGTCTATCTGGCGGGCGTCACCGACCACCACATCGCCGACGCCGGCATGGTCGACCACATCGTCCAGCTGGTCGAGGCAAAGGCCGCCGAGATCGAAGCGGCGGACGCGGTAGCGCTGGCGGCGGTCGCCGCCTGATCAGTCCTCGGACCGCGCCCGCCGCGCGCGGCCCGAGGTGTGAACCAGCACCGCGGTCGACAGCAATATCCCCGACACCAGCGCCCCGATCGACAGGATCCCACCGCTCGTGATCTTGACGGACGCGGACATTCCGCCGCGGCGTCCGAACCGGATCGCGGCCTTGGCCCGGTGGACCGGCGGGTGCGCCAACGCGGCTGGCAACAGGTCTTGTGTCATGCGCTTCCAACGCCCCCGGCGTGCGCGGAGTTCAGATCGGGGACGATGGCGGAATATCCGGGTTAGGCGGGGGCTGCCAATCCATTTTCGATCGCCGCCGGAATAACGCTGTCGGTTTCGCGGTCACCGCTTAAGCTTCCGGCGATGCGCCGCTACCAACAGCCGCACCGGTTGCTCGCGATCGGTCTCGCGATCCTCGCCGGATTCGTCGATGCGCTCGGCTTCCTCGAACTACGCGGCATGTTCGTGTCGTTCATGAGCGGCAATTCGACGCGGATGGCGGTCGGCGCCGCGACCTCGGTGCACGGCAGCCTCTTCGCCGGCGGGCTGATCGCGGCGTTCGTCATCGGCGTAATGGCGGGAACCGGGGCGGGTGCGATCGGCGGGCGTTGGCGCAAGCCCGCCGTGCTCGCGCTCGTCTCCGTTTTGCTGACGCTTGCGAGCCTGGTCGAGACGGTGATTGCGCAGTCTGCGGCAGCGACCTTGCTGATGGCGTCCGCGATGGGCGCGGCGAACGCGGTGTTCCAGCGCGACGGCGAGGTGAGCGTGGGGGTGACCTATATGACGGGAACGCTGGTCAAGATCGGCCAGCATCTCGCCGTCGCCTGTTCCGGAGGACCGCGGCTGGGGTGGGTGCCCTATCTCCTGCTGTGGCTGGGCCTGATGGTCGGCGCGGTCGCGGGCGCGACGGTCTATCCGTTGTTCGGCCTGGACGCGTTGTGGAATGCGGTGGCGAGCGCGGCGTTGCTGACCATCTATGCTGCCCGGCTGGGGCCATTGCCCGCAAGCGGTTGAAGCCTCGTCCTGGCGACGGCCGGGCGTGACGCCCGGTCCGCGTCCGGCTAAGCGGCTCGCGTGACCCGTCCCGCCACCGCCTTCACTATCGCTGCGATCGGCATCGCCAGCTATTCGGCGATGGACGCGCTGATGAAGGGCATGGCGATCGTCAGCGGCGCGTACAGCGCGGTGCTGTGGCGGTCGCTGGCAGGCGTCGTGCTGCTCGCGCCGATCTTCGTGGCACGCGGCAAAGCGCTCCCGGGTCGCGCGGCGATGAGTCTGCATATTGCGCGCGGGGTCGTCGGCGGGCTGTCGGTGCTGCTGTTCTTCTGGGGGCTGGTGCGCGTGCCGATGGCGCAGGGCGTCGCGCTGACCTTCCTCGCGCCGCTGATCGCGCTGTTCCTCGCCGCGGTGGTGCTCGGCGAGACGATCGCGCGCGGCGCGATTCTCGGGTCGCTGGTCGCCAGCCTGGGCGTGCTGGCGATCGCCGCGGGACAGGTCCAGGCGCAGGCCTCGACCGACACCGTGCTCGGCTCGGTCGCGATCGTCGTCGCCTCGATCCTCTATGCCGGCAGCCTGATCCTGCTGCGGCGCCAGGCGCAGGTCGCGGACCCGCTCGAGGTCGCGCTGTTCACCAGCATCGTGCTGTCCGCGCTGCTGCTGATCGGCGCGCCGTGGTTCGCCGCCGTGCCCGATGTCGCGCGCCTGCCCGAAATTTTTGGCGCGGCCGCGCTCGGCTCGGTGTCCGCGGTGCTGCTCGCCTGGGCCTATGGCCGCGCCGAGGCGCAGGTGCTGGCGCCGGTCGAATATACCGCGTTCGTCTGGTCGGCGCTGCTCGGCTGGCTGGTGTTCGACGAACGCGTGTCGGGCTGGACGGTCGGCGGCGCTCTGCTCATCATCACCGGATCGCTGGCCGCCCTGCGCGGCAAGCCGATGCCGATTCCCCCGACCGAGGCGGCTGCATGACCCTGATCCGATCCGCGACCGCGGCCGACGTGCCGACGATCCTGCGCTTCGTCCGCGACCTCGCCGAATTCGAACGCGAGCCGGATGCCGTGGAGGCGACCGAGGCGATGCTGACCGACGCGCTGTTCGGCGCGACCCCCGCCGCCGAGGCGGTGATCGCCGACGGACCGCAGGGCCCGGTCGGCTTCGCGCTGTTCTTCCATAATTTCTCGACGTGGAAGGGGCGGCGTGGGCTGTATCTGGAGGATCTGTACGTGACGCCCGAGGCGCGCGGGGCCGGTGTCGGCGCGGCGTTGCTGCGGCATCTGGCGGGGCTGGCGCTCGATCGCGGCTGTGCGCGGTTCGAATGGTCGGTGCTCGACTGGAACGAGGGCGCGATCCGATTCTATCGGGCGCTGGGCGCGGTCGGGCAGGAGGAATGGACCGTGCAGCGCGTCGATGGTGACGCGCTGCACGCGCTCGCGGGGCGGTGATACGCGGTATCCTATCCATCCGTCATCCCAGCGAAGGCTGGGATCTCCCGAGGCAGGCGCGGGTCAGGAGCCGCGTGAGACCCCAGCCTGCGCCGGGGTGACTGATTAGTATCAGCCGGTCACGTCGATGTTCATCGCAATCGCTATGCGGTCGCCGGTCCCGCCATGCGGTCGTACGCCGTGGCGCAGCCAGGCGGGAAACAGCACCAGGTCGCCCGCTCTGGTCGGCATCCGGTGCTCGACCGGCTGCGGCTGCCCGTCGATCCCGCGGAGGCGAAAGCCCGGCATCCGCATGAACGGGACCGGGAAGCGCGGATCCTCGAAGAACAGCTCGCCGCCTTCCGATCCGGGTTCGCCCATGTCGACATAATAGACGGCGGCCCACAGCACCCCGGGATGCGCGTGGCTCATGTTGAGCGCGCCGGGCGGCGAGACGTTCGCCCACATCTTGACGGTCCATTCGAGCGCGTTCGCGTCGCGCCCTTCGAAATGCGAACAGCGCTTGGCCATCTTCACCGCGGTGTCGGCTAGCGCGGCGGCGGCGGGGCCGCCCCAGTCGAGCATGTCGGTGGCCGAATGCCAGCCACCGATATTGGAGCGCGACAGGCTCGGCACGGCGGCATGCCGCGCGCGGATCGCATCGCGCAGCGCGGCGGTCATCGCGTCGGCGTCGGCCAGCCGCCCGTGCAGGATCGGCGTCTCGAACAGTCCGACCTGTTCCGCGCGGACGCGGATGCCGTCGAAGGGCCGAGACGCCGTCACCCGATCAGCGCCCTGCGGCGTCGTCCGCGTCCATCGGCTCTTCGCCCTTGGCCTTTTCGGCCTCGTAGCGCTCGATCGCCTCGACGGTGACGCGCTTGGCCTCTTCGGCGTCGCCCCACTTGCCGACGCGGACCCATTTCTTCTTCTCCAGGTCCTTATAGTGGGTGAAGAAATGCTCGATCTGCTCGAACACGATCTCCGGCATGTCGCCGCGCTCGCCGATGTTCGCGTAATATGGGAACACCGCGTCCACCGGCACGCAGACCAGCTTCTCGTCGCCGCCAGCCTCGTCCTCGAGGTTCAGCACCGCGATCGGCCGCGCGCGCACGACGCAGCCCGGGATGAACGGCGAGCGTGCGATCACCAGCGCGTCGAGCGGATCGCCGTCGGGCGACAGCGTGTGGGGCACGAACCCGTAGTTCGCGGGGTAGCGCATCGGCGTGTGCAGGATGCGGTCGACGAACAGCGCGCCCGACGCCTTGTCAAACTCGTACTTCACCGGCTCGCCGCCGGTCGGGACCTCGATGATGACGTTCAGGTCTTCCGGGGGATTCTTTCCCGTCGGGATCAGGTCGATACGCATGGTGGTCCTTTCCGAATGTGACGATGCCGGCGCTCCGTTCGAGGGAGCGACCGGCACCGCGAGATGAGCCTCTGGATCAGCGCGGGGTCAGCAGCCGGTCCAGCCCGCCTTCGCCCGTACCGACCTTCTGCAAGCGCGGATAGCGCGGGCCATCATGGTAGTCGACCATGACGTCGCGCAGCCGGTCGCTGCTCTTTACACTAAGCCGGATCGGCTCTTTTGTTCCCTTGGCGGCGAGGATGGCGGCCTTGATACGGTCGGACGAATAGACCTCGCCATTGACCGCGACGATCTCGCTGCCGACGTCGACGCCCGCCTTGAACGCTGGGCTGCCCCAGATCGACGAGGTCACCGCGCCTTCCTTGTTGATCACCAGCCCGATCGAATAGGACAGGTCGGTACCGCGCGTCTTCTCCGCCTGCTTCATGTAGCCGGTGATCTCGGGCGTGTAGACCAGCTTGTAGCCGTTCATCGCGAAGCCGTTGATCGGTGCGGGCTGGCCGGTCTCGGTCAGGCGGGTGTTGAGGAACGTTGCCCAGTCATAGGGAACGATGCCGTTGAGCGTCGCGGCGACATCCTGGAACGTGTAGGTCAGCTCGCCATAATCGCCGTCGCGCACGCCGAAGAAGGCTTTGGCGAAATCGTCGATCGACTTGGTTCCGCCGGACTTCTGGCGGAGCATCGCGTCGACCTCCATCCAGACCATCAGGCCTTCGTTGTAATAGTCCTCCGAACGCTGCCAGCTGGTCCAGCCCTTCGGACGGCGTGCGGAGATGACGGGATCGTTGGTGGTGTCGATCAGCGGACGCCACTGGCGGCCCTGCGACGCGTCGTAATAGCCGAGGATCGATGCATAGCCGTCGAGCGTGTCCTGCTTGCTGACCAGACCCGAGCGCGCCTGCAGCACATAGCCCCAGAACTGCGTCTGGCCCTCATAGACCCACAGCAGCGAATCGCGCATCGGCATGCGGAAATCAGGCGTCCACAGGTCGGCGCCGCGGCGGAACTTGCCGTCCCAGCTGTGCGAGAACTCGTGCGGCAGCAGGTTGCGCGCAGCGGCCCCGGTTTCCCATTCGGTGAAATAGCCGGGACGCACGCCGTTCTCGGACGACCGGTGATGCTCCAGGCCGATCCCGCCGAGCTGGTCGGTGATCGACAGCAGGAACTCGTAATGATCATAATGCTGCGCGCCGAAGGTCTTGGCGGCCTGGTCGACGAGGCGCTTGTGCGCGTCGATCTGCGCCGGGGTGGCGGCGAGCTGGCCCATGCTGTCGGCGAAGACGTTGAGATCGACCTTGGGGCTCAGCGGCCAGACCTTGCCATACTTGCCCGCCAGCGTCGGCGAATCGACCAGGATCTCGTAGTTGGTCGTGTCGTAGCTGTAGACCGAGCCAGCAACCTTGGCCGGTACTGCGCCGGCCGCGGTCCAGCCGGTCGGATAGGTCACGGTCATCTTGATCGGGATCTGGCGGGTGAAATAGCCGGCCGGATAGAGGCTGACGAGATTGGGCTCGAGGCTGATCATCGTCGGCGTCATCATCACGCGGCCCTGGTCGGGCTTGGTCGCGGAGACGAACTGGAACTCAGCCACCACGGTCTTGGCACCCGCGGGCACGTCGATGTGGAAGGCAAAGACGTCGACCGGGTCGCGCGTCCACGGCACGACCTTGCCGTTGGCGCGGATCACCAAACCGGCGAGCTTCTCGATCTCGCCGCGCGGGCTATGCGCGCCGGGCAGCCATTTCGGGAACAGCAGCGCCATCGGCCCCGACTTGGCGACCGGGATGGTTTCCTTGACCCGGAAGATGCCGCGCTGGGTATCGGTCGCATCGACATCGAGCAGCAGCGTGCCAGGATAGGGCGTGTCGACCGCGTCGGGAATGGTGTCGACGAACGGCACCGGCTGCGGCGCGGTATTACCGGCGGGAACCTGGGCGAAAATCGGGGCGGCGGACGCGAGCAGGGTCGCGGTAATGAGCTTGCGGATCAAGGGCGGGACTTTCGGCAGAGAGACGATGCGGAAAGTGTAAGCGCGCGAAAGGGCAGGCGTCCAGTCCTATGCAGCGGCGGAGTCTGCGGCCAACCGTTCTCCCGCGAAGGCAGGAGTCCAGAATTAGGCCGGGTAGCGCACGCAGTTCCTGGTCCCCCGCCCTTGCGCGGGAGTGATAAGATTAGCCGCCGCCCAGCACGTTGATCGTGAACGCGACCACGCCCAGGTTGAACACGAACGCCGCCAGGCACTGGCCGGTGACGACACGGCGGACATAGGCCGAGGTGATTTCGACGTCGGAGGTCTGGAACGTCATCCCCAGCGTGAAGCTGAAGTACAGGAAGTCCCAATAATCGGGCTTGTCGCATTTGGGCACGTCGATGCCGCCGCGATCCGTGCCGTCGTCGCCGCGCATATAAAAGGTGTGGGCGTAATGCAGCGCGTACACCGTGTTCGAGAACAGCCACGCCAGCGCAAGCGTCGCGATCACCAGCACGACCGACAGCGTGTCGGTCTTGCCCTGCAGTTCCTTCGCCACCGCGACGAGCACGACGATGCTGACGGTGACGCTTAGCCCCAGCAGCAGCGCGCGGTTGGCATCATTGGCTTCTGCCGCCTTGCGCATCCCCTCCGCTTCGCTGCCCAGCAGAGTCGCGACCGATCCCAGGAAGACGACCGCGGCGACGTCGAACGCGATCATCGTGCCACGGCCGAAGCCGAAAGCCGGCACCGCCAGCGCGAGCCCTGCGATCATCACCAGGACGAACAGCACGAAACGGGGCGGCGCGATGCGCCGGCCGAGCGATTGATAAATGCCTGCCATGGCCGGGTGCTAGCGCTTCGCGGTGGCGTCGCCTAGATACGCGCGCACCATGGCAAGAACAGAAACACCGCGCCGCATCCGCGGCACCCAGGACATTTTCGGCGACGAACAGCGCCGCTTCGCACACGTCCTGTCGACCTTCGAACGCGTCCGCGCACTCTACTGCTTCCAGCGCATCGACATCCCGGTGTTCGAGAGCACCGCGGTGTTCGCGCGCTCGCTCGGCGAGACCACCGATGTCGTGTCAAAGGAGATGTATACGTTCGAGGATCGCGGCGGCGATTCGCTGACGCTGCGCCCCGAATTCACCGCCGGCATCGCGCGCGCCTATCTGACCGAAGGCTGGCAGCAATATGCACCGCTGAAGCTCACCACCAGCGGCCCGGTGTTCCGCTACGAACGTCCGCAAAAGGGGCGCTTCCGTCAGTTCCACCAGATCGATGCCGAGGTGATCGGCGCGCCCGAGCCTGCCGCCGATGTCGAGCTGCTCGTGCTCGCCGACCAGCTGCTGCGCGAGCTCGGCATTTCGGACGGCGTCACGCTGCAGCTCAACACGCTGGGCGACGCCGAGACGCGCGACGCCTGGCGCGCGGCGCTGGTCGCGCATTTCGAGGCGCACCGTGGCGAGCTGTCCGAGGACAGCCTGACCCGCCTCGACAAGAACCCGATGCGCATCCTCGATTCGAAGGATCCGCGCGACCGCCCGATCGCGGATAGCGCGCCCGATATCGACGCGTATCTGACGCCCGACGCCCGTGCGTTCTTCGACGCTGTGACGGCAGGGCTCGATGCCGCGGGCGTGGCGTGGGAACGCAACGCGCGGCTCGTACGCGGCCTCGATTACTACCGCCACACCGCGTTCGAGTTCGTCACCGACCGGCTCGGCGCGCAGGGCACGGTGCTAGCCGGCGGGCGGTATGATGGGCTGATCGGCTCGTTGGGTGGGCCGGAGACGGCGGGCGTGGGCTGGGCGGCTGGGGTCGAGCGGCTGGCCATGCTGCTCGACGAACCGGCGGTGGCTGGGATCGACGCGGTCGTGGTCCCGATGGGGGCCGATGCCGAAGTTCGCGCTACCGGTATCGTCGCCGATCTTCGCCGTGCGGGCGTCGCGGTCGAGATGGCGTACAAGGGCAAGATGAAGGCGCGGATGGCGAAGGCCGACGCGCTGGGCGCGCGCTTTGCGGTGATCCTCGGCAACGACGAGCTCGCCAAGGGTGTCGCAGCGGTCAAGGCGCTCGATACGGGTACGCAGACGGAGGTAGCGTTCGCCGACCTTGCGGCGGCGGTGCGATGAGCACACCCATGTCCCGTCATCCCAGCGAAGGCCGGGATCTCCCTGTTGGTGCGCGCAGCACCCGCCCCACAAAGATGCCAGCCTTCGCTGGCATGACGAATGTGGCGGCGTTCGCAGATGGGGGCAGGGCATGACCATCTCCCCCGACCGGATCCGCGCGATCGAGGCGCGTCGCGACGAACTCCAGGCGCAGATGTCGACCGGCGACCTCCCCTCCGACCGCTTCGTCGCGGTGTCGAAGGAATATGCCGAGCTCGAACCCGTCGCGCAGGCCGCGACCGAAGTCCGTCGCCTGCGCGCCGAGGCTGAGAGCCTGACCTTCATGACCGGCGACGCCGACGACGAGATGCGCGCAATGGCCGCCGAGGAACTCCACGCCAACGGCCAGCTGCTCGAAGCCGCCGACCGCAAGCTCGCGCTCGCGCTGCTGCCGCGCGATGCAGCCGACGAGCGCGCGGCGATGCTCGAAATCCGCGCTGGCACCGGCGGCGACGAGGCGGCGCTGTTCGCGGGCGACCTGTTCCGCATGTACCAGCGCTATGCCGAATCGCAGGGCTGGCGCGTCGAGATGATCTCGGGCTCCTCGTCCGACGCGGGCGGCTTCAAGGAAGTCGTCGCCAGCGTCACCGGGCAGGGCGTGTTCGCGAAGCTCAAGTTCGAGAGCGGCGTCCACCGCGTCCAGCGCGTCCCCGCCACCGAAGCCGGCGGCCGCATCCACACCTCCGCCGCCACCGTCGCGGTGCTGCCCGAGGCGGAGGAGGTCGACGTCAAGATCGAGGACAAGGATCTGCGGATCGATGTCTATCGCTCGTCCGGTCCCGGCGGCCAGTCGGTCAACACCACCGACAGCGCGGTGCGGATCGTCCATATCCCGACCGGGCTCACCGTGATCCAGCAGGACGAGAAGTCGCAGCACAAGAACAAGGCCAAGGCACTCCGCGTGCTGCGCACCCGGCTCTACGAACAGGAACGCGACCGGCTTCACGCGGAGCGGGCAGGCGCGCGCAAATCGATGGTCGGTTCGGGCGATCGCTCGGAGCGCATCCGCACCTACAATTTCCCGCAAGGTCGGGTGACGGATCACCGGATCAACCTGACGCTCCACCGCCTGCCCGAGATCATCACCGGCGACATGGGCGAACTGCTCGGCGCGCTCAGCGCGCAGGACGAGGCGGATCGCTTGGCGCAGCTGGACTCGTGACACGGGCTGGCACGGCAAGACCCTCCGTCAGCCCGGACTTGTTCCGGGGTCCATCGTGCCTCAGGAGCGATCGTCCGAGAGGATGGATGGATGCCGGAACACGTCCGGCATGACGGGTGAGGTGAAATCTGCGATCGCAGCGGCGGCTTCGCGCTTCGCCTTCTCCCCCACCGCGCGCCTCGACGCCGAACTCCTCCTCGCCCACGCGCTGGGCGTGGACCGCAGCGCGATCCTCATCGACCCCGACCGCTACACCGTTCCCGACACCTTTGCCGCGCTCGTCGACCGGCGCGCGCGGCACGAACCGATCGCCTATATCACCGGCACCCGCGGCTTCTGGTCGATCGACCTCGCCGTCGGTCCCGGCGCGCTCGTGCCTCGCGCCGACAGCGAGACACTGCTGCTCGCCGCGCAGGCGCATTTCGGCACCTGCGCGCCTGCAACCATCCTGGATCTCGGCACCGGCCCCGGTACATTGCTGCTCGCCGCGCTCGCCGAATGGCCCGCGCAGGGCCTGGGGGTCGAATATTCCGCCGACGCGCTCGCGTACGCCCGAGCCAACGCCGCCAGCCTCGCCATGGCCGACCGCGCCCACTTCATCCGTGGCGACTGGGCTTCGGCAATCGCCGGCCGGTTCGACCTGATCCTCGCCAATCCCCCCTATATCGGCACCGCCGAACCGCTCCCGCGCGAGGTGCAAGATCACGAACCGCACGCCGCGCTGTACGCCGGTGCGGACGGCCTTGACGATTACCGCATCCTCGCGCGCCAGCTGCCGGCGTTGATCGCGCCCGGCGGTCTCGTGGTGGTCGAGATCGGCGCGACGCAGGGCGACGCGGTCGCTGCGCTGTTCGCGGCGCAGCGGCTGACGACCGCGCTTCACCATGACCTGGGCGGCAATCCGCGTGCGATCACCGCCACTTGAACAATCGACCATGCACGCCACATTTCGCTTGTCGGACAGGCATGCCGGCCGCTATCAAGCGGGGAGGGGCACGCAATCTCGACAGTTTGTTGATCGTGAGCGTTGGCTCGCATCCTTTGCCATGAAGTCGTTCGAGTCCGGCGGCCATGGCAGGTCCGACGCCCCTTTTTGGGCGCGGCTAGGGTTCGCATCCGGTCGGGAGACCGGGGGGCGAGACCCGAAATTTGGTTTGAGGACCGAAGTTTTCTTGAACACAGGAACACCAGCTTGATCAACAACCGGCAAGCCGGCCGCCGTCGCGGTCGTGGCAACAACAATGGCGGCGGCGGTAATGGCGGCGGGGGTGGCGGTGGCCCGCGTCAGGGCGGCGGTGGCGGCCAGCGCGATACCGGCAACCGTATCGACAGCCGCGCGCGCGGCAATGCGACCCAATTGTACGAGAAGTACAAGAATCTGGCGCGCGACGCGCAGATGCAGGGCGATCGCGTCAACATCGAATATTATCTCCAGTTCGCGGATCATTATTTCCGCGTGCTGAGCGAGCAGCGCACCCGGCTCGAGGAGAGCCAGCCGCAGCACGCGCCGCGGCCGCGCATCCAGCAGCCCTTCGATATCAACGGCGACGACGATTACGCCGACGAGGGCGAACCGATCCGCGCCGGCGAGCAGCAAGGCGGCGAGGCCAACGGCCATCAGCCGCGCCAGGATCGCGACGAGCGTCCGCGCTACGATTCGCAGCGCGGCGAGAAGCGCGACGACCGCCAGCGTGACGACCGTCCGCGTGATGACCGTCCGCGCGGCGAGCCCCGCCAGAATCGCGATGAGCAGCCGCGCAACGAAGCGCGTAACGAGGGCCGCGACGAGCAGCCCCGCGACAACACGCGCGACACGCAGGGCGATCCGCAAGGCAATTCGCAGCGCGATACGCAGGTGCGTGAGCCACGTGGCGAATATCGCGATGCACAGCCCCGGGCGCCGCGCGCACCGCGAACGCCCGCGCGCGCTGACGCGGAAGCCGCTGAGCCGTCGCTCCCCCTGACCGCCGGACCCGCCAACGACCAGCCCGATCTGGTCGAAGCCGCCACCGCGCCGGTCGAGGAAAAGCCGCGCCGCCGGGGCCGCCCGCCGCGCGATCGCAGCGCCGAGGAGGCCGCACCGGTTTCCGCCGGCGCCGACGCCGACCGGTTGCCGGCGTCGCTCGGGATCAGCGCGTCGTCTGCACCCGCACCTGCGCCCGCGGCGACCAACGACGAAGGCGAGGAAAAGCCCCGCCGCCGTCGCCTCCGCGCCGCGTCGAGCGACGTTCAGGCCGGCTGACCGCACCGCCTGAATGGTCCAAAAGCCCGGTGTCGCCCTGCGCGATGCCGGGCTTTTTCGTGACCGCTTCCCTTCGCCCGCCAAACATGATTGTCTCCCCTCGGCGCGATAGACGCCAGGCAGAGCGGAGAGCGGAGATGACGATCGCGGCGATCTTGCAGACCAAGGGCGGCGACGTGCTGTCGCTCGCGCCCGACGACACGCTGATGCAGGCGGTGGCGTTGCTCGCGGAAAACCGCATCGGTGCGGCGCCGGTGGTCGAGCATGGCGCGGTCATCGGGATCTTCTCCGAACGCGACGTCATCCACTGCCTGAAGGCCGATGGTGCCGCGGCGCTCGACCAGCCGGTGCGGGCGGTGATGACCGCTCCGGTCCGCTCGGTCGGCCGCGACGAACCGGTGATCGGCGCGCTCTCGCTGATGTCGCGGCAGCGCATCCGGCATCTGCCGGTGATAGATGGCGAGCGGCTGATCGGCTTCGTCTCGATCGGCGATCTCGTCAAATACCGGATCGACCGGATCGAGGCCGATGCCGCTGCGATGCGCGACTATATCCAGTCGGTCTAGCCGGCTTAGGCTGGCACCGGACGCTTGCGCACGATCGCGATCAGTTCGCGCACCGCCGGGCGTGAGAAGACCAGCATCCAGCCGCCATAGACCAGCGCGCCCACGATCACGAGCACCCCGAGCCGCACCCCCACCGCGATCGGCGGCAGCGCATCGTCGACCAGCCCCACCACCAGCGCCATGCCGATCGCCGCCAGCGTCGGCGACGCGACCGCATCGACCACGTCGCGAAGGCCTGCGCCGATCACCGGGAGGGATCGCCAAGCGCTGATGGCCAGATACAGCGGGTAGGCCGCGATCCACGCGAGCCCCATACCGGTCGGGCCCCATTGCACGCCGACCAGGAACGCGGTGCCGAGGATCGCGGCGCCATAGGCACCGTTGCGCACGCCGATCCCCGGCCGCCCGCGCGCATCGCACGCCGGGGTCAACAGCACCTGCAGCGTCATGAACGGCATCGCCAGCGCGAGCAGGTGCACGACCTGCGCGGTCTCGCGCCACTTCTCGCCGAGCACGGTCAGCACCAGCGGCTCGGCGGTCGCCGCGAGCCCGAGATAGAAGGGCATCGCCACCACCATCACGATCCGCACCGCGCGGACGAACGCGCGCGCGATCGCATCGGTATCGGCCTGCATCCGAGCATAGGCGGAGAAGGCGACCTCGTTGAGCGGCGGCACGAACTTGGCGACGAAGATCTGCGTCAGGAACAGGCTGGTCGTGTAGATCCCCAGCATGTGCGGCGAAAAGCTGCGCCCGGCGATGAACACGTCGACCTGGCTCTGCAGGAACCAGAACAGCTGCCCCGCGGCCATCACGCCGCCATAGCGCGCGATTCCTCCCGCGCCGCGAAAGTCAAAGCTTGGCCATACCAGCGATCGCGCGCTCCACGTCATCATCGCACCGCGCACGCCGAACAGCACGATCGGCGCGATAACCAGCGTCCACACCCCGAGCCCATAGAGCGCGCCGCCGAGCGCCGTACTCGCGCTGGCGATCGACGCGACGATGTTCGCCTTGGCCTGGTGGCGGAAATCCATCGCGCGCGACAGCAGCGCATAGGGCAGCGCAATGAACGGAGTCGTGAGGTACAGCAACGCCTGCACCCGCAGCATATCGCCGACGATCGGTTGCCGGTAATAGGCTGAGGCCAGGGGCGCGAGCACCAGCAACTGCGCGAGCGCGAGCCCACCGTTGAGCACGATCAGCATCCCGAACAGCTGCCGCACCTCGCGCGCGCTGATCTCCTTCTGCTGGATCAGTCCGCTCGCCAGCCCATAGCCGTTGAGCATCGCCATGAAGGTCAGCACCACCTGGCACATCGCGAACAGGCCGTAGTCGGACGGCGCCAGGATGCGGATCACCAGGAAGGTGGCGGCCCATTGTACGAGCTGCGACAGGATCTGGCTGCCCGAGCGCCAGATTACGGCGCTGCGGACCTGCGTAGCCAGCGTATCCCCGGCGGGCGCCACCGGATCAGGCATAACGGGAGAGGGCGCGATGGGAGCGGGGCTATCCATGGGCGACGCCTGTAGCGCAGGGGCGCTTCACAAGCGCTTAAGAACGCCGGTCCGCGGGTTTGACCAAAAAATGCAACGGAACTGCAAAAAAGCCGTTGACCGACCGGGCTACCCCACCTAGATGGGTGTCACCGCAGCGGACGGCCTCACGGTTTCTTCGCTGCAGTCGCAAACATCATCGGCGCTCAAGACCTTCTGAAAGGGAGGTTGACCGAGCGTCGGGTATTTTTGTCGGCTCTTTGACATTGTAGGTTTAGATGAAGGGACATGTGGGCGGCGGCTTGCGGTTCTCGGTGGCTTCAAGGCATCGGGTAATCGTTTAAAGCTAAGTCGTTCTCATATGTCCTTCACGTATCCATACGTAATGGACGGTCATTGTGGTGTTCGCGCTTCGGTGGTCGTCTGAAGAATATTGTGCAGAGCGGCTCCTTGAGATGAGCGGTTTGGTCGTGGAATTCCGCTGCGGCTTTATCGTGACATAAACTTGAGAGTTTGATCATGGCTCAGAATGAACGC